>NZ_JARJBE010000008.1:0-365826 GCF_029269915.1 Rhodococcus sp. C3V
ACCAAACCGCGCAGCAGCATCATCGAACCACGCCGACAACGTCGAATCCACACCATGATCGATCTGGCCAGCACTGAAGCGGGACAGCAGGTTTCGTTCTCCATCGACCAAGATGTCAACGTCACCCACCGCTACGGTGGGATCAGCAGTCACCGCACGGAAGGTCCTTACCAGCCGATCACCGAATTCCACAACGGTCGACTCGTCGAACAGATCCGTCGCATACGTCAAAGAGGCGGACATTCCGGCGGGTGCGCCGGCCTCGTCGGTTCGTTCGGTCAGGGTCAACTGGAGGTCAAATTTCGCCAACGCAAGATCGGCACTTTCGATCGACACTTCGAGGTCGCCCAGTTCGAGCGTTGTCTGTTCGTGGTTCTGGAACGTCAACGCCACCTGGAACAACGGATGACGAGCCTGCGAACGAACCGGATCGAGAACCTCCACTACACGCTCGAACGGAACATCCGCATGCGCGAACGCCTGCAAATCCACCTCACGCGCCGACGCCAACAACTCGGCAAACGACATCGACGGATCAACCTCGGTGCGCAACACCAAAGTGTTGACGAACATACCGATCAGATCGTCGAGCTGCGCCTCACCGCGACCCGCGATCGGTGTACCGATCGCGATGTCGGTCGTTGCGGACAAACGAGAAAGTACGACGGCGAGCGCTGCGTGAACAACCATGAACGGTGTCGAGTTACTGCTGTGCGCAATCGAATTGACAGCTTCGTGCAGGGTGGCGTCGATATCGAACTCGACCTCGGCTCCACGCCCTGAAGCGACCTCGGGACGCGGACGATCGGCAGGCAGATCCAACTGCTCCGGAAGATCAGCCAACGCATCCGACCAGAACGCAATCTGCTTCGCGATCACGGACCGCGGATCGTCCTCGGACCCGAGAACCTCACGCTGCCACAACGAGTAATCGGCGTACTGCACCGGCAACGGCGTCCAAGCCGGCACCGACGCTCGTGTACGCGCTTCGTAGGCAACCATCACGTCACGGGTCAACGGACCCATCGAGAAACCGTCGGTCGAGATGTGATGCACGACGAACACCAGGACGTATTCGCTGTCGCCGACTTTGAAGAGCTTGGCGCGCAACGGGACTTCGGACGTCACGTCGAAGCCGACTGTCGCCAGCTCGGCGACGCCCGCAGCCAGGCGATCTTCCGTGATCGACACGGGGCTGAGATCGACGACAACGTCTTGGACGTCGAGGACGTCCTGATAGCCGACGCCGTCGACGTCTGGATACACAGTTCGCAGTGATTCGTGTCGGCCCACGACATCGATCACGGCGGCGTCAAGAGCTGCCACATCGAGGGCGCCCGAAATCCTGATCGCCGCCGGGACGTTGTTCACTGCCGACGCGGGTTCGAACCTGTTCAGGAACCACATGCGCTGCTGCGCCAACGAAAGTGGGATCCGAGCTGGCCGGGGCTGCTGCACCAGTGGGGCGGTGGCGCCCGAACCGGCGTGCAGCTCGAGCCGGACGGCGAGTGACTGCACGGTCGACGCTTCGAAGAGCGCACGAACCGGAACGCTTGTGTCGAGCGCCTCTCCCAGCCGAGCGGCGACACGGGTCGCGATCAACGAGTTGCCGCCGAGTTCGAAGAAATCGTCGTCGCGGCCAACCTGTGCGACTCCAAGAACTTCGGAGAACACCTGCGCGACAGTCTCTTCGACGGTCGTGATCGGCGCCTGGTACACCTTGGACTCGAACACGGGCGAGGGCAGAGCCTTGATGTCCGTCTTGCCCGCGGTGGTCAACGGAATCGAATCGAGTACCAGTACCGAGTCGGGGACCATGTAGCCGGTCAGGAACGTCGACACCGACTCGATGACCTGTGCGGGATCCACCTCGGCGCCGGCCTGCGGCACGACGTATGCAACGAGACGATCTCCGAAGTGATCGTCGGAACGAACGAGAGCAACAGCTTGCGCAACGCCCGCGCAACGGGTCAGCGCGGCCTCGATCTCGCCGAGTTCGATACGGAACCCACGGATCTTGACCTGGAAGTCACTGCGGCCCACGTACTCCACTGCGCCACCGTCGATCCACCGGACCACGTCACCCGTGCGGTACAGCCGCTCTCCCGGCGCCCCGAACGGGTCTGCGACAAAACGACCCGCTGTCAATGCCGGCTGTCCCAGGTATCCACGAGCGACCTGAACACCCGACACGTACAACTCACCTGCGACACCAACCGGAACGGGCTGCAAGCGGCCGTCCAAGATCCGCGCGGCCATTCCCCGAATCGGGCCGCCGATGTTCATACGATCAAACGCGGTCAGCGTATCGCTGATGTTCGAGGCGACTGTCGACTCCGTCGGACCGTACGCATTGAAGAATCCACGCACACCGCCATCCGGAAGCGGCACCGCCCACTTGGCAACGAGAGACCGCGAACTGGCTTCGCCACCGACGACAACCACCCGCAACGCGTCGAGCCCGCTCGGATCCACTGATGCCAGCGCAGCGGGCGTCACGAACGCATGCGTCACGCCCTCCGAGCGCAAGATCTCGGCCAATTCCGCGCCGCCGTACACCGTCGTCGGCGCAATCACCATCGTCGATGCTGCGCCGAATGCCATCAGCAACTCGAGAACAGAAGCATCGAAACTCGGCGAGGCGAAATGCAGCGTTCGAGCATCCGCGGTCAGCGCATAGCGCTCGACCTGCTCGGCGCAGAAGTTCGCCACACCCGCATTGGTGACCACAACGCCCTTGGGCAGACCCGTGGTGCCAGAGGTGTAGATGACGTAAGCAGGCTGCCGCTCGTCGATCGCACTGCGTCGATCCGAATCACTCACCGGCGCGCAAGATTCTGCCGCGCACGCCGCCACTGTCTTCTCGTCGTCGAGAACAACCCACGTCAACGCCGACGGCAATCCTGCCTCGACGTCACTGAGCGCAAGACCCAGCACCGCACCGGAATCGGAGATCATGTGGGCGATACGGTCAACCGGATACGTCGGGTCGACGGGCACGAATGCAGCACCCGTTTTCACCACTGCCCACAGAGCGAGAACTGAATCGGCCGAACGCGGAATCGCGATCGCGACCCGATCCTCCGGCCCGACGCCCTTCTCAATCAGAACACGAGCGAGTCGCGACGACCGCTCGTCGAGTTCGCGGTAGCTGATTGACTGACCGTCGAAGCGAATCGCATCCGCCGACGGATCCAAAGCGGCCGCCGCTGTGAGGATCTCGACCAGGGTTCCCGAGACCGACTGACCTCCATGAACATCGGCCAGCACACCCCGCTCGGCCGCATCGAGAATATCGATGTCACCGACGACAATCGAAGGAACCGACACGACAGTCTCGAGGATACGAACCAGACGCCGAGCAAACCCCTCGACCGTCGAAACGTCGAACAGATCTGCAGCAAACGTGAATTCGGCCGAGAGCCCTTGCTGGATCCCGTCTTCGCCGATCGACTCTGTCACTGCGAGTTCGAGGTCGAACTTGGCAGTGGTCGTGTCGATTTCGGCGGCCTTGATCGCCAGTCCCGGCAGTTCCAATGCCGTTTGCGCGAGATTCTGCAAGGACAGCACGACCTGGAACAGCGGATGTCTGGCCTGCGACCGGGCGGGAGCCAAGACGTCCACCAACCGCTCGAAGGGCACGTCCGAGTGAGCGAACGCTCCGAGCGCAGAATCACTCGCCGCAGCCAGCAGATCCGTGAATGCCTGGGCCGGGTCGACCTCGGTCCGCAGAACAAGCGTGTTGACGAACATGCCGACGAGATCGTCGAGCGCCTCGTCGCCACGACCGGCAACGGGAGTGCCCACGGCGATGTCCGAGGCTCCGCTCAGTCGGGCCATCAGAACGGCAAGCGCCGAGTGCAACGCCATGAAGAGCGTCGCGTTGTTCTCCCGTGCCAGCGCGTCCAATCGACGGTGCACATCCCCGGAGATCTCGAACGCGAATCGCTCGCCGCGCATCGACGCCACATCAGGCCGAGACCGGTCCGACGGAAGCTCGATCACATCCGGTAGGTCTGCCAGAGTCTCGGTCCAGTACGAGATCTGCTGCGAGATCAGTGATTCCGAGTCGTCTTCCGACCCCAGAACCTCACGCTGCCACAACGAATAGTCGGCGTACTGCACAGTCAACGGCTGCCACGCCGGCGCGATCCCGTCCTTGCGTGCCGAGTAGGCAATCATGACATCGCGAGCCAGGGGCGCCATCGACCAACCGTCAGCGGCGATGTGATGAACCACGATCGCAAGGGTGTGCTCGGTGTCGCTGACCGTCAACAGGCGGACACGGATCGGCACGTCGACGGTGACGTCGATCGCTGAGGATCCGATTGCAGCGACTCGACTTTCGAGCTCGTCCTGATCCGAAACCGACTCCACGGTCAGCCCGCCGAACGCCTCCGAGAGCGACAGAATCGACTGCTTCGGTCCGGAAGCCCCGTCCGGATATACCGTTCGGAGCACCTCATGCCGGGCCAGTACGTCCTCCAGCGCCATTTCCATCGCGGCAGTATCGAGATGACCAGTCAGGTGCAGAGCAAAAGTGATGTTGTAAGCAGCTGAGTCGGTGTCGAAGCGGTTCAGGAACCACATGCGCTGCTGCGCCAGCGACAACGGAATTTCCGCGGGACGCACCTGTGCGACGAGCGCCTTCTGCCCGCCGCTACCTACGTGCGACTCGATGTGTGCGGCGAGCGCCTCGACGGTGGAAACGTCGAATAGCGTTCGCACCGGCACCGTAGTGTCGAGCGCCCGCCCCAATCGGGAGGTGACCTGAGTGGCCACCAGGGAGTTGCCACCGAGTTCAAAGAAGTCGTCGTCGAGGCCGACTCGTTCCACTCCGAGAACATCCGCAATCACCTGCGCGACAATCTCTTCCACCGGCGTGGTGGGTGCACGAAACTCGCGGACCTCGAAAACAGGCTCCGGCAAAGCCCGGCGATCCAATTTGCCCACCGGGGTCAACGGAACCTCAGCGAGTTCCATGATGACGGACGGAGCCATGTAGCTCGGCAGAGCCTCCGCCACGAACGAGGCGAGCACGTCCCGATCGAAACTCGACCCGTCAGCCAGTTCGACGTAGGAAACGAGGGTTGTGACACCCGCCGCGCCTTCGCTTCCGACCGTCACCGCGAAGCGCACAGACTCGTGCGAGGACAGAACTGCGTCGATCTCACCGAGTTCGATACGGAATCCGCGAACCTTGACCTGGAAGTCACTGCGGCCGACGTATTCGAGAACCCCCGCGTCACCGCGCGCGTCTCCGCCGGTCCAGCGCACGACATCGCCGGTCCGGTACATTCGCTCGCCATCCGGCGAATACGGGTTGGCGACAAACCGTTCCGCAGAAAGGCCTCGCCGCTCATGGTAGCCGCGAGCCAATGCAGCGCCCGCAAAGTAGAGCTCTCCCCTGGTACCGACTGGAACAGGATGCAGACGCTCGTCGAGTACCAGTGCCGACATGCCCTCGACGGGACGCCCGATGTCGATCGATCGGCCGATCGCGAGATCGCCGAACGACGAGATGATAGTGGTCTCGGTCGGACCATACCCATTGAAGTAGGCGCGCCCTGGGGCCCATTTCGCCAGCAACTCGGGAGTGGTCACGTCACCGCCGACGGAGACGACTCGCAATTCAGGCAGCTCTGCCGGCTCCATGGTCCCGAGTACTGCGGGAGTGATGATCGCGTGTGTGACCTTCTCGGAATGAAGAAGATCCGACAACTCGTGTCCACCGATAATTGTCGACGGAACGATCACCAAAGTTGCACCCGCGGAGAAGGCGACCATCCATTCGAGTACCGACGGGTCGAAGCTCGGTGAACAGATATGGAGGAAGCGCGAGGACTGTTCTACCCCGTAGCGACGCTGTGCTGCGTCTCTGACGCCACGGAGTCCACCGTGAGTGACGCTGACACCCTTCGGTTTTCCCGTGGAACCGGATGTGTAAATGACATATGCAACGTGAGAACTGTGAATCGGAGCGATTCGGTCCTCGTCCGTGACCGGCGCTGAAGATTGCGCCGACAGTTCTCCGTTCAGCGCCTGGCCGTCAAGGACCAACCATTCTGTGACCGCAGGAAGCTGATCTACGAACTGTCCCGACGTGAGTCCGATCGCGGCCGAAGAATCGGCCAGCATGTGCCGGACACGATCTTCCGGATAACTCGGGTCGACTGGGACGTATGCCGCCCCTGACTTCGCCACCGCCCATACTGCACAGACCATCTCGTACGAGCGAGGAAAGGCGAGAGCAACAATGGTCTCGGGGCCGGCGCCACGTCCGATCAGAACCCGTGCGAGCTTCGACGACTGCTCATCGAGCTCTCGATAGGTGATCGATCGACCCTCGAAGCGCACAGCAACCGAATCCGCCTCAGCCGTGCCGGACAGGAAGATGTCGACGAGACTCTGCCGGGGCATCGTGTCATCCGCGGCTACGACCGTCAGATCGGTGCGCTCGGAGCGTGAGAGCAGGTCGATATCGCCGACGATCGTTTCAGGTCGGGTAGCCACGGCATCGAGGATGCGCACGAACCGAGTAGCGAAAGTGTTCACCGTGGCCGGATCGAACAGGTCCGTGGCATAGGTGAAGGTGGCGCTCAAGACGTCCGAGTCTTCGCTGCCTTCAGGATTCTCGGACACCATGAGCTCGAGATCGAATTTGGCGACCGGTACTTCCAATTCAGCTGCAACTGCTTTGACACCTGAGAATTCCAGTTCGCGTCGTCCACTGATCTCCGCAGTGAGCGCAACCTGGAACAGCGGGTGACGAGCCTGCGAACGCGCCGGACTCAGGACTTCGACCAACCGCTCGAACGGCACATCGGCATGCCCGTAGGCAGACAAGCCCGATTCCCTTACCCGAGCGAGCAACTCTTCGAATCGTTCGTTCGGATCGACCTCGGTGCGAAGCACCAGGGTGTTCACGAACATGCCGATCACGTCGTTGAGCGCTTGATCGCCTCGCCCGCCGATCGGGGCACCGATCGCGATGTCGGAGGTACCACTGAGCCGGCTCAACAGCGTTGCATATGCCGCCTGCAACACCATGAACAGCGAGACGCTCCTCGAGCGCGCCAACTCGTTCAACTTGCGCGTCGTGCGTTCGCTGATCTGAAAATGGTGCTTGGCGCCGTGATTGGACGCGATGGCAGGACGAGGTCGGTCGGTCGGCAGATCCAACTGATCCGGCAGATCGGCAAGTGCCCGGCGCCAGAAGTTTATCTGGCGAGACGACTCCGAGCGCGGGTCTTCGTCGGATCCCAGTGCTTCGCGCTGCCACACGGCGTAGTCGGCGTACTGAATTGGCAGCGGCGTCCACGCCGGCGCAGACTTCTCACTTCGCGCCGAGTAGGCGACGAGAAGGTCACGTGCGAGCGGACGGAACGACAGTCCGTCTGCAGCGATGTGATGGAGAACCATCACCAGGACGTAGTCCGTCGGAGACACCTCGAAGAGGGCAACCCGTACCGGGATTTCGAGCGTCACGTCGAAGCCGCGAGACGCCACGTCGAACAGCGCCGCGTCGAGATGCGAATTCCGAATCTTGACCGGATTCAACTCCACCGCGGCCCGGTCGACCGGCAGAACCAGCTGTTGCGCGGTTCCGTCGACATCAGGGTAGATCGTCCGCAAGGACTCGTGTCGCTCGAGAAGATCCATCACCGCGGCATGCAGGGCGGACGGGTCCACCGAACCGGTGAGCCGGACTGTGAACGGAAGATTGTAGGCGGGCGTCGACGGATCGAGACGGTTGATGAACCACATGCGCTGCTGCGCAAGCGAGAGCGGGACGACCTCGGGACGAGGCTTGGCGATCAGCGGGGTCAGCTGCCTGGCGTTGCCCGCCACCGACTCGGCGCGGGCCGCCAGGGTGGCGACCGTGGTGGATTCGAAGAGCTCTCGAACGCCGAGTTGCACTCCCAATGCCGAACCCACTCGCGTCACTAATTGTGTTGCAACCAGAGAGTTTCCACCGAGCTCGAAGAAGTCGTCATCGATACCGACGCGCTCGACACCGAGAACGTCGGCAAACACGTCCGCCACGATGCGTTCGATTTCGGTGCGGGGCTCGCGGTACTGCTTCGCACTCGCGAACACCGGCTCGGGCAACCCGGCACGATCCAATTTGCCACTCGTGTTGAGCGGCAACGCATCGAGCACCATCAACGCGGCCGGAACCATGTACGACGGGAGGCTTCGGCCGGCGAACTCACTGAGCACCGCAGCATCGATGTTTCGGCCTGGACCCGGCACGACGTAGCCGACCAATTGATCACCGGTCGGGGTGACGGTCACCAAAACGACAGCCTGCGAAACGTCGGGGTGCGCCAGAAGGACGGTCTCGATCTCGCCGAGTTCGATGCGCTGCCCGCGGAACTTCACCTGGAAGTCTGTACGCCCGATGTAGTCGAGATTTCCGTCCTCACGGCGACGAACGAGGTCGCCGGTCCGGTACATACGCTCACCGGCCGTGCCGTACGGATTGGCTACGAACCGATCCGAGCTCAGGTCCGGTCGACCAACGTATCCGCGCGCGAGTTGAACGCCGGCGAGATAGAGCTCACCCGGCTGCCCGATGGGGGTCGGGCGAAGTTGTCCGTCCAGTACGTGCGCCTGAGTGTTCCACTGCGGCATACCGATCGGCACGGAAGTAGTATCCGTGGCCACGGCCTCGTAGTACGTGACCGATACCGCGGCTTCGGTCGGACCGTACAGGTTGTGCAGTCCGGCTCCACAGAGTTCGCGGAAGGCGGAAGACGTCTCGGGCGGGAGCGCCTCGCCGATGACAAACACGTGGCGCAACGAATCACAAGATCCGGCAGGTGCATTCGCAGTGAACAGCGTGAGCATGGATGGCACGAAGTCGGTGATCGTGACGCCGAGCTCCGCGATCTTGTTCGCCACGTAGATCGGGTCTCGATGACCGTCCGGAGTCGCGACGACGAGCGTGGCGCCGACCTGCAACGGCATGAAAAATCCCCACAGCGACACGTCGAATGTCGTAGCGGTCTTCTGCAGGTAAATGTCCGACGCCGAAAGCCCGTACTCGGCGTTCATCCACTGAAGCTGATTGTTGATCGCCGCGTGAGTGACCGCGACACCCTTGGGTCGACCGGTCGAACCCGAGGTGTAGATCACGTACGCAGTGTTCGAGAAATGCAAGGGAGACAGGCGATCCGCGTTGACGATCGGTCTGCTGTCGAGCTGCCCATAGTCCAGTGTGTCGATCTCGATGACCCGTGTGCCCGAGGGCAGATCCACGTCGTCCCGCGCAGTGGTCACAACACACGTGGGCTGCGCCGACTCGAGAATGTAGGCGGTGCGGTCGGCTGGGTGGTCGGGATCCACCGGCACCCAGGCTCCGCCGGCCTTGGCAATCGCGTACAGACCGACCATCAAGTCCAAAGACCTGCGGATCGACAGTCCTACAAGCGATTCGGGCCCAACACCCATGGCGATGAGTTGACGAGCCAAACCATTCGCGCGAGAGTCGAATTCGGCGTACGTGAGGCTGGCGCCTTCGAAAACGACAGCGGTGGCATCGGGAGTTCTCTCGACCTGACGCTCGAATGCTTCGGTGATGGTCTGCGAGGCAACGTGGAAGCCGGTGCGGTTCCACAAGGCAACCTTGTTTCGCTCCTCGTCGGTTGCGACAGGAAGATCCCAGACCTTGCGGCTCGTTTCGGCCGAGACGAACTTCTCGAGAAACTCCACGAACCGCGAGTGATTTCGCTGGGCGTCCGCGGGCGCATACAGATTGGGATTCGACTCGAAGTCGATGTGTGTGCGGGTATCGCCGACGCTCTGATACAGGTTGACACCGAGGTCTTCGATCAAACCCGTGGACAAGATGTGAAGTTCGCCGACGAGGGGCCCGAACGCCAACTCGGTGGAAAACATCATGATGTTGATCCAGGGGCCGAAGAATCCGCCCCGGCCCGGCCCGTCCCCGCCGCGAACCATGTCCTCGTGTCGGTATCGCTGGTGGCGCAGTGCGCCGGACATTTCGTTCCTGACATCGTCCAGAAGCTCCTGGACGGTGGTGTCCGCGGTGACGGTCAGGCGCAGCGGCACGACGTTGGAGACCATGCCTCCGGATCGACGCAGCACGGCCGTTGTTCGACCGGAAACGGGCAGACTCAGCGACACGTCCTCTCGTCCGGTCATCTGAGCGAGGTACGCCGCAAACGCCGCGACGACAGTGCCGGCAACAGTGGTCTTCTCGATGCGCTCGAGGAACCGCCCGAGCAGAGCCTCGACGTGGTTGGACAGCGCTGCACTGTCGATCCGACTGACTGGAGCCGGCGCGGCACTTCGACCCGCGAGGCTCGAGATCTCGTCGAGATTCTCGATCTTGTCTGCCCAGTACTTGCGATCGGTTTCGAAACGACTCGACTGGCGGTACTTGTTGTCCACCTCGTAGACGTTCCGGAGATCGGAGGCCTCACTCGGCTCCGGATCCCGGCCCTCCACGCGCGCCGAGTACAGCTCCGCCACACGAGTGACGAACGTCGACG
The DNA here is from genome assembly GCF_029269915.1 of Rhodococcus sp. C3V. Classification (NCBI taxonomy): domain Bacteria; kingdom Bacillati; phylum Actinomycetota; class Actinomycetes; order Mycobacteriales; family Nocardiaceae; genus Rhodococcus; species Rhodococcus sp. C3V. Next base: position 10,521 of record NZ_JARJBE010000008.1, read on the forward strand.
CACCGAAACCGTCGAGAATTGTGTGGTGGACCCGTGTGTACCAGTAGTAGCGATTCTCGCCGAGCCGCAGGATCGTGGCAGAGATCAAGCGGTCCGTGAGCATGTCGATCGGCCGGCTGCGATCTGCTCGCATCCACCGCATGGCAGCGTCGTGCGAGTCGTCTTCACTACGAAGGTCGACGTAACCGACCGAATCATCGAGTGTGGGGTCGATGATCTGGTAAGGCTGGGCGTCGATCTCGAAGATCCGGACGAAGGCCGACCCGATTTCGCGACCGGCGTCTGCGCAGGCCTGCCGAAGGGCGTCAAGTTCCAGAGCACCACGGAGTTCGACGTACTGAGCGATGTTGACCGGAACGGCGGGATCGAGGTGTTGCGCGAACCACATACCGAGCTGGGCCGCGGAAAGCGGGAATGCGTCGGATCGCTGAACGTCTTCCGGCGAGCTGCCGACCTCCGGCTTGCCGCTCCCCAGTTCTCCGTTACCCAGCGAATTCACGCCCACAGCCTCTCTTCCACACCATTGCGCACCCGTGCGAGCCGAACGTCCGATTCGCAGCAGCTACCGACCTCATCCAACCTCGACGAGCCAGAACCACCCATTGTCTCCGATACATAGGTGACAAGAGAAATCCATACCCCGGTGTATCGATGGTTTTGTTGCAATTCGTTACAAATCGCCCAGCTCATCTACCCCCCGATCGCATTGCCGAAACGCACCGTTCAGACGCGGCGCGCGACACCTCTCCCCCTGGGACAATCAATTGCAACCGACGATCTACACCCCAACCCACATCAGTCACCTCGGACAATTTACAGGGCCGCCAGGTACTGGGTGTCTGAGCTCGAACAAGATTCGACAGTCGCTGATCGAGACTATCGGTACTCGCCGACAGACCGACGAAAGAACGCGCCGACCAGCGGTCGGCGCGTTCTTCGATTTACGGTACGAAGCTTCAGGAAAAGCCCACACCAGTCACACTCTTCAGGTGCTCGCTGCTGACCCCTGGAGCCAGCTCCACAAGCTGCAGCCCGTCCGCGGTGACGTCCAGCACTGCCAGGTCGGTGATGATCCGGTTGACGACGCTCTGACCGGTAAGCGGCAGCGTGCAGGCCTCGACGATCTTGGGATTGCCGTCGCGGTCGGTGTGCTCCATCACGACGATGACGCGGCGGGCTCCATGGACCAGGTCCATCGCCCCACCCATGCCCTTGACCATCTTGCCCGGCACCATCCAGTTGGCAAGGTCACCGGTCTTCGATACCTGCATCCCGCCGAGCACCGCGGTGTCGATGTGACCACCGCGGATCATCCCGAACGAGAGGGCCGAGTCGAAGAACGCGGCACCAGGATTGACGGTGACGGTTTCTTTACCGGCATTGATGAGGTCGGCATCGACCTGATCATCGGTCGGATACGGTCCGGTACCGAGGATGCCGTTCTCGCTGTGCAGGACCACTTTGACACCCTCGGGCAGGTAACTGGGGATCAGCGTCGGCAGGCCGATGCCGAGGTTGACGTACTCACCCGGCCGCATCTCGGCAGCAGCGCGAGCGGCCATCTCGTGGCGGGTCCAACCGATACGAGTTTCCTCTGCGCTGCTCACTTGGTACCTCCTGAGACGGTCCGCTTCTCGATCCGCTTCTCCTGTGGGCCTGTGTGCACGACCCGCGCGACGAACACACCAGGTAGGTGCACGTGTGCGGGGTCGATGTCGCCCGGCTCGACGAGGTTCTCCACCTGCGCGATGGTGATCCGGCCGGCCATGGCAGCAAGCGGGTTGAAGTTCATCGCCGTCTTGTTGAAGACGAGATTTCCTTCGGTGTCGCCGTAGTCCGCGTGCACGAGCGCGAAGTCAGCGGTGATCGCCTCTTCCAATACATACGTGCGGCCACCGAACACTGCCGTCGCCTTCGGTGGCGACGCCACGGCGATCGAACCGTCCGGGTTGTATCGCCACGGCAAGCCGCCCTCGGCGATCGGGGTGCCGACGCCGGCCGGAGTGTAGAACGCCGGGATGCCGGTACCGCCAGCTCGCAGCCGCTCGGCCAGCGTCCCCTGCGGCGTCAACTCCACTTCGAGCTCACCGGCGAGATACTGGCGCGCGAACTCCTTGTTCTCCCCCACGTACGACGCCGTCACCCTGGCGATCCGGTGCGCGCCGAGCAGAATGCCGAGACCGTAGTCGTCGACACCGCAGTTGTTGGAGAACACCTCGAGATCGGTGGCGTCGCCGTCGGCGATCGCCGCGATCAGTGCGTCGGGAATACCGCACAGCCCGAAGCCGCCCACTGCGAGCCTGGATCCGCTCGCGATGTCGGCAACTGCCTCAGCTGCCGTATTCACGACTTTGCTCATCCGTTAGTTCTCCTTCTGCTGAAAGATTCCGGCTCGGTGAAGAAGCTTCTCGGCGTGACGGAGAACGGGAGCGTCGACCATCTTGCCCTCGAACGCGAACACACCACGTTCAGTAGACACCGCGGCAAGCACTCGTGTGGCCCAGTCGATCTCTTTTTCCGAAGGTGCGAAGGCCCCGCGGATGACCTCGACCTGACTCGGATGGATCGCAACCTTCACGTCGAAGCCGACTGCGACGGCATCAGCGGACTCGACACCCAGGCCGACGAGGTCCTTGATGTCGAGGTACACGGAATCGACAGCCAACCGGCCGTAGCTCTTCGCAGCCAGGAGAGACGTCGATCGGACGTGCTTGGCAACGTCGCGGTACGAGCCGTTCGGGTGCCTGCTCGAATTACCGCCGAGACCGGCCACAAGATCCTCGGCTCCCCACATGACACCGATGGCGTTCGCAGCAAGCGCGATGTCGGCCACGGCGAGGGCTCCTCGCGGGGACTCGACGAGTGCAACCACGTCCGCCGGTGCGAGCGAGAGGACGTCCTCGGCCGATTCGCACTTGGACAGCATGAGACGCGAATAGTGTGTGCCGTCCAGCGCGATCAGATCGAGTTCGTGATCAGGTGTACCGACCGGATTGACGCGCACGACCGTCCGCTCCGGATCGAGAGGCGTGTCGATCAGGGCTGCACGTGCGGCTTCCTTGTCGGCCGGAGCCACACCGTCTTCGAGATCGAGGATCACGACGTCGGCAACAGCCGCGGCCTTCGCATAGCGCTCGGGACGATCCGCCGGGCAGAACAACCACGCCGGCCCCGGCGGTGTCCACGTCATGAGGACACCTCTGCCGGACGCAGTTGCACCAGTGTCTTGCGCGTGGCCAGTGCGACGACGTCACCGTGCTGGTTACGCCCGGTGTGCACGAGGGTCACGATGCCTTCACCTGGACGGCTCTTCGACTCGCGCTTGTCCGCGATGAGCGTCTCGGCATACAAGGTGTCGCCGTGAAAGAGCGGCTTCGGGAAGCTGATCTCGGAGAAACCGAGGTTCGCCACGATGGTGCCCTGCGTCAACTGCGCGACGGACAGGCCGACGATGGTCGACAGGGTAAACATCGAATTGACAAGCCGCACACCGAATTGAGTGTCCTCGCTGTACGCGGCATCGAGATGCAACGCCTGCGTGTTCATGGTCAAAGTCGTGAACAGGACGTTGTCAGCCTCGGTCACCGTCCGGCCTGGGCGATGCTCGTAGATCGCGCCGACCTCGAACTCCTCGAACCAGAGCCCGCGCTGAGTGATCTTCTTGGGGTTCGTCACAGCCCTGCCTCACGAGCGATGAGCATCAACTGCACCTCGGTCGTTCCCTCACCGATTTCGAGGATCTTGCTGTCACGGTAGTGGCGCGCGACGGCGTACTCGTTCATGAAGCCGTATCCGCCGTGGATCTGCGTGGCGTCACGGGCGTTGTCCATGGCAGCTTCGGAGGAAATCAGCTTGGCGATGGACGCCTGCTTCTTGAACGGCTTGCCCGACAACATGAGTGCGGCCGCGTCGTAGTACGCGGTACGTGCGACGTGGGCACGAGCCTCCATACGCGCGATCTTGAACGCGATGGCCTGGTTGTGTCCGATGGGGCGACCGAACGCCTCGCGCTCCTTGGCGTACTTGATCGACTCGTCGACGCAGCCCTGGGCGGCACCGACGCTCAACGCGGAGATGGCGATGCGGCCTTCGTCGAGGATGCGCAGGAAGTTCGCGTAGCCGCGGCCGCGCTCACCGAGCAGATTCTCTTCGGGGACACGAACATCGGCGAACGTGAGCGGATGGGTGTCGGATGCGTTCCAACCGACTTTGTTGTACGCCGGTTCGGCCGTGAAGCCGGGCGTCGTGGTCGGCACGAGGATCGTCGAGATCTCCTTCTTGCCGCCGTCCTTGACACCCGTGACCGCGGTGACCGTCACGAGCTTGGTGATGTCGGTGCCCGAGTTGGTGATGAACTGCTTGTTGCCGTTGATGATCCACTCACCGCTGTCGAACTTCGCGGTGGTCTTGGTGCCGCCGGCGTCGCTACCCGCACCGGGTTCGGTCAGGCCGAAGGCAGCCAACGACTTGCCGCTGGTGAGCTGCGGAAGCCACTCCTGCTTCTGTGCCTCGTTACCGAAACGGTAGATCGGCATGGCACCAAGGGACACACCAGCTTCGAGAGTGATCGCGACGCTCTGGTCGACCTTGCCCAGCTCTTCGAGCGCCAGGCAGAGTGCGAAGTAGTCGCCGCCCATTCCGCCGTACTCCTCGGGAAACGGCAGGCCGAACAGTCCCATGTCGGCCATCCCGGCCACTACCTCGTACGGGAAGGTGTGGTTGGCGTCGTGCTCGGCAGCAACCGGTGCCACTACGGTCTTCGCGAAATCCGCAACCGTCTTGGCGAGCTGCTGGTATTCGTCCGGAAGCGCTCCGGTGGCAAGGTAATCGGACATCAGGCGTCTTCCTTCTGCGTCGTGTTCTCGGTCTTTACTTCTGCAGTCTCTTCGTCCGCGACAGGTACCACGCGGGCCAGAACCTGATCCACCATCACCTGATCGCCCTGACGGACAAGCACTTCCACGATCCCGTCGATCGGGGACGTCAAGGAGTGCTCCATCTTCATGGCCTCGACCACGACGAGTGGTTGTCCCGCGCTCACTGCCGCGCCGTTCTCGACGTTGACTGCGATGACGGCACCGGGCATGGGGCTGGCGATTTCGGCGTCACCGGCATGCTTGTCCTCACCGCGAACGCTGACTTCGGCTACCTCGCGCACGTGCCAGGTTCCGCCGCCTGCCAGCCACAGACCGCCATCGGTCTGGGCGACGACAAACGTGCGTCGACGTCCGTCGATCACCACCGCCAGTTCGGATCCCGTCAGGGTCGCGCTGAATGCGCGAGGCTGTGAACCTTCGACCTCGACCTTTGCATCCGCGGGAACGCCGACGATCGCAACGTGCGCCGTTCGGGTGCCGGCGGAGAGCCTGATGCTGGTCGGAGCGGGAGTTCCGACGCGCCACCCACTCGGGACGTCCCAGGGATCAACGGATTCCGAAGTTGTCCACCGCGAGAGCCAGCGATACGCCGCGGCAGCAATGAGCACCTCGTCGGAGGCGTCGGCTGCGACAAAGTCTTCGACGCGACGATCGAGCAGACCGGTGTCGAGGTTGCCCGCGATCACATCCGGATCAGCGAGGAGGAACCGTGCGAATTCGATGTTGGTCACGACTCCGAGCACTGCGGTGTCACCGAGTGCGCGATCGAGCTTGCGCAGTGCGCCCGCGCGGTCGGGAGCGTGGGCGATGACCTTGCTGAGCATCGGGTCGTAGTCACTGCCGACGACGGTGCCCGCGAGCAGTCCGGAATCGACGCGCACGCCGGAACCTGACGGCTCGACCAGATCGACGACGCTGCCGCCGGTCGGCAGGAATCCACGGCCCGGATCCTCCGCGTACACACGAGCTTCGATGGCGTGCCCGGTCAGCGTGATGTCACTCTGGGAGAAGGCCAACTTCTCCCCTGCTGCCACACGGACCTGCCATTCGACCAGATCCAGTCCGGTCACCATTTCGGTGACGGGATGCTCGACCTGGAGGCGGGTGTTCATCTCCATGAAGAAGAACTCGTCCGGCTTGTCGGCGGAGACGATGAACTCCACGGTGCCGGCGCCGGTGTAATCGACGCTTCGAGCGGTGTTGCACGCTGCCGCGCCGATCCGGTCACGGGTCACCTGATCGAGCAGCGGCGAGGGAGCCTCTTCGATGACCTTCTGATGACGCCGCTGCAGGCTGCATTCGCGCTCACCGAGGTGAACGACGTTGCCGTGCTGGTCGGCGAGAACCTGGACCTCGATGTGCCGGGGCCGCAGGACGAATCGCTCGAGGAACAGGGTGTCGTCGCCGAACGACGACGCGGCCTCACGGCGGGCACTGCGAAGAGCCTCGGCCAGATTGGCCGGATCCTCGACCAGACGCATTCCCTTGCCGCCTCCGCCGGCCGAAGGCTTGACCAACACCGGGTAGCCGATGTCCTCGGCCGCTGCGATCAGTTCTTCGTCGGTCAGATTGGGGCGAGCGATACCCGGGACCACCGGTACGTCGAACGCGGCAACGGCGTTCTTCGCGGTGATCTTGTCACCCATCACCTCGATGGCGTGCTCGGAGGGGCCGAGGAAGGCGATTCCGGCAGCCGCACAGGCAGCCGAGAACGCCGAGTTCTCCGACAGGAAGCCGTAACCGGGGTGAATACCCTGAGCACCGGTGGACTTGGCAGCGTCGATGACCTTGTCGATGACGAGGTAGCTTTCACGCGCCGCGGCCGGTCCGATGTTGACGGCAGTGTCGGCCTCGCGGACGTGGCGAGCATTCGCGTCGGCGTCGCTGTAGACGGCGACGCTGCGAATTCCCAACTCACGCAACGTGCGGATCACGCGAACCGCGATCTCACCGCGGTTGGCCACGAGAACAGTATCGATAGTGCGCAACTCAGTCATTTCGCTCACATCCGGAAGACGCCGTAGGAGACCGGCTCGATCGGCGCGTTCGCGCACACCGAAAGGGCCAGGCCGAGAACAGTTCTGGTATCTGCGGGATCGATGACACCGTCATCCCACAGCCGCGCAGTGGAGTAGTACGGATTGCCCTGAGCCTCGTACTGCTCGCGGATCGGCGCCTTGAAGGATTCTTCGTCCTCGGCCGACCACGGATTACCCGCGCTGTCGAGCTGGTCACTACGAACCGTCGAGAGCACCGACGCGGCCTGCTCGCCGCCCATGACCGAGATGCGCGCGTTCGGCCACATCCACAGGAAGCGAGGTGAATACGCGCGTCCACACATGGAGTAGTTGCCGGCGCCGTACGAGCCGCCGATGACGACTGTCAGCTTGGGGACCCGTGCACACGCGACTGCCGTGACCATCTTGGCGCCATGCTTGGCGATGCCGCCGGCCTCGTAGTCGCGTCCGACCATGAAGCCTGCGATGTTCTGCAGGAACAGCAGCGGCACACTGCGCTTGTCACACAGTTCGATGAAATGTGCTCCCTTCATGGCGGATTCGCCGAAGAGCACGCCGTTGTTGGCGATGATGCCGACCGGGTGGCCCTCAATGTGCGCGAAACCGGTGACGAGCGTCTTGCCGTATTCAGCCTTGAACTCCTGGAACGCGCCACCGTCGACGAGCTTGGTGATGACCTCGTGCACGTCGTACGGAGTACGGGGATCAGTCGGAACGACGTCGTACAGCTCGCTCTGATCGGTGACGGGCGGAACCGTGGAGATGACGTCCCACGGGCGCTCGGAGCGGGGGCCGAGCGTGGCAATGATGTTGCGCACGATCCGAAGTGCGTCGCGGTCGTCCTCGGCCAGGTGGTCGGTGACGCCGGAAACCTTGGAGTGCAGGTCGCCGCCGCCGAGCTCTTCGGCCGTCACGATCTCACCGGTGGCAGCCTTCACGAGCGGCGGTCCGCCGAGGAAGATGGTGCCCTGGTTGCGGACGATCACTGCTTCGTCGCTCATCGCGGGCACGTAGGCGCCTCCCGCGGTGCACGAACCGAGAACTGCGGCGATCTGGGGAATCCCCTTGGCGCTCATGGTCGCCTGGTTGTAGAAGATCCGGCCGAAGTGCTCACGGTCCGGGAAGACCTCGTCCTGGCGCGGCAGGAAGGCGCCGCCGGAGTCGACGAGGTAGATGCAGGGAAGGTTGTTCTGCAGCGCAACTTCCTGCGCGCGCAGGTGCTTCTTCACCGTCATCGGGTAGTAGGTGCCGCCCTTGACCGTCGCGTCGTTGGCAACGATGACGCACTCGCGACCCGACACACGGCCGATACCGGTGATGACGCCGGCGCCCGGGCACTCGTCGTCGTACAGGCCGTTGGCCGCCAGTGGGGACAGCTCGAGGAACGGGCTGCCCTGGTCGAGCAGCGAGTCGACGCGATCTCGCGGCAGCAACTTCCCTCTGCTCACGTGACGCTCGCGAGAGCGCTGGTTGCCACCCAGCGCTGCTTGCGCCAGTTTCTTCTTCAGTTCGTCCACCAGAACGGTGTGATCGGACCGGTAGCCCGATCCTTGCGTGATTCCACTGGGAGTCATCCCGCCGCCTTCGCCATGAGTTAATGCTCGATAACTGAAACTAGATTAACTATGATTAACTGAGTTGTCCAGAACACAAGCGAAGAAAGATCGAGAGAATGACCTCTGAGCAGGTAGCAGCTCCGACGCGACGCGATCAGATGAAGGCCGACCGTCGACGTCAGCTCTTGGACGCCGCCGCACGGTTGATCGCCGAACGCGGATTCGTGAGTGTGCGACTCGAAGACCTCGGCGCGGCCGTCGGTATCAGCGGCCCGGCCGTGTACCGGCACTTTCCGAACAAGGACGCCGTCCTCGTGGAACTTCTCGTCGGCATCAGCACGCGCCTGCACGAAGGAGGTTCTGCGGCAGCGGAGGCAGCGGACTCACCGAGCGCCGCACTCGACGCACTGGTGGAGTTCCACCTCGACTTCGCACTGGGCGAGCCGGACCTGATCCGCATCCAGGACCGCGACCTCGAAAGCTTGCCGGCCGACGCGCGTCGACAGGTACGCCAGACGCAGCGCAAGTACGTCGAGGTCTGGGTCGGGGTGCTCGAGCAACTCGATCCCCAACTCGATCAGGCGGACGCACGAATCAAAGCGCATGCCACCTTCGGTCTGATCAACTCGACCCCTCACAGCGCCAACCCCGCTTCGCCGGCACGCGCGCGTCGAGTCCTGCGGGATATGACGCTCGCCGCACTGCGCACCCACTGAAACCGGACACGGCACAATCGGTGGCAGACTGGTTACACCAGCTAACAGATGAGGGTGCCGAACGTGGAAGACAGCAGTGGGGTCAGCAGGGCCGATTTCGCCGAACTGCGGACCGAGTTCTCCCGCTTCATGATGTTGTACCAATTCGGAATCTCCGAACTGATGACCAAGGTGAACATCCTCAAGGACGAGTTCACTCACATCAATCAGTACAGCCCCATCGAACACGTCACGTCACGGGTCAAGTCGCCGGACAGCATCCTGCGTAAGGCTCAACGCCTGAACGTCCCGCTCACGATCGACGACATCTCGAAGAACATCTTCGACATCGCTGGAGTACGTATCACCTGCAGCTTCATTTCCGACACGTACCGAATCGCCGAGATGCTCACCAGCCAGACGGACCTTCGGGTGATCGAGCGCGAGGACTACATCGCCGATCCGAAACCCAACGGCTACAAGAGCTTGCACTTGATCGTCGAGGTCCCGGTTTTCATGAGTGACCGCGTCAGGCACGTACCGATCGAACTTCAGATCCGCACGATCGCAATGGATTTCTGGGCGAGCCTCGAGCACAAGATCTACTACAAGTACAACCGCGAGGTTCCCGTCGAACTCCTCGACGAACTCACCGAGGCTGCTGCCGCGGCACACCGTCTCGATGTCAAGATGGAACGACTCAACGACGAGTTCGCCAAAATCAAAGCGCTACCGCATCCTGACGACGAAATCCTCGAGCAGGATCTGCCGGCGCAGTTCCTCGAGGCGCTGCATCTTCAGCGACGGGCGCTCTGAATTCGGTCCCCTGCCCTGAGCGAACGCGCCTTTCGGCGCATCTGAGGCGACGAAAGTGCCGTTCGCTCACAACTGGGGTCGGACAACTAGGGCAAACAAAAAGAAGTGCGCCCTCCCGAACTTCGGGAGGGCGCACTTCTCGAATTGGGTCGGCTTGCTATTTCTTGCCAGTGACGGCGCTGTAGCCGATCGAGAGCACGGCCGCCGCGGCGATGCTGATGATCCAGCGGATCCAGTCGATTCCGCCCGTGTCGCCCTTGTCCGAGATCGCTCCCCAGACCCAGTACCCGATAAGCGCTCCGGCGATACCCAGCACGACGGTCACGATCATGCCGTACTGCTGCTTACCTGGCAGTACGAGACGAGCCAGGATTCCGATGACTGCGCCGAAAATGATGGTTCCGATAATTTGCCCCATGACAGCCCCTCTCACACGTCGTGCATGCACGCGGACGGAAGATCACCGCTCAGGGAAACAATAACCACAGTCACACACAACTGTCGCTTGTTGACCGAATTGTTGTCCGAGATGCAACCTCGACGCGTTACATCCACGACATTCGCGAGTTATTTTTTCGCAATCAAGCGGACCTACCGTTCCCATCCATGCCAACTTCCGTAAAACTGCCGAACAGCGAGCTCGCGCGACTCGCCAACAAGCCGCCATGGTACCGATCACTGTTCGTGCAATTGATCGCCGCTATCGTCATCGGTGTTCTCATCGGCTGGTTGTGGCCGGAATTCGGCGCGAACCTCAAGCCCCTCGCCGACGGATTCATCAAGCTGATCAAAATGCTGATCGCGCCGATCATCTTCTGCACCGTTGTGATCGGGATCGCCCACGTCGGGGATCTGAAGGCCGTGGGGCGTATCGGCGTCAAAGCACTCATCTACTTCGAGGTCGTGACCACCTTCGCCCTGTTGTTCGGGCTGCTCATCGGAAATCTGATGAAGCCGGGTGCGGGATTCGACATCGATCCGGAGACGCTGGCGAACGGTGCGGACGCCGTGGCCGCCAAGACCGGAAGTGGCGAACTTCCCCACACCGTCGAATTCCTGCTCAATATCATTCCGGTGTCGATAGTTTCGGCCTTCGCCGAGAACGCACTCCTCCAAGTCCTCTTCTTCGCCGTACTGTTCGGGCTCGCATTGGCCAAGGCGGGTGAGAGTGGACCACCGATCGTGTTCGAACTCGTCGATCGTCTGAGCCATCTGTTCTTCACGATCATCGGCTGGATCATGAGACTGGCGCCGTTGGGCGCTTTGGGCGCGATGGCGTACATCGTCGGTCAGTACGGGATCGCTTCGCTCGGAAGTTACGGAAAGCTGATCGCCGCATGCTATCTCGCCGCCGTCCTGTTCATCCTCATCCTGGCCGCGATAGTCGGGTACTTCGCGGGCGTGAACCTGTGGAAGTTCGTCAAGTACATCAAGGACGAACTCTTCCTCGCTTTGGGAACGGCGTCGACCGAAGTAGTTCTGCCCCGAATCATGGTCAAGCTCACCAACGCCGGATGCTCGCGCACTACAACAGGATTGGTGGTGCCTACCGGCTACTCGTTCAATCTCGACGGCGCGACGCTGTACCTGTCGATCTGCATGCTGTTTCTGGCTCAGGCACTCGGTGTGGACCTGACACTCGGTGAGCAGATCACTGCCGTCCTGGTACTGATGCTCACGTCCAAGGGAATGGCCGGCGTGCCGGGATCGTCATTCCTGGCGCTGTCGGCCACCGTGGCCGCAATCGGTCACGGCGCAATTCCCGTCGCCGCAGTCGCTCTCCTACTGGGCGCCGATCGAATCATGGATTCGATGCGGGTGTCGGTGAACCTGCTCGGGAACTGTGTCGCAACCTTCGTGGTCGCCAATTGGGAGGGGCAGCTCGACAAGGAGCGCATGCGCCGAGTGCTCGACGGAGAAGACGTTCCACCGCTCGAGGAAGTCGATCCGATCACCGGGAAAACTGTTCCGGCACCCGAAGCCGAGGGCGCCGTGCCCCGTTGAGGAGATGGTGACCACCGGCTGCGCGTCGGAATCGGTGCTGAAGGTTCGCGGGGACGTACTTGACCGGAATACTCAGACCAGCACGCCCGAACGCAAATATTTGCAGGGGGTGGCGAGCTTGCCGACTAAGGACTGGTGAATTCACAGATATTCCACGTGCGCTGGGCTAACTCGGCACCAGGGAAAGCATCCTCCACTATCTCAATATTGCTACGCGGTTGCCATTGTTGAGATCCGAAGATCAGCGAACTGCCAGCATTATGTTTGCCGAAAATAGAAGGACTAAAGTCCACTGTTCAGCCGACAAACAGACTCGAGTGAGCAAAGAATCAAACATTGCGGAAACCATTCTTCCGAACACAGAAACGTGCATCTAGCTGCACTTATGTCGACTCCTCGACGGAGTGGGCATTTGCAAAAATGACCGAAATCTCACCACTCCAAATTGCCGAAACGGACACCCATTGCTATCGTAACCTTTGCGAAGGACTGGACTAATTGCCCAGCAAAGGAGCCAAGTGACCGAGTCCATGCAAGAAATTGAACACTTGTCCACTAATCGACTCTCCGTGGTTGTTCCAGTATTCAACGAAGAAAACTCCCTTTCGAACTGCATCGAGCGCTTACTGATCCAGTCCGAAATCGACGAGATTCTGGTCGTCGACAACAACTCGACGGACAGCACCGCATCGATTATTCACAAGTTCGCCGAGAAGCACGACCGAGTGAGATATGTCTTCGAGGCCCGGCAAGGCGTCGTTCATGCGCGGAACGCCGGCTTCGACGCCTCGACCGGCAACATCATCGGTCGGATCGACGCAGACACGCGGGTCCGACCGGGATGGGCCCGTGCGGTCAAAGGTTTCTTCCAGCGCAGCACTGCGCATTCAGCGGTCGCCGGACTCACCTATCTCTTCGAATCGCCGTTTGCCCGAATCCACCGTTTCGCACTGGACCGTCAGGTCAAGCAGGGAAAGTTCGATTGCGAACGTCAAGTACTTGCTGTCGCCGGAGCAAACATGGCGATCAGAAAAAGCGCATGGCTGGCCGTCCGCGAGCAAGTCAGTGACCGGCCGGACATCCACGAAGATATCGACCTTTCACTGTGCCTTCGGGAGGAAGGGATGACGATCGGTCAGATCGCCGACATGCGAGCAGAAACGTCCGGTCGACGCGGTGAAACCCCTCCGTTGGAGTACCTGAAGTACAACCAAGCATCCGAATCGGTTCTGCACCTTCACAACATCATGAATTGGCGCCTCAAACTGACCATCTGGGGCGACTCGATGCTCCACGCGCTCGTGTGGCCCGTCTACCGCATCTACAACTTCGAGCAGGAGCGCCTGGAGTTCAGGCGCTTGTTCGGCATGTCGAAAGGTCGAATCATGCCAGTTCACCAGTAACCCATCGAATTTCGCTAATCACCGAAGGTTCGCAGCCACCGAATTTCACGACAGTTTCAACGCCGTGATGCGGTCTTCACTGGAACGCAATAGCACCTTCTCTCCCGCCCACAGCTCGCGCGGCATCATCCAAGGCGTGAACTCGTCGTCCCCGTCCCGGTCCACCCGAATCTCCCAACTACGTTGGCCTGTACGGACATTCGTTCCGTAGACGTTTCCCTCGTCGATAACGACATCGCCGTGCCAGACAACCTCCCCGGCGCGCTCGGCGTTCGATCGCCACAGGACCTCACCGGTGAGCAGGTCCACGAACTGGACCTCGGGCTCGGAACCAGAACGGGTCACGGCAACCACGTTGCCGATCACCGCCAACGACTGTGCGGTGTCGAAGACTTCACTGTTGGACCACAACTTCTCACCCGAAGTCCGGTCGAAACCGCTGTGTCCCAGAATGATCGGAGTCGATCCTCCTGCGGGATTATCTCGGCTGTATCGCCCGCCGTAGTACGAGGACTCCGAGGGCAGTTCGTCTGTCCTGGCGAACTCGCGCCCGTTCTGATCGAGCGCGTACTCACTTGTCGGACGGCCATTGCCTTCGCAACCGCCATCCGACACCAATGTCACGCCGTCCGACGATGTGTGCGCGGTCGAGCAGGTGGAGTAACCGTGTACCCACCGCTGTTCGCCGGTCTTCAGGTCAAATCCCAAGGACTCGTCGAGAGCGATCACGCCCAGGTCGCCGTGAACCGACATCACCGGATCGACGTATCCGGCTTCCCACGATCCACCGATGTCGAACGCTTTGGACCAGTTCGCTTCCGGATCGTCGACGGTTCCGCTGTGCACGCGAACGTCGTTGCTCTCGATATCACCTTCGAGCGCGAGGACGGTGTCGCCCGAGACAACCGCGACGATCGGCGACCACGGTGTCTTGATGTCTCGCCGCTCTCCCGTCTCGATGTCGAACAGCGAGTACGAACCACCGGATACGTACGGCCCGGAGAAACACAGCACCGAACTGCCGAGCAGAGTCTCGGAGCAACCACCGATGTCGACCGCCGACGTGCGCCAACGAACTGTGCCATCTTCGGCGTCCAATCCGACCAATTCTGCGTCGTCCAACGAATACGCCTGACGATCCGGCATACCGATCATCGTGACCACGAGTGATCCGGCGTCGATGAATCCGCCCATGTCCATGTTGAATTCGGTCCCAACAAGTGGGCTCCGGAAGATCGCGAACTCGCGCCCGAGAATCTCGGAGGCCTCGACGCTCCATAGCGGCGACGAGATCGCTGTCGGTTCGGAACTCGTCGACGTGACCACCGTGGCGATGGCGGCAGTGACGGTGACTACGGCTGCGGCGGCCGCGATCCGAAGTCGCGATTTCGGGGAGAATCTGGTGGTCATCGAATCTCCAGGCCTTCGGTCGTCGCGAGAAACTCCAACTGCGCGAACGTCATCGGATCGTTCGGGATCGCAGCCGACGACGAAACCGAGACTTGGGTCCCATTCGGGCGGGTGACGACCACCGACCTGCTCGTTTCCTGCGTCGATTCTGCTTTCGAGCCGTCATTTGTCATGGGCACGGTCGCGTAGTTCCGTTCGTCTCGCTCGATCACGGATCCATCCGGTCGCGTCACGAACTCCAAGGGGTGCCCGTAGTAGGAGGGGTCGTATTTGTTGGGCTCCTTGGGGAGTGGTTGTCCGCCGGTAATTGTCATGTTGAGCGTCGATTCGCTGTCTCCCGTCCGAGTGAGAAGTCTCTGACATGCGGTGGACCTGTCATTCTCCGAGACCGTCAGAGTGCCCGGTCCGGCATCAAGAATCGGAAAACCCGGAGGTACAGCGCGCCATCTGACTTCGAGTACGGCGTTGAGACGTTCGATCGTCGCGCGATCGAGTTCGGCCACGTCGCCAGAGTCTCGAGGGATCCCGTGGCACCCGGGCGAAAGCGGTGCCGTACCCGGGGGAATTGGAGTAGTGATTCGCAGCTGTGGCATTTCGACAAGGGTTACAAGGTCGTCGAGAGTCAGTGGCACCACGCCGGAACTCTCGGCGTTCCGACCTCCGTCGTTGTTAGTGTCGTTGACATACGCCTGAATACGGGTCCCGTCGACTCCGTACAACATCGCCGACCGACCAAGAGTGCGTACACCATTGGTTTCGCTCCACGTATCCTGCAGAGCCACTACCGACTGGTCAGCCAGCACCCGACGTTCGACGAGCGACCCCGCAACACACGATGGGATCGGATCAGAACTCGAGTGCAGCATCAGGCTGAGCGCGCCGATCTTCCCGTCCCGAATCAGCGTCCCGGACGCAGTGGTGGACGCCAACTCCTCGAGCGAGAAACCCTCGGGCAGCCCATCTGTGTTCGAAGGTGCAGAGATCGGCCCGAACTGCAGCGAATTACCCGGGCTGGCGAACTTCAGCTCGACATCTTTCGGGAGCGCCTGCTTGACCGCTTCCGACATCGCGGCGGCCTTGGCACTCGAGAACCACGGAAAGCGTGGATCGTCGTACGTATCAGATCCGTCGAGAATATAGGAGAAGAACGAATCCTCCTCCGGCGCTTCGACACTCTCACAACCCGGAATCGTGGTCGGGTACACCGCGCTCGGCGTGACGTACGAGAATTCAGGCACGTCTTCCGCCGGAATCTCGTCCGGTGTGGATGTCATGGTGATCGAAGATGACGCAGCTACCGAGATGTCATCGGACGGCGAACTGCTCCACCGATCCACCAGCCCGGCAACCACTGTCCCACCGGCGATCAGGGAGACGACCGTCAGCGCGAAGGTCCACTTCTCGGCCCGCTTCAAATCGGTTTGCTCCTTCGACACGTACCCTCGCAGTCACCGTCACGGCTCGCCCCCGATGCGCGTCGCCTCTGGAATTCCTGTCGCGATCACAGCAATTTCTGTTACCAACCGGATGGTTTCCTATCGCGCGGGCTCCGTATGAACACAGAAGAACGGGGTGCCAGTTGCTGTGCAACCGGCACCCCGTTCTGACTGCCTGAGTGCTTACACCCTCACAGGCACCTGATTCGGGTCTGGATCGGAATCCGGATCCTGCTCGATCGGAATCCGTCGAATCGCTTCACCCTCGATGTCGACGTTCGGCAGGATCTTGTCGAGCCACGCCGGCAACTTCCATGCCGAATCACCGAGAATCGACATGACCGCAGGGATCACGATCATGCGGATGATGAAGGCGTCGAAGAAGACTGCAGCCGCGAGGCCGAAGCCCATCATCTTGCTTGTCGTCTCCGAGGACAGCATGAATGCGCCGAACACGGAGATCATGATGATGGCCGCCGACGCGACCACGCGAGCACCATGGGTGTAGCCGGAGATGATGGCGTCCTTGGCCGACAATCCGTGCACGTATTCCTCGCGCATTCGCGTCACGAGGAACACTTGATAGTCCATCGCCAACCCGAAGACCACACCGATCATGAAGATCGGCAGGAACGAGATGATGGGTTGTGTGTGCTCGATCAGCCCGAAGTCGCCCTCCTGGAAGATGGCCACCGTGGCGCCGAAGGTCGCACAGACGGAAAACAGGAATCCGAGAGTTGCGGTCAGCGGCACCAGGATCGAGCGGAAGACGACCATCATGATGATGAACGCCAGCCCCACAACCACGATGAGATACGGGATGAGCGCGGAACTGAGCTTCGACGACATGTCGGCAACGATCGCGGTTTGCCCCGCTACACCGAGTTCTGCGCCTTCCGATTTCACCGTCGATCCGTAATCCCGGATCTGATTCATCAGCTCGTGGGTTTCGGGGCCGCTCGGCGACATCTGCGGGGTGACCGCGATCAGCGCAGAGTTGGCGCCCGCCATCGGGTTTGCTGCGTCCGGTCCGTTTCCGACCCACATCAACTGATCCGGAGTTGCGACGTTGTCGAGGCCCTTGATGTGCGCGACAGTGCCTTCGGCAATCGCGGTGATGTCGGTGCCGTCAGGCGCGTCGAGCACGACGAACAATTCGCCATTGACGCCTTCACCGAACCCACGTTGCAGCAGGGCAAGTGCCGGCCGCTCTTCGTCCTGAGTGAACGAGAGTCCGAGTTCGAGCTTCGTCATCGGAATAGCCGCGATCACCAGAAGCACCAGCGCAGCACCCGCGATCGGCCACGGGTACTTGGTGACTATCTTGGCCCAGCGATGTCCGTTGGATTCCATCGTCTCGGGCTCGTCACCGTGGCGCAGCCCGGGGATACGAGGCGAGAACGCGAATCGGCCGAAGATACCCAGAACCGCTGGGATCAATGTGATTGCGCCGAGCACAGCGATGATGACGGCAACCGCTGCCGAGATTCCCATCTGCGTGATCATCGGAACCCCGACCACCGCCAGGGCCGCCAGCGCAACCACCACTGTCAGGCCTGCGAATACGACAGACGAACCGGCAGTACCTACTGCGCGTCCGGCGGCGGCTTCCCTGGTTCCGCCCAGGTTGAGCTCACTGCGGTAGCGCGACACGATGAACAACGCGTAGTCGATCGAGACTGCGATGCCGATCATCGTGACGATTCCCGTGACGCCTTCGTTGATGTCGAAGAAGCCCGAGCCGAGGGTGACAGTCAGAGTGGCCAGCGCAATTCCCAGAATTGCAGTGAACAACGGGATGAACGCCGCGATGAGTGCACCGAACGCCACGATCATCACGATGAACGCCACCGCGAAGCCGAGCATCTCCGACAGACCGCCCGCGGCCTGCACCTGCATCATCGAGCCGGTTCCTTCGACTTGCAAGCCGCCGGTGCGGAACTTTGCCATCAAGTCGAGGAACGCGGTCTTGTTGGCCTGCGTCTGATCCTCGATGCGAATCGACTGATTGAGCTGGATCAGCCCGACCTTGCCGTTGTCGCCGAGAACGGCCGACGCCACCGCTGGATTGGCCTCCGCGAGAGTGACCGGATTGACGATCTTCTCGGGATCGACGATGTCCGGCAATGTCTTCGCCTGCGCGATCAACTGATCGATCTGATCGCTGTGCGCGGCAAGCCCGTCGTCTGCCGCGATGAGAATACTGGTCGACGCCTGAGTTTGCTGCTCCGCTGCAGCTGCAAAGTTCTCGTTCATCAACTCGGTCGCACGCTGTGAATCGGTGCCCGGAAGGTTGAATTCTTTGGAGAACGTCGGATTTGTGGCGCTGATAGCGCCCCCCACCACCGCGATCACGATAATCCACGCGGCCACCACAAGATACTTGTGGCGGAAAGCGAACTTCCCCAACCTGTAAAGATACGTAGCCAACGTAGGCCTCTCTCGCCGTGGACTGGTCTGTCCGAAGAACACGGAGTCTTTCGGTGCCAAGGTCATACGGTACGGACCGACCGGCTCGTTGGCACCTGGTATATCTGCGAAAACGGCATATCCGGCGCGCTCTCCGTCTCCTTTTCAGACCGCTCGGTACCGTGGACACGACACGGGCAGGCGCCTCACCAGAGCAGACGTCGCGTAGCACGAAAGGCAATCCCATGAATCACGTCCAGGCCGTCGATCGCGATCTCCTCCTTGCCGGCCAACAGCGACTCGACGCGCTGGGCCCACGATTGACGGGCTCTCCTGCACACCACGAGGTGGTGGAAGAAGTCGCGAACGAACTGACCGAACTGGGCCTCGACGTCCGGCGTGATTCACACACTTTCGAACGCTGGGATCTGCCGGCGACACCTGACGGACTTCGCATCGAATTGCCGACGGGACCGATCAGAGTTTCGTCCGCATTCCCCTACTCCGGATTGACCGGGCCACAGGGAATCTCCGCTCCCCTGGTCTACGTCAGCGCGCGACGCCCCAAGTGGTCGGCGGCCAAGGGCGCGATCGCAGTGATCGAGGTCCCGCACATCGATCTCCCCCGCAAGCTACTGGTCAGCGAGTGGGGCCCGATCGCCACCGACGAGACACTTCGAAATCCGGTTCTCTCCGCAACACTTCTGGGCCCGAAGCTCGACAAGGCCCGCAAGGCCGGTGTCCTCGGCGTGATCGCGGTGTGGCGTGACATCGCTCCGGACAACGCACTGGGACAATATCTTCCGTTCACGCAGCCATATCACGACATCCCCGCCGTCTGGGTGGCCGGCGACGAGGGCGCGAAGGTTGTCGCTGCAGCTCGCTCCGGTCAGCTGGCGACTCTGGTACTGGATGCGATTCTGCATCCGGACACCCGGACCGACACGGTGTGGGCGGTGTCCCCCGGAACCTCACCCGAAGAGACGATTCTGCTCATCACTCACAGCGACGGAACCAACGGTGTCGAGGAGAACGGCCATCTGGGAATGTTGGCGTTGGCGCGGCACGCCGTGGCGCAGCCGCATCGACGGTCGAACGTTTTTGTCCTGACGACTGGCCACCTTCGTATTCCAGCGGTGTCCAAGCACGGACAGGCAACGTCCACCTGGCTCGAAGCGCACCCCGAGATGTGGAAGGGCGAAGCCGGTCAGGCGCGCGCAGTAGCGGGGATCGCAATCGAACACCTCGGCGCACTGGGTGATACCGAGAACACCTCGACCGGCAGCTATTCGTTGGAGACCACTCCGGAACCGGAACTGCTCTACGCGACGAGTCGGGAAGTACACGACATCGTTGCACCGCTGTGGCGCGACATCGGGGCAGGCGATCGCCGAATCGTGGCGCCAGGACCGGTCATTCATTTCGGTGAGGGTGAACCGTTGTTCGAGCGGAAGATACCGGCGGTCGCCTTGGTGACGGCGCCGCAGTACCTGCTCGCTCTGCGTGACGCCGACACAGTCACGCACGTCGATCTCGACGCGATGGTCAAACAGGTCGAAAGTTTCCGCGATCTGCTCGACGCCTTCGACGCAACCGACACCGCGGCTTTCGGTCCGGTGGTCTCGCGCTCGGTGTTCGCGAAGTTCTCGGCGCTACTTCAGTTGATGCAGATTTTGTCGAAAGCCAAGAAATAGTGCTGTGCGCCTTTATTAACCGCGGGCGGTTAATAAAGGCGCACAGCACTTGGGGTTACTTGTCGTGAATGATCACGCCACGGATGTTCTTGCCGTCACGTAGATCCTGGTAGCCCTTGTTGACGTCTTCGAGGCTGTAGGTGTTGGTGATCAGTTCGTCGAGCTTGAGCTGACCGGCATCGTAGAGACGCAGCAGTCGCACGATGTCGTACTGCGGATTCATGGACCCGAACAGCGTGCCCTTGATCGTCTTCTGATTCAGCGTCAGGTCGGTACCCGACACGTGAACGGTCAGCTTGGCGGGGTCGGCGAGTCCCGTGATCACCACGGTGCCACCCTTGCCGATCACTGCCGTCGCCGCACTGACCACGTCCTCGTCGACGGTGCCGACAAGGATGAGCGCCGCGTCGGCACCCTGTCCCCACGTCAGCTCGTTGACCTTGGCAGCGGCGCTCTCGGCGTCTGCAAAGGCATGCGTGGCACCGAACTTCAGTGCGGTCTCACGCTTGAGAGCAACCGGATCGACCACAACGACGTACTTGCAGCCGGCCGAAACCGCACCCTGAACGGCATTGATGCCGAGGCCACCGATGCCGTAGATCACCGCGGTGTCACCGGCGCGGAGGTTGCCTGCGTTGACGGCAGTTCCCCAACCCGACGGCACGCCGCAGCCGACGACCACTGCCGTCTCCAAGGGAAGCCAGTCGTCAATCTTGACTACCGAGTGCTGAGAAATGGTGGCCCGCTCGGAGAACGTTCCCAACATGCACATTCCGCCGAAATCCATTCCGTTGCCGTGGAAACGGAAGGAACCGTCGGGCATCGAGCCTTCGAGGATGGTGGCACCCATGTCGCAGAGGTTCTGGCGACCGGTCGAGCAGTAGCGGCAGGTGCCGCAGTTGGGGATGAAGCTACACACGACATGGTCGCCCGGCTTGACCTTCGTGACGCCTGGGCCGACCTCTTCGATGATGCCCGAGCCTTCGTGTCCGCCGACGATCGGGTA
Source organism: Rhodococcus sp. C3V (assembly GCF_029269915.1). Lineage (NCBI taxonomy): Bacteria > Bacillati > Actinomycetota > Actinomycetes > Mycobacteriales > Nocardiaceae > Rhodococcus > Rhodococcus sp. C3V. The sequence goes on from NZ_JARJBE010000008.1 coordinate 31,845, forward strand.
ACGCGGCGGGAGATCACCGTCGGTCAGGTGCAGATCCGAATGGCACAGTCCGGCAGCGGTGTACTTGATCAGTACCTCACCCACACCCGGGCCGTCGAGGTCGAGTTCCATGATCTCGAAAGGCTTTCCGGGCTCGAGCAGTACAGCAGCTTTGGTCTTCACTGGTGATCTCCTTGATTGTCGGACGAGAGAATGAGCGATGGGGTCGGTCAGAGAGCGATGTTGACGGCCTTGGTCTGGGTGTAGAGATCGATAGCCGAAGCGCCGAGCTCGCGGCCCCAGCCGGACTGCTTGTATCCACCGAAGGGCATTGCAGTGTCGAAGCCGTTGTACTGGTTGATCCACACCGAACCGGCCTTCAAGCGCTTCGCCGTGCGGTGAGCCTTGGAAATGTCCCGGGTCCAGATGCCGGCGGCCAAGCCGTAGATGGAATCGTTTGCGGCAGTGATCGGTCCGTCGTCCGCGTTGAACGGCAGCGCCGCCACGACGGGTCCGAAGATCTCCTCCTGAACGATGGAGAATTCGGGCTTGACGTCAACGAAGACGGTCGGCTCGACGAAGTAGCCCTGATCGCCCCAGCGGTTGCCGCCCGTCAGTGCACGTGCGCCGTCGGCGATTCCCTCACGCAGGTAGCCGGTCACCTTGTCGAACTGCTCCTGCGAGACCAGCGGTCCGAGCTGGGTGGTGGGATCGAGGCCGGGTCCGATCTTGACCTGGCTCGCTGCGTGCGCGACGGCCTCGGTGAACTTCTCGAAGATGGTGTCCTCGACGTACAGACGAGTACCCGCAACGCAGCACTGTCCGTGGTTGAACAGCCACGCGTTGAGCGAACCCTCCACCGCGGAATCGAAATCGGCGTCGGCGAACACGATATTGGGGCTCTTGCCACCGAGCTCGAGCGTAACCTTCTTCAGATTGCCCTTGGCGGCGTCGACGATCTTCTTACCCACCTCGGTGGAACCGGTGAACGCAACCTTGTCCACGTCGTCGTGGCCGGACAGAGCAGCACCTGCATCGCCGAAGCCGGGAACGATGTTGACGACACCGGGCGGGAAGCCGGCTTCTTCGAAGACCTCCGCGAGAAGCAGTGCGGTGAGCGGGGTCTGCTCAGCGGGCTTGAGGATCACCGTGTTGCCGGCGGCGAGCGCGGGGGCGAGCTTCCACGACGACATCAGCAGCGGGAAGTTCCACGGCACGATCAGTCCACAGACGCCGATTGCCTCACGCAGGGTGTAGGCGTGGAACTCGCCGCCCGGAGAGAAGGGCATCGACACGTTGACGGTGCTGCCTTCGATCTTGGTGGCCCAACCCGCGTAGTAGCGGAAAACGTCTGCGGCCCAAGCTACGTCGACGGCGGTGGCGATGGCAACGGACTTGCCGTTGTCGAGAGCTTCGAGCTGACCGAATTCCTCGGCACGAGCACTGAGAATGTCGCCGACGCGCCAGATCATCCGCTCGCGCTCGTTTGCCTTCATACGTGACCAGGGGCCGTCCTCGAAAGCCGTTCGAGCGGCACGTACCGCGCGGTCGATGTCTTCAGCCTGACCGTGTGCCACGTCTGCGAGCTTCTGTCCGTCAGCCGGGTTGTACGTCGCGAAGGTCTGACCCGAAGCGGCATCGACGAATTCGCCGCCGATGTAGAGCTTCTTCGGTCCGTTCAGGAAACCCTGTACCGCGGAACTGATGGTGTGTTCGGCTACTGCCGTCATCGGAAACTCCCCTGAAGTAGTGAGGTGCGAATGTGATGCACGCCATACTTCCGCGCTTCCAGGGGTGCTAACTGTCCGAACTTTGTACAACTGAAGTCGGACAGCAAACTACACAGTAATGTCGAGCGCCCGCATCCGTGTATAGAGAGTGCTTCGGCTGATTCCGAGTTGCGCCGACGCGTGAACCTTGTTGCCGCCGCAGTCTTTCAACGCTCCGATGATCGCCTGGCGCTCGGCTTTCTCCCGCCCTGCCAACCGCGACACCTTGGTCGTGGTGCGATAGTCCTCGGGCAGATCAGCGACGTCGATGCGATTGCTCGAGCGTTCATCCGAGGCGCGATTCAACACGACGCGCAATTCGGCCAGGTTGCCCGGCCAGTTGGCCGCCGCGAGTGCTTCGGCAGCGCTGGCGGTCAACCTCAGTTCTGGCGAGATCCCCTCCAACATTACTTGTGCCAACTCGGCGATCTCAGCCTGTCGCTCGCGCAGTGGGGTGATGACAACCCTGGAGGCGCATCGTGAGAGCAGCGCGGCGATGGTCGGTGGAAGATCAACTGCCGCTCCGCTGGTCAGTACGATTTTCGGCCCCTCGGCGCTGGCGTCGATCAGGTCTGCGACCAGCGGCAACACCGAGTCAGGAAGGAGTTGCACCTGTTCGATCACGACCACGCCCGAACGCTTACGGGCTGCTCGCACGAGATCGGTGACCCACTGCTCACGGCCGTCGAACGCGATTCGCGTGGCATCGAGCCAACTCGCATCGACACTGCCGACTACGTCCGATGCTGCCGAGGTTCGGCCGGATCCCGCTTCACCCGAGATCGCCACGGCGGCAGAGGTTGCCCGCGCCCGCATCAGGTCGCGCCGCAGTCGTTCGCCCGGAGACGGTGCCCGCTCGTGCGTTCTGCGGATCGGTGCCCGTTCCCGTTGGAGTGGTTCGACCAGGAAGAGCGCACCACCGTCAGCCCCGGAAATCCGGTCGGCTTGAACTCGCGCCAGCGCGCCGGACGCCAATTCGACTGTCACCAATCGTGATTGGTCCGGATTCAGGTCGGCAATCAAGGAACGGAGCGATACATGGTCTGCGGTGTCGAGCAGATCCAAAGCGGTTCGGTTGCTCAGCAGGATGTCGTCGCCGATGGCCGCGACGGCAATGTGGCGCTGATGTGAAACTCGCTGGAATGCGTCGACCAGCCGCTGCTCCGATGCTTTCGAGCCTTCGAGCAACCGTTTCTCGATGTCCGCTGCAGCACGCGCAAGGAAGGGCGCGAACAGTGGGTTGGCCTGCGAGACAACGCCGGTCATGTCGAGAATGCCCTCGACACGACGTGTGACGGGATGCAGGATCGGCTGTCCGTAGCAGCTCAAACCCTTGAGACTGTCGAGGAAATGCTCGTCACCGTGGATCACCACGCTTCGTCCGACCTCGAGGGGCGTACCAAGCGCGTTGGTGCCGGCGTGCTCTTCACCGAAGCGTGAACCGTTGACGACACCCAACCGCTCGATCGTTCGCTCGACGCGACTGTCGGAGTACACCGAAGCGACGACGCGGCATTCTCGATCAGCAAGCAGCACGCAGAAACCGGTGCCCGCGATCTGTTGCGAAACTTCGTCGAGCACGGGTGCGGCGGCCCGGAGCAGACGAGACTCACCGTCCTGCTGCTCGGTGTCCACGGCGATGGCCGACGACGGGTCGAGGCCACTCAGTCGAGAACGCTTCCAGGAGAGCGCGATCTCGGGGCGTACCGGCTCACGCTCCCCTGGGTTCGCGGACATACTCTCAGGCCTGACCGATCAATTCGATCGCCTGTTCTCGCATCGCGATCTTGCGGACCTTGCCCGTGACTGTCATCGGGAACTCGTCGACGACATGGACGTACCGCGGAATCTTGTAGTGCGCGAGCTTGCCGGTGCAGAACGCGCGGACCGAATCGGCGTCGAGATCGTCTGCACCTTCGCGCATCTGGACCCACACCATCAATTCCTCGCCGTACTTTGCGTCGGGTACACCGATGACCTGCGCATCGAGAATGTCGGGGTGGGTGTAGAGGAACTCCTCGATCTCACGCGGATAGACGTTCTCGCCACCGCGGATGACCATGTCCTTGATGCGTCCCGTGATGGCGACGTATCCGGCCTCGTCCATGACTCCGATGTCTCCGGTGTGCATCCACCGGGCAGCGTCGATCGCCTCGGCGGTCTTCTCCGGGTTCTCCCAGTATCCGAGCATGACCGAGTAACCACGCGTGCACAGTTCACCCGGCTCGCCACGGGGCACCGTCAATCCGGTTGCCGGATCGACGATCTTGATCTCGAGATGCGGCCCTACCCGTCCGACCGTTTCGGTGCGCTGCTCGATCGAATCGTCCGAGCGGGTCTGCAACGACACCGGCGAGGTCTCCGTCATGCCGTAGCAGATGGACACCTCCGACATGCCCATGCGATCGATGACCTGCTTCATCACCTCGACCGGGCAGGGCGAGCCCGCCATGATGCCGGTGCGAAGGGACGACAGATCGAAGCTGTCGAAGTCCGGCAACGCCAACTCCGCGATGAACATCGTCGGAACGCCGTAGAGGGACGTGCACTTTTCGGCCTGAACGGCTTCGAGCGAAGCACGCGGATCGAAAGCCGGACCCGGAATGACCATGGCAGCACCGTGACTGGTGCACGCAAGGTTGCCCATTACCATGCCGAAACAGTGGTAGAACGGCACCGGGATGCACACCCGATCGACCTCGCTGTAGTGGCACAACTCGCCGACGAAATAGCCGTTGTTGAGGATGTTGTGGTGACTGAGCGTCGCGCCCTTCGGGAAACCGGTAGTACCCGAGGTGTATTGGATGTTGATCGCGTCGTCGGCCGACAACGCGGCCTGGGCTGCGGCGAGCGGAGCCGGATCGCTTGCCTGCGCCGCCAAGCCGTCTGCAAGCACCGCGTCCCACTCGGGTGAACCGAGCAGGAGCACCGACGTCAGATCCGGGCACTGCGGCCGCACCGTCTCGATCATCGACGCGTAGTCCGAGGTCTTGAAGCTGGCCGCAGACACCAGCGTCGAGATCCCGGCCTGCTCGAGCACGTACTGCAACTCGTGCGAGCGGTACGCCGGATTGATGTTGACCAGGATCGCGCCGACCTTTGCCGTCGCGTATTGCGTGAACGTCCATTCCGGACAGTTGGGAGCCCAGATTCCTACCCGATCGCCCTTCCCCACACCACGGGAAAGTAGTCCGGCAGCGAGCCCGTTCACCTGCTCGGCGAACTCCCGGTACGTCCATCGTCGACCGCTGGCGTGGTCGATCAACGCATCGCGGTCGCCGTGTGCGGCAACCGTGCGATCGAGGTTGTCTCCGATGGTGTCGCCCAGCATCGGACCGTCCCATACTCCGGACGTATAGCTGGGCAGCGGCGTACTCATGTGTTCTGTCCTCTCCGGTTACCTGTTCAGGCACCTATGAGAGGGGCCGCCGCAGCGGACCCTCTCATCTACGAATTTACTCGATTCGGTGTGATGCACGACATACTTCCCGGTGCGGGGTGGCCGTAACTGTTCAGAGTCCGGACACCCCACCCGCCTGCTGTGCGCCTTTATTAACCGCCGGCGGTTAATAAAGGCGCACAGTGGTTACAGCGCGTGGTCCTTGGTCTCGACGAGCGCCCAGGTGCAGATCAGGCTCAACACACCCAGGATCGCCAACATGACTCCGATGGCCATACTCCCGTAGGCCGAGGCCAGCGGTGCGGCGATCAGCGGCGGCACTGCCCCACCGAGCACTCCGGCGAGGTTGTAGCCGAGGCCGGCACCGGTGTAGCGGTAGCGGGTCTGGAACATTTCCGGAAGCAGCGCACCGCAGGGGCCGTAGGCGATTCCGAAGATCATGAGCGTGCCGAACATTCCGATGATGAACGCGATCGGCGATCCCGTGTCGAGGAGCGGGAACAGCACCAGCGCCCAGACGACGGCCAGACCACACGAGATCATGATGACCTTGCGGCGCCCGATGCGGTCCGAGTACAGAGCGGAAACGACGATCGCCGCACCGAAGACAACCGCGGAAGCGATACCGACCGACAGGACGAACGGACGGGAGAAGCCGAGGGTCTTTGTTCCGTAGCTCGTCAGGAAAGCCGTGCCCATGTAGAAGAACGCGAACAGGCAAGCCAGGGCGCCTGCCGAGAGCAGGATCTCCTTGGTCTGGAACCGCCAAGCATCCAGGAACGGAAGGGTGCGCGGTGCTTCGTTCTTCTGCTCCGCGACGCGCTCTGCCTGCTCCGCCTTGAAGACGGGAGTCTCCTCGATAGCGAGTCGCATGTAGAGGCCGATGCCGACCAACACGATGGAGAACAGGAACGGGATACGCCAGCCGTAATCGAGGAAAGCCTGGTTGGTGTCGCCGAGAACTGCGCCGGTGATGAGGAAGGTGCTGCTCGAGAGAACGAAGGCGATTGCAGGGCCGAGCTGCGGGAACATCGCATACAGACCACGTTTGCCCGGTGGAGCGTATTCCGCCGTGAGCAAGGTTGCGCCTGCCCACTCACCACCGACCGCGAAACCTTGGCCGAATCGCAAGAGCACCAAGATGATCGGGGCCGCGACACCGATGGTTGCAGCACCCGGCAGCAAGCCGATCAGGAGCGTCGAGATACCCATGAGCAGGAGCGTCGAGATCAGCGTCTTCTTGCGACCGATGCGATCACCGAAGTGTCCGAACAACATTGCGCCGACGGGCCGGGCGATGAATGCGACTGCGAAAGTCGCAAACGATGCGACAGTTCCCGCAGTGGCACCGAGCGCGGGGAAGAACACCGTCGGAAAGACAAGTGCCGCAGCGGTTCCGTAGATGAAGAAGTCGTAGAACTCGATAGTCGTGCCGATACAACTCGCGATTGCGACGCGCCGCACACTGGTGGTGTTCTGCGGGGGCTGCGTCGCACCTGCGGCACTCGCACCCCCGGCGCCGGCGGCACTGGTGCCGCCTGTGGGAGAGACTGTGGTCACTCGATTCCTCCGTGGTCCCGTGGTGTCGCCCTGTGGGCATCACCGTCAATAGGAGGAAAGGTAGTGATGTGGCTCACCCCCGCACTACCCCCGAAAGGGGGTAGGAGTGATCTCGGTCACCACTTGTATGCAATGGTAACGAGTTTCACGACCCTCGACATGCCGCAGGCCGTCCGATTCGTTCTCACGAATCGGACGGCCCTCGAGAAACGACGTCACGGTGCAACGCTACGGATCAAGCCTTACCGGCAGCCCCGAACAGTTCCTGACGGATCTCGCCCCACACCGTGGCGTAGGAGTCGATGATCGGTTCGGAAATCCACTTGGACTCCCCCGCTTGCACTTTCGCGAGAGCATCCGAGAAGAGATCCTGGTAACGAGACAACCGCGGAACGAATGCCGACAGATCGTCGAACAGGTTTGCAGCCCGGCGATCCAACTCGGCAAGGGAATCCGCATCTGCGTCGTCGATGAGCGCGGCGAACTCCTCGTCCAAGGGAAGGAACGCCTCGTACACCTCACCGATGGAGTCCTCGTCGATCGAGACGCGCTCGGCGTCCAACTGATCTTCGAGTTCTGCCAAACCTTTCTCGGTCAGGCTGATGGCGTTTTCCGCTTCGACCGCTTTGCCCTGCGCGACAAGTGCGTCGTACGCAGCTTGGCCGGAAGCCGCGCTGACGCCCAGGTGCTCGGCCAGGACGACCGCTCCGACCCGCTCCTTGAGACGTACTGCTTGGAGCAGTGCCAACTCGTCCACATTGCCAGCGAAGGCCATCGATTTCTCCTACTCACGTGCCGCCTCTGCGGCTCCAGCATCACAGCGGACACCCCTGGGTTTCCGCAGCCCGACAAGGGGCTCGACAGAATCAGATCACACCCCGATCGATCGTTGTGAAGTCACCGCGACAAGTCGACCGTCACGCGACGGTATCGGCCTGATCGGGGATCACGCTGCCGTCTACGCGAGTCACGGCACCTTTTGCCCCGGCCGCGTCGGTGTAAGCATCGGTCGAGCAGTGATAGGGAGCGTCCGCCCGGGACTTCGGTTCGATGAACATGGGGTTGACCAGCCATTTCCCGTCACTGTTGTCGTAGGCATTGCACATCAGTTCGGGATTGTTGCGGTTGATCACCAGGCGCGCACCGGTCGCATCTCCGAGGAACGTCACGTCGGTGACAGAATCACCGGCAGCAAATACCTGACGTCGATCGGCGGCCAACTGCTCGAACGCCGTAGGCCCTTGAACCCCGTAGACAACCTCGTTGACCTGGCACCGCTTGCCGTCGATGTACGGAATGACCGAGTCGTCGCCGTCCGCAACGCCACCACACCCACGCAGGCGCCCGGTGAGAAGCCCGCCCTCGACGATGGGCCGAACTCCCATCACGTGATCGGCGTCCAATCCCAGTTGTTCCGCCCAGACTCGAACGACCGGTTCGGCCGACGCGGAGATGATCCGCACGTCGAATCCATGAGCGCCGAGGGATTTCACCAAATCTTCGATTTGCGCGTAGTACCGCACCGAGCCGTCGACTTCCGTCGTACCGACGATCTGATCGGATCCTTCTGCAGCAGCGAGATTCTCGGCACGCGCTGCGCGAGCGTACTCGGTGATCTCGTCCTCGGTGCGCCCTGCCATCAACTGCACGGCCCACGCGTATGCGGCTTTTGTCCGGCGGTGATCGTAACCGTCGAATGCGGCCTGCCCGTCGCGAGTCTTCTCCTCGAGTACCGCAACGATCTCGTCCGCGCAGTCCAAGTCGGTACTGGTTACCAAGGGTTGACCCGGGGTGGTCTCCGAGCCGCACGCGGCGGAAAGTGCGGCAGCGCCGGCTGGCGTCATGAAGCGGCTGGTGGTTGCCCAGTCCCCTCCGGCAGGCTGTAACACCTTGTTGTTCTTGATCATCCAGAATGCGGTGGCGCTTCCGATGTCGTTCTTGACAACTGTGTTGTCCCAGTCGAAGAGCGCCAACGGAGCTCCGTCATCGACATCACCTGCAGCTCCACACGTTCCGAACTCCGTCATCATGGCATCCAACGTCACACGGTTGTCGCCGTACCACGCAAGACTGGGATCCAACGCAGCACAGGATGAACCACTCTGCGCCACATCTTCTTTCGGGGCGCTCTCGGCCGAACTACATGCAGTTGCACTCAACAGGACACTACCTACCGCCAAAGCGCACAGGGCGCGGGCATGCAGCGAACGGAACATCGATTCCCTCGTTTTCGTCGTGATTCGGGTACGACGGCATACCCGAGTGTCGATCGACCCGGGTATGCCGTGCAGTTGTCAATTAATCGAGCGTCAGCACTTCTCCCGACGCAACGGCATCGGCGCGAGAGGTGTCCTTGAGGTCGACGCCGGAGCGGCCCAACTGGCGCGCTCCCGCCACCAATCCCAGGACGACACGAGCAGCCTGCTCGTATCCGAGTCCCTCGGGTGGGTGGACATTGGAAATGCAGTTTCGATCCGCGTCGGTACGACCGACGCGCGGAAGGTGAGTCAGATAGATCCCGACACTGTCCGCAACGGAGAGCCCTGGACGTTCGCCGATCAGGACGATCGCCGTCTGCACTCCCATCGCGGCAGCGATGTGATCACCCAGTGCCACACGGGCATTCGTGGCGATCACGGGCGGCGCGATCGAGTACCGCTCCCCCAACACCTTGACCAATGCGGACAGCAATTGCTCGCCGTGGTCCATCAGTGCGCGCGGCGAGAGTCCGTCGGCGAGGATGAACCCGATTTCCTTGTCGGAACTCGAGATCGCACCCAGGTCAGCCGGCTGGCGCCCCAGGTCGGGTCTCCGGAGATACTCACTGCGGGTGGAGACGCTGCTCGCCACCACCACCGGCGCCCCGATGCCCACCCCTTCGACCCGACTGGCAAGCGTCTCGGAGTCGAGTGGCTCGTGGACCGCGTCGCGGGCTGCGGCGTGAGCTGCCTTGAATTCGAGAACCCGCTTGGTGGGCAACGAATCTCCGGCACGCCCCAGCCCGATACGCGATTGTGTGGTCTTGCGCAGTGGACCCCAGAAATCGAGGATCGGTGCCTGATCCTCGGTCATGAGTTCACCGTCAAAGCCCGCAACGGCGACATTTCGGCATCGATCGGAAGAACCCGACCGTTTGCGTCGGTCATCCCCAAGTTGTGGAGCCAGGTCTCGAACTCCGGGGCGGGCTGCAAACCGAGAACCTTACGCACATACAGCGCGTCGTGGAACGCCAGACTTTGATAGCCGAGCATCACGTCGTCGGCGCCGGGCACCGCGATCACGAACGCCGCGCCGGCGACGCCCAGCAAGGTGAGCAGGTTGTCCATGTCGTCTTGATCGGCTTCGGCGTGGTTGGTGTAGCAAACGTCCACTCCCATCGGCAGCCCGAGGAGTTTTCCGCAGAAGTGATCCTCCAAGCCCGCGCGAATGATCTGCTTGCCGTCGTAGAGATACTCGGGACCGATGAAGCCGACCACGGTGTTGACCAGCAGCGGTTCGAGATCACGTGCCACTGCGTATGCCCTGGTCTCGAGTGTCTGCTGATCGACCGGGGCTCCGCCGGTGCCGTAGTGGGCACCTGAGCTGAGGGCGGACCCCTGCCCCGTCTCCAGGTACATGACGTTGTTGCCGACCGTTCCGCGGTTCAAGGAGCGCCCGGCCTCGTTACCCTCACGCAGGAGCGGAATGTTCACTCCGAAACCGGAATTGGCGCCTTCGGTACCGGCAATCGATTGGAAGACAAGATCGACCGGCACCCCCGATTCGATCAGTCCGATCGTGGTGGTCACGTGCGAGAGCACGCACGACTGAGTCGGGATCTCGAATCGCTGACGGATGTCGTCGAGCAGGTGGAGCAGATCCGAGGTGGCCTGGGGTGAGTCCGTCGCGGGGTTGATACCGATGACGGCGTCGCCACATCCCATCAGGAGACCGTCCAATGTGGCCGCCGCGATGCCGCGTGGATCGTCTGTCGGGTGGTTTGGTTGGAGTCGCGTGCTCAGCCGGCCGGGCAGTCCGATGGTCGTACGGAACCCCGCGGTCACGGTGATGGCCTTCGCGACGGCGATCAGGTCCTGATTGCGCATGATCTTGCTGACCGCCGCAACCATCTCGGGGGTGAGCCCGGGACTTACGGCGGACAACCGTGCGGAAGCTTCCGGCGCCGACGCGGTCTCGAGCAACCAGTCTCGTAGTCCGCCAACAGTCAGGTGGGCCACCGGCGCAAAGGCCAGGCGATCGTGGCTGTCGATGATGAGCCTGGTTACCTCGTCGTCCTCGTACGGAACCAACAGATCTTCGAGGAACACCGTCAACGGAAGATCAGCCAGAACCCATTGAGCAGCAGCACGTTCGGCGTCGGAGCTTGCCGCGCAACCGGCTAGTTCGTCACCCGACCGCAGTGGTGTCGCTTTTGCCATCAGATCGACGAGACCGTCGAACGAGTAGTTGGTTCCGGATACCTGCTGGTGATACTTGGCCATCCCGCGACTCATCCCAATTCTTCTTCCGCCTGTGCAAGTACAGCAAACTCCTCGTCCGGCGAGTTGGCAACAAGGTGGTGACGACTGTAGAGACCGAAGTACGCCATCAGAACTCCGAAGGCAACCAACGTCAGCAATGCCGCAACGGGATCGACCAGGAAGGTGGCCACCACCGACACTGCCGCGATCACGAGCGCAAACGAGGTGGTGGCGATACCGCCGGGCGTGCGGTACGGGCGCGGCATGTTCGGCTCACGCTTACGAAGAACGATGTGACTCACCATCATCAGGACGTAGCTTACTGCCGCGCCGAACACCGCCATGTTGAGCAACATTGCACCTTCACCGGTGAGTGAGAGCGCGAAGCCGATGATTCCGGGTACGACGAGCGCGAGAGTGGGGGCCTTGCGCTTGTTGGTCACCGACAGGTTCTTCGGCAGATAGCCGGCGCGGGAGAGCGCAAACGTCTGGCGTGAGTAGGCGTACATGATCGAGAAGAAGCTCGCGACCAGACCGGCAAGTCCGATGTAGTTGACGGCCTTTGCCGCTCCGCTGTCCCCCAGAGCCTCGACGAGCGGATTTCCGGAGGTGGACAGGGCGTCTGCGCCGAGCGCACCGGTGGCGAGGAAGAGAACCGTTGCGCCTGTGACGATCAGGATCAACATGCTGATGATGATGCCGCGGGGGACGTTCTTCTCCGGCTCACGTGCTTCCTCGGCGGCCAGCGGTACACCTTCGACCGCAAGGAAGAACCAGATCGCGAAGGGCACGGCGGCCCAAATTCCGAGCAGACCGAATGGCAGGAACGACGACGATCCGACTGCGCTGGTGTCGACGGCGATATCGGTGAGGTTGGACGAATCGAAAAGGCCGACAGCCGAAACCGCGAACACGACCAGGCCGACGAGTGCAATGGCGGTGATGATGAACATCGCCTTGAGTGCCTCACCGGCGCCGGTGAGGTGAATGCCGATGAAGATCGCGTACACCGCGAGGTACACCCACCAGCCGTCGGTGATCCCGAACAGGTTCAGGGACTCGACGTACGCACCGATGAAGGTCGCGATCGCTGCGGGTGCTATCGAGTACTCGATGAGAATTGCTGTGCCGGTGGCAAATCCGCCCCAGGGCCCCATGGCCCGTCTGGCAAACGTGTATCCACCACCAGCGGCAGGAAGTGCCGACGACATCTCGGCCATACCGAGCACCATCGCCAGGTACATACCCGCGATGACAACCGCCGCGATGAGAAGGCCACCGAAACCACCTTCGGCCAGACCGTTGTTCCAGCCGGCGTAGTCACCGGAAATCACATAGCTGACACCCAACCCCGCAAGCAGCACCCACCCTGCTGTTCCCTTTCGGAGTGTTCGTTTCTCCAGATACGAATTGTCTTCCGCATGGAAGTCTGCGCCGTCGTGGTGTGCACCCGCGGCACCGGCGTTTTTGCCGGTTGCGTGGTCGGAAAGAGACATGTCCATCCTCTGAATCGGTCAAGAATGAGACGACGCACGGTGGATGCGTCGCGTGAAATGAACGGTATGTGGGCGATGTACGGAGAAGGTCGCCTGGAGATGACCGTGCTGTTAACTGGCTGTCATGTGAGCGGCCCCGAGTCTGTTCAGATCTTCTTCAGGCTGCCGTTCTCAGGATCGGGCGGCCGCGCCCGGCACCGGGCAGGCGTCGACGGCCTCGGCGACCACCTGGGGAACCGTCGGGGGCAAAGGACGCACGCCCGCTTCCCAATCAGCGCCCACGAGAATGCTCGACGCGCCGAGTGCTTCGTTTTCGTCCGGTGTGAATGCCCTTGCTCGACTGAGGAATCTGAATCCTTCAGGAGACTCCAGGCTGAATCCACTGCCGCGGCCGGGCACGACGTCCAGTACCAACTGGGTGTGCTTCCAGGCTTCGAACTGTGATCCGGAAATCCAGACCTGTACAGCGTCGGTTCCGGTGGGAAGGTCTTCGGGAGTCTCTCCGACAGCAAGTCGGAGATCGACGATTCCGAGTAGTACGTCACGGTCCCCGACGATGAATTCGCCTGAGGGATAACACATCGGGGCCGAGCCGTCGCAGCATCCGCCGGATTGATGCATCATCAGTTCGCCGTGAGTCCCGCTGAGGCGGCGCAGGAGGTCAGCCGCCCCAGCGGTGGTCACCAACCGGGGTGGAACGGCGCCGGTATCGGGTGCGTCCGTGGCGCTCATTCCAACCTCCTTGTGTTTGTGCAGGTTTCGCGTGTTGCAGTCTTGCTCACCGGCACCCGCAGCGAGGGGCTCACGGGTGCCGGTGGGTAGATCAGAAGAAGCCCTGAGCCTTCTGGGCGTAGCTGACCAGGAGGTTCTTGGTCTGCTGGTAGTGCGAGAGCATCATCAGGTGGTTCTCGCGGCCGATGCCGGACTGCTTGTATCCACCGAAAGCGGCGTGTGCCGGGTACTGGTGGTACGTGTTGGTCCAGACGCGACCGGCTTGGATGTCGCGGCCTGCGCGGTAAGCAACTCCGCCGTCGCGGGACCAGACACCGGCGCCCAAACCGTAGAGCGTGTCGTTGGCGATTTCGATGGCCTCGTCGTAGTCCTTGAACGAGGTGACCGAGACGACGGGTCCGAAGATCTCTTCCTGGAAGATGCGCATCTTGTTGTTGCCGGTGAACACCGTCGGCTGGACGTAGTAGCCGCCGGACAGGTCTCCGCCGAGTTCGGCTCGCTCACCACCGGTGATGACCTTGGCGCCTTCGGCCTTGCCGATCTCGATGTACGAGAGGATCTTCTCGAGCTGATCGTTGCTGGCCTGGGCACCGATCATGGTGTCGGTGTCGAGCGGATCCCCTTGGCGCACAGCCTTGGTGCGGATGGCTGCCATCGCGAGGAACTCGTCGAAGATGTCTTCCTGGATCAGCGAACGTGACGGGCAGGTGCAGACCTCGCCCTGGTTGAGGGCGAACATCGTGAAGCCCTCGAGTGCCTTGTCCTGGTAGTCGTCGTTTGAGGCGAGAACGTCGGAGAAGAAGATGTTGGGGCTCTTGCCACCGAGTTCGAGGGTGACGGGGATGAGGTTCTGCGACGCGTACTGCATGATCAGGCGACCGGTGGTGGTCTCACCGGTGAACGCGATCTTCTTGATACGCGGGCTGGACGCGAGCGGCTTTCCGGCCTCGACGCCGAAGCCGTTGACGATGTTGAGAACACCGGCAGGCAGCAGGTCACCGATGATGCCGATGAGGTGCAGGATCGAGACTGGCGTCTGCTCGGCAGGCTTGAGCACGATGGCATTGCCGGCAGCGAGGGCGGGGGCAAGCTTCCACACGGCCATGAGGATCGGGAAGTTCCACGGAATGATCTGGCCGACTACGCCGAGCGGCTCGTGGAAGTGGTACGCCACGGTGTCGGAGTTGATCTCCGAGAGCGAACCTTCCTGTGCGCGAATAGCTCCCGCGAAGTATCGGAAGTGATCGATGGCGAGCGGAATGTCGGCGTTGAGGGTCTCGCGGATCGGCTTGCCGTTGTCCCACGACTCGGCGAGTGCGATGGATTCGAGGTTCTCCTCCATACGATCAGCGATCTTGTTCAAGATGATCGCGCGCTCGGCGACCGAGGTCTTGCCCCAGGCCGGAGCTGCTGCGTGCGCTGCGTCGAGAGCGAGTTCGATGTCTTCTGCGGTGGAACGAGCCACATCACAGAAATTCTGTCCGGTCACCGGTGTCGGGTTCTCGAAGTACTGACCCTTGACCGGAGCAACCCATTCGTTGCCGATCCAGTTGTCGTATCGAGACTGGAAGGACATGATCGCGTCGGCGGTACCTGGGCGGGCGTACACGGTCATTGCAAGCTCCTATGTAAACGTGTTCTTCCTGGGCGCACCCACCAAAGCGGTGACTGCAATCCCACCCCCCGGTGGGGTGTGATTCACAACACTAGGAGTTGCAACGTTGCAAGTACGTTGCGTGCGAGAAACGCGGATGATTCTCAGATGCCCAATTGGCGGTCGAGGAGATCAATTCTTGCCTGGACCTGCGAATACAGCGGAGATTGAGGATCCAACGTGGACAGGTAGGCCTCCCACACGACGGAGTCTTCGCGGCCGTGTACCGACGTGGTCCACCGGGCCAGAAGGTTGGCGTCACCTCCACGCAGCAGAGCTGCCTGGACCCTGGTGCGTAGTTCTTCCCGCACCTCTTCGATGCCGGGTGACGCCGAGCCCGTCAGCACCGGGCCCGAATACAGTTTCATCGCCGTCGCTGCGTCGCCTCGATCCAACGCTGCCCGCACCTCGCCGACATCTGTCGTGAACTCCGTGATGATCCGATAGGGGCGCGAAGCCAGCCGGTCGGCGCCGAAAACCTTACGAAGCCGCGACATTTCCGCGCGAATGGTCACTGCGTCGAGTTCGCCCTCGTCGAGCAGGACCGCAAGGTGGTCGGAGCTGAGACCCTCCGGGTGTTCGGAAAGCAGAAGGAGAATCTCGGCGTGACGCTGCGAAATCGGGATGCGGTCACCGCCGCGAACCAGGGTCGGCCGGCCGGCACCGAATGTTTCGAGGCGCGGAGCCGTGGCACTGAGTGGGATGGGCGAGTTCAAGAGATGGAATCGCAATTCCGATTCGGCGGCCGCGACAGTTGCACGGATCAGTGACAGCACTTCGGGAACCGCAACCCTGGGACCACCGGTGATGTCGATGGCACCAAGGATTTGCCCAGTGGTGGGATCGTGGACGGGTGCGGCCGAACAACTCCAGTCGTGCACGGTTCGGTTGAAATGCTCGGATCCGAAAATCTGTACGGAGTGATCGAGAGCAAGCGCCGTTCCCGGCGCATTGGTGCCGACACGATCTTCGCTCCAGTCGGCGCCTTCGACGAAGTTCATGGACAACGCCTTGTCCTTGGCCGAGTTGTCACCCTCCACCCAGAGCAGTCGACCGTGTGCGTCACTGATCGCGATCAGTAGTCCGGTTTCGGCAGCATCTTCCACCAGGAGTTTCCGAATCACCGGACGGATCAGTGACATGGGATGCGCGGAGCGATACTTTTCGAGCTCCAACCCTTCGAGCATCTCAGGGTTGCCGACCACATCGGGATTTACCCCCTTGTTGCGGCTCCGCATCCAGGACTCGAGTACGACCGAACGGACATGCGAGTCGTCGGTCAGCCCCTGGCCGGGCACGCCGCGGGCATCGATGAACGACTGATGGGCAGACGAAAGTCGCCGCGCGAGTAACGCGACGTCATCGCCTGGCCTGACCGCCACCCACGGGTTGCCGGGCACAGCCTGTTCACGTGCCATATTTTGCGTTCCTCCGCTCCGTGGACCACTGTAACGCCGATCACAGCCCATAGGCGAGAACGACCATTCGGTATGACTGCCGACCCAGCCTGCTGCCCCTCGCGGTCACTCGTCACCGAGCAGAATGGCGCTTGCTCGTTCCGCGACCATCACCGCGGTCGCATGCGGGCCGCGGGTCGGGATCGTCGGCAGGATTGACGTGTCAACAATACTGAGTCCTTGCGCGCCGATCACACGGCACCGACCGTCGACGACTGCGAACGGGTCCGCCTCGGCACCCATCACGCAACTACCGGACATATGCAGCGACGTTCCCAGGCGGGATTCGACCCACTCATCGGTGTACTCCACGACGGGGCGATCGATCAACCCCGTCTCGGCGATCGACTCGAGAAGATTCTCGGCGATCCGCATCCCTTCCCGAATGGCAGCTCGATCGTGCGCCGACGCGACGTAGTTGTACCGAATACGCGGCGCCCCAGCGGGATCCCCCGATGCCAGTTCGATGCTTCCCCGGCTGTGCGGCGCCATCAGGACCACTCCGACGCCGTGGTCCATGCGAGGCGCGCCGGGAACCAGGTCTGTGAAAGATGCGGTGTACGGACGGATTTCGATCTCAGCGAGGTTGAGGGCTGTCTCCAGCACCGGAGTCTGCGATCGAATCGTGCGGGGCTTCGAAAAATGGTACGGCAGCAGCACTTCCGGGTGGTCGACGAAGTTCTGTCCGACACCCGGTCGATCGAGAACGACGGAAACTCCCTGCCCTACAAGTTGTTCCGCTGGACCAACACCGGAATTCAGGAGAATGTGCGGTGTCGCCACCGCGCCCGAACACACGACCACATGGTCGGCACGAATGCGTCGGACATTACCGTCGTCGAGAACGTCGACGCCGATCGCACGGGTACCCGAGAACGCGATACGAATGACGTTCACTCCGGATTCCACCCGCAGATTCGGCCGGTGCAACGCCGGCATCAGATACCCGATCGCCGTACTGATCCGACGATGATCCGACACGTTCAGTGGCACTCGGCCCACCCCGAACGAGTCCGGCGCATTCTTGTCGACGTCGTCGGGAAAGCCTGCTCCGAGCGCTGCCGCATGAAACTCGCCGCTCAGTGGATGCAGTTGGTCCCACGCTCGACGCTCGACCGGGATCGGTCCGGCGGTCCCGTGGAACTCGCTCTCGAAATCACGATCCGTTTCGGACTTCTTGAAGTACGGCAAGACGTCGTCGTATCGCCATGAACTCGGCCAATTCTCGAAATCAGCACGGGTCGCGCGGGTGAAGTACGCACCGTTGACGGCTCCGGATCCACCGAGTGTCCGCCCCCGCGCAATTGTGGACGCCCGACGCGGCGTCAGTTCGACCGGATAGGTCCACGTGTATTCGCTCGCAGGTCCGACCGGCAGTCGGTACGGATCACCCAGGACGTCCGGGAGTTCGAGCGCCGATCGATATCCGCTTCCCGATTCGAGGAGCATCACCGTGGCGGATGGATCTTCACTGAGCCTGGCTGCGACCACGCAACCACACGTGCCACCACCGACAACCAGGAAATCTGCGTAGTCGGCTTCTGTCACTTGGTGATTCGAGGTTTCAGCGCCGCCCAGTCGCGGGCGTCGAATGCGCCACGCCAGAGTCCGGCTCCATACGCGATGTCGTCGGCTCGTTTGAAGAAGACGTACCGAACCGGTCCCAGCCCGCCTGGCTCACGGTGGCGATACCAGTCCACCAAACCTTCGGTGACTGCTGCAGCGACGGCCAGCCGCCGAATTCGACGGGAGGCGATCACCGCCAGGAGCGTCACGGGCCAGTAGTGACGACACATTGCCGAGGCGAGTTGCCAGAATCCGCCGACAACTCCCTGCGCGGTGAGGATCGCCGCGATCCGGGTGGGTTGACTCAGGCCGGTGAACATCTTTCGCAGCCGGTAAACGGTAAACAGCAAAGCGCCGAGTGCGCCGGCAAGGCCGGAACGGGTCAGTGTTGCAGCGGCGATACACGCGAAGAGCGTCGAGAACGACATCGCCATCGGCGGAACCGAACCCTCGTGTCTTGCAGCCAACGGCGCCGCACCCGTGCCGTAGAACGCTCTCCTGGCGAACCACTTGTCGAACTGAACTCGATGATCGTGGGCGACATGCGCAACCGGTTCGTACCTCAGTCGCCAACCCGCAGCCTGCAGTCGCCAGCAGAAATCGACGTCCTCGGCTACTTCGAGACTCTCGTCGAAACCGTTGCATTCGAGTGCCACGTCGCGCCGGACGATCACGGCGGCGCTGGGGACATAGGCGACCGGACTGCCCGACTTCACCGCAGCTTCCTTGCGTCCGAGGTCGAGAGACGATCGCATGTTCTCGTACCGCGCCAGCGCCGTCCCGTACGGATCGAGGGCGACGATGCGGGGTGCAACAAGGGCAACCCCCGGATCGCTGAAGTGGCCCAACATCAACTCGAGCCAACCGGCACGCGGTATGACGTCGGAGTCCAGAAAAGCTACGAAACGTGTTTGGGCCGAACGCAATCCCGAGTTTCTCGCTGCCGAGGGTCCGCGGGCACTCTCGTGCCGGACCACTGTGATGGTGCCGGTGCCCGGGCAGGCGCGACGGGGCTCCACCGGCACTTCCGAACCGTCGTCGACAACGATGACGGTCAGATCCTTGAGGACGGGCAATAGGCGTTCGACTCCGGCCTGGTTGTCCTTGACCGGAATCACGACCGTGACATCGGCAGCGGACGGCGTCGACATCGGACGAGGATTCGCGACACCTGAATCGAGAAGGTGTCGCGCAACCGCAGCGCTCTGCTGATCGACCACCTCGAGGAAGCCGTCACCGATCATCGCCGCAGCCGTCGGCGCCAGCTTGAGCATCCGCGTCGGAGATCCGCCGATGAGTACCCGGCCACCCGAGTACGTGCGCACCTTGGGGTCCAACCGAATGCCGAAGCCGTCGGGGAGTCTTGCTGGTCGCATCAGATGATCGTAAGGGACGTAGCCCGTCGTGCTGCAACTCGTCGCAGCCTCGAAAGCCGTCGCAGGTGGACCGTCCGCCCCCACTCGGTCGTGGTCGTCACCGAAGCCTCCCATCTGGACCAGGCTCCCACCGGGCCAGTCCATCCGTCACGCGTCCTACCAACTCACCGAAGATGTATGCGCCGTCTTCGGCGGTAGCCCCGACTGGATTGCCGAGAACGCCGTTTTGCGACACAGCGACCATACCGCCCGAACGCATTCCTGGCATCAGGTCCGCGATAGGAGACAAATTTCCTGTCTCAGCAAGGCTCATGTGCACCAAATCGGGCGAAAGGTGCAGCAATAGGCTCGTTTCAGTGTGTCCGGCATGCGCGTCGGCACCCGGAACAGCGCACGGCGCCCAAGCAGCATCACGCCCCTCATACCGCAGAAGTGCCACCGCTTTGGCCAATGCGGGACCATTTCCGCCGTGGCCGTTGACGAACAGCACCCGCTTCGTCCATCTGAACGCCGACCTTCCGTATTCGACGACGACGGTTTCCATAGCCTCGGCACCGATCGAAATCGTGCCGGCAAACCCTTCGTGTTCGCCGCTCGCCCCGTATTCGATGGCCGGGGCCACGACGACGTCGGGCAGAGCCTGTGCGACTGCTCTCGCGATCCGAGTGTCGGTATCGAGAGGCAGGTGCGGTCCGTGTTGTTCGAAAGAACCGACCGGGACCACGACGGTGAGCGCAGTGCCCTCGAGCGCAGGACTCGGGATGGCAGCAAGGTCACGCGGAGAACTCATCCCCCGATCGTATTGGTGCGGGCCCCTCCCACCGCAACACTGCATGCGGATACACCGGGGGATTGTTGTGCCCCGGCGTATTCGTCAGTTGTCGCGGTTCACGCCGCTGTCGGTGGGCTGTTCCCACCGATCGGCTGCTGATACGGATCGATCGACATCGGTGGGTAGAACACCGATTTGCGATCCGGCCCGATCTCCACCCGCCACTCCGTGTGATGCAGCGTCCGGTGATGATGACCGGACAACAAGATCAGATTGTCGAGATCTGTTGGGCCACCATCGTTCCAGTGAACAATATGATGGGCATCGCACCACCCCGACGGTGTCCCGCACCCCGGAAACGCACACCCACCATCACGAACCGTCAACGCCCGCCGCTGCGGCACCGTCGCCGTTCGCGCTTCCTTACCGCACTCGAGCGGAACCCCGTTCTCATCCAACAAAATCCGCGTGACCGTGCAGTCGCACGCCAACATCCGGGCAGTATCGATACTGATCGGACCCACCCAATCCGCCCACGCAAACCCGAGTTCCTCCGTCGACGGCAGTAGATCCTTCAATGCTTTGAGGTCGGTCATGTCTTTTGCGCTGGCGGTGACTGTGATGTGTGGTTTCACTCAGCCCTCGATCGGACCCAACCCCGCCCGCTCGTACCGGCGCAACAATTCGCAGAACCCGTCCGCCCGCCGTAGCGCCGGAGTACGCGTGTCCTTCACGCCGTCCTTCTCCGGCGTCGGCGCCGACAGGCTCGACAACAACGTGATCAACCGTGCCCCGTTCACAGCATCCAGTTCGCCCTTCACAGTCACTCTGCCGTACAAGCCTTTCGAGGCGTAGAACTCGTTACGTTCGGAATCCTCGCCGACCGGGACGCCGTCCTCACGCTTGCCGTACTGCTTCTCGATCCGCCGGATCGCTGCCCGCACCGCATCACAATCGGCGATGTTCTTCGACGCCAACCCCAACAAGATCCCGCGGGCCTTGTCCACATCCGCCGAGGTCATGTTCTTCGGTGGATGCTGACAAAACGACGCCACCTGACGGGCTTTCAACGCATCCACGTCACCACGATGAAACGCATCGCCCACAACGGGTTCGAGCATCAACAACCGCGCCAACCCGACCAGCAGACTGCACTCACCGATCTCCAGATTCGTCGAACCATGCAACCACTGAGCGATCGCCCGAAAACCCTTCCCGCCGAGAACCTCCCGGGAAAACATCTCCACGATCAGCAACACCATCCGCGACTGCAACTCGTGTCGGGCGCGCACCAGATCCAGAACCTCACCCTTGAGGTCCTCGCTATCCAGTTGCCATGCTTCCCGACTGTCCATGCTCAAAACATACTTTCGAGAACCAGGGACAAAACGGACGACTATATCGCCAACGCGGCCCGATGCCCCTCGATGACGGCCGCGTGCGAACGCCTCGGAGACAAGGCGTCACCGATGCGAAATTTCTCGAAACAGCTTCCCTGCAAGGTGTTCCACAACTCGTCGACAGGTTCCTGCTGTGTCGCGAAGACCACCCAGTCGACTGCAACTTCCTCGGTCACACCCGTCGGAAGGTGAACCAAGCTCACGAGCGGCGAGGCCCCAGCGCTCACCGAAGTCACCATCAGATCTGTCCGTTGACCGATCGACTTCTCGAACGCTCGGCGGTTCCACCCCTCGAAATCCAGGGTGATGCTCAGGTCCTGCGCGACCACCATGCCGTTGGTCGCGATCGTGACGGCACAGCCTCGATCAGCGAGGAACTCCGCCACCGACGTACCTTGATGGAATCCCAGTTCGTCGTAGACGAGCACCGTTCCACTCGGCAGAATCTTGCCGTCGAGAACGTCTCGAACACCCACCACACGCTCTGATCCACCCGCCCACGCCGGTCGCACAGGCCGCGCTCCGGTTGCAATCACGACCACCTCGGGCGCGCGCTCCTCCACGATCGCGAGATCAGCTCCAGCATCCAACTCGATCGTCACACCACTTCGGCGACACTCAGATTCGAGATTCCGGACGAGGTCGGCGAGCTCACGGCGAGCCGGTACCACCGAGGCGGTAAGAATCTGTCCCCCAAGTCTTCGTTCACGCTCGAACAGCGTCACCGCATGACCTCGCTGGGCCGCTGTAGCCGCAGCTTGCAGGCCGGCCGGGCCGCCACCGACCACCACCACCGTGCGGCCCCGTCGCCGCGGCATCGGCAGCGGTACCGATTCCCGACCGGCGCGCGGATTTTCGGTGCACCCCAACCAACGTCCCAGACCCATCCGCCCGACGCATTCCTGGTTGCAGGACAGGCAGGTTCGCACCTGTACCGATTGACCAGCACGCGCCTTGTTCACAAAATCCGGATCGGCGATCTGCCCGCGAACTACTCCCACCAGATCGCATACACCGTCCTCGAGTGCGGCTTCGGCTTGCTCCGGCGTCTTGAAACGGCCGACTCCGACGACTGGAAGATCGACGACCTCCCTGATCGCAGACGGGACGAAGTTGGCGTAGCCGGTGGGTACAGCCATCGATGCTTCGACCAGATGCAGTGTTTCCGTGGCCATTCCGACGGTGGTATTGATGTAGTCGACGTGACCGTCAGCTTCGATGAGTTGAGCGGTGGCTACTGCGTCGGACAGTTCGATGCCACCCCGCGTTCCTTCGTATCCACTCAGGCGCACACCGAGGACACGATCAGGGCCGATGGCCTTACGCAGTACCCCGAGCACTTCGAGAAGGAACCGTGCACGATGTGCCACGCCCCCGCCGTAGCGATCAGTGCGCAGGTTGGTCGAGGGGGCGAGAAACGCGCGCACTATGGACGACTGCGACGCCTGCAATTCCACCCCGTCGAAGCCACCGGCAACGCAGTTGCGCGCAACAAGGGCGAACCCTGCGAGAATCTCGGCAATGTCCGCGTCGTCGACAGCCTTGGGCACCTCGCGGAACAACGGATCCGCAACGGCGCTCGGCGCCAACAGCGGCGATCGCGAATAGGTTCCAGCGCCCTGACCCCCATTGTGGTTGATCTGCGCGAGAATCGACGAACCATGCGCATGAACGGCGTCGGTGATCCGCCGGTATCCCTCGATCGCTTCCGGCCGATAGCCCGCAATCATCTTCTCGTACGGTCGATCCGAAGGATGCGTCGAGTGCTCCTCGGTGATGATCAGACCCGCACCGCCGCGTGCCCGCGCCTCGTAGTAGCTCGCGTGCTGCTCCGTCGGCAACCCGTTCTCCGCGTAATTGGTCAGGTGTGCGGAGAACACGACCCGATTGCGGAGTGTCAGGTTGCCCAGGCGCAGTGGCGCGAAGAGGCGCGGGTACGGCGTCATCAGACCTTGGAGTTTCCTTGATCGAGAGCGATATGACTTGCCGTGACGGTGCGGGAACCGTCACCGGCGAGCCACAGGACGGTATCGGCGATCTCGTCAGGTTCGGCGAAAGCGATGTCCGAGAGGATCGGAGTGAAGTTGGGAAGGTACTGCGGAAACTTTGCAAATACCTCGAGAGCGCCCTGGTCGACCCCCATCGGCGTATTCACTCCGTAAGGATGGATCGAGTTGACCCTGATCTTGTACTCCCCCAGTTCCTTTGCCGCGGCCTGCGTCAGACCGACGAGACCGAACTTGGCGCTCGCGTAGTGCGCCTGTCCGGGCAGCGCCTTGAGTCCGGCCACCGAACTGACCACGATGATCGATCCACCGCGCCCACCCTCGATGATCGCCGGCACCGAGGCCTTGAGGGTTTTCCAGACTCCGGTCAGGTTGATGTCGATCAGGGTTTCCCACTGCTCGTCCGACATTTCCCAGAATCGATTCCAGTTGCAGACCCCGGCGTTGGCGACCACGATGTCGAGACGTCCGAACTGTTCGACGCCGTCCTTGACCACCGCGGTGAGCGCTGCGCCGTCACGGACATCGACCTCGCGGGCGAGGATCTTCCCGCCCTCCGCTTCCACCAGACGTATCGTCTCGGCAAAGTCCTCGGAAGTTGCTGCGTCGTAGGAATTGTCCGACGCCACCGACGCGCATACGTCGACCGCGATGATCGCTGCTCCCTCGCGCGCCATCTTGACCGCGTGCGCACGTCCTTGACCGCGCGCTGCGCCGGTGATGAAAGCAACGCGACCTTCGAGCGAACGAACTGAACCCTGTGTCATGAGACAGCCCTCTCTGCAGAATTGAAACTCGTTCTAGTAGTAAACCCTGCAAAGCGCCCTTCGCGGATGGATTCGAGAACAGTTCTCGGGGCAACCGAGTCGCCCACCTGAATGTCGGCCTCTTCCTTCAGCGTTTCGTTCGGCAGACGAGGCGAGCAGTCGATCACCACTTCGCACTCGAGCTGTGACCGCTCGCCGGTATGGACGTGTTCGACGCAGACGGCCCCTCGAGCGATTTCGGTGACACGTGACGCGAGCACCCTGGTGACCCCGGCCTGCTGGATGCGCGTGTTGGCGCCGACCAGATCCCCACTCGCACCGAGCCTCGAACCGACGATGCTGTCGGGAGTCACAATCGAGACGGAGATGCCATGGGCCGCGAGTGCTTCTGCGAGCGCCACCGCGATCGGTCCACCGAGGGGATCGATCAGCGCGACCGGACCCGGCCCCACGGTGCTCAACTTCTCGAAGGCTTCCGACGCATCCAACCATCGAACCGAATCGTCGACCGGATACGTCGGCGGCCTCGCAGCACTACCGGAGGCAACGACAACAAACTCGCCCCGGCTGCGTGCGTCACCCAGGTCTTGGGCGTCGAGCGCCGCCCCGGTCCGCATCGTCACGCCGCTACGACGGCATTCGTCCTCCAACCACTGCGCGAGGAGTGCGAACCGGCTACGGCCGTCACCTCGCGCAAAAGTTCGGATCATGCCGCCGAACTGCGATGAACTCTCGACGAGTGTGACCGAGTGCCCCGCCACCGCCGAGATCCGTGCGGCTTCCATCCCAGCGGGGCCACCCCCCACGACCAGCACGGCTCCCGGTGTCGAAATCTGCTCTCGCTCATCGGGGTCCACCGTCTCGAAACCCGCGCTCGGATTCCCGACGCACGTCACGACAGGATTGCGAGGATCACGCACGAGGCACGTCTGATTGCAGAGCACACACGGCCGGGGACGATCGCCGCGCGCGGCTTTCACAACCAGGTCCGGGTCTGCGATCTGGGCCCGGGTCATCTCGACGAACTCACCTACTTCCAGCGCCGCGTGAGCGTCGGCGATGTCCACGACGCTCCCCTGCACGACAACAGGAATCGACAGAGCGGCCTTGATCTCACGGCACAGATCGAGGTTGAAGTTCGGCGGGCAGTGAAAATCGGGGCGGTACCGGTCGGACGAATAGAGTCCGCCACGAACGACGACAAGGAGATCGAGGAACGGAGACACCTCACGCGCGATACCGATGGCAAGATCGGGCGTCAGGCCCGCCCATGGAGCTTCCTCGTCACAGGACAACCGCAGGGAGACAACGTGATCCGACCCGAATTCCTCGCGCACTGCCGAGATGACCTCGCGAACAAGAGCAACGCGATCGCTACCGTATCGGTCTTGCCGAGTGTTGGTCAGACCCGAAAGGAATTGTCGCAGAATGCTTCGAGGACCGGCATCGAGTTCCACTCCGTCCATTCCCGAAGCGACGGCCAGCGCCGACGCCTCACGGAAGCCGGCTATCAACTGGTCGATTTCCGCCTGCCCCATTGCCATCGGCAACTCACGCGTCGCCGGGTCGGCCACTCTGGACGGTCCCCACAGCACCGACTGGGAGTATGCGCTCGATCCCTGCATCCCGGTATGACCGAGCCCGGCCAGAACCAGCGTTCCGTACGGAGCACATGCAGCCGCGATCGACTGCCACCCCGGGCCACATTGCGACGCCAACGGCGCCCGCTCGTACGGCCAGTCGTTCTCCGATACCGAGGCCACTTCGGTGACGACGATCCCGGTTCCGCCCTCGGCGCGGCGCTGGTAGTACGCACGGTGCCGATCGGAAAGCGAGCGTCCCACAGCAAGGTTGGTCTCGTGCGGACCGAAAACAACCCTGGACCGGACGAGGCGTCCGGCCAGGGTCGTGTGTTCGTCGAGTGTCAACTCACAGCTCTATCGGAGCCGTAATCTCAGCTGGCACCCAATGTGCGTGTGAACCCTTCCGGAATCACCAGGTCCGCCGGGCTCAGTTCGGTGATGGACGAGTGGCCGAGGCCCATCAGCCCCGAGTCGATGCCCATCCGCATGAGGTCGAGCACGTTCTCGACACCGGCCTGGCCGTTGGCCGAGAGGCCCCACAGGTAGGCGCGCCCGAGCATGACGGCCTTGGCTCCGAGTGCGAGCGCCTTGACGACGTCGCCGCCGCGTCGAATGCCGCCGTCGAGAACAACTTCCACCTGATCGCCCACGGCCTCGGCAATGCCCGGGAGCACACGGATCGGCGCCGGGGTGCCGTCGAGGTTGTTACCACCGTGGTTGGAGACCGAGATAGCGGAGACACCGGCGTCGACAGCTCGCTTGGCGTCGTCGATGCGCATGATGCCCTTGAGCATGAACGGTCCACCCCACTGCTCACGAAGCCAGGCGATGTCTTCCCACGTCGGAAGCGGAGTCTGCATCCACTCGCCGTATGCGCCGAAGAACGTCGGTGCAGGCTGGCCGGGAGCCGCGAGGTTGGGGGTGGTCAGGTCCGGGATCTTGCCGGTCTTGGCGAACTCGAGCAACCACTTCGGGCGCATGATTCCCTCGGGTGCGAACTGGAACATCGCCTTGAGGTCCATCTTTTCGGGGATGGACGGGCTGCCCCAGTCGCGACCGTACGAGAAGGACCAGTCGGTGGTGATGATCAGGCCCTTGGCACCGGCAGCGCGAGCGCGCTCCATACGCTGCAGGAGCACGTCGCGGCTGCCGACCCAATACATCTGGAAGAAGACCTGCGGGTTGGCCGCGGCAACTTCTTCGATGGACTTGCTGGCAAAAGAACTCAGTCCGATGGCTGTTCCCCGTGCTGCAGCCGCACGGGCTACCGCTACTTCACCGTCGGGGTGCACTGCCTGCACACCGGTCGGTGAAATCATGACGGGCAACGAAATGTCCTGGCCCATAATGGTGGTGGACATCTCGCGCTTGTCCGACAGCCCGGCAGCGTGGGGAGCGAAACCCAATTCGCTGAATGCCGCGACGTTGTCGTCGACCGTCAGCCCTTTCTCGGATCCCGCTACCAACGCCGCGTACACGGACTTGGGCAACCTCTTCTTCGCGCGGCGCTGTGCTTCTGCCACCGTCTCGAAGAAAGCATTCTTAGCCATTGAACTGACCTCTCTGGGGTGCAGCTTTCGCCGCACTGTCGGTATCGCGCAGTAGTTACTGCATTCCCGCAAGCGGGTTTTCGTCACAAATCTTGGCGGGCGGACGCATCATCAGTGTCAGTGGCACCGATGCACGTGGGGTCTTACGTTGACCGGAACGGGAGTGGTCGACACTGGACTTCGGGACCTCGCCCGCCGACGCCAGTGCCATTTCACCGTTACCGATGACGCACTCGGGGTCAGGTCCGTCCATCGGCAGTCCGGTGAAGAACTTGGCCGCCATGCAGCCGCCGCGGCAGGAGTCGTAGTGGTTGCACTTGCTGCAGGCGCCACCGGTTTGGGGCGAGCGCAGCTCCTCGAACAGGTCCGAGTGCTGCCAGACTTCCTGGAATCCACCGTCTTTCACGATGTTTCCGGCGAGGAACTGCTCGTGAATCGCGAAGGGGCATGCGTACACGTCACCGACCGGGTCGATCAGGCACACGACGCGGCCCGCGCCACAGAGATTGAGACCGGGCAGTGCATCGCCGAAGGCGGAGAGGTGGAAGAACGAGTCGCCCGTCAGGACGCCTTCGCCATTGGCGACCAGCCAGTTGTAGAGCTCACGCTGCTGCTCCGGACGCGGGTGCAGGTCGTCCCACACGTCGGCGCCGCGGCCCGAAGGACGCAGTCGAGTGATGCGCAGGGTCGCGTCGTACTTGTCCGCGAGAGCCTTGAACTCGTCGAGCTGACTGACGTTGTGCCGCGTGACGACCACCGAAATCTTGGCGTCCTTGAAGCCGGCTTCCTTCAGGTTCGCGAGAGCGCGCTCGGCCATCGCGAACGAACCAGGCCCGCGCACAGCGTCATTGACCTCAGCGGTGGCACCGTCGATGGAAATCTGCACGTCGACGTAGTCACTGGCTGCGAGGCGCGCCGCGACCTTCTTGTCGATCTTCACGCCGTTGGTGGAGAACTTCACACCAACCTGGTGGTCGGTCGCGTAGTCGACGAGCTCCCAGAAGTCGGAGCGTACCGTCGGCTCGCCGCCACCGATGTTGACGTAGAAAACCTGCATACGCTGCAGCTCGTCGATGATGGACTTGCACTGTTCGGTGCTCAGCTCGTTGGGGTCACGACGACCCGACGACGAAAGGCAGTGCACGCAGGACAGGTTGCAGGCGTAGGTGAGTTCCCACGTCAGGCAGATGGGGGCGTCGAGTCCGAGTTCGAACTGATCGACGAGGCGACCCACCTTGGCGGGCGGGGAGGGCTGTTCAAGAACTGAGGTCATGGCTGTGTCCTCGCGAAGAAATGAAGCGGGCGAACGTGCGGAAGGGCTGTTCCGCACGTGGGGGCGAGCGTCTGGCTCAGACAGGCACGATCATGTGCGAGTCGGCGAGAGTGCTCAGCGCGCGGGCATATTGGGGAGCCGCGTCATCTTCGATGCCTTGCGCACGTAGTGCGGACCGGACATCAGGATGGTCTGGCAACGCCTTGACCACCGCAACGATGGTCGTGTTCTTCAGGAACGACAGCTTGCGTGTTCCGAAGTGGTAGAGCAACGCCCCGAAAGGTTCGGGGCGAAGCGCTACCTGCGGGTGGAGTTTCCACCCCGCATCGAGATCCAAAGCAGACACGGTCAGTACACGCCGCACATGCCGTCGATGGAAACTTCCTCCACGAGGGACTCCTCGACGAGGTCGTTCTCGAGCGCCTTGTTGTCACGTTCTGACATGGATTCCTCCTGCGGTCGCACTCCGTCTGGAAGTCTGTAGATCAGACTTCCAACCTGGGAGTTGGTGGTCACTAGTGGGACTTCACTGTGACTCGGTTCACCACTGTAATGGCATCGAGTGCAGAATGACACACATGGAGCGAAAAAAGTATGCGTAGCCGCAAGAAACCGTCCGCTCGGATAGGTCGTCGCCCCTCCACAACGAAGGAGGGAATCAGCACGATCGGGATCGAACTGTTTTCGACAGTCGGCTTCAACGAGGTGAGCGTCGACCAGATAGCCGACGCCGCCGGCATCGCGCGTCGGACCTTCTTTCGCTACTTCCCGTCCAAGAACGCCGTCCCCTGGGGAGACTTCGACGGACATCTCGACGAGATGCGCGAGCACCTGGATTCACTGCCCGCTGATATTCCGTTGGTCGACGCACTCGAATCCGCATTGTTGACGTTCAACACCTTCCCACCGGAAGAGACTGCGGTACATCGCAAACGGATGGAATTGATCCTCGAAGTTCCGACGCTTCAGGCATACTCTGTGGTGATGTACGAAGGTTGGCGGCAGGTGGTCGCCGACTACGTCGCACGCCGAATGAATCTCGAGCCGACCGATCACGGCCCACGCACGGTCGGCTATCTTCTGCTCGGGGTCGCGATGTCGGCGTACGAGCAGTGGCTCACCGACGATTCACTCGAGCTACCGGAACTCTTGAAAACAGGTACGCAGTCCCTGCGGACCGGTATCAGCACCTGAGAAAGCATCACCACCTGAGAAAGGCGATCATGTCCACCATCACGAACGAACCCGTCCTGGATTCCCTGGCGCCGTCGACGCCGGGCTTGTGGTCGTTCGGACATGTCACCGTCGAACGCGTCGAGTCCGGTCCGATCTCGCTCAATCGCCGAGGCGGTCGCCTCCACGTCAAGCACTCCCTCACTCCCGCCGACCTGAGTGAGCGACTCGTCGCCGGAGTCACCTCGTCGATCCAGGACGCGGAGTTCGGTCAGGACGAATTCGAGTTGACGATGGTCGGCCTGGTTCGCTCCACCGTGGACGGCGCTCTCGAATCCTGGACCACCTACTACCGGAACTCCCTTGCCGAACTACTGGACGGCACTGCAGATTTCGCGCCGATTCACGACAAAGCCGAAGAGCTGGTCCGCGGTTCCGTGCTCGATCTGGGTTCCTGCTTCGGTTTCCTGCCCCTGCGGCTCGCGCGCGCCGGAATGGACGTGACCGCCACGGACATCCTGCCCGGAACGATGATCCTGCTCGACGCGGTTGCCCCCGAACTCGGCATCACGATCGACACGGTGATCTGCGACGCGGGTGAAGTACCGGCACCGGACAACAGCGCCGACACCGTCACCGCGATTCATCTCCTCGAACACGTCGACGACGCAGTCGGCGAGGCCGTGATCGCGCAAGCACTCCGGATCGCGCGTCAACGGGTCGTCCTTGCCGTCCCCTTCGAAGACGAAGCCACCGCGTGCCACGGCCACATCCGCACTTTCGATCTCGAGTCACTGCGTGCGGTCGGCCGGCAGAGCCGTGTGCCGTTCGAGGTATTCGAGCATCACGGCGGCTGGTTGGTGCTGGACGCATCGGCCGCCTGAAAAGAACTACCCTTCTTTCAGCGTATGGGCGACAAGCGCATTCGCGTGCCCATGACCCATACCGTGCTCCGACTTCAACCAGTTGACCAATTCCATGTGCTTCGTGAGGTCTGAGCTTCTGATCAGCTCTTGCCATTCACCGATCGGCCGACCGTACTTCTTCTCGATCGACGGAAAATACGACGCCGGGCCTTTCACGGGTTCAGGC
The DNA here is from genome assembly GCF_029269915.1 of Rhodococcus sp. C3V. Lineage (NCBI taxonomy): Bacteria > Bacillati > Actinomycetota > Actinomycetes > Mycobacteriales > Nocardiaceae > Rhodococcus > Rhodococcus sp. C3V. Next base: position 62,910 of record NZ_JARJBE010000008.1, read on the forward strand.
ATGACCGGAATCTACCTCCACCGCCCGACAATATTCGCGCACCGGCGGCGCCCGCATGTCCGCACCTGCGGAATCGCTGGGTAGATACGCGACCATCGCATTATGGTCGAAGAACACCCACCCGAGAGCACAGGAGTTCAGCGATGCGACTGTCCACACGAAATCAACTCACCGGCACCATCACCGAGGTCAACCTCGGCACCGTCATGGCGACGGTCAAGGTGAAGTTGGACGGCGGGAATCAGATTGTGACCTCGTCGATCACCCGCGATGCCGCACTGGATCTCGATCTTGAACCAGGCCAAGCCGCAACGGTATTCGTGAAGTCCACCGAGGTGACGATCGGCGTCGAGTAACTGGCGAGCGATGTGATCAGGGCCGGGTGAGATGCGTGGTCATCGTGTAGTCCTTGCTCGGCCCCGTCACGGTCCAGACGACAGTCCAGGTCGATCGATCTCCGGCAGTGACGTCGATTCGCCCGCGGTAGGTATCCGCACCGCACAGGTGCTCGACTTCCTCCCCCGGCGCCCAGTCGTGGAACTCTCTGCCGTCTTCGAATGTCACGGCCCACTCGAGGCCGCGCTCGGCAACGAACAGAGTTCGGAACACGGGTAATTCCAGGTCGCCGTCACGCAGCGTGCCGCTCTCGTACCAGCGCATCCGACCGTCACCGGCGTCGGAGATAGTGGTCTCGCCGAATACATGCTTGGTGGAACCGGAAAGGCGGTCGACGATGTCCCGCTCGAAGTGCCACTTTCCTACCAGCGCCCTCGGCTCGATTTTCGCGTCGTCGACCATGTGGCGATTCTAGTGACCCTGCATTGCCCGACGACACCGGAGACCGACTCGAACACACTGCGAGAGTATGTTCCGAGTACACCCGGAACACGCAGGAGATTTTCACAACCATGAACGATTCGGCCGCCCTTCACAAACGCGCAGTGTTCGCCGAGGATCTCGAGATCGGCCAAGTGATCCCATTGGGTTCGTATTCGGTGACCGAAGAGGAAATCGTCGAGTTCGCAACTCAGTGGGATCCCCAGTGGTTTCACGTCGACAAGGAAGCCGCCGAGTCCGGCGTCTTCGGCGGGTTGATCGCCAGCGGGCTGCACACCCTGTCGATCTGCCAGAAGTTGGTGGTCGCCAGTCTCTACGACCAGTGGAACGTGATCGCCGGGAAAACCATGCGCGACGTGAGCTTCCTCCGTCCGCTTCGCCCCGGTGACACCCTGAGCGGAAAGGTCACCGTCGACAACGTCGTGTTCGACAATCGCGCGCGAGGATTGGTGACCATCACAGCGAAATTGGTCGATGCACACGGCAATCGCGTTCTCGACGTGGTCACTGACGCCTACCTGCACTGCCGCTCGACACGCGGACAGTGAATTATCGGTAAATTTCGCACCACACTGTCCGAATTGCCGTACTTTCAGTGACGTTGCGACGCAACAATACCCATCCCTGCAATCAGGAGTTCCTCACACATGAGCAGCCTCGGCGAGATCAATCCTCTCGGCATTCTTCAGATCCTCATCTACATGCTCTTCGGTGGGTCGTCCAGCACTCCCGAATAGACCCTAGCTTGCCATAGCCATAGTCAGCATCTAGGGTGCTGACTATGGCAATTACTAGTCAGGCATCAGTGGCGGCCGCGCCGTCGACCGACGCAGCGCGTCATCACACCGAATTCGACTCCAGTTGGCGGAGTTTCGACGGCATCCAGGGCGGACTCGCAATTGCACGGATGCTGCGGGTGGCGGCCGACGCGTCCGGAGCCGAACCGCTGGCAGTCACGGCGCATCTGGACCGCCCCGTTCCTCCTGGGCCGGCCGAGTTGACTGTCGGCGAGATGCGGGGCGGGCGGACCGTCAGTTGCCACGTCACGCTGACCGGTTCGGGATCCGCTCTCGTTCGGTTGGCCCGCGACATAGGAGCTACAACAATGTCCGCCCCTGTCGCCGAACCGGCTCCGGCCGACCCGTCAACCCTGCCGCCGCTGGAGATCCCGGTGGATTTTGTGCCGTTCGCCCAGCACCTCGACATCCGGCCGATCAATTCCGCGAGGCCGTTCGCCGGTGGCGACTCCCCTGAATTCGACGTCTGGATCCGCCTGCTCACAGACCTCGATTTCACGGCCCAAGAGCGCGCCGCGGTCCTTCTCGACGCGCTTCCGCCCGGACTGTTCGCGACACTGACGATGCCCGTGGCCATACCGACCATCGAGTTCACCGCGCATTTCACCCCGGAGCACCTCACGGCAGATCCCCGAACGCTGTCACCGTGGTATCGCCTACGCCACGGGACTGCCTGGGCGACGGACACTCTCTGTGTTGACGAATCCGAACTATTCGACTCGACCGGACGACTTGCTGCTCGGGCTCGCCAGCTTCGTCGAATTCTGAGTTGAGTTTCAGCTCTCCTACACCTGGAGGTCGCGACGACGGAACGCAACAAGCGATGCTGTCGAAAGCACCACTGCCACAACGATCATTGCCAGCAGTGGCAGAACTGTCACCGGCTCGGCAGGGGCACCCGGCACGTGAGTGTAGGGCGACAGATCCAGCACTACCTGCGGAAGCTTCAGCAACGTGCCGAGTTGCCCGAGCACGATGCATGCCGCCAAGATTCCCCAGGAGAGCGCCGACGCGTACGTCGGAAACAGTCCGAAAGCCAACGACACCAACCCCACGACTACGAGCACCGCAGGCAGATAGGCCAACGCGGCGCCAGTCATGCGAAGTGTGTTGCCGCCGATGTCGTCCGTGACGAGCCCGAAGGCAAAACCGGTGAAGGCACCCATCAAGACGTGCGCGAGGATCACGCCGCCCACAACCACACCCAGGTGGGAAAGCATCCACCTCCACCGCGACATAGACGTTGCCAGCAACGGTTCGAGCCGTCCCGATGTTTCCTCGCCCCGCATCCGGAGAAGACTCTGGACCGAATACGCCGCGATGACTATCGACGTGAGCCCCAGAGCAGTGGCCAAGTAGGAATCCACCAGATCCGATCCGCCGCCGCCAAGTTTCTCGAACATCTCCGCGGTCTGCTGCGACGATCCCACCATCGCGTCGATCTCGTTGCCCACAGCGCCGTAGGCGAACCCGAGAACGACAACGGCAAAGATCCACCAGAACATCGTCATTCGCTGCATGCGCCACGCCAGGCCCCAGGCGGACGGCAACCACGATGCCGCGACTGGCGGGCCGGGACGGGGCTGTACGAGCCCCGCTCCCTGATCGCGATGGCCGATGAGAACAAAAGCCACCACCACGTGCACAGCCGCAAATCCGAGCAGCAACAACAGGATCCACCAGGCGTCGTCGTCGAAGGGTCGGATCTGCTGTGCCCACCCGATCGGCGAGAGCCACGACAACCAACCGCTCAAAACGCGAGTTCCGTCGTCGACGACCGTACTGTTCACGTCGCCGATCGCGCGCAGCATGAAGGCAACGCCGATCGCGGCACCCGCCAGGCCGTTGGCCGTACGAGCACCGTCGGTGATCTGCGCCGTCACGGCTGCCACTCCGGCAAACGCGATTCCGGTCCCACCTATCGAGGCGCCCAACGCGAACGAACCGACGACAGGCAAACCGACGGCGATCGATCCCAGTGCAATTCCCAGTGCAAGAACGACGTTCGCACCGACCGTTACGATCAGTGCGGAGGTGAGGAGCGCTCGTCTACCTACCACCGCTGCACCGATCATCTCGGCTCGGCCGGTCTCCTCGTTCTGTCGCGTATGGCGAACCACCGCGAGGGTGCTCATCAATGCGGCCACCAACGCGAACACGAGCACCGACTGGCTGGCGACTATCGCGCCCTGCGAATCACCGGACACGATCCCGTTGGTCGCCAGCGCGACCGGCGATACCGCGGAACTGACTGCGATGTTTCGTAATTCCTCGGATGTCGAGTACAGCCCGGTCACACTGGCGACAACCAGCAGCATGAACAAGACGATGGAGATAACCCACACGGAGAGCTGAATTCGGTCCCGCCGCAAAGCCAGCCGAACCAGTCGGCGTGTGCCGGCGAATTGACTTGCCGAGGCCGGTACCGGTGAAGCGGCCTCGACAACAACGGTCACGGCCGTACTCCGGTCTCGGCTCGCAGGTGTACCGAAGTCTCCCTGGCCCGTTCGTCACCGTAGTGCCGCAAGAAAAGTTCTTCGAGAGTCGGCGGAGTGGAAGTGAGCGCCACGATTCCGAATCCGACCAAGTACGTCATGAGTGGTCCGAGTTGCGCGCTGTCGACTTCGCAGGTGACGTGGTTACCGTCGATCACGGCGTCGTGGACACCGCCCAGTCCGTCGAGTCCACCGATCGGACGCTGCGTCTCCGCCGCGACGGACGTGCGCGTGAGATGCCTGAGTTCGGACAGTGTTCCCTCTTCCACCGTCCGCCCGTCGCGGATGATGCTCACACGATCGCACAGCGCTTCGACCTCGGCGAGGATATGGCTCGACAGCAGTACCGTCTTTCCGGCGTGAGCCACCTCCTCGACGCAGTCCTGGAATACCGCCTCCATCAACGGGTCGAGCCCCGATGTGGGTTCGTCGAGGACGTAAAGGTCGACGTCGGACGAGAACGCGGCCACGAGTGCAACCTTCTGCCGGTTACCTTTCGAGTACGTACGCGCCTTCTTGGTCGGGTCCAATTCGAAGCGATCGAGCAACTCGCTGCGGCGTTTTCGGTCCAAGCCACCGCGCAGGCCCGCCAACAGATCGATAGCCTCACCGCCGGTGAGGTTGGGCCACAGATTCACGTCGCCAGGCACATAGGCGAGACGTCGATGCAAAGTAACAGCGTCTCGCCACGGATCGCCGCCGAGAACGGTTGCGTCTCCGGAGTCCGAGCGGAGCAGGCCGAGGAGCACCCGAATAGTGGTGGACTTTCCGGAACCGTTCGGCCCCAGGAATCCGTGCACTTCACCCGTCGAGACGTCGAGGTCGAGGCCGTCCAGCGCGCGGGTGGTACCGAAGGTCTTGACGAGGCTATTCACTGAAATTGCCGCACCCATGAATTTGACCGTACGCCGATTTCACAAATGTGTGAAGATAGAAAAGACGGAAAGATCGAAGGGTTCCGATGACCGACACCAGCCACACCGTTGCACCGGACGAGAGCCGACACTATGTCGAGCGACTCTCACTCGTACTGAGCGACATGGGTTTTCCGCCGATGCCCGCACGCGTCTGGGCCGCGTTGATGACCAGCGAGACACCCTCGTCCACGCCAGGAGATCTCGGATCTCGGTTGGGAGTGAGCCCCGCCGCCATTTCCGGAGCCGTCAGATACCTCCAGCAAGTCGGATTGATCGAGCGTGTGGCCGTCCCCGGATCGCGGCGTCAGCACTACTGCGTCAGCGTCGACATGTGGGCCGACGCGTTTGTCACGAAACAGTCCTCGCTCTACCAGGTCTCGGCAGTTGCGGACGAGGGCATACGAGTCCTCGGTGAAGGAACCACAGCCGGCGATCGTATGGCAGATCTGCGCGACTTCTTCGACTTCATGGCCGCGGAAATGCCGCGAATGCTCGCGGACTGGCGCTCCCGGCGAAAAGACCGGACACCTGGCAGGTAACTTCAGGTTTACCCGCAATTTCGGCGGGGTACCTCAATTCTCGTTCCAGCATGGTCAGGTGCGGTGTAATCGAGGAGTTGCTGATGAAGCTGTCGATCAGGGGCGCGAACACTTCACCGACTCCACCCTTCGCGCGTACCGCTTCACCCGAAACCTGTGAACGATCGATTTCCCTGAATCGCACCGCCGCCGAGGCATTCGCCGGTGATCACCATGCACTGTCGAAACTACTGGCCCGGTTGCACCCTCGCGTCGTTCTCTACTATCGCGCCAGACTCCTCGGGACGCCCGTCGCGACGTTCGCCGACGATCTCGCCCACCAATGCACCCTGGACGTCGTCACACGAATGTCCGACACGATCTCGGCCGACACACGCATCGAGACCTTCGCGTACGAGTTGGCCTCTCGACGAATTGCGTCAATTCCCCAGTCACGCAACATCGACGGACAATTCAAACGCCCGCGTCGCCTGACCGACGACCAACGTGAGGTTCTGGTACTACGAATCGCAGTGGGTCTGACTGCCGAGATGACCGCGTCGACTCTGCGCACAACTCGTTCGAGCGTGCTCCTCGTACAGCATCAAGCGCTGCGCGCCTGGACGGTCTCCTAGCGGAGCTAGATCAGACCTTGCTTACTCGCGGCGTAGACGGCCTCTGCTCGACGGCTCACCTCGAGTTTGCGCATGATGTTGCTGACGTGAAACTTGACGGTGGTCGGTGAGATGAACAATCTCTCACCGATCTTGATGTTGGACAAGCCGTTTGCGAGGAGTCTGAGCACTTCGAGTTCGCGATCGGTCAATCGTTCTTTCGACGACGACTGCCCGTTGAGCGATCGCACGACAGCTGACGCGCTGCGCGAATCGAACGCACTCTCACCCCGCGAGACCGCCCTGATCGCACGCACCAATTCGGTGGTGTCGACGTCTTTGACGACATAGCCGCGAGCACCCGCGTGCACCGCTCGCACCACCAGTTGATCGTCGAGAAACGTGGTGAGAACCAACAGTCCGAGGCCGGGATGCGCCGAGGACAGCTGGCCACACAGGGTCAGTCCCTCGTAGTCGGAACTGGCGGAGAGTTTGAGATCCATCAGGACGATGTCCGGGCCGACCTTGTCGACCACGGCGAGGGCCTCGGCGAGGGACGACGCCTCCCCCACGATCTCGAGATCGCTTTCGCGCTCGAGAACCGAGCGGAGCCCTTGCCGCAGAATTGCATGGTCGTCGACCAGGACGATTCGAACCAATCCCTGAACCGGCGATGCTCCGCGGGTGATGACGGGACGCGCAGTGGTCATGATTCCTCGCTCTCGATTTCAGTGGTGGAGCAAAGGTTTTCCATGCCCGAGTCGAACGGCAGTGGTAGTCGCACGAGAATCTGAATCCCACCGATCCGCGCGCGCCGTACTTCGAGCGCACCACCCAACTCGAGTGTTCGCGCCTGCATGTTCGCGAGACCGCGATGGCGGCCGTCGACGTCGTTGGTGGCTGCGAGTTTGAGGATCAGACGCATTCGCGCAGGGTCGCCGTCACCGTCGTCGGAGACCGACAGCAACACGGAGTCCGCCCGATAGGTCAGACGTAGCACCGCCCGATTCGCGTGAGCATGGACCGCTGCATTGAAAAGAGCTTCCCCAGCGATCCGGAGAAGAGCGTGTTCGGCATCGCCCGGAAGTTCGGTCGGGGTACCGCCGACGCGAACGCTCACCGCCAACTCGTCCGGCATGTGAACCACGCCGAGCTGCTCGAGCATCTCGGGCAACGACGTGCGGTCCGCGTCCGACGAATGATTGAGCGCGTAGATCGCCGAACGAAGCTGCTCGACCGCCCTCCTGGTCAAATCCTTTGCCAAGTCCAGTCTTTCACTGCGTTCAGTCTCCGGGATGTCGCTCCGGCAGACCTCGATCTGCATGCCCGCCGACAACACCGCCTGTGTCACACTGTCGTGCAGTTCGCGGGCGATCCGGTGACGTTCGTCGTCGACCACTTGGTGCCGGTGCGCCACTCCGAGTTGACGCTGAGTGGACTCCAATTCGCTGTTGCGCACCGCAAGGTCGGCTGCAGTACGATTGGCCTCCGCATACGCATCTTCGGCACGCTCGAGCAGCAGTTGTCCGCGCTGATAGAGCGCCGAATTCTGCAGAGCCACAGCAGTCTGGCTGGCCAGAATGCTGAGCACGGCTCCGTCCGTCGTGTCGAGGGTTCGGTTGGCCGGCGTCCAGGCTGCAAAGGCACCTACCACGCCGCCACCGAGCACGATCGGCACAAACGCGTAGTGCGCGTCGATCACCGAGTTGGATTCGATTCTTCCGTACCGGATGTCGTCGAGGCATTCGACGACATCCTCCGGAAGTGGCGGCCCCTCCACATTGTCGACCAGAAAAGGGGTGGCGTCCGGGCCGAGAACCAGTCGCCGTGGTCCGGCGTCGGGCAAAGTTCCGTCAGCCAAGGCGAAGACTATCCAGTTGGCACTCAGATGCGCACGGGCAGCTTCCGCGACCGCGCAGACGAGGGTTTCCGGCCCCTCGACGGTGCGCACCAAAGCCCGCGAGATCAACTCCAAGGCATGCACGACGCGTTCGAGGCGCTCGGCCGCACCGCGATACTGCGGGTAGAACGAACTCTTACCCGATCGTAATCCGGTGAGCCGGGACAGGTCCGCGGTCATCGCCTGCACCAATTCACAGCGGCCCTCTTCACAGCGTCCATCTTCACAGCGTCCATCTTCACAAGGCACCTCGGAACAACGCCACCATCTGTTCCTGCGTCGCTTCCCTGGGATTGGTGGACATGCAGGCGTCGAGCAACGCGAAGCTGGCGAGCCTACTCAGGTCTTCCTCGCGAACACCCAACTCCCCCAGCCCCTTCGGCACACCGACCTCCCGGGCGAGACGTTCGACACGGTCGGCCACCGCCAGCGCTGCTTCCTCCGGGGTGCCGCGCTGCTCGGGAAGACTCAGTGCCGCAGCGATGGCGACAAAGGGGGCGGCGTCCGTGGTGGAATTGAACCGGATGACGTGGGGCAAGAGAATTCCGTTGATGACGCCGTGCGGAAGGTCGAGCATGCCGCCCACCTGATGGCTCATGGCGTGCGCGGCTCCGAGTATCGCGTTGGTGAACGCCAACCCGGCCTCGAGGCTCGCCTGCGCCATCACCGATCGAGCTTCCATCTCCATCGGGTCCTGGATCGTGTGCACCAGATTCTCGGTCACGAGGCCGACAGCGCGGAGCGCGTGATGATCGGTCAACGGATTGTGCGCCAGTGAGACGAAGGCTTCGATTCCGTGCGTCAGTGCGTCCAATCCTGTTGCCGCATTGAGCCACTCGGGCATCGTCGTGAGCAACCGCGGATCGATGACCGTCACATCTGGAACCAGCGCCCGGCCGATGATGGTGATCTTGGTGCCGCGGGTCGTGTCCGTGACGATGCAGAACTGCGACACGTCCGCGCCCGTGCCGGACGTGGTGGGAACCATCACCAACGGCGGGATCGGTTTGGTCGCCTGATCTACCCCCTCGTAGTCGAGTATGTTGCCACCGTTGGCAGCGAGGACGGCTACACCTTTAGCCGCGTCGATGACCGAACCGCCGCCGAGCGCGATGATGACGTCACACTCGCCTTCCTGGTACACCTCGAAACCGGCCGCGATCTCGAAGTCCTTGGGATTGGGCGTCAGCCCTGACCACACCGTCGCCGTCAATCCCTGCTCCGTGAGATGGTCTTCGAGTTCGCTGACCCATCCCGCGTCGATCAGACCGGGATCGGTGACCAGGAATGGTCGGAACCCGCCGAACCTCAGAGTCGCGTGTGCTGCCTCGACCAGGGAACCGATACCGAAGACGATCTCGGGGGCGTGAAATTTGACCAGTCGAGCAGCAGTGCCGCGGCGATGAACACCGTGGTTCACAGCATCCGGGTATGCCACGGACACGACCCCACTCTCCTCTCGCTGCTCTGAGATCTCCGGTCGGGATTTCGCATCCGTCGCTCTCAGCGCATCAACTCCCACGTGCACAAACTGGTGTGATCCACCTTACAATCGCTGGCCCCGAGCCTACGCGGACAGCAGACGGGGCACACCCACCGAAGGAGAGGCGCTTACCTACCCGTTCGGGCAGGTAAGGCGTCTCGGGAAAATGAATGGCGCGGCGAGAAGGTCCCGCTGTACTTTCGGTTGCGGCCAGAGTGGCCCGTAGAACCGATTCAGAAGGTGTTTATGACCCAGCCCGCGCCGAGCGCGCCTCTCGCCCCTGCACTACCGGCAACCTCGAGGGTCACATGCTGATCCTCGAAACGTCGGACTGACAGCCGCGAGGCCCCCTCGGCCTGCTCCTACTGCTTTGTTCACTCAGCTAGGAGTTCTCCAGTGCCTCAATCACACAATTCCATCTCGAAAACCGACACCTTCTCGTGCATTCAGTGCGGACTCACAGTCATGACGTACGGCCCCGATGGCGATCGCCGAAACCACTGCCCCAGTTGCCTGCATTCCCGACACCTGTTCGACCAGGTGGAAGGTGGACCGTCGGACTGCGGAATGCGGATGGCTCCCATTTCGATCGCAGTACTGCGCAGTGGCGATTGGATGATCATCCACCGCTGCGCACAGTGCCTCGAGCTCACCTCCAACCCCGTCAGCCGAGACGACAACCAGTTGTTGTTGTTGAGAATGGCAGTGCGGCCGCTCGCGCAACCGCCCTTCCCGCTCGAAGCCTTCGGCGACTTGTGAGGGGGAATCAGATGCCACGTAGGAATCCCAGCACCCGCGCGCGGCGGGCACCGCAACGGGCCAAGCACGTACTGCACGGAATCGGCGGAGAACAGGGATCGAGCTTCCGTTGTCTCACATGCCGTTTGGACATCTCCACTGCGGCGCCGGGTACCGCTCATCGGAACCACTGCCCGAACTGTCTGGCCAGCCGCCACGTGGACGGTCGCGTTCCGGGCGACCGAGCACAACAGTGCCGAGGTGCCATGGCGGCGCTCTGCCTGTCGGTCCGGCAAGACGGTGAATGGATGCTCGTTCACCAGTGTGTCGAGTGCAATACGTTGAAAGTCAACAGGATTGCCGGCGACGACAACGTCTTGGTCCTGCTGCGCTTGGCGCTACGTCCGTTGGCAGACCCTCGCCTGCGCTCGCGAGCGTTGCTAGCGCTCTGATGATTCGTCCGGTGCAATCGTGCGGTTCTGCGCACGATTACACCGGACGAACACCACGAACACGATCCCGGCGAGCAAGCCGACCGCCGTCGGTCCGAGGACCAGTCCCGAGTACAGCCACGGGGCAGGTTCTGCCGGAAAGAGGTCCATGAATCCGGGTCCGGTGTATGTCGGTTCGGAAAACGGCTCCCGATAGGATCCTCCGGTGAGAATGTGCGGTGACGCCAACGACTTCCACCACCACTGAAACACGCCGAGCGCCACAACCCCACACACGGCGCCGAGCACTGTCAGCGCCGCGATCGGTCGCCAGATCGATCCCCTGATTTCGGACATGAGATCAAACTAGTTCACGACAGATCGCGCAGTGACATCGGTGAAGTGCACTGACATCAGCGAAGTGCGTGCCCCAACTCGGCGGCCTTTGCCATCAGTTGCGCGGCATCTCGGGCAACAACAACCTCGTCGCAGATCTCCGAATACTCCGGCATCGCGCACGACGCCTGGTTCCAGTAACGCTGTGGTTCAGGCGTGATCCATGCCAGACGGTGGACCTTTCGGCGGAGTTCCTCGAGCTTGTCCGCCTGCGGGGGCAACCCGTTGCACCGACCGTCGCCCACGATGATGACAGACGTCCGTGAGTTCAAGGTGTTTCCGTGCTCGTCCAACAATTCTGTGAGCACCCGCCCGTAATCGCTGCTGGCTTCCAGATCCAGACCCGGGTGCGCGAGTACCGCGGCCAGTGCGCCGTCACCACTACTGGCGAGAAGGGTGTCGGTCACGTCGACCGGACGATCGACGAAGGCGAGGACTTCACAACGATCTGCTCGGCGATGCATTGCCTGAGCCAAGCGCAGAGTGAACGCGGTGATGGGGCGCACGGACAGCGACACGTCGGCGATGAGAAGTAGTCGAACACGATCGGGGCGAGGAGCTTTCACGACCAGATGGAAGGGAATTCCGTCGGTGCGCAGACTCGAACGCACCGTGCGTCGCATGTCGAGATGCCCACGAGAGCGCTCACGGGGCCGAGGTCTGGACGGTCCTCTCATCCGCCGAAGCACTTCGTGGCACGCGAGTTCGATGTCGTTGTGCGTTGCGCCCGCGGCAGATTCACTGTCGGGCGCATCGGGAGCGGTTTCGGCGAGTGCAGCTGCCGAGAGTGCTTGCACGAACGCTTCGACCGCCTCGACGAGCCGGTTCAATTGTGCTTGCGTCAACGGCCCGTCGTCGGAGACATCTGCATACGCTTTGCTCGGGTCGTAGGCATCCAACCAGGCGAGGATCGACGTCGGATCGTCCCAGGACAGCGAGCCGACCACTGCTGCAGCAACACTGGTGCTCAGGTCACCGACCACCGCCGACGCTGCACGGTCCACGTCGACCGTGTAACTGACTCCGCGTCGACCGGTCTCCGAACCGGTATCGACCGACAGTTCGGCATCGCTCGACGTCATCGACACATCGTCGTCGTCCTTGTGCGGGTTGAAGCCCTTCTCCGCTTCCGGAGTGTCGAAGTAGTCGCCGACCTCGGCCGCACGCTCGTTGTACTCGGCGTACCGACCAACTTCTTGATCCTCGTTGATCCCCAGCGCGGTAGGTAGACCGTCCGCCACCTCGGCGCGCGAACCCATCCGCTCGCCGTGCGCTTTGCCTGCGGCAGGCCGGAACAGCGCGTCGAACGCCCGATCGAAACCGGCCTGCTCGTGAGAGTACTTGGCGCACACTGCCCGAAGACATGCTCGCAACGTCTCACGATCCGAAGCGCCGACCATCGCGAGAACACGCCGAACTTCGATGACCTCGGCCGGTGACGCGGAAACTCCGGCCGCCCTCAGCAATCGGCCGAAACTCGCGGACACCACGTCGAGAACAAACGACGGTTGCCACACAGCAAGGCCACCGAGCGTCGTCATCGCGTCGAACGGATTCCGCTGCCGCCGCGGATTCCCTGTTGATGTGGGTCACGCCCACCCGTGCCCCGGAACACGGCCGTCGTCGTGTTGGCGGGTTTGCTTGCCACCGTGGACCGCTCGATCGGCTCGCCGCCGTCACGCGACGGTGATTCGAGACGCTTTCCGTCGAATCGTTCCTTGGCCAGCGTCACATCGGACGAGTACTTGAGCAACGCCGTGAGCAGGATGTCGCGCACCTTGGCGTCGGAAGCGGTGTCGAATCCGCCGGCCGCGAGCACTGTTGCCGCCCTGGCCGCGTCGATGACCTCCGAGATGGACGGACTCTTGCGCAGCGGGAGGTCACGCAGGATGCGAGCCAATTCGACGACCTCGGTGGCCGTAGCCGAATCCACCTCCGGCGCTCGGGCCGTGACGATCTCGCGTTCACGCTCCGACGTCGGATAGCCGAGATGGTAATGCAGACATCGACGCTTGAGTGCGGGCGAGAGCTCGCGGGTGTCGTTGGACGTCAGAATGACCCAGGGCTGCGAGCGGGCAACGAACGTACCGACCTCGGGAATGGTGACCTGCTGTTCGGCGAGAATCTCCAGGAGCAGTGCTTCCATCGACTCCTCGGTGCGGTCCACCTCGTCGACCAGAAGTACTACCGGATCGGGTGAGAGGATTGCTTCGAGCAGCGGCCGTACGGACAGGAAGTTCTCGGAGTACAAACCGAAATCCTGATCGGCCAGAAACTTGGACGCTTCGGCGACGCTGTCGAATTCGGAAACCTGATCGCTGATCCGGTCGCGGAGCATCTGCACGTGCAGGAGTTGCTTCGCGTAGTCCCATTCGTACAGGGCGCGATTGTCGTCCAGCCCTTCGTAGCACTGCAATCGCACCAGTTTGCGGCCGCCGATCGCAGCCAGAGACTTCGCCAGTTCCGTCTTGCCGACACCGGCCGGACCTTCGAGCAGGAGCGGACGCCCCAGCGCCGTCGCCAGATGAACGACTACCGCGAACTCGTCATCGGCAATGTAGTCCTGCTCTCGCAGAGCATCTTTCACTTCGATTCCGCTGGAGAAACTGCGACCGGACATGGAATACCTTTCGATAGGGGCACAGCCCATGTGCGCCTTTTTGGTAGTGCGGGCTACCAAAAAGGCGCACGGGGCCGAAGGCCCTGCTAGAAGTACGACTTGTTGATCGCGTGATCGACAACCGGGATCATCGACTCCACGGTGACCTCACGGGGATTGCCCGGGGTGCACCAGTCGTCCTGAATGTGCTCGGAGATGGCGCGCACAGTCTTCTCGTCACCCTTGATGACATCACCACGGCCCTCGTACTTCTTGGTGTTCATCTGGTTCTTCGCGTACGAGTCGGTGCGAACCTGACCGAAGTTGTCGGGGATACCGACGTCCTTGGCCAGACGGATGGCAGCCTCGACGGCAGCATCCGCGGCCTGAACTGTGGTGAGGTTGCGAGTGTCGACACCGAGTGCGCCGGCCAACTGGGCGTAGCGCTCATAGCGCGAAGGCAGGTTGTACTCCCACACACGCGGCAACGCGATGGCGTTGTTCAAACCGTGGTGGCTGTCGAAGAAGGCACTGACCGCGTGCGAGATCGAGTGAACGATGCCGAGGCCACCGGAGTTGAAGGCCTGCCCGGCAATGTACTGCGCGTTCATCATTCCCTCGCGGGCCTTGAGGTTGCGCGGCTCGAAGACGGCCTCGCGCAGGTTCTTCGCGACCAACTCGACCGAGTAGATCGCGTTACCGAGCGAAGGCGCGAAATCGAGACGAGACACGAAAGGCTCACTGCCGTGCGCGAGTACGTCGAAGCCGCAGTACGCGGTGAAATGCTGAGGGCAGGTGTAGTAGAGCAGCGGATCGTCGATCGCCAGGGTGACGATGGTCGCCTCGTCGAAGCCCACCCACTTGTGCGGGTTGTTCATGTCCGACGTGTCGGTGATCACGTACGCCCACGACGTCTCGGAACCCGTTCCGGCCGTGGTGGATACGGCGATATGGGGCGGGTTCTCCTTGTTGGTGGACTTGGCGAAGCCCTCGAACTCGTTGATGTTGCGACCGTCGTGTGCGATCACGACGCGAGCGCCCTTGGCGGCGTCGTGGCTCGAACCACCGCCGATCGAGATGATCGAGTCGCACTTCTCCTTCTGGTAGAGAGCCGCGGCCTCCATGACGTTGTAGTCCTTGGGATTCGACTCGACCTTGTCGTAGAGCACGACCTCGACACCCTGGTACTCGATCTTGCCGACGAGTTCCTCGATGATGCCCGAACCGCGCAGACCGGTCGTCATCAGAAGGGTGCGCTTGAAGCCGAGGTTCTTGGCCTCCACCCCGATGATGTCGTGAGCGCCCACACCCATCAGGGCGCGAGGGAAGGGGTGGAACTCCTTGATGGGAAAGTCCCAGATCTGGTTGAGCTCGATAGCCATCGGTATCTCCTCAGGGATGTGCACGAATGTGACTGCGGAAGGGATTCGAGCCGATTCTTTGTGACCGGCGTCTCACCTGGTTCCCACTGTGTACCGACAAACAGCCCGTGCACAGACTTCGGCAGCTCAACCGCCCGGACGCCGCTCACGAACCGCCCGTTCGGGCAGGTCGACGCCACCCCGGACTGCCAGGACGGCTGGATCAGACCGCCGTGGTTCCCGCTGATCGGGAACGTGTTGCTCGGCGACTACGATCCCCAGTAGCTTTTCATCACTGCTAACATTGAACTAGAACACGTTCTAGATGTTGCACTTCACTGACCTGCGCTTTACCCAGCTTCACGAGAGGACTAGCTTCGCGATGACGACAGTCGAGGTACCGCACAGCTCGCGATCGGCGGTACTCACCGTGTCCGGAGTCATCGAAGAGACTTCCGACGCCCGGTCGCTGGTGTTCGAGATTCCCGCAGAACTGAAGGACAAGTTCGACTACAAGCCAGGTCAATTCCTGACCCTGCGCATCCCGAGTGATCAGACCGGCTCGGTCGCACGCTGCTACTCGCTGGCCAGTTCACCCTTCACCGACGACGCCCCCAAGGTGACCGTCAAGCGAACCGTCGACGGCTACGGCTCCAACTGGTTGTGCGACAAGCTCCAGGTCGGCGACACGATCGAAGTGCTGCCGCCGTCAGGTGTCTTCACGCCCAAGTCGCTCGATCACGACTTCCTGCTCTTCGGTGCAGGCAGCGGTATCACTCCGGTGATCTCGATCCTCAAGTCCGCCCTCACGCAGGGCAGCGGCAACGTCGTGCTCATCTACGCGAATCGCGACGAGAAGTCCGTCATCTTCGGCGCCGAACTTCGCGAATTGGCAGCGCAACACCCCGGCCGCCTCACCGTTGTCCACTGGATCGAAACCGTGCAGGGACTCCCCGCCGTCTCACAGTTGGCGACACTGGCCAAGCCATTTGTCGCGTACGAGGCCTTCATGTGCGGTCCGGGCCCCTTCATGGACGCCGTCCACAAGGCACTGGCAGAGGCCGGCATGCCCCGCACGCAGGTTCACGCCGAGGTCTTCAATTCACTCGCGGGTGACCCGTTCCGTGACGTCGAGGTAGCCGAGGTCTCCGACGAGGAAGCAGCCGACGCCGCAACCGTCGAGGTCGAACTGGACGGTGAAACCCACACCCTCGTCTGGCCGCGCAAGCAGACGCTCGTCGACATCATGCTCGCCAAGGGCCTCGACGTGCCGTACTCCTGCCAGGAAGGCGAGTGCGGGTCGTGTGCCTGCACCGTCACCGAAGGCGAAGTTCAGATGGACAACTCCGAGATCCTCGACGCCGAGGACGTGGCGAACGGCTACATCCTCGGTTGCCAGGCGAAGCCGATCACCGATCACCTGAAGATCGAGTTCTGAACCCTGCTTCGATGCATGACGGCCCCTGATTCCCTGCGGAATCGGGGGCTTTGTCATGTTCGGAGGCTCCCGAGTCATCTTCCGAGTCCCGCCGCGAAACCCACGCAGGCGCCGTTGTGGGCAACCGCCACAGCGCAAGAATCAGCACCAGGGTCACGATCAGGAAGCCCTCACGAAGGAGCAACCCGAACGGCAGCAGGAGCGGCGACGTCTCGATGAACTGCTGTCCCATACTCGGCCCGCAGTAGACGATGGCCAACCCCAGAGCGGCCGCACCGAACTGCAGCGGCGATCGAAGCCGAAAGAGAACCGTGACGGCAGCAGGCACGAGATACACCCAGTGGTGAATCCAGCTGATCGGCGAAAGAATCGGCGCGCTCAATCCGATCACCAACGCCGCATCGACCGCTCGCCCGACGCGATAGACATCTCGGGCGATCCATAGCGCTACCCCCGCGCACAGCACGGTCGACGGCATCGCCAGAGACGCTGTCCATGGGCCCAGCGCAGCAAGTCCGCCCTGCAGCGAACTGTTGCCGGCACTCGCGATCGCCTGCCCGCTCAAATCCACCCGGTCGCTGAGGTTCCAGACGACGTCCGACCAGAAGGTCCAGCTGACGGCCGGGTCCACCACTGCTGCGACGGCGGTCGCCGCGGCAAATCCGATCGAACTCCAGATCGCGAGTCGCCACTGCTTCGTGACGACGAAGTAGACGATGAAGAGAGCCGGAGTCAGCTTGATCGCGGCCGCGACGCCAATCAGCAGTCCTCGCGGAAACCACCGGCCGAATCTCGAATCCTCTCGGCGAGTCACGTCGAGCAGTACGAGCACCATCAGCACCAAGTTCACCTGGCCGAATGAGATGTGCGCACTGACGATGGGGGTCACCGACACGGCCAGGACCAATGCCGCCATGACGAGCGGCCGCCTGGGGACGCGAGCGGGAGTGAACCTCGCAACCGTCCACACCAACGCCGCGATGCACAATCCCGACCACAGCAGATAGGCAGTCCACCAGTCGAAGAGGACAGTCGGCCAGAGGAAGATCACCGCGAACGGGGTGTAGGTGAACGGCATACCCTCGTCGACGATCAACGGGCCGGACAAATTGCCCTCGTAGATCTTCGATCCCGCTGCGAACGCCTGGGCAGCGTAGCGGTAGACGAGAAAATCAACGGGTTCGACGGCTCGAACGGAGTACACGAGATAACACAGAGCTGCGACGCCGGCAGCGATCAGTGAACCGATCGTCACAATTCGAGACGCCTCGACACGGGTGGCGGGCATACCGAGAATCGTCCCACAACCTACCGAGCGGTACTTCGCTAGCGGGCCGCCCGGAAGTGCGCTCGCTCGTCTGCGGTCAGATGTTCGCACGCGTAGCTCAGCGCCGTGCGTCCCATGTCTGCTGCATTCTTCGCGAGGAAACCGGTCAACGAATCCCGGTCCACCCGCTTGCCCACCTCGCGGAGCATCCAGCCCATCGCTTTCTGGGTCAGGTCTCGTCGATCACCCAGCACCTGCGCGGCAAGCTCGAGCGTGGTCGACCCGTCGCCGCGAGTGATGAATCCGTACGTCGTCAGCAGCGCCACCCGTCGTCGCCACAGGTCACCCGAATCGGAAAGCTCGAAGATCAGCCGGCGATCTCGGTCGTACAGCCAGCCGCCGAGGATCTGTCCGGCGGACGAATCCACGAGATCCCAATTGTTCACCCGCCCGTCCTCGACAGCGCTGAGATAGAAGTCGGCGATGCGGGCGCGACTCTCGTCGTCGAAAAATTTTGGGCGACTGATCTTTTCGAATCGAGCAACCAGGATCAACAGACCGGCCAAGCGATGCTCGTGGACGTCGCTGTCGAGAAGGAGGCGTACCTGAGGCAACTCGAGACCGACGTGCTTCTTCACCACCGAACGCGTCTTCGGTACTCGCACGCCGATGAAGACGTCACCCTCGCCGTACTCCCCCGGCGCTGTCTTGAAGAACTTCTGTAGCTGGACGGCATCCGCGGGATCCGCGAGGTCGGCCAACTGTTCGATCACGTCCTGGGCACTCGATTGCGTCACCCCAGAACCTTCTCACGGGTCGTCTGTGCGGACTCTTCGATTCTCTCAGCGTCCTCACACCGTGTGCCCTGCTCGGCCACAGGTCGGCAGACGACACTCGAGGACAGTCAGTGAAAGGACCACCTATGATCACCGCCGCTATCGCATTCACCACTCTCACCCTCATGGCACTCTCGGGACATATCGCGGCCAGCGCTCCGCGCGGGCTCGTGGCAATCCGGACGAATAGTCACAAATCTTGATATTCGAGCCTCCACATCGCCTCTAACTGCAACGCGAATGCAATTGGCGGAGAGTTGATCTCGATCTGCCGCGGGCGTGTACTACAGGTGGACACACTCTCGTCTTTGGAGGTCTCGTCATGAAGTCGTGGAATCGAATGCAAGATGCCGTCGCGGTGGTTCTCGGCGTCTTTGCGGCTCTCTCGCCGATGTGGCTCGACACCACCGATCGGGCAATGTGGTCACTCGTCGTCCTGGGTGTCCTGGTTGCACTGTCGGGTCTGGCGCACATGGCACGTCCGGACATGGCCATGGCGGATTACGCGATGGGCGTTTTCGGCGTCTTGATGTTCATTTCACCCTGGGTCATGAGCTTCGACGCTCTACGCGGTGCGTCGTGGACGGCCTGGGTGGTCGGGGTCCTGACCGTTGTGGTCGCGGTGAGTGCGATGCCGGTGATGAGTGCGCGGATGCATCACGGGGGTCACGGCGGCGTAGCCGCACATTGACGGAGCGGCGTAGCCGCCCATTGACAGAGCGGAGTAGCTGCCCGTTGATGAATGGCTGAATACAGGTTGGATCAGGCTTTGATCGCGCCCAACAACCGCCCGGCGTCGAAGGCTTCGGCGCTGGGCGGTAGCGCGCCCGGACGACCACTCACGAAAACCTCGACCGTTCCCGATCCTTCACCCGCGTCACCGAGCCCGTCAATCCGCCGCAGGGTCTGTCGTGCAACGGCTTCGGCACTGTCGAAGAGTGTGACGCCGGCGGGTAGCCGCGCTGCGATTTCGTCCGCGAGCAGTGGGTAGTGCGTGCAGCCGAGGACAACGCCGTTGACGTCGTCCGGCGTCCGGGCCACTGCGGATTCGATGGCTGCAAGTGCGGCTGCACGATCACCGAGGTCTATCGAATCGGCCAGGCCGTGGCACGGCACCCCGACGACCTTGGCGCCGTTGCCGAACTGTTCGATCAGATCGGCTTGGTACCGGCTGGCAGTCGTCGCGGCGGTAGCCCAGATCGCCACTGAATCGCACGCGGCTGCCGCGGGCTTGATCGCGGGCACCGTTCCGATGACCGGCACCCCCGGTCCGACCAGTTCGCGGACGTGTGGGAGAGCGGTGACGCTCGCGGTATTGCATGGAAGAACGATGACCTGAGCCCCACGATCGAGGCTCCGCCGCACCGCACCGAGTACCCGGTCGACGACCCACGGCTCGGGCTTGGGTCCCCAAGGGGCGCCGTCCGGATCGAGGGACAGCACAAGATCGAGATCCGGGCGCAGGCGTCTGAGCCACGCAGAGGTAGGGAGCAGGCCCAGTCCCGAGTCGATGAGTGCAACGATCACCGCACAAATCTATCGCCTCGGAACCGGTCCTGCCTCATCCGTTCAGGCCGGTGTGGACTCCAACACGTCCGAGATGGGCGTGCCGGCTGCGATCTTCGCGCGCATCTTCATCACAGCTCCCGCGCTACCGCCACCGACGACAGCTGCCAGCACACCGTCGCGCTCGTAGTAGGCGACGAACTTTCGGCCGTCGTCCTTCACGATGTGAACGGTGTCCGTGGGTGCGACGGTCCCCAATGCCTGGATCTTGACGTCGTACTGATCGCTCCAGAAGTACGGAACCTGCGACGGCGCATCCGGATCACCCGTTCCGGTGATCGCTCCCGCCAGGATCTTGGCCTGGTCCCCAGCATTGGTCCAGTGTTCGACACGCTTGCGTCGATCTCCGATCTGCCAGGACGCGACGTCACCGACCGCCCAGACGTGTTCGGCGCTGGTGCGGCCGACGCCGTCGCAGAGCACTCCGTTGTCGAGTTCGATCCCCGAACCGTCGAGCCATCCCGTGACCGGCACAGAACCGACTCCGATCGCGACCACGTCGACCGGGATTTCCGAACCGTCGCTCAAGGTCGCAGCGGCAACCGCTCCGTCGCCGGACAACGAGGTCAAGCCCGTACCGACTCGGACGTCGATGCCCTCGTTCCGATGCAGACGTTCGACGAGGGCGCCGACGGTGGGGCCGAGCACCGACGCCAGCGGCGTCGGCTGGGGTTCGAGCAACACGACGTCGACGCCGTGAGACTTCATGCTCGCGGCCAGTTCGCAGCCGATGAAGCCGGCCCCGACGATCAGCGCACGCTTACCGGGAGCAAGGTCGGCGCGGAGGGCCAACGCTTCCTCGATGGAGCGCAGAACGTGCACTCCGGACAACTCCGGAAGGCCGGCGATGCGACGCGGAGTCAGTCCGGTCGCGATGACCAACTCGTCGTAGTCCAGGGTGGATCCGTCGGCGAACGCCACCGACTTGGCGACCGTGTCCACCGAAGTTGCCGGCGAACCGAGCTTGAGATCGACCTTGTTCTCGACGTAGAACTCGGCCGGACGCAAGGTCGTCTCGTCCTTGTCGCCGCGGATCACTTCCTTCGACAACGGAGGCCTGTCGTAGGGCAGATGCGTTTCCCCACCCGCGAGCGTCAATTCACCTTCGAAACCAGCTCGTCGCAGTTCCTCGACGGTCCGCAGTCCCGACAAACCCGCACCCACGATCACTATCCGTGCCACCACGTACCACCCTGTCCGACCCACGTCACTTGCAGCGCTCACTATGAACGCCGTCACTATTTGCCTCCGACTCTGCCATACCAAATGCCGGAGTAGGTGTGGTGCATCCCGCATGGTCACCTACCAGTCACTACAGTTGGAGGTACTTCAGACGCACGCACTGACACATGAGCAGGGAGCCCCCATGACCAGCGATTCCAGTGAAAAGAACAGCGTCCGATTCGGCGCCGACGGTGGCGCGGAACTAGTCAGCACCCAGGGTAAGACGATCATCGCCGACGCCGTGGTCGCCAAGATCGCCGGTATCGCGACCCGCGAGATCAACGGCGTGTACGACGTCGGCGGGGGCACAGCGCGTGCGGTGGGGGCACTTCGCGACCGCATACCGGGCGCCCGCGTCAACCATGCCCAGGGTGTGGCGGTGGAGGTAGGCGAGAAACAAGCCGCCATCGACATCGGCATTGTCGCCGAGTACGGCGTCGCACTCCACGAACTGGCGGTAGGTATCCGCCGCAACGTCATTGCCGCAGTGGAAAGCATGACGGGTCTCGAGGTCACCGAGGTCAACATCACCGTCTTCGACGTCATGCTCTTCGAGGATGCAGAGAGCGGCGGCAGTACCGATCCGGAAGCCAAGCCGAGGGTTCAGTGAGTACCGCCGACGCCGGCCGCGAGATCGACGCGGCCGAGGTAGTCGCCGACGCAGTTCTTGCCATCCCGGAAGTGGCAGATTTGCACGGAGGACAGTTCGGCGAAGTGGGAACCTACCTCCCCGGACGCCGCATAACCGGCGTCGTCGTCGACGAAAACTCTTGTGCTGTACACATTTCCGTTCACTATCCGGCCGACGTTCGCAGCGTCGCCGAACGCGTACGAGCGGTGGTGGCGAGATTGGTCGACGTACCGGTGAACGTGACCGTCGGCGACCTGTCGACAGCGGGATATCTACCCGTTGATTCCGAAAATGCAGTCACCGAGCCTGCCACCGTCACAGACATTGCACCGAACATTCGAGAAGGGAACTGACATGAACAGCACCACCGTCGGACTGCTGGTCGGTCTGCTCCTCGCACTCGCCGGAATCATGGGTGGGTTCAGCGGTTTCGTCTTCGCAGTCCTGCTCGGCGCCGCCGGTATGGCGATCGGAGCACACCGCGACGGACATCTCGACCTCGGCGCGATCCTCCGAAGCCGTGGCCGTGGCTGAGCCGTCCGATCCCAGCGCAGCGGACGATCCTGGCCTACGCGGCTCCTTGGTCATCAAGGACCGTGCGATGGCCAAGATCGCCACGGCCGCAGCGGTGAACGTCCCGGGGGTGGTCCGCCAGTCCGGTGGCTTGACCCGCCTGACCGGACGCGATCTTCCGCGAGCCGACATCTCGATGGGTAGCGACGCCGTCGCGATCAATCTCTTCCTCGCCGTGTCCTGGCCGTGTTCGGTCACCGAGTTGACCGGCCGGGTGCGGACGGAAGTCGGTCGCAGCGTCGAATCGCTGACCGGGCTTCCACTCCACGACATGAACGTGATGATCGCGGCAACCGAGGGTTCTGACGACTCCTGTGTTTCCGGCGTCGAGATCGCGGAGGGCCCGGCACAGCAGGCACTCTCGGATCCGATTCCGCCGCGGGTCCCCTCTGCGAACCCGGCGGCCGCGGTTTCGGCCGTCGTCATCGCGTGTGGTCTACTCGCACTCGCCTTCGTTGTCTCGCGCGAATGGTTCATCAACCGTGGAACTTTCGAATCGGCACCCTGGATCCGAAACTCCGTGGAGTGGACGTCTCGTCTGCACTGGCAACCGTGGCTACTTCCGGTGGCGATCGCTGCCGTTGTCGCGGGTGTTGTCCTGATAATGTCGGCGATCAAACGCCGTGCGAAAACCCATGTCCCACTCGGGAACCCGAGCGCATCGACGGTGTGGATGCGGCCGACTGACATTGCACGTCTGTGCAGTAGCCACGCAGCGGTCGTTCCCGGCGTCGGCTCGGCTCACACCAGCGTCGACCGTAAACACGTCAAGGTTCACATCGAATCGACCGGTGGCGATCGAGCTGAACTTGCCGCAGCCGTCGACGCGGCGGTTCGGCCCCACCTCGCGATACTGCAGCGGCCACTGCAACTTTCGGTTGTCGTGCGAGAAACTGTAGTACGACGAAAGGACGCCTCGTGAACCGTTGGATCTCCGCGGTCGATCGGATCATCGTCCTCATCGTCGGAATCGCACTCCTCGCGGCGGGCGCATACGCCATCGCGTGGGACGCGGGCGCGTCGCTGATTCGAACCTGGGTGTCACGCCTCGATCGGGAGGTCCTCTTCGGCCTTCCGGAGGAGCCGTGGTGGCACTGGGTACTGTCGGGCACCTTCGTCCTCTGTGTCTTCGCCGGTTTCGGGCTGTTGTACCTGAACCTTCGCCGGCGCCGTACGAGCGCAGTCACATTGCGGCACAACGAATCCGGTACCGACGTCAGCGTGGATCTCGGACCCGTCGCAGACGGCGTAGCGGCCGAACTCGCTCAGCTGACCGGCGTGCGGAGCACCAAGAGCAAAGCGACGGTCGATCGCGGATTGCCGACGCTGTCGATTGTCGTCACTGCAGATCCGTCGATCGACGTCGCCGGATTCACCGCTTCGGCCGAACGTATCGCCGGCGCAACCAGGCGCAGCCTCGACGGCTCAACCGTCGCAGTACAGGTTCTGCTGCACCTCGACCGGGTGGAAGCCAACAAGTAAGCAAGAACCACGCAGGCACCCGATCACCGAACACTCGATCACAGGCCAACCGATGGAAGACACAGAAAAGGCGCTCACTCCCCGAAGGGAATGAGCGCCTTTTTCAGTGCTGTGAATCAGCTAGCGAGACAAGAGTCTCACTTGATGATCTTGGCAACCTTGCCGGCGCCGACCGTACGGCCGCCTTCGCGAATTGCGAAGCGCAGGCCCTCGTCCATGGCGACAGGCTGGATCAGCTTGACGGACATCTCGGTGTTGTCACCGGGCATGACCATCTCGGTGCCCTCAGGCAGCGTCACGACGCCCGTAACGTCCGTGGTACGGAAGTAGAACTGCGGGCGGTAGTTGTTGAAGAACGGGGTGTGGCGGCCGCCCTCGTCCTTCGACAGGATGTATGCCTGGCCCTCGAACTCCGTGTGGGGAGTCGTGGTGCCCGGCTTGACGACAACCTGTCCACGCTCGACATCTTCGCGCTTGATGCCACGAACGAGCAGTCCGACGTTGTCGCCGGCCTGGCCCGAGTCGAGCAGCTTGCGGAACATCTCGATACCCGTGACCGTGGTCTTGGTCGAGGTTTCCTTGATGCCGACGATCTCGACCTCTTCGTTGACGTTGACAACGCCACGCTCGATACGACCGGTGACAACGGTGCCACGGCCGGTGATCGTGAAGACGTCCTCGACGGGCATGAGGAAGGGCTTCTCGGTCTCACGAATCGGGTCCGGGATGGACTCGTCGACAGCAGCCATCAGGTCGAGAATGGACTGCGTCCACTTCGGGTCACCCTCGAGTGCCTTGAGTGCCGAGATCGGAATGACGGGGGCTTCCTCGTCGAATTCCTGAGCGGCCAGCAGTTCGCGGACCTCCATCTCGACGAGCTCGAGGATCTCGTCGTCGTCAACCATGTCGGCCTTGTTCAGGGCGACGAGGATGTAAGGAACGCCAACCTGGCGAGCGAGCAGGACATGCTCGCGCGTCTGGGGCATCGGGCCGTCGGTAGCTGCGACGACGAGGATAGCGCCGTCCATCTGAGCTGCGCCGGTGATCATGTTCTTGATGTAGTCGGCGTGACCCGGTGCATCGACGTGCGCGTAGTGGCGCTTTTCCGTCTGGTACTCAACATGCGAGATGTTGATCGTGATGCCACGAGCCTTTTCCTCGGGAGCCTTGTCGATCTGATCGAAGGCCGAAGCCTCGTTCAGGTCGGGGAATGCATCCGCGAGAACCTTGGTGATGGCCGCCGTCGTCGTGGTCTTGCCGTGGTCGACGTGACCAATGGTGCCGATGTTCACGTGCGGCTTCGTCCGCTCGAACTTCGCCTTCGCCACTTTGTGTCCTCCTGGACTGTTGTTGCTTGCCGTATGCAGCAGTGCGGTTGGTTGTTACTAGGTCGTGCTTCGTGCCGGAAGAAACCGAGGTTACTTGCCGGCGCGGGCTGGGGAGCTCGCTGTGCTTACTCGCCCGTCGCCTTGGCGATGATTTCCTTCGAGACGTTCGCGGGAACCTCTGCGTAGGAATCGAACACCATGGAGAAGTTCGCTCGGCCCTGGGTCTTCGACCGCAGGTCACCGATGTAACCGAACATCTCCGAGAGCGGAACCAGCGCCTTCACGACACGGGCACCACTGCGTTCCTCCATGGCCTGGATCTGGCCACGGCGGGAGTTGAGGTCGCCGATCACGTCGCCCATGTACTCCTCGGGCGTTGTGACCTCGACAGCCATGAGCGGCTCGAGAATGACGGGGCCAGCCTTGCGGGCGGCTTCCTTCAGTGCCTGCGAACCGGCAACCTTGAACGCCATTTCCGAGGAGTCGACGTCGTGGTAAGCACCATCGAGCAGCGACAGCTTCAGGTTCACGAGCGGGTAGCCGGCGAGAACACCGTACTGCATCGCGTCCTGCGCACCGGCATCCACGGAGGGGATGTACTCGCGCGGGATACGTCCGCCGGAGACCTTGTTCTCGAACTCGTAGGTAGCACCGTCTTCGCCCACGAAAGGCTCCAGAGCGATGATGACCTTTGCGAACTGGCCCGAGCCACCCGTCTGCTTCTTGTGGGTGTAGTCGTGCTTCTCGACCTTCTTGGTGATGGTCTCGCGGTACGCAACCTGCGGCTTACCGACGTTCGCCTCGACCTTGAACTCGCGACGCATGCGGTCGACGAGGATGTCGAGGTGGAGCTCGCCCATACCGCCGATGACGGTCTGACCGGTCTCTTCGTCGAGCTCGACCGAGAAGGTCGGGTCCTCTTCGGCGAGCTTCTGGATCGCGACGCCCAGCTTTTCCTGGTCGGACTTGGTCTTGGGCTCGATGGAGACCTGGATGACCGGCGCGGGGAACGACATCGACTCGAGGACGATGGGGCTCGCCTGATCGCACAAGGTGTCACCGGTGGTGGTGTCCTTGAGGCCGATCATTGCGTAGATGTGGCCGGCTACGGCCTCGTCTACCGGGTTCTCCTTGTTGGCGTGCATCTGGAAGAGCTTTCCGATGCGCTCCTTCTTGCCCTTGGTTGCGTTGAGCACCTGAGCACCCGGATCGATACGACCCGAGTACACGCGGACGAAGGTCAGCTTGCCGAAGAACGGGTGAGCAGCGATCTTGAAGGCGAGAGCCGAGAACGGCTCGTCCTTGCTCGGCTTGCGAGTGATCTCTACTTCTTCGTCACCGAGCTTGTGGCCGATGACCTCGCCGATGTCCAGCGGGTTCGGAAGGTAGTCGATGACAGCGTCGAGCATGGGCTGAACGCCCTTGTTCTTGAACGCGGAGCCACAGAGAACCGGGTACAGCTCGGAGGCGACCGTCATCTTGCGGATGGCGCCCTTGATCTCCTCGATGGTGAGCTCTTCGCCGCCGAAGTACTTCTCCATGAGAGCTTCGTCGGACTCTGCAACCGTCTCGAGCAGCTTCTCGCGGTACTCGGCAGCCTTCTCGACGAGATCCGCGGGGATCTCCTCGATGGTCGGAGCGGTTCCCGTCGGGACCACGCCGCGCCAGGTGATGGCCTTCATCTCGACCAGGTCGACGACGCCGTCGAAGTCGTCCTCAGCGCCGATGGGCAGCTGGAGAACGAGCGGCTTCGCGCCCAAGCGGTCGATGATGGTCTGGACTGTGAAGTAGAAGTCCGCGCCCATCTTGTCCATCTTGTTGACGAAGCAGATGCGCGGAACGTCGTACTTGGCAGCCTGACGCCAAACCTGCTCGGACTGCGGCTCGACACCCTCTTTACCGTCGAAGACAGCAACTGCGCCGTCGAGCACGCGCAGCGACCGCTCCACCTCGACCGTGAAGTCGACGTGGCCGGGGGTGTCGATGATGTTGATCTGGTTGTTGTTCCAGAAGCAAGTCACGGCGGCAGACGTGATCGTGATGCCGCGTTCCTTCTCCTGCTCCATCCAGTCCGTCGTCGACGCACCGTCGTGCGTCTCACCGATCTTGTAATTGACACCGGTGTAGAACAGGATGCGCTCGGTGGTGGTGGTCTTGCCGGCATCGATGTGCGCCATGATGCCGATGTTGCGGACCTTGTTCAGGTCAGTCAGCACTTCCTGTGCCACAGGTTTCTTCCCCGCTCGTTGCTTGGTTTTCGGGTGTCGGCCTTATCGGTGTGTTCCACCGTCAGGGCCATGGTCTTTCAATTATGTCTCTGCCGAGGCGAACCTGGCCACCTGCGTCCGGAATCCGTCGCGATGATCAGGCCGCCAACGGCGACAAGCGTCGGAGCCCCACCCGATGGCAGTTGCTCCGACGCTTTACATCACCAGCGGTAGTGGGCGAATGCCTTGTTGGCTTCGGCCATCTTGTGAGTGTCTTCGCGACGCTTCACAGCTGCACCGAGGCCATTGCTGGCATCGAGGAGCTCGTTGGCGAGACGCTCGACCATGGTCTTCTCACGACGTGCACGCGAGAAGGTGACCAGCCAGCGCAGTGCCAGCGTGGTGGAACGACCGGGGCGAACCTCGACCGGCACCTGGTAGGTAGCGCCACCGACGCGGCGGCTACGAACCTCGAGTGCAGGCTTGACGTTGTCCAGGGCGCGCTTGAGGGTGACGACCGGATCGGTGCCGGTCTTCTCGCGTGCCTGCTCGAGAGCCTGGTACACGATTCGCTCTGCGGTGGACTTCTTGCCGTCCAGCAGGATCTTGTTGACGAGCTGCGTCACCAACGGGGAACCGTAAACCGGGTCGTTGATGAGCGGGCGCTTCGGAGCGGGGCCCTTACGTGGCATTAGCTCTTCTCCTTCTTGGCGCCGTAGCGGCTGCGTGCCTGCTTGCGACCCTTGACACCCTGGGTGTCGAGGGAGCCGCGGATGATCTTGTAACGGACACCCGGGAGGTCCTTCACACGACCGCCACGGACGAGCACCATGGAGTGCTCCTGAAGGTTGTGACCTTCACCGGGGATGTACGCGGTGACCTCGACCGAAGTCGTGAGGCGAACACGTGCGACCTTACGGAGCGCGGAGTTCGGCTTCTTGGGGGTGGTGGTGTACACGCGAGTGCACACGCCACGACGCTGCGGGCTGCCCTTGAGGGCTGCCGTCTTGACCTTGGCGGTCTTGTCGCGGCGACCCTTGCGGACCAGCTGGTTGATGGTTGGCATTTACCGGCTTTCTTGTGACGAACAGACTGCTCGAGCGAACTCGGGCCGTTCGAAAACGTGGCTGTTCTGAAATTAGGGATCTAGCAGTTGGAGCAAGAGAGCTGCTGCTCCTCACCCACCTCAGAGTCTGTACTCAGCACTTTCATGCCGCGCACTGCCCCCGAGGTCGGGCGTGTCGCATACCCCCACACAGGCAGCCGGATGCTCGTTCATCAGCAGTTTCTGCTCGAACGCGCGCACGGCAATACCTAGCTAGGCACACAGATCGGCCCGGGCATGCCGGACACGACCCATAACGATACCTGTCGGCGCGCCACGAGGTCAAAGCGAGGCCACGGTGATAGTGACCTCACGCTCTGACCAGACACTCTGGCTGCACACTCAGACCACGCAGCCGGACCGGTCGCGATCAGATGCTGCGGTTCAACGTCAACGCGCCGAGCTTTGCCGCAGCTTCGCACGGATCCGCGCCGCCCTGCGGCTCGGTGACCCACCAACCGAACACTCCCCCGGCCGGTGCGCTCGCGCTCACCCCGCAGCTCTGCGGATCGGCCGGCTGGCGAACCTGGTACCCGCCACTGCCGTTGATGTCGATTTTCGCCACCACGTATCCCAGGTGCTCGAATGCAGCGCGCTCGTGATCTAGGGTGCCCGTCTCGAACCAGTTGAAGGTGATCTTGATCGGACCCGCAGCTCCGATGCCGTCCCAACGGCAGATAGCGCCGAAGAACCCACGCCCGACGGCGTCGGCACCCACGGCACCGGCGATCTGCTCGTCGGTGACGGCTTCGCATTCTTGGAGGACGTTCGCGAATTCCTGGCTGTCACTACCGCCGTAGCTGCCCTCCGCACGGGGAGTCCCGGTGACCACCGAGCCGCAGCCTGTCAGCAGAACCAGCGACCCCGCCAAGGCGAGTCCGATCCTTATGCGCTTCACGGCACCCTCGAACTTCACTGTGCCCTCGAAACTGTTTTTTCCATCAGATCCCGCGCCACCGTGCATGGATCCGCGGTCGGTGGCAGCAAGCCGTAGGTGATCGACCAGTGCACGAAGTCTCCGCCGAACGCGATACCCAACTCGCACAACGAACCTGCCGTGGACGCGATGAAGCCTTGATGACCGCCGATCGTGATGTCGTCGGCAGGACGTCCGAGCAGGTCGGACCCGGCCCGTTCGCGGCCGATCGGGCTACCGCGGTACCAGGAGAAACTGACGCTCGGACCGTTCGAACCGGCGACTTCCCACTGGCAACCGACGCCGTTGCGCGTCGTCGTCGCAAAAGCGCCGAGATTGAAGGCGTTGACAACTTCCTCGTCGGTCACCGAGCCGCATTCGGCGAACATCGGGCCCGGATCCGTAGGTGCGAGTGCCTGCGAACCCGCACCGTCGCCCGGCTGATCGACGGACCCGTCGCCGGAGCTGCAGCCGACCACGGCCGAGAGCACGGCAGCCGAGACCAATACCGAAGTCCCGATCGAAGTGAGGGTGCGTGCGGCCATGGAGCCGACTGTACTTCTCGGTGGCCCCCGACACACGCCACGTGCGCGTCGAGAGCACCGGCGCCGGCCCCGCCGCTACCGATTCAGGGAGTTGCCACCGGTACCCGAACAAGTGTGGAATCCAATTGCGCCGCCCACTGTTTGACCACCTCGGTGCGTCGGCGCGAGTCGTCTGTCAAGACATCAGCCAGCCCCAGCCCGCGGGCCAGGTCCAGGGTCGCCTGTACCAAGCGGTGCGTCACCGGGTCGGAGTCGTCGACACCCAGACTCTCGACTGCCATGCGGTGCGCGATGCGCCCGAATCGTTCCTCGAGGGGCAGTACGCGGGCACGCAGGTCGGGGTCGGAGGCAGCGGCCGTCCACACCTGCAGTGCTGCTTTGAACAGAGTCCCGGTGTAGTACTCCACCAACCGCGAAATGATCGCCTCGGTTCGTCCGGCACCCACCGGAAGGTCGGTCGATTCCTTTCGTGCCTGATCCATCCGGGCGTCGAACATCACCTCGAGCGCCGCGGTGATGAGGTCCTCGCGGGTCGGGAAGTGATGCTGCATCGCGCCTCTGGACACCCCGGCACGCTGCGCGACGACGCTCATCGTCGTTGCGCTCCACCCGAGTTCGGCGAGACACTCCACACTCACTTCGAGCAGGTGGGAGCGCGTGACTCGACTTCGGTCCTGCTTGGGCTCTCGAGTCATCGCGCCTCCATCCTTTCTACCGCTGTGTTCCAGTGCGCAGTTCTACTGCGCCCAGGCTGCTGGACGCTTCTGCAAGAAAGACATCATGCCCTCACGAGCCTCGTCAGAGGAAAACAGCCGAGCCGACTGCGCGATCATCTCCTCGCCGTCCCGGTCGAATCCGGCCAGGACCGAACGCGTCGTGATCCACTTCGATTCGGCAAGTCCCTGCGGTGAACATTGGCGCAAGGTGCCGAGCAGTTCGGTGATCGACTCCTCCGTGTCCTGCGACGCGGAGGTGACGAGTCCGATGGATTCGGCCTCGTGCTGGCCGAACTTCTCGCCGGTGAGCAGATAGCGGCTCGCAGATCGCTGGTCGAGCCTCGGCAGGACCGTGAGCGAAATGATGGACGCCGCCAAACCCAACCGTGATTCCGTCACCGCGAAGGTGCTCGCCGGTCCGGCGACGACGATGTCGCACGCCCCGACAAGACCCATGCCTCCGGCCCGGGCGTGACCGTCGATCCGTCCGATCACCGGCTTGGGGAGTTCGAGAATGCTGCGTAAGAGTGTCAGCATCCCCCGTCCTCGTTCTTTGACGGCGTCCTCCGGAGATGCGGACGAACCGGAGGCCTCACTGAGATCGGCTCCCGCACAGAATGTTCCACCGGTGTGGGTGAGTACCACCGCTCGAACTGCCGGATCGGCGGCAGCCGACGTCAACCCAGCCTGCAACTCCGTGACCAACCGCGTCGAAATCGCGTTGCGGTTGTGGGGTGAGTCGAGAGTGATCGTGGCAGCACCGCCCGATACTTCGTACCGTACGTATGGCTTGTCCTGATCCGTCATGAGTCGCCTCTTCCTAGTAGGACCGTGGCAGACCGAGGGAATGCTGTGAGACGAAGTTGAGGATCATCTCGCGGCTCACCGGCGCGACGCGGGCGATGCGTGCCGCACCGAGCATGGCGGCCAGTCCGTATTCCTTCGTCAGTCCTGCGCCGCCATGCGTCTGGATCGCCTGATCGAGCGCCTTGATGCTGGCTTCGGCGGCGGCGTACTTTGCCATGTTCGCGGCTTCGGCAGCACCGAAATCGTCACCGCTGTCGTAGAGCACCGCGGCCTTCTGCATCATCAGCTTGGCGAGCTCGAGTTCGATCTTCACCTGCGCGAGTGGATGCGAAATACCTTGGTGCGCACCGATCGGCGTCTTCCACACCGTGCGCTCGTTGGCGAACTTCACTGCGGCGTTCAGGGCGTAACGGCCCATGCCGATGGCCATCGACGCACCCAGGATGCGCTCGGGGTTGAGGCCCGCGAACAACTGCATCAAGGCGGCATCGGCTTCGCCGACCAGAGCGTCGGCCGGCAGACGGACGTCGTCGAGGAAGAGGATGAACTGGTGGTCCGGTTCGATGATGTCCATCTCCATCTGCGTCTTCACGAATCCCGGAGAATCCGTGGGGACGATGAACAGAGCGGGCTTGAGCTTGCCCGTCTTGGAGTCCTCGGTCCGCGCAACGACGAGGACCGCGTCAGCCTGATCGACACCCGAGATGTAGATCTTGTTGCCGCTCAGGATCCAGTCGTCGCCATCCCTGCGTGCCGTCGTGGTGATCTGATGAGAATTGGAACCAGCGTCGGCCTCGGTGATTCCGAACGCCATGATCTTGGAGCCGTCGGCGAGGCTGGGTAGCCACTGCTGCTTCTGCTCCGCCGTGCCGTACTTGCCGATGATGGTGCCGCAGATGGCCGGGGATACGACAACCAGGAGCAGACCGGCACCCTGCGCCGCCAATTCCTCCTGCACCAGCGCGAGTTCGTAGATGCCTGCACCGCCGCCGCCGTATTCCTCCGGCAGGTTGACGCCCAGGAATCCGAGTTTGCCCGCCTCGTTCCACAATTCGGTGAGCGGCTCCCCCTTTCGCGCCTTGGGCAGCACGTAGTCGACGTAGTTGAAGCGCTCACCCAGTTTGGAAACGGATGCCCGCAGTTCCTTCTGCTCTTCGGTTTCGATGAAACTCATCATGCTTCCTCTTCTGTAGCGGGTTCTTCCACACGTGCGAGTACCGATCCGACCTCGACCTGCTGGCCGACGGCGACCGGAAGTTCCACCAGGACACCGGCAGTCGGCGCGGTGACGGTGTGTTCCATCTTCATGGCCTCCAGCCACAGAATCGGCTGGCCGGCGGTGACGGTGTCACCGAGTGCGGCACCGAGGCGGATGACCGATCCCGGCATCGGAGCGAGCAACGAACCGGCGGCGACTTCTGCCGACGGATCCACGAAGCGCGGTGCTGCCGTCAACGCGACGGGTCCGAGCGAGGAGTCGACAAAAATCTCACTCCCGTAGGCCGCAACGTCGAACGAGCGCTGTACTCCGCTCTGCTCGAGCACTACCCGGGTCGCAGTTGCCGATACCAGGCGCACGTCGTCGAAGCCTTCTGCACTCAGCACGCCGCTTCGGCTCAGGGAGTAGCGGACGTCGTAGTCGCCCGACGCAGTGGAATAGCTCTTGCTCTGCGGCTGCGACGGGAGGTTGCGCCACCCGCTGGGCAAGCGGCCGATGACGCGGGCCGACGCCCGGTTGTGCGCGGCATCGGCAAGTGCCGCCGCCAACGCCGAGAGTCTTTCGGCGTCGGTATCGGCCAAGGGCGTAGACAGCTTCTCGAGGTCGTGAGTCTCGAAGAAGGCAGTGTCGGTGTCTCCGGCAATGAAGGCGGGGTGGGCCAGGACGTTGACGAGCAGGTCGCGGTTGGTGCGCAGCCCGTGAATCCTGGTGCGCGCCAGCGTCGATGCGAGCAGCCGGGCAGCTGCGGTCCGCGTCGGCGCGTACGAGATGACCTTGGCCAACATCGGGTCGTAGTGGACGCCGACAACACTGCCGTCGACGACGCCGGAGTCGAGGCGAACGCCCTGCTCACGCAGAACACTGAATTCTTGCGGGTCACCGGGCAACTCGATGTGGTGGACGGTTCCGCTCTGCGGCTGCCAGTTCTTGGCGGGGTCCTCGGCGTACAGGCGCACTTCGATCGAATGCCCACGGATCTCCGGCTGATCGTCCGGAAGTGCTTCACCTGAAGCGACCTCTAATTGCAGTTCCACCAGATCGAGTCCAGTGGTGCACTCGGTGACCGGATGCTCCACCTGCAAACGCGTGTTCATTTCGAGGAAGAAGAAGTCGCCTTTTTCGTCAGCCAGGAATTCAACGGTTCCTGCGCCTTCGTAACCGATGGCGTTGGCTGCGAGCCGCGAGGCGTCGAACAGCTTGTCGCGCATGGCGGGGATGCGTTGCACGAGCGGCGACGGGGCCTCTTCGACCACCTTCTGATGCCGACGCTGGATCGAGCACTCGCGCTCCCCCACCGCCCACACCGCACCGTGGCGGTCGGCCATGACCTGAACCTCGATGTGCCGACCGGTTTCGAGGTAACGCTCACAGAAGACTGTCGGGTCGCCGAAAGCGGACTGCGCCTCACGCCGCGCCGCTTCCAGTTCGCCGTCCAGCGCCGACAATTCACGAACGACACGCATTCCGCGTCCGCCGCCGCCCGCCGACGCCTTGATCAGCACCGGCAGATGAGCCTCGGTCACCGCGGCGGGATCGAGTTCGGAGAGCACCGGCACTCCGGCGGCGTCCATGATCTTCTTGGACTCGACCTTCGACCCCATGAGCTCGATGGATTCGACGGGCGGGCCGATCCACGTCAGTCCCGCGTCGATGACGCTGCGCGCGAACTCCGCGTTCTCGGAGAGGAATCCGTATCCGGGGTGAATCGCGTCGGCGCCCGAAGCCTTGGCGGCGGCGATGACGAGCTCACCCCGCAAGTAGGTCTCGGCAGGCGTGTTACCCGGCAGGCGAACCGAAGCATCGGCTTCGGCGACGTGCGGGCTGTCGGCATCTGCGTCGGAAAATACCGCGACCGTGCCGATTCCGTTCTTGCGGCAGGTTGCAAAGACACGGCGGGCGATTTCGCCACGATTGGCGACCAGTACTGAAGTGATTGTCACGGCGTGCCTCACATACGGAAGACGCCGAAGTTCTCGGTGCCTTCGATCGGGGCGGTGGCGATGGCCGACAGGCACATTCCCACCACGGTGCGGGTGTCTCGGGGATCGATGACGCCGTCGTCGTACAGACGACCCGACAGGAACATCGGAAGTGACTCGGCCTCGATCTGGTTCTCGATCATCGCGCGCATGCCGGCGTCGGCCTGCTCGTCGAATACCTGGCCGCGGGCCTCGGCAGCAGCGCGTCCCACGATGGAGATGACGCCGGCGAGCTGCGCACCGCCCATGACGGCGGACTTGGAACTGGGCCAGGCAAAGAGGAACCGCGGATCGAACGCGCGTCCGCACATGCCGTAGTGACCGGCGCCGTACGACGCTCCGAGCAGGATCGAGATGTGCGGAACCTTGGAGTTGGCAACCGCATTGATCATCATCGATCCGTGCTTGATCATGCCGCCCTCCTCGTATTCCTTACCCACCATGTAGCCGGTGGTGTTGTGCAGGAACAGCAACGGCGTGTTGGAACGATTGGCGAGCTGGATGAACTGCGTGGCCTTCTGTGATTCCTCACTGAAGAGCACTCCACGTGCGTTCGCCAGGATGCCGATCGGGTAGCCGTTGAGCTCTGCCCACCCGGTCACGAGGGAGGAACCGTAGAGCGGCTTGAACTCGTCGAAGTCGGAACCGTCGACGATACGGGCGATGACCTCACGCGGATCGAACGGGATCTTCAGGTCGGCCGGAACGATGCCGAGCAACTCTTCCGGATCCTCGAGCGGTTCGATGATCTCCGCGCGCGGCGCCGGCCCCTTCTTGGTCCAGTTGAGCCGCTTGACGATCGAGCGCCCGATGCGGATCGCGTCCTGCTCGTCGGCGGCGAAGTAGTCGGCCAACCCGGACTTGCGAGCGTGCATTTCGGCGCCGCCGAGTGCCTCGTCGTCGGATTCCTCACCGGTGGCCATCTTGACCAGCGGCGGGCCTGCGAGGAACACCTTGGAGCGTTCCTTGATCATCACGACGTGGTCGGACATGCCCGGGATGTACGCACCGCCGGCCGTCGAGTTACCGAAGACCAGTGCAATGGTGGGGATTCCGGCTGCGGACAGCTGAGTGAGGTCACGGAACATACGCCCGCCCG
This sequence comes from Rhodococcus sp. C3V, assembly GCF_029269915.1. Lineage (NCBI taxonomy): Bacteria > Bacillati > Actinomycetota > Actinomycetes > Mycobacteriales > Nocardiaceae > Rhodococcus > Rhodococcus sp. C3V. The sequence goes on from NZ_JARJBE010000008.1 coordinate 98,934, forward strand.
GGATGAACACCTCTTTCTGCGTCGGCAAGTCTGCGCCGCCGGACTCTACGAGGGAGATCACCGGGAGTCGGTTCTGCATGGCGATGTCGTTGGCGCGGAAACCCTTACGCAGCGTCCACGGGTTGCTGGTGCCGCCGCGCACGGTGGGATCGTTGGCGACGATCAGGCATTCGACACCTTCGACGACGCCGATACCGACCACAGTGCTGGCGCCGACCGGGAAGTCACTCCCCCACGCAGCGAGGGGACACAGTTCGAGGAACGGTGAATCCTGATCGAGCAGGAGTTCGATCCGCTCGCGTGCCAGGAGCTTTCCCCGCTTGTGGTGCCGCTCGGTGTACTTCTCGCCGCCACCCGCCAACGCCTTGGCGTGCTCGACCTCGATCTCGGCGAGCTTGGTGTTCATGGTCGAAGTTGCGGTCTTGTACACCTCGGAATTGGTGTCCAGTGTTGACCGGATGACACTCATGACTGATACCCCAATCGCTTGGCCGCGAGGCCGGTGAGGATTTCGGTGGTTCCGCCACCGATTCCCAGAATTCGCATGTCCCGGTACTGCCTCTCCACTTCGCTTTCCTGCATGTATCCGAGGCCGCCGAACAGCTGAACAGCTTGGTTCGCAACCCATTCGCCCGTCTCGACTGCCGTGTTCTTCGCAAAGCACACCTCGGCGATCAGATCGCCGTCACCGGCCATGTACCGCTCGATCACCGAGTGCGTGTACACCTTGGCGACGTCGATCTTGCGGGCCATCTCGGTGACGGTGTTCTGGACGGCCTGCCGACTGATCAGGGGGCGACCGAAAGTCTCACGGGCGCGGCACCATTCGAGCGTCAGCTCCAGGCAACGTTCTGCACTGGCATACGCCTGCGCGGCGAGCGCTACCCGCTCGGAGACAAATGCCTGGGCGATCTGCGCGAAGCCGCTGTTCTCTGCACCGACCAGATTCTCCACCGGAACCCGGGCGTCGACAAAGGAGAGTTCCGCGGTATCGGATGCGCGCCAGCCCATCTTCTCGAGTTTGCGCGAGACGGTGAATCCCGGTGTGCCCTTCTCGATCACGAGCAGTGAGACACCACCCGCGCCGGGACCACCGGTGCGCACCGCTGTAACGACGAAGTCCGCTCGAACGCCGGAGGTGATGAACGTCTTGGCGCCGTTCACGACGTAATGATCGCCGTCGCGCTTGGCTGTAGTTGTCAGGTGCCCGACGTCGCTGCCTCCGCCGGGCTCGGTGATGGCGAGCGAGCCGATCTTGTCGCCGCGCAGGGTCGGCTTGACCCACTTTTCGATCTGCGCCTCGTCGCCGGCCGCGATCAGGTGCGGCACCGCGATGCCGCAGGTGAAGAGCGATGCGAACAGCCCGCCCGACGCACCTGCCTGATGCATCTCCTCACAGATCACGATGGAGTCGACGGCGTCGCCGCCCTCACCGCCGGCCGATTCGGGTGCGCTGGCCCCGAGGAGCCCGAGAGCGCCTGCCTTGCGGTGCAATTCGCGCGGAATCTCGCCGTCGCGCTCCCACTGCGTCAGATGCGGCAGAATCTCCTGGTTCACGAATCCGCGTACGGTCTCGCGAAGCGCAAGCCTTTCCGGTGTGGTCCACACGGTCACCGTGAATCCTCTTTCTCGTCAGTTACGGGGAGTAGCGAAATCGGGATGTCGATGTGGCGCGAACGCAGCCATTCACCAATTCCCTTGGCCTGCGGATCGAACCGTGCCTGTGAGGCGACACCCTGACCGAGGATTCCCTCGATCACGAAGTTGACGGCACGAAGGTGCGGAAGCTGGTAGCGAGTGACGTTCAGGTCTGCTGCTTCCGGTAGCAGTTCCTTGAGCATCTCGACGGTCAGTGTGTGCGCCAACCACTTCCACTGATCGTCCGTGCGAACCCAGACGCCGACGTTGGCATTTCCACCCTTGTCGCCGCTACGTGCACCGGCAATCGTGCCGAGTGGTACCGACAGCGACGTCTGTGGCGGCAACGGCTCCGGACGCTCCGGTTCGTCGACAGGTTCGAGGTCCTGCGTCAGCGTGGACGGAGCGATGTCCACGCGCGTGCCGTCCGGCAGTACGGCCACGTGCGGCACCGATCCCGCGTCGACGTAGCCGGGGGTGAACACTCCGTACGGTTGGCCGTTGCTCGGCGGAGCCGTCAGCGAGAAGCCGGGGTAGCTGGCAAGTGCCATTTCCACCGCAACCGCGGAGAAGGGGCGACCGATCACCTTGGGGTCGGAATCGCGAACCACGCAGCGCAGCAACGCACTCGCGGTTTCCTCGGTGTCGGAATCCGGATGATCCGTGCGAGCGAGAGTCCAGACCAGTTCGGCGGGCTTCTTCGTCAGCCAGGATTCGAGCTGAGTCTTCGCCAGATCGGCCTTGGCCTCGATGTCGAGACCCGTGAGGATGAAGGTGGCCTCGTTACGGAACCCGGCCAGCGTGTTCAGCGAGACCTTGTACTGCGGCGGCGGAGCCTCGCCCGTGACGCCGCTGATCAACACCCGATCCGGGCCTTCCTGGGTGAGCACTGCGTTGTCGATGCGGGTCGTCACGTCCGGGCCTGCATAGCGTCCACCGGTGATCTCGTACAACAGCTGCGCCGTCACCGTGCCGACGCTCACCTCGCCGTCCGTTCCGGCGTGCTTGGTGATGACCGAAGATCCGTCCGCGTTGATCTCGGCGATCGGGAAGCCAGGCCGGCCCAGATTGGGAATCTCTGTGAAGAACGCGTAGTTGCCGCCGGTGGCCTGGGTTCCGCACTCGATGACGTGGCCCGCCGCGACAGCACCGGCAAGCTGATCGAAATCATCTCGCTTCCAACCGAAATGGTGAGCGGCCGGACCGACGATCACCGACGCATCGGTGACCCGTCCGGTGACCACGACATCGGCGTCGGCCGACAATGCTTCGACGATGCCCCAGGCGCCGAGGTACGCATTGGCCGTCAGTGGGGAGCCGAGTCCGAGTTCGCCTGCCCGAGAGATCAAATCGTCGCCCTCGACGTGGGCGATCTTTGCGTTCAACCCCAGCTTGGTGTTGACCTCGCGCAACGCGTCGGCCAGTCCGGCGGGATTGAGACCGCCTGCATTCGCGACGATCTTCACCCCCTTGTCGAGCGCAAGGCCGAGCGTGTCCTCCACCTGCCGCAGGAACGTCTTCGCGTAGCCGAGCGACGGGTCCTTCATCCGATCCCGCCCGAGGATCAACATCGTCAGTTCGGCCAGGTAGTCGCCGGTCAGGTAGTCGAGTTCGCCGCCCTCGAGCATCTCGCGCATCGCCGAGACGCGGTCGCCGTAGAACCCGGAGCAGTTACCGATCCGTACCGAACTCATTTGCCCACCTTCGATGCTCGTCCCTCACCGCTGGATCCGACGGCGGCTCGTCCCTCACCGCTGGGTCCGGCAAAGGCCTGCGCGAACCCGAGCCACTCGTCCGCGTCGGCACCCACGGCGACCAGATCGAGATCGGCGCGATTGGCACGCTGGGTGACCAGCAAGCAGAAGTCCAACGCCGGCCCGGTGACCTTCTGCGGCGCATCTTCCGGCCCCCAGGTCCAGAGCGACCCGTCCGGCGCGGTCAACTCAACCCGGAAATCGTCGGCGGGCGGCGTCTTCTCGTTGACCGAGTACGCGAAGTTTCGCGTCCGCACACCCAGGTGAGCGATGTTCTTGATGCGCGCCGTCGGAGCGCGTTCGACGCCGAGTGCGTCGGCAACGTCCTGCCCGTGCGCCCACGTCTCCATCAGTCGCGCGGTAGCCATGGAGACACCGCCCATGGGCGGGCCGTACCAGGGGAACTTGGTTCCGGCCGGGGCGGCGGTGAGCGCCTCGACGAGAGCGGTGCGACCCGCTCGCCAATCGGCGAGCAACTCCGCCGGCTGGCGGGCCGCCTGTTCGGCAGCACCGTCGTCGACAAACCCTGCCGGGTTCACGAACGCCGCCTTCAACTGCTCCGCGAACCCGTCCGGGTCGGTGATCGCCAGGATCGCTGCACTGTCCGTCCAGTGCAGGTGCCCGATCTGATGTGCGATGGTCCACCCTTCCGCAGGCGTCATTGTCGCCCACTTCTCCTCGGGCAGATCCGCAACCAGGGCGTCTAGGCTCTCGCCTTCGGCCCGCAAGTCATCGATGAACGTCTGAAGTTCGGCCATGCGACCAGCATCACACCCACATCCATAAAAATCAAGCACGAATGATTGTTATTGCGAAATCCTGTGGTGAGAGACTGAGTTCAACTGCCATCGACAACCAGGAGCACCCATGAGCGACGCCGTACTGATCTCGCGAACCGGCGATGTGGTCACGTGGACCCTCAATCGCCCGGACACCCGCAACGCGATCTCCGAGATCGACATGATCGAGGCCCTCGAAGACGCAGTCACCGCGGTTAACCGAGATCAGAGTGTGCGCACGGTCATTCTGACGGGGGCCGGATCGGCCTTCTCCTCCGGCGGCAACGTCAAGCACATGCGAGACAAGGAGGGCATGTTCGGTGGCGCACCCGGCGAGATCCGCCAGGGCTACCGGCACGGCATCCAACGCATCCCGCTCGCGCTGTACACGTGTGAGGTGCCGACCATCGCGGCGGTCAACGGCCCGGCCATCGGAGCGGGCTGCGACCTCTCCCTCATGTGCGACCTCCGCATCGCCTCGACCGCCGCGGTCTTCGCCGAGAGTTTCGTCAAGGTAGGACTCATTCCCGGCGACGGCGGAGCGTGGCTGCTCCCCCGCGCGATCGGCAACGCCCGCGCGGCCGAGATGGCGTTCACCGGTGAACCGATCGATGCTGCGAGAGCACTCGACTGGGGTCTGGTCTCGCAGGTGACCGAGCCCGAGGAATTGCTTTCCGCTGCGCACGCTTTGGCAGCTCGAGTAGCCGCCAATCCCCCGCAGGTACTCCGCATGACCAAAAAGCTCCTCCGCGAGGGCCAGCACCAGAGCCTCGAGAGCTTGCTCGAACTCTCGGCCGCCATGCAGTCGATCGCCCATCACACCCGAGATCACCACGAAGCCGTCGCCGCGATGCTCGAGCGTCGAAGTCCCGAGTTCACCGGAGAATGAAGGCCGGCAGTCAGCTACTGCCGGTCGGAGCAGTCCTCACGTCGATACTGTCGCTCCAGTTCGGCGCGGCATTCGCGACGACTTTGTTCTCGCAGATCGGGCCGGCCGGAGCCACGACGCTGCGGCTGACGATCGCCGCGATCATCCTCGGCGTCATCGTCCGCCCGCGATGGAGCAGATGGTCGAACCGGCAGCGCAAAGGCATCTTCGCACTGGGCATCGCCCTCGCCGTGATGAACGGCGCCTTCTACCTCGCCCTCGACACGGTGCCCATCGGAACGGCCGTCACCATCGAGTTCCTCGGACCGCTCACCCTGGCCGCAGTTCTGTCTCGTCGGTGGGCCGACGGAGCATGGGTGCTGCTCGCCTTCGGCGGAGTGTTGCTGCTCGGGTTGGGCGATCACGGCGAATCCGGTTTGGACCCAATCGGGGTGATGTTCGCGTTGATCGCCGCTACTGCGTGGGCCGGATACATCGTGGCCGGTTCCCACCTGGCCGCGACGCTCCCGAGCGCCGACGGGTTGGCAGGCGCAAGCATCGTCGCGGCCGTATTGACGCTGCCCTTCGGCGTCGTCTCGGGCGGAAGTGAACTGCTGGATCCGACGATGCTCGCCGCAGGCGCAGCCGTCGCCGTCCTCTCGTCCGTCATCCCGTACAGCTTGGAAATGTGGGCGCTGCGCTCTCTAGCCAAGAAAGTCTTTGCCGTCCTCATCGCCCTCGAACCCGCAGCGGCCGCACTGGCCGGAGTCCTCGTGATCGGGCAAACGCTCGACGCGTTCACACTCGTGGCCATCGCACTGGTGGTGGCCGCGGGCGTCGGCACAGTCGTCATGAATCGAAAACCCACACCGAAATAGTCCAGGTACCGTCAGAGCACGTCATTCCAACGCACAGGAGAACCATGACCAACCCGATCATCGCCACCGTTCTCGGACGCACCCCGCAAATCGACGAGAGCGCGTTCATCGCGCCGAATGCCACCGTTGTCGGCGCGGTGACCATCGCTGCGGGAGCCAGCATCTGGTACGGCGCGGTTATCCGCGGCGACGCCGAATCGATCTCCATCGGCGCGGACACCAACATTCAGGACAACTGCACCGTGCACGCCGACCCGACGTTCCCCGCAGTTCTGGGCGAACGAATCTCGGTCGGCCACAACGCGGTGCTGCACGGGTGCACCGTCGAAGACGACGTTCTCGTCGGCATGGGTGCCGTGGTGCTCAACGGCGCACACATCGGCTCGGGGTCACTGATTGCAGCCGGCGCCGTCGTGTCTCAGGGGATGCAAATCCCACCTGGATCACTGGTCGCCGGCGTGCCCGCCAAGGTCAAACGTGAACTCTCCGAAGGCGAAAAGGCCGGTATCACCGCCAACGGCGCCGGCTACATCATGCTCGCGAAGGCTCACCAGGACATCGAACAAGCCTGATCGAAACGACGCTCGCGGCCGGTAGCAGCAAGAGCAACGACTAGCCTCGGGGCCGCAACGTGCTGTTCGGCAACTCGGGTGCCGGGAGCGCCGGACCGTCGTATCCCGGCACGACGCCGAAACGCCGGTCCGGGACGCTGCCGTCGAATCCGGAGGCAAGCTCGGCCTGCCACTTGCGTCGATACTCGACGATCTCTTCGTGTGTACGGCCCATGAAGTTCCACCACATGATGACCTGCTCGCCCAACGGTTTCCCGCCGAGAAGTAGCAGTCGAGCCGGTTCGGATCCCGGATTGCGCAAAGTCAGTTTTCCGAAACCCGGTGCTTGATAACCCAACTCGGCCCAGCCGACAGTGGTACCACGCAGAACAACCGATCCTTGATCGACGATCACGCCGTGCTCATGTGAACGATCGACATCGAGGGCGATCTCGGCCCCAGGATCGAGAATCACCTCGGCACCGAGTAATTCGGTGAAGGTAGACACCGGAGACGTTTCACCGGCGAGCGAACCGAGGAACACACTGAGCGTGACACCATCGGTTGTCACCGGCTCCGGTCGATAGTGAACGAACGCGGGTGCGGTATCGCGCGCCGCATCCGGCAGGGCCACCCACAACTGCATCCCGTGCAGAACCTTCGTATTCGGCGTCGACACCTCGGAGTGCGCGATCCCACTCCCGGCCGTCATCAGATTCAGTTCACCCGGCCGCACCATCGCATGGGAACCGATGCTGTCACGGTGCTCGATCTCTCCGGTGAACAGCCAACTCACCGTCTGCAAACCGGTATGCGGATGCGGCGGCACATGCATGCCCCGTCCTGAGCCGACGTCATCCGGACCGTAATGATCTGCAAAACACCATCCCCCGATCAGCGAACGCTCGCGTTGCGGGAGGGTGCGTCGCACTCGCATGGCCCGCGGGCCACCGAGCGGTACGTCGCGCGGGGTGAGGATCTGAATCTCGCTCTCCGCCGGATGGCCTTCGCATTCCTGCTCGACGGGCTGCGCTTCGAGGTTGCTCATATCGTCCATCCTGCCTCCAGTCATGACTGCGCGAGACGCAGACGCGTGCACAATTCGGCCAACAGTCGAAGTTCATCCGCGTCCAGGGCCGGTCCGACGTGGCGGCGGATGCTCGCGGCATGACGGCGACCCACTGATTTCTGCAGCGCTGCACCCGTTTCGGTGAGTTGCACGATCGTCCCGCGGCGATCCTGTGGATCAACACTTCTCGTTACCAGACCTTCGCCCTCCAACCGTTCCACCAGGCGACTGAGCGAAGGCTGGCTCAGCAATATCTCCCGATTCAGGTCATGCAGGCGAAGGGAACTACTCGGCGCAAGACTCAGCGTGAACAGCACGTCGTACTCGCGCATCGACACCTGATCCCAGACGTCATCGGCAGAGAGCCGCCGCATCACCGACACCTGGGCGCGAAACAAGGCTTCCCAGGCGTCGGTGGCGAGTTCGGTGGTGCTGACCGGAACCTCAGGCGGTTGCTCGTCAGGCAGTGACACTGCTTGCCTCACGAGCCGCCTTCATCGACGCGTGAGTGGGCGGGTTGTCCGGCACATGTGCTGGCCGCCTGGCCGCGAACTCACGGCGCAGAACCGGAACAACTTCCTCACCGAGCAGATCGAGCTGCTCGAGCACCGTCTTCAGCGGCAGTCCGGCGTGATCCATCAGGAACAGCTGGCGCTGGTAGTCACCGAAGAAATCGGCAAACGCCAACGTCTTCTCGATGACCTGTTCAGGGGAACCGACGGTCAGCGGCGTCTGCTCGGTGAACTCTTCGAGTGAGGGCCCGTGGCCGTACACCGGAGCATTGTCGAAATACGGACGGAATTCCTTGACCGCGTCCTGACTGTTCTTGCGCATGAAGACCTGACCACCGAGACCGACGATCGCCTGATCCGCGGACCCGTGGCCGTAATGCTCGTAACGCCGGCGGTAAAGATTGATCAGCTCGATGTAGTGCTCTTTCGGCCAGAAGATGTTGTTCGCGAAGAATCCGTCGCCGTGATACGCCGCGATCTCCGCGATCTCGGGGCTGCGGATCGAGCCGTGCCACACGAACGGCGCGACGCCGTCCAGCGGGCGCGGTGTGGACGTGAATCCCTGCAGCGGTGTGCGGTACTCCCCTTGCCAGTTCACGACCTCCTCGTCCCAGAGCCGGCGAAGAAGTTGATAGTTCTCGAGCGCCAACGGGATACCGGCGCGAATGTCCTTGCCGAACCACGGGTACACAGGCGCGGTGTTTCCGCGACCCATCATCAGATCGACGCGCCCCTCGGCGAGGTGCTGGAGCATCGCGTAATCCTCGGCGATCTTCACCGGGTCGTTGGTGGTGATCAGCGTCGTGGACGTGGAGAGCGTGATCTTCTCGGTCTGGGCCGCGATGTATCCGAGCATCGTGGTCGGAGATGACGGCACGAACGGCTTGTTGTGATGCTCGCCGGTCGCGAAGACGTCGAGACCGACTTCCTCGGCGTGCTTGGCGATGGTCGTCATGGCCTTGATGCGCTCGTGCTCTGTCGGGGTCGCCCCCGTCGTGGGATCAGTGGTGACGTCACCGACCGTGAAGATTCCGAACTGCATGGTTGCTCCTCCGCGAACTAGATCCATGCGTTTGCATGTAACTGATCAAACATTCAACCATCCAGCTGTATTCCACGGCAAAAAGGTGAGGGCGGCACACAAGATGTGTGCCGCCCTCACCTGGACGAACGATCTACCGAAAAGCGGTCAGTGCATAACGATCGGCGTTGCCGTCTCGCCCTCGGCCACCGGCCTGGTGGTCTTGCTCCGCGGCAGGAAGAACGCCGGGATGAGGGTCAGGACGATCAGCACAGTGGCAACGAGGAAGGTGTTACCGAAGGCATCCGACGCCGCACTGAGAATCGAATTCGCAGCAGACTCCTGCGGACTTCCCGGTTCGGTCGGAATGTGCGAGGCCGCACCGACCATCGTCGTGTCGAGGCCACGATCGAGAAGCTGGTTGGTCAAGACCACCGACATCACGGCGGTACCGATCGAACCTGCGGTCTGCTGAACGATGTTCATCAGGGTGGAGCCGCGAGCAATCTGCTCGTTGGAGAGCGTCACGATAGCTGCGGTCATCAGCGGCATCATGGTGCAACCCATACCGAGGCCCATGACGAACAAGGCACCCATCAGCAGCCACGTCGGGGAATCCGAGGCAACCTGTGTGAACACACCCAAGCCGATCAGAATCAACGGCAAACCGGTCAGGACGATCTTGCCCGGGCCGATCTTGTCGACCAGTCGACCAGCGATGGGCATGGTGACCATAGCGCCGAGACCCTGCGGAGCCATCAACAATCCGGCAGCGAGCGTGGTGTGACCGCCGACCTGGATGAAGTAGCTCGGGAACAGCAACCCGGCGCCCATGAACGCGACGATGAACAGCGACGTCGTGATGACGGCGGTGGTCAACTGACGGTTCTTGAACAGGTGCAGGTCGATCAGCGGGTGATCCTTGTTGAGCGCGTGGAACACGAAGGCGATGATCAGCGCCAGACCGATACCGGCCGACACCAGAACCCGAGCCGACGCAACCGTTCCCACCTCAGGGATGGACGACACACCGAACAAGAACAGCGCGAGGCCGGGTGACAGCAGGATCATGCCGAGGAAGTCGAAGGACTCCGAAGGCTTCGCCTTGTCGGACGGCAGAATGATGAATGCCGCTGCCAACGCGATGATGCCGATCGGCAGGTTGATCAGGAAGATCCAGTGCCAGCTCGCGGCCTCGATCAGCCAACCACCGAGGATCGGGCCACCGATGGGGCCGAGCAGCATCGGGATACCGAGAACTGCCATGACGCGACCGACGCGGTCCGGACCGGCGGCCCGGGTCATGATCGTCATACCGAGCGGCATCAACATGCCGCCGCCGAGGCCCTGGAGCACACGGAAGCCGATGAGCGAGGTGATGTCCCACGCCATCGCACAGGCGACCGAACCGAGCACGAACAGCACCAGGGCCGTCATGTAGAGGCGCTTGGTGCCGAAACGGTCGGCAGCCCAACCGGTAACCGGAATGACCGTCGCCAAAGCGAGGGTGTAGGCCGTCATCGTCCACGCGACGGTGGCGTACGAAGTTTCGAAGTCCTCGGCAAAGGTGGTGAGCGCGACGCTCACCACGGTTACGTCGAGAATCGACATGATGGCGCCGAGCACCACCACGGAAGCGATCTTGAGGACCGCCCCGTCAAGTTTGTCGGACGCCGGTGCCGGCGCGTTCGGCGATGTCATCGCGAAGTCTCCTGGTTAAGTGCTCGCAGATAGTCACCCGCGAGAATGGGCTTGAGAGCCTCGAACAAACGAATCCGCTCTGGCTCAGGAACACGCGACGCGAATTCGCGAAGCTGGCCGCGCTTGCACTCGATGTGGTTGGTCGTCACCTTACGACCGGCCTCCGACAAGGAAACCCGCTTGACGCGTCGGTCCCGCTCGTCTTCACGGCGATCGACCAGACCCATGTTCACGAGCTGATCGATGTTCCGCCCCGTAGCTGCCACCGAGAGCCGAAGCTCGTCGGCAACCTCGTTGATCGGGATCGCCGCATCACGTTGTGCAAGTACGAACAGCACACGCACCTGAGAGAACGAGAGATCCAGTTCGATCAACGCATCGATCGACTCCGAATCACCGGCGCTCATCAGGCGAGTGAACAACTCGTCGAGTGCTCCATACAGGTCATCAGAATCGGAAGCGATCACCTGGCAAATGGTAGTGCGGTTGCAACTATTGCCCAAATGAAAACATGTTGCAACTTATTATTTGGTGACCACCATCACGTTGCAAAGAATCATTCCTGCAGCAAGATGGCCTTTCCGAGAACTTTGCCGCTTTCGAGATCAGCCAGGGCAACTGCTGCGTCGGCAAGCGGATACCGTGCCTTGACCAGCGGACGCAAGCCGTTTCGGACGTGCTCTACCAGCGATGCGTGTACCTCGGCTACCGCCTCGGGATTGGTACGCGTGAACTCACCCCATGCCGCGCCGACAATGCTGATATTGCGAAACAGCACCCGGTTCACCTTTACCTCGGGAATACCGCCGCCGGCGAATCCGATCACCACGAGTCGTCCTTCGGGTGCCAGAACCCGGACCGCGTCGTCGAACGCATCGCCGCCCACCGGATCCACCACGATCTGAGCGCCGACGCCGTCGGTCAGTTCCCGAATCCGCTCTCCCCATCCCGGAGCCAGCGCGACCACCTCGTCGGCACCGAGCTCACGCAAGAAGTCATCGACGCCCTCGCGTCGTACCACGGCGATCACCCGGGCACCGTGCGCCTTGGCCAGCTGGATGGTTGCCGTTCCGACTCCGCCTGCAGCGCCCAGCACGACGACTGTCTCCCCCGCGACGATCTTCGCGCGACGAGCGAGCGCGAACTCCATCGTCTGATAGTTGATGATCAGCGAGGCCGCCTCGTCGAAGGCGAGTCCGTCCGGAATTCGGAGTACCTGCGCCGGGTTGACGGCAATCCGCTCTGCATACCCACCCAGATACGCGGCCGCGAGAACACGATCGCCCGGAGCGAAACCCGACCCTTCCGGCGCGGAGACCACGACGCCCGAGATCTCCGCGCCGGGAATGAACGGCGGTTCCGGGCGGATCTGATACTTGCCGTAGGTGATGAGCAGGTCCGGAAAGCAGACGCCACTTGCCTTCACATCGATGAGAACAAGACCTTCGGCTGCGGGCTCGGGAACCTCCTGCGCGACAATTCCTTCGGGACCGGACAGTTCCGTAACCACCATGGCGCGCACAGAAAGCTCCTCTTCGGGACATCTGAAGTCTGGACCGGTAACCCGGTTTTCTCGACTTTAACCCGGTACTCACGTCAGATCATCGTTCGCTCCCGATGTGCAGACGTTCGAGTCCGTCGAGAATCAGATCGAGACCGAAAGCGAATTCGGCGGCGTAGCTGTATCCCGGAGCAAGGACGTGCTTGGTGGTGAACTCGGCCAGGTGCGGATACTGACCGCTCTCGAACGAGCCCATGATCGCCTTCGCCAGTTCCGTCGTTTCCTGCGCTGTTTCGAACGGCAAGCTCACTTCTTGCAGCACGAAGCCGTAGATGTACGCATCCATGATCGAAAAGGCATGCGCAGCAAGGGCGACGGGAAAGTCGGCGGCGCGTAGCGTTCCGATGACGGCATCGTGGTGGCGCAGGGTCGCGGGACCAGGCGTCGTTCGGGACTCCATCAACGGAGTTGCCCACGGGTGCCTCCCCAACACTTCCCTTGTCGATACCGCTCGCACGTGAAGTTCCGTGCGCCACGGGCGTCCCGGCGTCGGCAGATCGATCTCCGCGAAGACCGCATCGACCATTCCGTCGAGCAGATCCCCTTTGTCCGAAACATGGTTGTACAGAGACATCGCTTCGACGCCCAGTTCGGTGCCCAGCTTCCGCATGGTCATCGAATCGATTCCGACGGAATCGGCAAGCGCGACAGCAGCGTGTACGACGTCGTCTCGGGTCAATCTTGCGCGCTTCTCCACGTTGACAGAACTTACACCGTAAGTGCAATACTTACGCTGTAAGTATTCGACGAACGGAGACTCGCATGCCGAAGGAACTGATGACCGCCGTCGTACAGGATCGCTACGGCGAGGCCGACGTTCTCTACGTCGACCACATTCCGCGCCCCACTGTCGCCGACAACGAAGTGCTGATACGCGTCGAGGCCGCGTCCGTCGACCGCGGGGCATGGCATCTCATGGCCGGACTGCCATATCCGTTGCGCCTCGCGGGTTTCGGGCTGCGCAGACCTAGGAACCGGGTACGCGGACTGGACGTATCCGGCCGAGTCGAGGCCGTCGGCAGTTCGGTGACCCGCGTGGCAGTCGGCCAGGAGGTATACGGGATCGCGGTCGGTTCGTTCGCGGAGTACGCACGCGCACTCGAGACGAAGATTGCCGCAAAACCTGCCCGGTTGTCGTTCGCACAAGCAGCAGCGGTGCCGGTCTCCGCCCTCACAGCGTTGCAAGCCGTGCGCGACCACGGCCGCGTGCAGGCGGGCCAATCCGTCCTCGTACTCGGCGCATCCGGTGGCGTCGGGATCTACGCGGTGCAGGTGGCAAAAGCCATGGGCGCTCACGTCACCGGCGTGTGCAGCACCTCGAAAACCGATACCGTCCGCTCCATCGGTGCCGACGAGGTTCTCGACTACCGCGTCGACGACGCCACCGACGGATCGCATCGGTACGACGTCATCATCGACACCGGCGGCAACCGCCGACTGCGAGATCTTCGACGGGCGCTCACACGCACCGGAACGCTGGTGATCGTCGGCGGCGAGAACGGCGGACGGTGGCTCGGCGGAACCGATCGCCAAATACGCGCACAGTGCTTGTCTCCGTTCATATCTCAGAAAATGGGCACCTTCATCGCTTCGGAGAACGCCGACGATCTGGAGGTCCTGACGCAGATCATCGACGCAGGTGACATCACCCCGGTGATCGACTCCGTTCATCCCCTTGCCGACACCGCCGTCGCCGTGGCACGAATGGTCGACGGCTCCGGCTGCGGAAAGCAGATAATCGCCACTCGCTGAAAAGCCTGACAGAATCGGCTCACTCCAGCGAACAGGAATCTCACGTGAACCCAGATCTCACGCTCGCGCAACAGCCGGACCGAGGACCGATCTTCGTCAAGTCCCGCCCGGTCCGCACCGGCGACATCGACGTCGCCAAGCAGGTCAGGCTCGACGCCGTCGCCCGCTACCTGCAGGACATCGGCAACGACAACATCGAGGCCGCGGGAGCCATCGACACCCATCCGCTCTGGATAGTGCGTCGTACGGTCGTCGACGTCGTACGCCCGGCGATCTGGCCGGAAGAGTTGACGATGACTCGCTGGTGCTCCGGCTTCTCCACGAGATGGGCGAACATGCGTGTGCGCTTCGACGGCAGCAACGGCGCGCTGATGGAAACCGAAGGCTTCTGGATCAACATCAGCGCCGAGTCGGGCATGCCCACGCGGATGAGTGACGACTTCATGCGGCCACTGGAGGAATCCACCGACGAGCATCGCCTGAAGTGGAAGCGGGTACTCGCCGAGAACGCACCGGAGGCGGACGGCGCGGGTGTTCTGGACACGCCGTTCGCTCTGCGCGCCACGGATATCGACCCGTTCGACCACGTCAACAACGCCGTCTACTGGCAGGCAGTCGAAGAGGTCCTCAGCGCTCGCACCGAACTACGGACAGTTCCGCATCGAGCACTGATCGAGTACCTCTCCCCCATCGTCTCCAGCGACGACGTCGTCCTGCGCAGCCGCGTCGACGACAAGACCGTCACGGTCTGGTTCCTGGTCGGCGAAGCGCTCCGCGCAGTTGCGCAGGTGAGCGCCCTCTAACGCAGTTTCTGGGTCGCGACAGCCGCGACACCGAACACCAACGCAAGAAGAATCGCGGCCCAGAAACCGAAGAGCCACCACACCACGCCGAACACGACCACTGCCGGGGCAACGGTGATGAAAGCGATGGTGGGGCTTTCGCGTACCACCTCGAGTGCAGTTCGGGCATTAGTTCGATCGAGCTTCTTACCGGCCATCGAAAACCTCCTTCAAGGTCCTGACCATCCAGAGTAACCGGACTGACGGGCACAAAGCGGATACCGTGAACGCATGGCCGACCACCGCACCCTCGTCCTCATGCGACACGGCAAGTCCAGCTACCCCGAGGGCATCCGTGATCACGAGCGTCCGCTCGCCGAACGGGGCCTGCGCGAGGCCCGCATCGGCGGCGAATGGATCCGTGAAAACGTCCCGCCCGTCGACGCCGTTCTGTGCTCCACCTCCCGGCGGACCGTCGAAACCCTTGCCTCGACGGGAATCGAAGCTCCCGCCGGGTTCGAGAAGTCCATCTACGGCGGCTCACCCGCAGACGTCATTGCAGCTGCGCGAACCACGTCCGACCACGTCAAGACGCTCCTGATCGTCGGACACGAACCCGGAATTCCCTGGACTGCACTCGATCTCGCATCGAACGAAAACTCCGAAGCGGCCCAACGTATCCGCGACAAGTTCCCGACTTCGGCGATCGCCGTCCTCTCCGTACCGGTGCCGTGGACCGAACTCGACGACTCCGTCGCCACTCTGCTCGAGTTTCACGTGCCTCGTTAGATCAACCACACTGCTAAACCACCTCACGCAGTAGGCGGTCCGAAAGTGCAAGCGCGTCACGGTCGTACGTCGACGTGGACGCCAGCAATTCGTCGGCACCGGTTCGCTCGGCCAGATCGTGAAGCTGCTGCTTCACCTCGACGGGCGTCCCGTGCAGCGCCGAAGCCGTGAACGACTCGATGCGCCTGGCGTTTCGATCACTGCGCGGGGCGCGCCTGATCTCGTCCGGCGACACGAGCGGCGGAAACTCCCCTGTCCGTGACGATTCTGCGAGCGCGTACGCCTCCGGGATCAGCAACTCACGGGCCGCCTCGGTGGTATCGGCAACCGCCACCTCGAGGGAAACCACCACATAGGGTTCGGGGTGTGTGTCGGTGGGCTGGAAAGCTCGGCGGTACTCGTCCAACGCATCCACCCGATCGGTGCTACCGATTCCCAGTATCGGCCCACCCACGACCACCGGAAGCCCCAGCTGCGCTGCAACTTTCAGACCTGTGCGCGTCGCCAGCACGAAGATCGGCACCCCAGTCTGCGACGCCGGCCGTGCCGTCACTGCGGCGGATCCGTCCAGGTAACGCCTCACCTCGTCCAGGTCCGACACAAACGTGTCCGGAGCGTCCTTGCTGCGTCGTAGTGCCTGACGTACGGGCTCCGTGAATCCCAGCGATCGGCCGAGGCCGAGATCGATTCGCCCCGGGTAGAGAGCCTCCAGCATCAAGAACTGCTCGGCGACGATCAGCGGTTGGTGATTCGGCAGTATGACTCCACCGCTGCCGAGTCTGATATCGCGCGTATGCGCGCCGATCGCGGCAAGCAGTACTGCCGGCGACCCGCTCCCGATCCCGGGCACCGCGTGATGCTCGGCGACCCAGAACCGGTGGTAGCCGAGAGCGTCGGCGTGCGCGGCACGTTCGACGGAATGCGTCAGAGCTGCGGAGTCGGGGTATCCGCTCCTGGTTCGGGATCGGTCGAGCAGTGAGAGAAGCGCCCTCGGAGCAACAAGGAATTCGGAAAGTTTCATCCGGACGCCGAACGAGGACCGTTTCTGACCGCAATACCCGCAACACTGGACCTGTCGCCGGAATTCACCATCACATGAAGGGCACGTCATGGACATCAAGCTCGAACTGGTCGCCATTCCCGTCACCGACATCGACCGCGCCAAGGACTTCTACGTCCGCCTCGGATTCAATGCCGACCACGATCACACGGTCAGCGAAGACCTGCGATTCGTCCAGCTGACCCCTCCCGGTTCGGCCTGCTCGATCTGCATCGGCAAGGGAATCACCGACGCCGAGCCCGGCTCGGTCGTCGGCATGCAGGTAGTGGTCAAGGACATCGAAGAGGCCGAGCGCGAGTTCAAGAGCCGCGGCATCGACATCAGCCCGATCGACGACCAGGCCTGGGGGCGGTTCATCTACTTCGCCGACCCCGACGGGAACAAGTGGGCCGTCCAGGAGATCGTCATCCCGGACCTCAGCGGCAGCAACTCCTGAAAACGTCCCACTCCTGACATGAAAAATCCCCCCACCTCTTTCGAAGTGGGGGGATTTCTACGAACTAACGCTTAGCGGTAGTCGTTGCTAAAGCCGTAGTCGTCCAGCGGAACTGCAGCACCGGTGTTCTGGCCGAAGCCGTCCGGGCTGTAATACTGGTCGTCGTACGACGGCACTGCGTAAGCAGCGGCGCGTGCCTCTTCGGTGGGCTGAACCTGGATGTTGCGGTAACGGTTGATACCGGTACCGGCAGGGATCAGCTTGCCGATGATGACATTTTCCTTCAGACCGATCAGCTTGTCCGAGCGGCAGTTGATAGCCGCGTCGGTCAAGACACGAGTGGTCTCCTGGAACGATGCCGCGGACAGCCACGAATCCGTCGCGAGCGACGCCTTCGTGATACCCATGAGCACCGGACGGCCGGCTGCGGGCTCGCCCCCCTCGGCGACAACGCGGCGGTTTGCCGACTCGAACTCGGCGCGCTCGGTGAGCGAACCGGGCAGGAACTCGGTGGCACCGGAATCGATGATCGTCACGCGACGAAGCATCTGGCGCACGATGACCTCGATGTGCTTGTCGTGGATCGACACACCCTGGCTCCGGTACACCTCCTGGACCTCGTTGACCAAGTGGATCTGAACCTGACGCGGACCCATGACTCGCAGGACCTCGTGGGGATCGGCAGCACCTTCCATGAGCTGCTGTCCGACCTCGACGTGGTCACCGTCAGCCAAGAGGCTTTCGCGACCGTCGGCGTGCTTGAAGACACGCAGACGCTGACGCTTGCTGAGCTTGTCGTAGACAACCTCTTCGCCGCCGTCGTCCGGAACGATGGTGATCTTGTAGAAACGATCGCCGTCTTCGAGCTGTACCCGACCGGTGACGTCCGCGATAGGAGCCTTGCCCTTGGGCACACGTGCCTCGAACAGCTCCTGGACACGCGGCAGACCGCCGGTGATGTCATCTCCTGCGACACCACCCTGGTGGAAGGTACGCATGGTCAGCTGGGTACCGGGCTCACCGATCGACTGTGCGGCGACGATACCGACAGCCTCACCGATGTCGACCAGCTTGCCGGTGGCCATCGAGCGGCCGTAGCAAGTGGCGCAAACGCCGGTGCCGGTGGTGCAGGTCAGGACCGAGCGGACCTTGACCGTCGTGATGCCGGCTTCGAGCAGAGCATCGATCGCGGGGTCACCGAGATCGTGGCCACGCTCGACGATGACGGTGCCGTTCGCGTCGACTGCATCGGCCGCCAAGGTACGGGCGTACGTGCTGGTCTCCACGTGAGCATCGCGGATCATCGTGCCGTCGGCCTGCTTCTCGGCGATCGTGGTGACGATGCCGCGCTCTGTTCCACAGTCGACCTCGCGGACGATGACGTCCTGCGAAACGTCCACCAGACGACGGGTCAGGTAACCCGAGTCGGCGGTGCGGAGTGCGGTATCGGCCAGACCCTTACGAGCACCGTGCGTGTTGATGAAGTACTCGAGAACGGTCAGGCCTTCCTTGAAGGAAGACTTGATCGGACGCGGGATGAACTCACCCTTCGGGTTTGTCACCAGGCCCTTCATACCGGCGAGCGAGCGAACCTGAGTCATGTTGCCGGCTGCGCCGGACTTCACGATCATCGGGATCGGGTTGCTGTCGGGGAAGTGAGCCTCCATGGCCTTGCCGACCTTGTCGGTCGCTTCCTGCCAAATGGTGACCAGAGCGCTGTTGCGCTCCTTCTTGTCCAGAGCACCACGCTGGTACTGCTTCTCGATCTTGTCGGCCTGAGCCTCGAAGTCCTCGATGATGGCAGGCTTCTCCGGCGGCACGAGCACGTCGGAGATCGAGACCGTGACACCCGAACGGGTGGCCCAGTAGAACCCGACGTCCTTAAGCTTGTCGACGGTCTGAGCAACCACGATCATCGGGTACCGCTCGGCGAGATCGTTGATGATCGTCGCCTGGCGCTTCTTCGGCATCTGCTCGTTGACGAACGGGTAGTCCGCCGGAAGCAGCTCGTTGAAGAGCACACGGCCGAGTGTCGTGGTGGCGGTCCAGCCGTCACCGTAGTTCCAGCCCTCAGGGAACAGTTCGTTCTCGAGGTCGCGCGGCGGACGCTGCTGCGTCAGACGCACCTTGATCTGAGCCTGAACCGAGAGCGCGCCGCGGTCGACTGCCATCTGAGCCTCGGCGGGCGAGGAGTACACGCCCTGCTCTGCCTCGTCGTTGGTCGGAGCAACGAGCTCACCGGTGACACCCTCGTCGAGACGGGTCAGGTGGAACAGACCCGTGACCATGTCCAGACGCGGCATGGCGAGCGGGCGACCCGAAGCAGGCGAGAGGATGTTGTTCGAGGACAGCATCAGGATGCGTGCCTCGGCCTGTGCCTCTGCCGACAGCGGGAGGTGAACAGCCATCTGGTCACCGTCGAAGTCGGCGTTGAAGGCCTCACACACCAGCGGGTGGAGCTGAATGGCCTTGCCCTCGACGAGCTGCGGCTCGAATGCCTGGATACCCAGACGGTGCAGCGTAGGTGCACGGTTGAGCAGCACGGGGTGCTCGGCGATGACCTCTTCGAGGACGTCCCACACCTGGACGCGCTTGCGCTCGACCATGCGCTTTGCCGACTTGATGTTCTGCGCGTGGTTCAGATCGACCAGACGCTTCATCACGAACGGCTTGAACAGCTCGAGAGCCATCAGCTTGGGCAGACCACACTGGTGCAGCTTGAGCTGAGGACCGACGACGATGACGGAACGACCCGAGTAGTCGACGCGCTTACCGAGCAGGTTCTGACGGAAGCGACCCTGCTTGCCCTTGAGCAGATCGCTCAGGGACTTCAGCGGGCGGTTACCCGGTCCGGTGACCGGACGTCCACGACGACCGTTGTCGAACAGGGCGTCGACCGACTCCTGCAGCATCCGCTTCTCGTTGTTGACGATGATCTCGGGAGCACCGAGGTCGATCAGTCGCTTGAGGCGGTTGTTGCGGTTGATGACGCGGCGGTACAGGTCGTTGAGGTCGGACGTCGCGAAACGTCCACCGTCGAGCTGAACCATCGGGCGAAGCTCCGGCGGGATCACCGGAACAGCGTTGAGGACCATGCCCATCGGCGAGTTGCCGTTGGTCTGGAATGCCGCAACCACCTTGAGACGCTTGAGTGCACGCAGCTTCTTCTGGCCCTTGCCGCTGCGGATGGTCTCGCGGAGAGACTCTGCCTCGGCGTCGAGGTCGAAGTTCTGCATCAGGATCTGGATGGACTCTGCGCCCATCGCACCCGTGAAGTACTCGCCGTAACGGTCGACCAGCTCGCGGTACAGGAGCTCGTCGATGATGAGCTGCTTGACGCTCAGCTTGGTGAAGGTGGTCCAGATCTCGTCGAGACGATCCAGCTCACGCTGCGCGCGGTCACGGAGCTGACGCATTTCGCGCTCGCCGCCGTCCTTGACCTTGCGGCGGACATCGGACTTCGCGCCCTCTGCCTCGAGCTCGGCGATGTCGGCTTCGAGCTTCTGCGCACGTGCCTCGAGATCGGCGTCGCGCTGATCTGCGACGGTCTTCTTTTCGACCTGCATCTCGGCTTCGAGGGTGGACAGCTCGTTGTGACGGAGCTCCTCGTCGACACCGACGATGACGTAGGCAGCGAAGTAGATGATCTTTTCGAGATCCTTCGGAGCCAGGTCGAGCAGGTAACCGAGACGGCTCGGAACACCCTTGAAGTACCAGATGTGCGTGACCGGTGCGGCCAGTTCGATGTGACCCATGCGCTCACGACGAACCTTGGCGCGAGTGACCTCGACGCCACAGCGCTCACAGATGATGCCCTTGAAGCGGACACGCTTGTACTTACCGCAGTAGCACTCCCAGTCCCGAGTGGGGCCGAAGATCTTCTCGCAGAAGAGGCCGTCCTTCTCGGGCTTGAGCGTGCGGTAGTTGATGGTCTCCGGCTTCTTGACCTCGCCGTAGGACCAATTGCGGATGTCCTCTGCACTGGCCAAGCCAATGCGGAGTTCATCGAAGAAGTTGACGTCGAGCACGTAACTTCCTTTCCCCGTTGGGGTTACGGTTGCCGGTCACCCGGCAACCTGACTGCCAATTCAAATGTGAACTACGCCCCCGGGCCGCTCTTTCAAGAGCAACCCGGGGACCGAAACCTAGTTCGCGAGGTCGTCGACCGTCGCAGCTTCGTTCCTGGACAGGTTGATGCCCAGGTTCGCTGCGGCCCGCTCCAAGTCCTCGTCGTCGCCGTCCGCCATCGTGATGGCCGCGCCGTCCGAGGACAGCACCTCCACGTTGAGGCAGAGCGACTGGAGCTCCTTGAGGAGCACCTTGAACGACTCGGGGATGCCGGGTTCGGGGATGTTCTCGCCCTTGACGATGGCTTCGTACACCTTGACTCGACCGACCACGTCGTCAGACTTGATGGTCAGCAGTTCCTGCAGCGTGTAAGCCGCGCCGTAGGCCTGCATCGCCCAGCACTCCATCTCACCGAAGCGCTGGCCACCGAACTGGGCCTTACCGCCGAGAGGCTGCTGCGTGATCATCGAGTACGGACCGGTCGAACGAGCGTGGATCTTGTCGTCGACCAAGTGGTGCAGCTTGATGATGTACATGTAACCGACCGAGACCGGGTACGGGAACGGCTCGCCGGAGCGGCCGTCGAACAAGGTGGCCTTTCCGTCGGGTCCGACCATCTGCTCGCCGTCACGGTTCGGCAGCGTCGCGCCGAGGAGACCGGTGAGCTCGTCTTCCTTCGCACCGTCGAACACCGGGGTGGCGATGTTCGAGTCGGCCGGAGCGGACAGCATCTCTTCCGGCAGGGTCGCAGCCCAGTCGGGACGAGAGCCGTCGGACGCGATCTGAACGTTCCAGCCGGTCTTGCCGATCCACCCGAGGTGGGTCTCCAAGACCTGACCGATGTTCATACGACGCGGGACGCCGTGCGTGTTCAAGATGATGTCGACAGGCGTGCCGTCCGAGAGGAACGGCATGTCTTCCTGCGGCAGGATCTTGCCGATGACGCCCTTGTTACCGTGGCGGCCGGCGAGCTTGTCGCCGTCCTGGATCTTGCGCTTCTGTGCCACGTAGACGCGGACCAGCTCGTTGACACCGGGAGGCAGATCGTCGTCTTCGTCACGCGAGAACACGCGGATTCCGATGACCTTGCCGGTCTCACCGTGAGGAACCTTGAGGGACGTGTCACGAACCTCGCGAGCCTTCTCACCGAAGATGGCGCGAAGGAGGCGCTCTTCGGGGGTCAGCTCGGTCTCGCCCTTCGGCGTGACCTTTCCGACCAGCACGTCGCCGTCACGAACCTCGGCACCGATACGGATGATGCCGCGCTCGTCGAGGTCGGCGAGGACCTCGTCGGAGACGTTCGGGATGTCGCGAGTGATTTCCTCGGCACCGAGCTTGGTGTCGCGGGCATCGATCTCGTGCTCCTCGATGTGAATCGAGGTCAGGACGTCCTCTTCCACGAGACGCTGCGACAGAATGATCGCGTCCTCGTAGTTGTGGCCTTCCCACGGCATGATCGCGACGAGCAAGTTCTTGCCCAGCGCCATCTCACCGTTCTCGGTGCAAGGACCGTCGGCCAGAACCTGGCCGGCCTCGACACGCTGTCCCTCGTCCACGATCGGACGCTGGTTGGCGCACGTGCCCTGGTTGGAACGCGCGAACTTGCGCATCCGGTACGTCTTGCGGCTTCCGTCGTCAGCCATCACCGTGACGTAGTCCGCGGAGATCTCCTCCACGACACCGGTCTTCTCGGTGATGATGACGTCGCCGGCATCCACAGCTGCACGCAGCTCCATGCCGGTACCGACGAGAGGTGCCTCGCTGCGAACCAGCGGGACAGCCTGACGCTGCATGTTCGCGCCCATCAGGGCACGGTTTGCATCGTCGTGCTCGAGGAACGGAATCATCGCGGTTGCGACGGACACCATCTGACGCGGCGAAACGTCCATGTAGTCGATGTCCGAGGACGCGACGAACTCGACCTCGCCACCCTTACGGCGGACGAGAATCTTCGAGTCGGTGAAGCGACCCTCGCGGTCGATGGCCGAGTTGGCCTGCGCGACCACGTGGCGGTCTTCTTCGTCAGCGGTCAGGTAGTCGACCTCATCGGTCACCTGTCCGTCGACGACGCGACGGTACGGGGTCTCGATGAAACCGAACGGGTTGACGCGGGCGTAGACCGACAGCGAACCGATCAGGCCGATGTTCGGGCCTTCCGGGGTCTCGATCGGGCACATGCGGCCGTAGTGCGACGGGTGAACGTCGCGAACCTCGAGGCCGGCGCGCTCACGGGACAGACCACCCGGGCCGAGGGCGGACAGACGACGCTTGTGCGTCAGCCCCGACAGCGGGTTGTTCTGGTCCATGAACTGCGACAGCTGGGAGGTTCCGAAGAACTCCCTGATCGCAGCGACGACGGGACGGATGTTGATCAGCGTCTGAGGCGTGATTGCCTCGACGTCCTGTGTGGTCATGCGCTCACGAACCACACGCTCCATGCGGGACAGGCCCACGCGGATCTGGTTCTGGATGAGCTCGCCGACGGTACGCAGACGACGGTTGCCGAAGTGGTCGATGTCGTCGACCTCGACGGGAACCTCGATGCCGCCCGGAGCCGTCATCGAGGTGTCACCTGCGTGCAGACGCACGAGGTACTCGACGGTGGCGACGATGTCTTCTTCGGTGAGCGTGGATGCAACGATCGGCTGACCCGCGTTCAGGCCGAGCTTCTTGTTGATCTTGTAACGACCCACGCGAGCGAGGTCGTAGCGCTTGTCCTTGAAGAACAGGTTCTCCAGCAGGGTCTGCGCGCTCTCCTTGGTGGGGGGCTCGCCCGGACGCAGCTTGCGGTAGATGTCGAGCAACGCCTCATCGGTGCCGGCTGTGTTGTCCTTCTCCAGCGTGGCCATGAGGATCTCGGAGAAGCCGAAGCGCTCCGTGATCTGCTCGGTGGTCCAGCCGAGTGCCTTGAGCAGGACGGTGACAGGCTGACGACGCTTGCGGTCGATACGGACACCAACGGTGTCGCGCTTGTCGACGTCGAACTCGAGCCATGCGCCGCGACCCGGGATCACCTTGACGCTGTGCAGATCCTTCTCGGTGCTCTTGTCGACGCTCATGTCGAAGTACACACCGGGGGAACGCACGAGCTGCGAGACGACCACACGCTCGGTGCCGTTGATGATGAAGGTGCCCTTGTCGGTCATCATCGGGAAATCTCCCATGAAGACCGTCTGGCTCTTGATCTCACCAGTGTTGTTGTTGATGAACTCCGCGGTGACGAACAACGGCGCCGCGTAGGTCATGTCCTTGTCTTTGCACTCGTCCGTCGAGGCCTTGACCTCGTCGAATCGAGGGTCGGAGAAGGACAGCGACATAGTGCCGTTGAAATCCTCGATCGGAGAAAGCTCCGCGAGGATGTCCTCGAGACCACCGGACACTGCATTGTCGCCGAGTGCCGCTGCTCGTTCACGCCAACTCTGCGCGCCGATCAGCCACTCGAACGAATCTGTCTGTACGTCAAGAAGCCCGGGAACTTCGAGGGGTTCGCGAACTTTCGCGAACGAAACCCTCTTCGGGGCTCCGGGGATTCCGGAAACTGCCTTGGTCTGGCTAGAGACTGCCAAGATGCGTCCTTCCAGCACCTCACGCGGGCCGCTCCGTGCTGTTGCGACCGCCGCTGTATCTGCTTCGAATTTCGCTGGTTACAACCCGAACGAAACCCGTCGCAGAAAGCAAGAAGTACTTGACTTCGCAGCGGTTGAGACGAGGGGTGGACAGGAGGCAGCCAGCGCAACGTCCAAAAGTACACCCTTACTCTGGAAATGTCGAGTCGGGTGTAACTGAGGGTCGAATTCAGATACTGACGTGAGACTGCCGATCACTCGTCCGTGCATGTTCACCGATCAGAGTGGACCTTGCGGACCGCTCCGTCAAGGGCGAGAGCGCGTGTCGCAGCATTCGAACATTCGTGACGCGCATTCGAACACTGCCACCGGGAGTGTAGCCAGCAACGGCGTCACATACGAAAAATCTGGACCGACATCGTGCGTCGATCCAGATCTTCGCGCTGGTGCGCAGGTGCTACTGGTCGCGAATCTCCGAGCTACTGGTCGCGAATCTCCGAGATCAGCCAGTTTCCGTCCTGCTTCTCCAGACTCACGATGACCATTCCGGAGCGAGAGTCTGCCGCCACGCCGTTCTGCGTCGAGCTGACGTTCAGTTGGGCGAGCAACTGCGCCCGGTCCTTCTCGAGCCGTGTGATCCCGATCAGCGGGACATCAGCGGTCGTTGCCGTCTGGGTTTGTTCGACGCCGGCCTTCTGCGTGTCCTTGTACTGCGTCAGCTGATCGCGCATCGACTGGTTCAGGCCCTGGACACCCTTGTCGAAATCGGCGTCGAAGGTGTCGGGAGAAAACGTGAAGACTGCAGCCAACGCCGACGGCGTCACACGAAGAACTTCAGCCGTGGCACCTTCGTCCACCCAGGCGATGTCGTCCGTCTTCGCGCCGACTTTGAAGAAGGCGATGCCGGCGAGGATCGCGACGATGACCGCTGCGGCCCCCAGGATCGCGACCAGGCGCCAACCGGCCTTGGATTGTGTAGGTGTTGTCGCCGACTCCCCCGCGCCCGTCTCCGGGGTAGCAGGGGCCTTGGGCTCGTCTGCGACGGTTTTCGCCGGTTTGGTCAGATCGGGGCCTGGTGTGGATTCCGGAGCGTCGGTTTCCGTCTTCGGCGGCTCGATGTCTCCGGACTCTGCCTTCGTGAGCGTCGGCTTCGCAACCTCCGGCTTCGCAACCTCCGGCTTCACAGCCTCCTGTGTTTCCTCTTCCGGCTGTTCGATCGTGGGCTCGACCGGATCCGAATCGGACGTCCCCGCGGGGACGTTGAGCGAGCGAGCGCTTCCGGCGATCTTCGGCCGACGGTTCTGCGGGGAGGACGGTCCGCCGGTACGACGTTTGGGTGGCATTACGCGCTTCTCCTTCGAGGGATGTCGGTGTGCAGGTTCGACGAACTACTGGCCACCGGAATCACCACCCTCGGTTGTCGGTGCAGGAGCACCGGACGCAGGTGCCTCGGTCCCCGAACCAGGGGCAGGCGTTGCATCAGGTGCAGGCGTGGAGCCGTCGGCCGCCGGCAGGGTGCCGGAGCCGAGATCGAGTCGCGATCCGATCGGATCAGCCGACTGCGCCTTCCAGACCCCGTCGATCTCGACCATGCCCAGCCGCATGCCGAGCTGATTCTTGACGAACTGGTTGCCCTGGGTCGTGGTGACACGAACGACGACCAGTGCCGTGGCGGTCCGGTCATCGGTATTGAGCTCGGTCAGCGCGGACTGAACGACTTCGGTGTCAGCCTTCGAGCCCGAGTTACGCAACTCGTCGGTGATGGAATCCTGAACGGTCTGCAGATACGTCGTCATCTCGTCACCGGTCACCGAAGAACGCATGTTCTCGATCGACTGGTCGAGATTGGCCGAATCCGCGTTGTTGAGGTTGATCGCGACTTGCTGCGCACCGATAAGCGCGTCGTCACGCATCTCGGCGGCGGTGCGGTCGGTGGTGAGCGCCCGAACGTACGGGACGCCGAACACACCGAGCGCAACCACTGCCGCCAGAAGCAAGACACCGACCGCAATCAGAGACGCTGTCAGCCCCTTCGGTCTACCGGTTGTCGGCGCTCCCGATTCGACTTGCTCGGGCCCGCCGGACTGCGGGGAACTGTTTCTCTGAATCACACTCACTACCCTACTTACCTGTTTTGCCCAGCCTCTGGCCGCGAATCGTCAACTGCCACAACTCAGTAGCCTGAACTGCACAAACTCGACCACATTCGGATCGGTCTACTTCGGTGTCACTCCGAGCAACGGCGCCAACTGCGTCGCGATCGGGTTGAGGTTCAACTTGTCCGGATCGACCTTCGGCTTGAAGTCCCAAGGCTGGATCGTGTCGGGATCGGCGTACACCACGCGGTTGGCACTGCGGACGCCCGTCTCGCTGCCCAGCGGCGTCTCACACGACGCGGCGGTGTTGAGCGGGAAGTCCTGCTGGGTGTCGTCGAAATTGGGATTCTGACGCTTCATCTCGTCCAGGATCGCCATGGTGCCTTCGTAACCCACCGTGCACGAGAGCGGATTGTTGGTCTCCAGCACCAAGCCCTGATGGACCGTTCCGTCGCCGGGAGCAACCGTCGGTGCGGCAGCGGCCAGACCGGGAAGGAAGATCAGGAACGGCTGCAGCGCGATCGTTCGCGGCGCAAGCGTCTTGGTGGTCGCGGCAAGATTGGTCAGGTCAGTCGTCAGGCTCGGGCCCGCCTCGTTGATGAGGGCACCGATCTGATCGCTGGCCGGGATGCCGTTGTCGATCAAGCGACGGATGTCCGGATCACTGGTCCGCAACTGCGCCGTGACAGCATCGAGATCGGTACTGAACTGCTTGATCGCGGAGGACTGATCCGACTGCGTCGTCAGTACCGTCTCACTGTTCCGAATCAGCGCGAGCGTCTGAGGCAGAGTGTCGAGCCCGGACTGCGAGAGACCGGACAGCGAATCGGCCAGGACCTGAATGTCCTCGCCCTTCCCGTTGAACGCTGCACCGAGTTCGACGGCGACGGTGTGGAGCGCGTCGACGGGCACGGACTTGACCAAGCCGTTGGCACTGGTCAGCACATCCTCGATCGGGATCGGAGTTGTGGTGTCCCCCACCGCGATCACCGAGCCGTCCTCGAGAAACGGTCCCTGGTCGGTATCGGGCTGAAGGTCGACGTACTGCTCACCGATGGCGGAGCGGTTGGCCACGACGGCACGGGCCGACGCGGGAATCTCCGGAGCACTGTTGTCGATCTTCAGGTCGACCTGAATTCCGTCCTCGGTCAACGACATGTCGCCCACTCGCCCGACCGGCACGCCGCGATACGTCACCTCGGCGTTGGTGAAAATTCCACCGGACGTGGCCAATTCGGTCTTGACCGTGTACTGACCGAACCCCATGAGGTTGTCCAGGCGCACGTACTTGGCGCCGACGTAGATGAGACCCAGGAGCGCAACCACGACAAAGCCGACGAGCTGCCATCTGACCAGAGCTGATCTCACTGTCCATCACCGCCGATTCCGAACTGTTCCAGCATTCCCTGGATGGGGTTGAGTGGGTTCGCCGCGGGCGCCGGCGTTGCCGGGTCACCCGCTGTTGTGGCGGGAAGGCCGGCGACAACGGGAACCTGCGGCAGGATCGGAGCGATCGGCAGCAGTGACACTGTCGGCCACCCCGGTCGCGGCCCGTTGCCGTTGTAGTACGGGTTGGAGGGGTCGACCACCGGCTTGGGATTGCCGAACTTGGGCTGGCGGTATTCCGGTTCTCCCTGCCCGACACCGAGACCCGAGAGTGTATTGCCGATCTGCAGGTCGACACTCAGGAAGAGGTTGACGGAACCACCCTGTGCAATCTTCTCGACACCGTCCGGGAACGGGAACGTCGGAAGGAACGGAAGTGCCCCCACGAAGTCGTCACCGGAGTCTGCGAGCGCCTGCAGCGTCGGACGCAGAGCCTGAAGATCAGCGATCAGATCGTCCTTGGACTGTGTGAGGACGTCGGTTCCCACTGTTCCGAGTCGATCCACCTGAGCGAGCATCTGCGTCAGCTGCGGACGCTGCTCGTTGAGAACCTGTGTCGCAACGGGGAGTTCCTCGAGAATCTTCCCGATCTTCTCGTTCTGATCGTTGACGCGAGTCGAGAGCACATCCAGGCCGTCGAGGGCGCGTGTGATGTCGTCACGCTGCTCGTTGAGTCCACCGATGAGTGTGTTCGCCTGCTCCAGAAGACTTCTCGTCTTGCCTTCGCGACCGTCGAACGCGGCACCGAGTTCTTCGACGATGGGCTGCAACTGGCCCACACCGCCGCCGTTGAGCAGCAGCGACAATGCGCCGAGAACCTGCTCGATCTCCGTGGCGTGGCGAGTGCGATCCAGCGGAATGAGGTCACCGTCGGCCAGCTTCGCAGAGTCCGGTCCGGACGGCGGGGCCGACAGCTGGATGAACTTCTCGCCGAGCAGGTTGGTCTGCTCGACCGCGGCAATTGCGTTGGCGGGCAGATCAACCGACGAGTCGAGGATGATTCCGACGTCCGCGGTCCATCCGTCCGGTCCGACCGACACGTCGTCGACTCGACCGACGGGAACGCCGTCGACCTTCACAGCGGACTGCGGAACCAAGTCGAGCACGTCGTCGAACTGAATGGTCAAGTGCATCGGATCGGAACCCACATCAGGACCGCCGGGAAGCGGGACAGCGTAGATCCCCTCGGACGAGCAGGCGGTTGCCGAGATCAGGACGGCGCACAATCCGGCGCCGACTATCAACGAACGCTTCACTCGCCCTCCCCGTTTCCACTGGTCAGTCGCGGTGACACGACGCCGGGCACAGTGCCCGGAACTACCTGCATCTGTCGTTCGGAACCGGCAAGGATGCCGAAGGGAAGGTTCAGGCCTGCAGCCTGATTGGCTGCGTCGGTCATCGCAGCGACGTTTGCGCACTGGTCGATGGCCGGTTGCATCTGCCTTCCCAATGCCTCGAACCGCGGATCACCGGGCAACAGCTTGCCGAGGTCCATCAACTTGCAGAGCACGCCGGCCGGGTTCTGAAGATCAGGGAACGCCAGACGTGAAGCCAGCACACCTGATTCGGCGTCGTACGAGTTGACCAAGTTGGAGATCGCCAACGGAAGCATGGTGAGCGTGTTGGCCAGGGCTTCCTTGTTGTTCGCCAATGTCTGTGTCGGTTCGACGAGACCTTCGGTTGTCTGGACCAACTGATCGCGGTTGTCGGCCACGAACTTCGCGACGTCGCCGAGAGCAATCGAGAGCTGGTTCAGAGCGGCACCGAGATCGTCGCGCTCACCTGCCAGGAATCCGGTCAGGTCCGACAACTGCGTGTTGAACTGGCGCACCTGCTGATCGTTGGCCGCGAGAGCGCCCACAAAAGTATCCAGGTTCTTGATGGTGAGCGAGATGTTGTCACGCGAATCGTTGAGCGTCCGTGCGGCATCCGAGAGGTTGGTGATGCTGTCTCCCAACGCTTCACCGTTGCCCTCGAGGTTGGCCGCACCTGTCTCGACGAAATCGGACAGTGCTCCGTTCTTGTTGGCACCTTCAGGACCGAGAGCCGACGCGAGTTCGTCGATGCTGGAGTACAACTGGTCGACCTCGACAGGCGTCGCCGTCTTCTCGATCGGAATTACTGCACCGCTGGCCATCTTGTCGCCGCCGGTGAAGACCGGTGTCAGCTGGATGTAGCGGTCGGCAACCACCGACGGCGTGATCTGAGCGGCACTGGCACCCGCGGGAATGTCGATCCCACGATCGACACGCAGCTCGACCTTGACCTGATCTCCCTGGGGTTCGACGGATTCGACGGTGCCGACCTTGACACCGAGAACACGAACGTCGGAGCCGTCGTAGATACCCACCGACTTGTCGAAGTAGGCGGTGATCTTGGTGGTACCGGCGCGAGTGAACACCCACCACAGCGCGCCACCGATTACGAGTAACCCGATCAGAACAGCGGCGATGATCGCGACCGAGCGCTTCTTGGAGCCGCTTCCGGCTTCGGCAGTATCAGCCATCAGTTGCCTCCCAACGTACGAACGGGGTCACGGTAGCCCGGAATGTCCGGCAGACCCGGCGGAAGGAGGTTCACGACGACCTGGTCGAACCAACGGCCGTTGCCGACCACGTTGGCGTACAAGCGAATGAAGGGTTCGTAGAGCTTCAGTGCCTTGTCCAAGTTCTCGTTGTTGGCCTTCAAGATGTCGATGACGCCGTTGAGCTGCGTCAGCGCCGGCCCGATTGCCGCCTCGTTGTCACGAACGAGACCGGTGAGCTGCTGAGAGACGCGCTGAGTTCCGGTGAGCAGCTGCGAAATCGCTTGCTGGCGATTGTTGAGTTCCTGCACCAAAAGTCCGCCGTCTCGGATCAGCTGGGTGAATTCCTTGTTGCGGTCAGCAAGAATCTGCGACGTCTTCCCGGTGGCGGCGAAGAGCTTCTGCAAGTCCTGATCGCGGCTCGCGATCGTCTGCGACAGCCGACTGACACCGTCGAGCGAAGCGCGGACATCGCCAGGTGTCTCGGAAAATGCCTGGGACAACGTCTCCATGCTCTTCGCCAACTGGTCGGTGTCGATGTCGCCGACTGTGTCTGCCGCGGCCGAGAAGGCCTGAACGACGTCGTACGGAGAGGTGGTGCGCTCGAGCGGAATCCGATCCTTGGGATCGAGGTTGTCGGTTCCGCGCGGATCTAGTGCGAGGTACTTCTGTCCCAGAATGGTCTTGATCTGAATGGACGCAGAGGTTTGATCTCCCACCCACGCGTCACTGACCTTGAAGTCGACGAGAACACGGTCACCGTCGAGATCGACGGAAGTGACCTTGCCGACCTTCACGCCGGCGATACGAACCTCGTTACCAGGCTTGAGACCCGCGGCTTCGGAGAACTCGGCGGAGTAGGACGAGCCTGCTCCCACGAACGGAAGCGAATCGAGGAAGAACGCGGACAAAGTGGCCAGCAGCACCACGAAGATACCGATGGCTCCGGCCATTGCCGGACTGCGACGTTTACTCATCGACCTTGCAACTCCCTCATACCGTCTTGAGTGCATCGCGTGGCCGCGTTGGTGTAAATCGGCTGATTGACCGTCGGCAGGCCGGTGGGCAGATTCAGCGAGGCAGACTGTCCTGGACCGGCAACGATGTCGATTCCGCACAGATAGAACTGGAACCAGGAACCGTAGCTCGCTACGCGTGCGAGCTTCTCGAGCTTGACCGGCAAGGTCTCGAGCACCGCGTTGACGTCGTCACTCCGACGATTGAGTGTGGTCGCCAGCGTGTTGAGTGCCGTGATCGAGCCCTGAATCGACGGCCGCGTCGGCTCGAGCAGGTCTGCCGTCGCGTCGGTCAGGCCGGCGAGTGAGGTGACGGCCGAACCGACCACCCCACGCTCGTTGGCCAACCCGGTGACGAGTTGCTGGGTGTTGACGATCAGTGAATCGAGGTTCTTGTCGTTCGCGTTGACGGTGTCGAGAACGTCGTTGAGGTTCTTGATCACCGCGCCGATGACCGCGTCCTTGTCCGCGACGGTGTTGGTCAGGCTCGCGGTGTTGCGCACGAGCTCACTGATGGTGCCCGATTCGCCTTGGAAGACCTGGATGATCTGGTACGACAGCTTGTTGACGTCGTCCGCGCTCAGGGTGGTGAACAGCGGCTTGAAGCCGTTGAAGAGTGTCGTGAGGTTGACTGCCGGGCGCGTCTGAGACAGCGGCAGGGTATCGCCGCCGGTGATCTTCTTGCCTTGGCTGCCTTCACCCTGCGAGAGCGAGATGTACCGCTGCCCCACCAGGTTGCGGAACCGGATGGTGGCGATGGAACTGGCCGGCAACCAATCACGGTCGGATACCGAGAACTGGACCTCGGCCTGGTTGTCGTTGACGATGGCAATCTTCTCGACCTGGCCGACACGAACACCGGCAATGCGAACCTCGTCGCCCTCGTTCAACGAAGTGACGTCGGAGAAGACGGCGTTGAACTTGGTGCCGCCACCGCCGCCGAGGTTGGCGATACTGGCTGCCAGCAGTCCTGTCGCCAGGACCGTCACCACAACGAAGATGATGAGCTTTGTCAGCGGAGCTGCGAGTCCTCTCATTGGACGCTCACCTCCGCACCTGCGAATGCCGGAGCGCTGACCATCGTGGTCCACGCCGGAACATCGTCCGGCGCAACACCGTTGGCCTGTCCGTAGATCACCTTCAACGTATCCTCTTCGAGTTTCGAGCCCGCGTAGCCGGCCTGCTGAGCCGGACCGCTGTTGTTGGTCGAGAACAACTGAGGTCCGGAGCCCTCGGGTGCAGGCAGGAATTCCATGGTGGCGGGACCTGGATTGCGGGAAGGAACCTGGTAGGAACCGTCACCGTACGAACCGCCGGGGTACTGCGGGAACGGACGACCGGGCTCGGTGACGTTGTCGTAGCAAACCGGGCCGCGGTTGTCGACGAGCCGTGGCTCGTCTTGGTTGGGCAGGTAGCGACCCTTGGGGTTCACGATCTGAATACTCGCACGCACACCAGGATTGGGCGCGTCGGTGGACAGGATCTTGGCAGCTTCCGGAGCGGTGTCCGAGAAGCCCTTGAACGTGCACCCGAAGGTCGGAGAGTACTGGGCCAGAAGCTGGAGAGCTTCCTTCGAATCCGCAGCGAGCGTGATGATCGAGGACGAGTTCGCTTCGAGGAAGGCTGCGGTGTCAGACGATGTCACGGTGAGCGACGCCAGCAGTGTCCGCAACTGGTCCTGCTTCTGCACCACCGTGTTACCCGTGGTCCGCAGATTGTCGAGAGCGTTGATCAGATCGGGCGCAGCGTCCGAGTACGTCTGGGAGAAGTCCGCGAACTTGCGCAGATCCTCTTGCACCGCGGGCAGTTCGGTATTGACGCCGCGGAAGATCTCCTCGAGACGATCGACCGTCAGACCGAGCTCGGCGCCGCGTCCCGTCAGACCCTGCGCGAGAGAACCGAGCGTGTTCGCCAGATCCTGCGGCGGAATCGCCTGCAGAAGTGGGAGCAGTCCGTCCAGAACGTCGCCGACCTCGACAGCATTGCCGCTCTTGTCCTGGTGGATCACCGTTCCCGCGGAAATCGGGGTCGCGGTGGTTCCCTCCGGAATGATCAGGGAGACGTAGCGCTCACCGAAAAGCGTCTTCGGGAGCAGACGCGCCGTGACGTTGGACGGAATCAGATCAGCCTTGTCCGGCTCGATCGCGAGGACCGAGGTGACCTGGCCGTCTTTCGTCGACGCGGATCGCACCTCGCCGACCAGCAGCCCACGGACCTTGACGTCCGCGTTGGGTGGCAACGCATTTCCGACTGTGTCGGTCACGAGGTCGATCTTCACGACGTCCTTGAACGTCTTGTTGAAGGTTCCGATGGTGAAGGCCAGGAACAATGCCAACACCACGAAGAACACGAGTCCGAGCACACGGCGGCGCAGGACTGACGGAGCCTCGATCATCCGGCCACCCTCACTGTCGTCGTGGTGCCCCAGATTGCGAGGCTGAGGAAGAAGTCGAGAACGGCGATCGTCACGATTGCGGCGCGAACAGCGCGGCCGACGGCCACGCCGACACCTGCGGGACCACCTGAGGCATGGAACCCGTAGTAGCAGTGGATCAGGATCAGCACGAAGGCGAATACCAGGACTTTCGCAAACGAATACAGCACGTCCTGCGGTGGCAGGAACAGGTTGAAGTAGTGGTCGTAGGAACCCGTTGATTGCCCGTTGAAGACCGTGCTGATCACTCTCGAGGCGAGGTACGCCGCAAGCAGACCCACGATGTACAGCGGGATGACGGCGACGAAGCCGGCGATCATGCGCGTCGTGACCAGGAACGGCACCGACGGAACTGCCATGACCTCGAGCGCGTCGATCTCTTCGGAGATTCGCATGGCACCGAGTTGGGCGGTGAAGCCACAACCAACCGTGGCCGAGAGCGCAAGAGCCGCAACGATCGGAGCGATCTCACGGGTGTTGACGTATGCGGAGAGGAAGCCGGTCAGGACCGAGCTACCCAACTGCTCCAGAGCGGCGAAGCCCTGGAGGCCGACGACGACACCCGTGAATCCGGACATCATCGCGATGACGCCGATGGTTCCGCCGATCACCGCGAGCGCACCGCTACCGAAGGTCACTTCGGCGAGTAGTCGAAGCGTCTCCTTCCGGTACCGATGCAGCGTGCGAGGGGTCCACGCGATGGCGCGCGCGTAGAACGACATCTGCTCGCCCGCGCGGTCCAACGCGTTCACTGGAATTCTGGCTACTTTGCGACTCTTCAGCAGGAACTGATCGCCGCGGCCTCGTGCGATGGTCATTTAGGTCAAGATCCCTTCGCCGGCACGATCTGGAGGTACACCATCGTCAGAATCAGATTGGCGAAGAACAACAGCAGGAACGTGATGACGACGGCCTGGTTCACCGCCTCACCGACGCCCTTCGGGCCACCGGACGGGTGGAGTCCCTTGTACGCGGAGATCACACCAGCGATGACACCGAACACCGCGGCTTTGATCTCACCGCTCCAAATGTCCGGTAGCTGCGCAAAAGCTGAGAATGACGAGATGTAGGCACCGGGGTTACCGCCCTGCAGGATCACGTTGAAGAAGTAACCACCCGCGATACCGACGACGGACACCAGTCCGTTGAGCAGAACAGCGATCAGCACCATCGCGAGTACACGCGGAACCACCAGGCGCTGAATCGGATTGATTCCGAGGACTTCCATCGCGTCGATCTCTTCACGGATGGTTCGAGAACCGAGATCGGCCGTCACGGCCGATCCGGCCGCACCGGCGACCAGCAACGCTGTCACCAGGGGGCTACCCTGCTGGATCACTGCCAGGACGCTGGCAGCGCCGGTGAACGATTCTGCACCCAACTGCTTGATCAGCGAACCGGTCTGCAGTGAGACGACGGCGCCGAAAGGGATGGCTACCAATGCCGTCGGCAAAATTGTCACGCTGGCGATGAACCAGGCCTGCTCGATGAACTCACGGAACTGGAATGGACGCCGGAACGTATTCCTGACGACGTCGACAAACAGTTCGACGATGTTTCCGGCCTGAGTTAATGCTCCGTTGACCGGACTCAGAACCGAGTTGCGGGTAACCCCCATCCGATATGCCTACCCTTGCCCGTGTGTCGTGTTTCCGTAGGGATCGCCCTCGTATGCAGGAATGACCTGCGTGTCTTGCGAGTTGTCGTTCCACTCCCCCTGATAGCCGCTCGCTTCGGCGTACTGGGGATCGTACTGCCCAGTTCCGTCAACCTCGTCAAGGCTGTCCTGAATCGCCGCCTGTGCGTTAGCTGGGAGGGTGTGCATGATCTGACGGACGCGCTCCTGGCGACGACGAACAGCCTGACGCTCCGGGTTTCCGGGGGTGGCCTTCATCTGCGGCACGATGCCCTCGACGTCGTCGACACCACCGGCGTGGTGACCGGCGTCGACGAGCGCCTGCTCGTGCGCCATCTGAGCCTCGTCCTTCTCCTCCGACATACCGATCGGACCGATCATCGTTCCGTTGAGGAACTGCTTGACGACGGGCTCGTCCGAGGTGAGCAGCACCTCGCGAGGACCGAACATCACCAACTGACGACGGAAAAGCATGCCGATGTTGTCCGGCACCGTGCGTGCGAGGTTGATGTTGTGCGAGACGATCAGAATCGTCGCGTCCGACTGGGCGTTGATGTCGATCAGCGTTTGGCTGATGTACGTCGTACGCACCGGATCCAGACCGGAGTCGGGCTCGTCGACGAGGATGATCTCGGGATCGAGAACGAGTGCACGCGCCAGACCGGCACGCTTGCGCATACCGCCGGAGATCTCACCGGGAAGCTTGTCCTCGGCGCCGACCAGACCCGTGAGGTCCAACTTCTCCATCACGATCTTGCGGATATCGGATTCCGACTTCTTGGTGTGCTCACGAAGCGGGAAGGCGATGTTGTCGTACAAGTTCATCGAGCCGAACAGTGCGCCGTCCTGGAAGAGAACGCCGAACAGCTTGCGGATCTCGTAGAGCTCCTTGGAGGAGCACTGCAGGATGTCCGTGCCGTCGATGACGATGGAGCCTTGTTCAGGGCGGAGCAGTCCGATCAGGGACTTCAGGAACACCGACTTACCGGTACCCGAAGGCCCGAGCAGTGCGCTGACCTCACCCGCGGGAAGTGTCAACGACACGTCCTGCCAAATCCTCTGCGACCCGAAAGACTTTGTCAGTCCTTGTACCGCTACCTCGACTCCCACCATTACCTCCGCGACGTCCGTTGCATGCATGCACCCGTGTGGGTTGGGTCACTCTATCGCATGGGAGTGGTACCCGTGACTGCGAATACTACTAACGAGTAGGGAAGAAGCATAATTCAGATCACAGCCTAGTTCGGACACCCCTCCCACCTGCATGAATTCCGGCATATCACCCGCGAAAAAAGTTCAAAAAAAGAGGGCCACTCCCCGTGGGGAGTGGCCCTCTTCGTTACTACTCGCGAAGAGCAGCGGGAAAACCGTCTTACTTGATGACGATCTTTGCGCCGGCAGCTTCGAGCTTTTCCTTGGCAGCCTCTGCGGCGTCCTTGGCAACCTTCTCGAGGATGGCCTTCGGAGCGCTCTCGACGAGATCCTTGGCTTCCTTCAGGCCGAGGCCGGAAACGACCTCACGGACGACCTTGATGACCTGGATCTTCTTGTCGCCAGCCGACTCGAGGACGACGTCGAACTCGTCCTGCTCTTCAGCAGCTTCTGCGCCGGCAGCCGGTGCGCCTGCAGCGGCGACGGCGACGGGAGCAGCAGCGGTGACCTCGAAGGTCTCCTCGAATGCCTTAACGAACTCCGAGAGCTCGAGGAGGGTGAGCTCCTTGAACTGGTCCAACAACTCTTCGGTGCTGAGCTTCGCCATTGTGGCGGTCCTTCCTGTAAGTCCCATGTCGCTGATCCGCGACCGGGCGGGGTTATAGCAGTGATGCGCGGGTGCGGATCAGCTTTCGGCTTCGGCCTCGGCCGGAGCCTCGGTGGCAGCCTCTGCGGGGGCCTCTGCGGCTCCGCCTTCTGCAGCCTTCTTCTCCTGCAGGGCAGCGGCCAGACGGGCCATCTGCGAAGCGGGAGCATTGAACAGGCCTGCGGCCTTTGCCAAGTTGCCCTTCATCGCGCCGGCAAGCTTTGCCAACAGGATTTCGCGGGATTCGAGATCCGCGATCTTGTTGACCTCTTCCACGGACAGCGCAGCGCCGTCCATGTAGCCGCCCTTGATGATGAGCGCCTTGTTGTCCTTAGCGAAGTTCTTCAGAGCCTTCGCAGCGTCGACCGGTTCGCCCTTGATGAATGCAATGGCGGTCGGACCAACGAACAGGTCATCAAGGCCCTCGATGCCAGCCTCTGCGGCGGCACGCTTGACCAGGGTGTTCTTGGCGACGGAGTAGGTGGCACCTTCTCCGAGAGCGCGTCGCAGTGTCGTGATGTTGCCAACCGAAAGGCCACGGTATTCCGTGACCACAGCGGCGGTCGAACCCTTGAACTGCTCGGTGATTTCCGCAACTGCGGAAACCTTCTCAGGCTTTGCCATACTTCGCCTCCTCTCGTGACAGTCGTTGTCCCACTCAGGAACCGCTGCACCTCATCGGGGTGAACCCGAGAAGACACAGTCCGCGACATGCAAAACGCCCCGGCGCAAGCGCACGGGGCGTACAGAGGAAACATGAAGAAGAGGCTTACGAATCAGCGTAACGATGCAAAGCGAGGCAGTGCATAACCAGGCAAACTGTAGAACCACTACATCAAGCTATCCCCCTACCTCGTTCACCTACGTGGGCCGCCGGGCACTCCCGGACTTTCAACCACACCCATCACTGAGTGCAATCACCAACGGTCTTGGGTAGAACATGATTTTGGGGTGAAGTTCATATCCAGCACTGAACTCCGCCTCGAAGACTACCTGACTGCTCGCT
Organism: Rhodococcus sp. C3V; assembly: GCF_029269915.1. Taxonomy (NCBI): domain Bacteria; kingdom Bacillati; phylum Actinomycetota; class Actinomycetes; order Mycobacteriales; family Nocardiaceae; genus Rhodococcus; species Rhodococcus sp. C3V. The sequence continues at coordinate 137,615 of NZ_JARJBE010000008.1, forward strand.
GCACAACCAAATCGGGTTCGTCACGCACCCGATTCCTTCAAGCACCGATAGCCCTGGCGATCTTGTGTTCGATTGCTGCCCGAGCTCGGTCCGGCAACACCAGCAATCCATCGAGTTCCTTGTGGGCCTTCCGGTACGCACTCTGACGTTCCTGTGGCGTCGCGCCCTCGTCCATGGCCAGTCGCAGCAGACGTTGCGCCCTTACCAGGCGTTCTTGTTCGTCGAGGGTGAATCCGCTCCGTCGGCGGCGCTTCGCCTCAGCTTCCGCGATTTCGAAGGCGATCGAGTAAGCGTGCACCGCCTCGCGGTACTCGGTTTGTGCCTGCTGGTTGCCGATCATCGTCTCCGGATTGCCTGGGCGAAGCAGATCGGCACGATATTTGGCTCGATGAAAATCGGCGGTCAAAGGCTCGCGCATGTCCGTCATCATCGGGGTGTCGAGCAGTGTGACCGGATCGAGCTCGTACGAGAACCATCGGGCGTCGACCGCATCGTGCTGCTCGATTGCCTTGGCCAGCTCTCGGCGCTGTGTTTCTTCGTCGGCGTGATGTTGTGCGTTGGCTTGCGCGATGGCGACCTTGGTCTGCTGCTTGAGCCGGAAGCGCTCTTGCCGGCGCTCGATCCGCCTTTCGTTGGCAACCGCGACACCCTTCAGCGCCCCACCGATGGTGCCGCCGAAAACGAAGATCAGCCACCAAAAGTTTCCGAGGAACTGGAACGCTTCGTGCATACCCCGATGATGCCACCGTTAGATCGATACCACCGTTGGACCGATACCACCGTTGGACCGATACCACCGGCAGGGATCACCCTCTCCCGAAACGACAAGAAGGCCGGCAGGGAGTGATCCCTGCCGGCCTTCTTGTTCGTATGCGGACTGCTTACGCGTCTGCAGCATCCTCGAGGAGGTTGCGAGTACGGTTCGGATCCACCGGGATGCCCGGACCGGTGGTGGTCGAGACCGTGATCTTCTTCACGTAGCGACCCTTGGCCGACGAGGGCTTCGCACGCAGGATCTCGTCCAGGGCTGCGCCGTAGTTCTCCACCAGCTTCTCATCGTCGAACGATGCCTTGCCGATGACGAAGTGCAGGTTGGCCTGCTTGTCGACGCGGAAGTTGATCTTTCCGCCCTTGATGTCGTTGACAGCCTTGGTGACATCCGCCGTGACGGTGCCCGTCTTCGGGTTCGGCATCAGGCCACGGGGTCCGAGGACACGGGCGATGCGGCCGACCTTGGCCATCTGATCAGGAGTCGCGATTGCGGCGTCGAAATCGACCCATCCACCCTGGATGCGCTCGATTAGGTCTTCTGCACCGACTACGTCAGCGCCTGCAGCCTCGGCTTCTGCTGCCTTCTCGCCAACAGCGAACACGATGACGCGAGCGGTCTTACCGGTGCCGTGGGGCAGGTTGACCGTTCCGCGGACCATCTGGTCAGCCTTACGGGGGTCGACGCCCAGACGAACTGCAACCTCAACGGTTGCATCCATCTTGGTGGACGACGTCTCCTTGGCGAGCTTTGCAGCCTGAAGCGGGCTGTAGAGCTTGTCTGCGTCGATCTTCTCAGCGGCGGCGAGGTACGCCTTGCTGCGCTTTGCCATTTGTTCTGTCCTTACTTGTCACTGCAGCGAATTACCTGTGCAGTGGTGAATGGTTCAGTTGTGGTCGGGGCCTGGCCGGCCCTCCCACGTAATGCTGTGGAGCGGACTATCAGCCCTGGACCGTGATGCCCATGGAACGAGCGGTGCCGGCGATGATCTTCGCGGCCTGCTCGATGTCATTGGCATTGAGGTCTTCAGCCTTGGTCTTCGCGATTTCGCGCACCTGATCCATGGTCACCGAGGCAACCTTGGTCTTGTGCGGTTCGCCGGAGCCCTTGGCGACGCCGGCTGCCTTGAGGAGCAGCTTGGCGGCGGGAGGGGTCTTCAGCTTGAAATCGAAGGTCCGGTCTTCGTAGACCGAGATCTCGACCGGCACAACGTTGCCGCGCTGGGACTCAGTCGCCGCGTTGTAGGCCTTGCAGAACTCCATGATGTTCACGCCGTGCTGACCGAGCGCGGGACCCACGGGAGGTGCAGGGTTAGCCTGACCTGCCTGGATCTGCAGCTTGATGAGCCCGGCGAGCTTCTTCTTCTTTGGGGGCATCTCTAGTTCCTAGTTTCTAGCTTGGGTGTGTGTCTTGCGTCGAACAAATTGCAAGTTTTGGGGTGGTCAGATCTTCGCGACCTGGTTGAAGTTGAGCTCAACCGGGGTTTCACGACCGAAGATCGACACGAGAACCTTGAGCTTCTGCTGCTCGCCGTTGACCTCGCTGATGCTGGCCGGAAGGGTTGCGAACGGGCCGTCCATGACGGTGACCGACTCGCCGACCTCGAAGTCGACCTCGATGAGGGGCTTGCCGAAGGACTCGGACGGTGCCTCGCCTGCTGCGACGGCGGCCGCTGCAGCCTGCTGCTTCTTCTGCTCCTGCTGCGGGAGCAGGAACTTGACGACCTCGTTGAGGGTCAGCGGCGAGGGACGCGACGTAGCACCGACAAAACCGGTGACACCAGGCGTGTTGCGCACGGCGCCCCACGACTCGTCGTTGAGCTCCATGCGAACAAGGATGTATCCGGGCAGAACCTTGCGGTTGACCTGCTTGCGCTGGCCGTTCTTGATCTCGGTGACCTCTTCGGTGGGAACTTCCACCTGGAAGATGTAGTCGCCGACATCGAGGTTCTGAACGCGAGTCTCGAGGTTGGTCTTGACCTTGTTCTCGTAACCGGCGTACGAGTGGATGACGTACCAGTCACCCGGGGCGCGGCGCAGCGCAGCCTTGAGTTCGGCAACGGGATCCTCGACCTCGAGCTCGGCGGCGGGAGCGGCCTCGTCGGAGTTCTCGGCATCGTCGGAGATGACGTCCTCGGTCGCTGCAGCGTCTGCATCAGTGCCTTCGGCAACGTCTGCATCGGTGCCTTCGGCAACCACGACGTCTACTTCGGCTGCCGCCTCGGCAGAAACACGCTCTTCGGCCAAAGCCTCATTCGTGTCGTTCTCGGGGGTGCTCACTGGGGCACTCGCTTCCTCTCGTTACTCGGACCCGGGTCGGGTCTTGTCGCGCTCGCAGGCAAAGACGCCCGACTGCTACGGCGATCAGCCGAACAGCCAGGTGACACCCTTGATCACAGCGATATCGACGCCGCTGATGAAAGCGACCATGAAGACCACGAACGTCAGCACGACGCTGGTGTAGGTGATCATCTGCTTGCGGTTCGGCCAGATGACCTTACGGAGTTCTGCGATGACCTCGCGGAAGAATTTGCGCAGGCGCTTGAAGATGTTGTCCTTCTTCGCCTTGGGCTTCTTGCCGGGGTTCGTTGCAGTCGGCTTGGCCGAAGATGTCCGGGATGCCGTCCGGGCCGGAGTCTTCACGGTGGACGCGCTGACCGAGGCGCCGCGTGCAGCGCGCTTGCCGGTCGGCTTGTTGGAAACCCCAGTGGATGCGGAGGGAGCCTTTTCGGCACCGTCCTTGTCCAACGAAAGATCGGAACGCGTAGTCGCGTCAGCTGCAGTGTCGTCGACACCGGTCGAATCGGCAGACGGTGAAGTCTCCGCATCCGAAGTGTCGGCGTCGCGCTTGGCGCGCTCCTCGCTCACGTCGTTCCTCTCAGTCGCTGGCATCCGGGGGCAGGGGCGACAGGACTTGAACCTGCAACCTGCGGTTTTGGAGACCGCTGCTCTGCCAGTTGAGCTACGCCCCTTTGGTTGACCTCGACAGGTAGACCCTGCCTGAATCAACCGTTCTGCGATCACACAACATACGCGCTACCCGAGGTGAATGTCTTGCAACATTCAGGGCAGCGCGCAGCGCTGAGGAATCCCAGAAATCTCAGTGTACTTCAAAGCCCCGGAACAAACACAATCCGCCCTGCGATCAGGCTAGACGGACCGTGGCAGTGGCACGACCGAAGATCTTCTTACCTTCGGACTTGGCCACAATTGCCAGTACTGCGGTCTTGCTTTCTTCGTCGATCGACTTCACCTTGGCGGTGAACTCGATCTCGGCAGCCTTGTCGGCTGCCACGATCACCGGGCTCGTGAACCGTACGTTGTACTCGGTCACTGCGCCCGGATCTCCCAGCCATTCGGTGACGTAGCCGGCACCGATGCCCATGGAGAGCATGCCGTGCGCGACGACGTCCGGCAAGCCGGCAAGTCGTGCGACCTCGTCACTGAAGTGAATCGGATTGGGATCTCCCGAAACACCCGCGTAGTTGGCGAGGTTTCCACGCGTCAGGGTGACGGACTTCTCGGGGAGAAGTTCGCCGACACTCACGTCGGAAAATTTACGAAGCGACATGCATCATCACGTCCTTGACTGCGTGGGCGATGTTCTCGTCCACTTCCCCACCCGTTCGAGCAACAAGCGTCGTCCACGTGGTGACGACGGCTTCGTCGTTCTGATCGGTGATGATGTTCTTGGTCACGATGATGTCGCTACCTGCGGCCTGCCTGAACGAATCCAGGAAGACGTCGCAGAAGAGTCGGTCACCGACCTGCATGGGCTTGTGCAGCACCAAGCGCTGATCGGTCTGAAGAATCTGACTCAGGTCGTAGCCTGTGACGATCTCTTCGAACAGACGTCGCTGAGCAATGGCACCCACGATGGCGACGAACGTGATGGGAGCGATCAGGCCGTCATATCCGAGGCCCTTGGCTGCCGTCTCGTCGTAGTGCGCGGGATGGGCGTCCTGGACGGCGCGAGCGAACTCGCGTACCTTCTCGCGTCCGACCTCGTAGAAGTCTTCGACACGATAGTGGTGACCGACCATCTGGACGGCATGAGCGGCCGGGTCCGTAGGGACCTCGGCCGCTGCCTGGTTCTCTTGCAAATCTGTCACGCGGTGAGACTCTCTTCTAGCTAGGACCCGAAGACGCAGGCCCAGAGAGGGTCTTCCGCGAAAATCGTCGTCCTGTTAAGGACTTACTACTTCGACTCGCGATGCGACTGGTGGGTTCCGCAGTTGGGGCAGAACTTCTTGAGCTCCAGGCGATCGGGGTCGTTGCGCCGATTCTTCTTGGTGATGTAGTTGCGGTGCTTGCATACCTCGCAGGCCAAGGTGATCTTGGGCCGAACGTCGGTCGAGGAGGCCACGGGATGCCTTCTTTCGGGTGTATCTGATTACGAGCAATCAGGGTGGATCATGCATATTGTGTAGCGGTGACCGGACTTGAACCGGCGACGCAACGATTATGAGTCGTTTGCTCTACCAACTGAGCTACACCGCCTCGGTGTCGAGTGTCGCGCGGAAAGCACGGCACCACAATCCAGCGAGCCCCCTAACGGAATCGAACCGTTGACCTTTTCCTTACCATGGAAACGCTCTACCGACTGAGCTAAGGGGGCGTGGCTCAGGAGTGCGTTGCCGCTCTCTTGAAGCCTCCGAAAGATTACACACGAACGAGCGCCAGCACCAAATCCGCTGGTCATCGGGGCAAAAATGGTGCCGGAGCCCATTGTTGCACCGATCGGGGCCGCTGGCGAGGGCTTTGCGGGAACCAGCTCGACCCTGCACTCCCCCTGAAACCATCCCCCGGTGCCCATCCCGAGGCCCCTGAGCCCCCGACACCCCTGAGCCGAAGCCGGCGCCTGCGTCGCCAACGCGCGCTCGACCTCGGTACACGCACAAAAAAGTCAGCCCCGACTCTCGCGAAGAGAATCGGGGCTGACTTGGTGTGGCAGATGTAGGATTCGAACCTACGTAGGCATAAGCCGACGGATTTACAGTCCGCTCCCATTGGCCGCTCGGGCAATCTGCCGTGCTTGCACCAGGCTTCGATCCGGCGCATTCGCAAGTATATCGCGACGTGCGGCGGCCGAAAACGGCTTCCTCGGTGCGGTGAGAAGAATACAACGAACACACCCCCATTTTGCAAACCGGGTGGTAACGGGCGGTGCCGACCCGATAACGTCGAGGTGTCCACCGGTATGGAAGGTGGGCGGAACTCGATGTTCGTGAACTACCGGAAAGCGGGAGTGTGAAGTGGCTGATTCGTCCTTCGACGTGGTGAGCAAGGTTGACCGTCAAGAGGTGGACAACGCCCTGCATCAGGCTGCCAAGGAGTTGACCACGCGTTTCGACTTCCGAAACACGGGAGCGTCGATCGAGTGGTCTGGTGAAGAGACGATCACGTTGAACGCCGACACCGAGGAGCGACTGCTGGCCGCCCTCGACGTGTTCAAGGAGAAGTTGATCCGTCGCGACATCTCGCTGAAGGCATTCGATGCCGGCGAGCCGGCGCAGTCCGGAAAGATCTACAAGCTGTCCGGAACCTTGGTCCAGGGCATCAGCAGCGAGAACGCGAAGAAGATCACCAAGAAGATTCGCGACGAGGGCCCCAAGGGCGTCAAGGCGCAGATCCAGGGTGAGGAACTTCGTGTGAGCAGCAAGAAGCGCGACGACCTCCAGGGCGTCATCTCCCTGCTCAAGGGTGAGGACTTCGGGATCGCCCTGCAGTTCGTGAACTACCGGTAGTAGGGGCTGCGCCCCTGTGCGCCTTTTTGGTAGTTCCGACGACCAGAAAGGCTCACAGGGGCCGAAGGCCCCTACATCCCCGCCATCTTCTCCAAACGCTCGATACGATCCGCCATGGGCGGATGCGTCGAGAACAGCTTGCTCACCTTGTCCCCCGCTCTGAAGGGGTTGGCGATCATCAGGTGTGACTGCGCCGCGAGCTTGGGCTCAGGCGGCAACGGCGCGGCTGCCACGCCCGACTCGAGCTTGCGCAGCGCCGACGCCAACGCCAGCGGGTCACCGGTGAGCTCGGCTCCCGATTGATCCGCCTGGTACTCGCGAGAGCGCGAGACGGCCAGCTTGACCACGGTTGCTGCGATCGGTCCCAGCAGGGAGACGAGCAGCAGCGCGATCGGATTGCTTCCCTGCCCGTTCCCTCGGCCGCCGAAGATGCTCGCGTACATCGCGAAGTTGGCCAGGCCAGAGATGACGCTGGCCATCGCGCCGGCCACGGAAGAGATCAAAATGTCCCGGTTGTAAACGTGGGAGAGTTCGTGCCCGAGCACGGCACGCAGTTCGCGTTCGTTCAGGATCTGCATGATGCCGCTGGTCACGCATACCGCGGCATGCCGAGGGCTACGACCGGTGGCAAACGCGTTCGGGGCGTTCGTGGGGCTGATGTACAGCCTGGGCATCGGTTGGTGCGCCGTAGTGGCGAGTTCGCGCACGATCCGGTAGATCGCCGGTGCCTCGACCTCGGTGATGGGCTGGGCGCGCATCGATCGAAGCGCCAGCTTGTCGCTGTTGAAGTACACGTAGGCATTCGTGCCGACGGCAAACAGAACGGATCCCCACAGAAGGAACGGGCTGTTGAACAGCGAGCCGATGAAGACGATCAGCGCCGACATCCCCACCAACAAGCCGAATGTCTTCGCACCGTTCGCGTAGCCGTGCAAACCGCTCACCTCTTGCCTCGCTGGAGCCGAAGGCTCACCCGAACTCCCCGGTGTATGCACCGGTTCTGTTCAGTCAACGAAGGACAGGGTCATCAGGGTTCCCACCCAGTGACTGTCGGGGTTTCCACCCGGTAGCCCCGATTCGCCGAGGTGTCAGCCGACTCGTTCGATCGTGTAATCGACGAGACGCACGAGCGCTTCGTTGGCCGGTCCCTGCGGGAGCTCAGCCAACTGAGCTTTCGCCGCGACGGCATACTCGCCCAGCTTTGCCTTCGCCTTGACCATGCCCGGCGAACGCTCGAGCAGTTCGAGAGCTTCTTCTACCAGGGCATCTTCGGTAACCGGGCCCGCGAGCAGCTCCCGCAGGCGATCTGCGTCGGCCCCTTCTTCGCGGAACGCGTACAGGACGGGCAGGGTGTGGACACCCTCGCGCAGGTCGGTGCCCGGAGTCTTGCCGGACTGCGCCGAGACGGACGAGATGTCGATGATGTCGTCGGAGATCTGGAACGCGGTGCCGACGGCGTCACCCAGGCGCTCGAGGCGCTCGATGTGAGCTGCGTCGGCGCCGGAGAAGGTGCCGCCGAAGCGTCCCGAAGCAGCGATCAGCGAACCGGTCTTCTCCCACACGACCTTGAGGTAGTGCTCGACCGGATCCTGCTCCTTCTTGACACCGATCGTCTCGCGCATCTGGCCGGTGACCAGTTCGGCGAATGTTTCGGCGATGATCCGAACGGCCTCGGGTCCGAGCGTCGACACCAGTCGTGATGCGTGCGCGAACAGATAGTCGCCGGCCAGGATCGCCACACTGTTTCCCCAGCGGGCGTTGGCGCTGGGTGCTCCGCGCCGCATGGACGCCTCGTCCATGACGTCGTCGTGATAGAGCGTCGCCAGATGAACGAGTTCGGTGACAGTCGCTGCGGTGATGATCGACGGATCGTTCGGCACCGGTCCGAGTTGCGCGGTCAGGATCGTGAACAACGGACGGAAGCGCTTTCCACCAGCTCGCGCGAGATGCAGCGCGGCCTCGGTGAGGAAGTCTTCTCCGTCGGACAGCTCGCTGACCAACAACTCCTCGACATCGGAGAGTCCACCACGCACTACTGCGGCGAGCTGTTCGTCGCCCAGGTCGATGCCTGCAACGACGGTGCTCGATGCGGTTGCGTCGGCAGCAGTCTTTTCGGTGCTCACGATGTCAGTACCCATTCCTGTCGTCAGTGACGGCTCGGTTCCCACGATAGTGAACCTAGCGGTTCGCACTCGGGACGGCCTCGCCACGGTGGCGATCGCGAGCCTGGGAAGATGTGAGTGTGTCCGTAGAAGAGCAGTCCCCCGTCGTCGATTCGCTTCCGAACGAAACCGACATTGTGGTCATCGGCGCAGGTCCCGCGGGTTCTTCGGCCGCTGCATGGGCCGCCCGCAGCGGCCGAGACGTCGTCCTCGTGGACTCTGCCGTCTTCCCGCGAGACAAGACTTGTGGTGATGGACTCACTCCGCGCGCCGTGGCCGAACTGGATCTCCTCGGCCTCGGCGAGTGGGTTCGGTCACATACGACGAACAAGGGCCTGCGGTTGTCCGGCTTCGGACAAGAACTCGAACTCGAGTGGCCGGGGACGTCGTTCCCGCCGATCGGCAGCGCCATCCCCCGCACCGAACTCGACGACGCCATTCGCCGGTGCGCCGTCGAATCGGGCGCGGTCATGGTCGAGGGCACCAAGGCCGTCGACGTCGAACTCGACGGTGATCGAGTAGCCGCCGTCGTACTCGCCGGCCCCTCGGGACGCAGCGCTCTTCGTTGCCGGACGCTGATCATCGCCGACGGCGTTCGCTCGACGCTCGGCAAGAAGCTGGGACGGCAGTGGCACCGGGACACCGCGTACGGCGTCGCGGCACGCGCTTACGTCGCGACGCCGCGCAGCGCCGACCCGTGGATCACCTCGCATCTGGAACTGCGGGACGCGGAGGGCACGTTGCAGGCGGGGTACGGCTGGATCTTCCCGCTCGGTACCGGCGAGGTGAACATCGGCGTCGGGACACTGGCGACGTCCAGGCGCCCGGCACCAGGTGCCCTGCGACCCTTGCTGGACCTCTACACCGATCAGCGCCGAAGCGAGTGGCAGTGGAGCAGCGAAATACATTCCGTCGCTTCGGCTTTGCTACCCATGGGTGGAGCCGTTTCCAACATCGCCGGACGCAACTGGGCCGTGATCGGCGACGCCGCAGCGTGTGTGAACCCGCTCAACGGTGAGGGCATCGACTACGGCCTCGAAGGCGGACGTCTGGTGGTCGAACAGCTCGGCGCCGACGATCTGACGGAGCTGTGGCCGACCGTGCTTCGGGAGCACTACGGGCAGGCGTTCTCGGTCGCGCGCCGGCTCGCAGGCCTGCTGACGGTTCCGCAGTTCCTGCCCGCGTCGGGTCCGATCGCGATGCGCTCACGGGCACTGATGACGGTCGCCGTTCGGGTGATGGGGAACCTCGTCACCGACGCCGACGCCGATCTGACGGCGAAGGCATGGCGGGCGTCGGGGGCCGCGTCGAGAAAGATCGACTCCCGACCGTTGTTCGGTTGAGCAAGTGCTGTGCGCCTTTATTAACCGCCGGGGGTTAATATAAGGCGCACAGCAGTTCAGGCAGTGGCGTAATGCAGCGCCACGATGCCGCCGGTGAGGTTGCGCCACTTGACGTTCTTCCACCCGGCAGCCTCGATCTTGCGGGCCAACTCTTCCTGGGTCGGCCAGGCACGGATCGATTCGGCGAGGTACACGTAGGCGTCGGGGTTGCTGCTGACGGTGCGTGCGACCTGCGGGAGCGCCTTCATCAGGTACTCCATGTAGACCGTGCGGAAGGGCCCGAAGACGGGCGTCGAGAACTCGCTGACGACGAGACGTCCGCCCGGCTTGGTGACGCGGGCAATCTCACGCAGTCCGGCTTCGAAGTCGGAGACGTTGCGCAGGCCGAAGGAAATCGTCGCGGCGTCGAACACGTTGTCGGCATAGGGCAGGTACATCGCGTCACCTGCGACCATCGGAACTTTGCGCGAGATTCCGGCCTTGAGCATGCCCTTGGAGAAGTCGGTGGCGACGCACCAGGCACCGGAGCGCCCCAGTTCGACGGTCGAGACTCCGGTTCCGGCGGCGAGGTCGAGTACCTTCTCGCCCGGCTTGAGGTCGAGGGCTTCGCGGGTGGCCTTGCGCCAACCCTTGTCCTGGCCGAAGGACAGCACGGTGTTGGTGAGGTCGTATCGCTCCGCGACGTCGTCGAACATCGACGCGACTTCGTGCGGTTGCTTCTCGAGAGTTGCTCGGGTTCCGTGTGTAGTGGCCACACCCCAAACGCTACCAACCCTCGGGCAGCGAGGGCGTTCAGGCTGCTCTGGCACCCGTTCGCCGCCCGAGGCCCTGCACGTCCTCGTAGTGACGGAGCAACTCTTCGCAGATTGCCGGCCAGGTCCGGTGCAGCACCGAGCGCCTCGCCGCGGAGCCGAACTGCACCCGCAGATCACGCTGACGAAGTGCGTCGACGGCGCTTGGCAGGAGTTCGGTGAACCTGTCCGTCGGCAGGAGGTAGCCGTTGCGGCAATGCGAGATCAGGTCACGTGGTCCGCCGGCGTCCGGTCCGACGACAGGCACACCGCTCGCGAGGGCTTCCTGGACCGCCTGGCAGAAGGTCTCGTGCTCGCCGGGGTGAACGAATACGTCCAGGCTCGCATAGGCGTCGGCCAGCGCGGTACCGCCGAGTTGTCCGGTGAAGATCGCGTCCGGCATCAGTCGTCGTAGGTTCTCGCGGTCCGGGCCGTCTCCGACGACGACGATCTGCACACTGGGATCGCCGGCCAGGGCCGCCAATCGTTCGACGTGCTTTTCGGGCGCGAGGCGACCGACGAAGCCGACCACCAACCGGTCGCTGTCGCCGATCCAGGACTGCCGCAACACCGAGCTACGACGCGAAGGCGCGAATCGTTGTGCGTCGACGCCGCGGGCCCATCGGTGCACGCGCGGAATGCCGTGCTCTTCGAGGGCGTCGACTGCCGACGTGGAGGGCGCGAGTGTCCTGTTGCAGCTCTTGTGGATTCGACGGGTCCACGCCCATGCGGCGCGACTGGTGACGCCGAGACCGTAGCTTTCGGCAAATCCGGCGACGTCGGTCTGGTAGACCGCGACGGTCGGGATCCCGAGCCGCTTCGCGACGGCCACTCCCCCGGCGCCGAGCAGGAACGGTGACGCCAGATGGACGACGTCGGGCGCGAAGGTCCGCACGGCCGTGGTCAATCGTGGTTGCGGCAGGCCGACGGGAAGTGAACTGACTTTGGGCACCATGACGGCTGGCACCCGAACCACCTGAACGCCTTCGTGTTCGGTGGCGGCAGAGGTGTCGGATCCGACGGTGTCCGGCGCAATGACCATGGCGTCGTGGCCAGTGCGATCGAGGTGTTCGAGCACGCGTAGTACCGAGTTGGTGACGCCGTTCATGTTGGGCAGGAATGACTCCGCAACGATGGCTACTCTCACACCGAGAACGGTGACAGGGCCAGGAAAAGTCCACGTCATGTTCGTGTGAAGTTCGGGCGAAGCGCGAACTAACTCGAGGCGACCGGCGCCGAACTTGCCGCCTGCGCTTCCCGCTTGCGCAGGTACCAGATCGACGGTCCAGCCAGGAGCCACGTCACGACGATCACCGATCCTGCCGGGATCAGCGCCACCGTCGCGTTGCGTCCCGCTACCCGGACCAAATCAGGGTCGGCTTTGGAGTACTCCACCTCGATGCGTTGTCCCACAGTCAGATTGGTGGGGTAGAGCACGCCGAGTTCAGGGTTGTGGTTGGCGCCGTCCGGTGTCACGAAGTTGATCGCCGAACGTAGCGAGCCTGCCGAGAGCACCTCGGCAGTTGCGGTCCCCATGTTCGATTCGATGGTCCGATCGTTGCGCCAGGCACCGAGAACCAGGATCACCGCGAGCACGGAAATGCCGACCGCAACCACCAGCACACCGATGCGGAGGCGACGCAGAACCGTTTGCGTCACAGCTGTGCCCGCACGGAAGCGTGGAGTTCGCGCAGCCCACTGCGATCCGTCGCGACCTCGAGCACACGAATGCCGTTGGCCGGTTGCGCCAGCGTCGTGGCCAGGGCGTCGACGGTGACAGCTGCGTGTGGCACGCGGTACGCCGCACAGAGCGCGGCCAGGTCCATGCCGTGCGGAGTTCCGAAGACTCGCTCGAAGACTCCGGCGTACTGCGGGTCGCCTTGTTCGAGGAGCTCGAAGATACCGCCGCCGTCGTCGTTGGCGACGACGATGGTGAGGTCGCTCGGCCTCGGCTCACCGGTCCCGATCAGCAGCCCGGAAGCGTCGTGCAGGAAGGTCAGGTCGCCCATGAGAGCGACGGTCCGGCCACCGTCGTACGCCAACGCAGCACCGACCGCCGCCGAGACGGTGCCGTCGATACCTGCGACGCCACGATTCGACAGCACCCGCACGGCGGGCTTGGGGTAGCTCACGAGGGCCGCGTCGCGAACAGGGTTGGATGCGCCGAGCAGAAGCTGGTCGCCGTCCGCGAGAGCATCCATCACAGCAGCGGCCACGTGCAGGCCGGTGGCCTTGGGGTGGGCGTCGAGTTGCTTGCGGACGGCAGTTTCGGCGTGTTCGGTCAGCGCGGCGCATCGAGCGATCCAGGCGGGATCGGGAGTCCCGGTGACCACTGCTCTGGTTCCGGTGGCGAGTACGTTGCCGGATACGTCCGGCCAGCGCGGCCCGGTAGTCAGCGCGTAGACGTCGACGCCTGGGTCGGCCAGCACCTTCGAGACCTGACGATGCAACGTCGGGCGGCCGGTGATGATCGCCTGCTTGGGCTTGAGTTGCGAGAGCGCGAGTGGATGCAGTGCGATCCCGTGCATCGGAGCCGTCGGCTCGGCCACGGTCGGCAGGCCGGCCAGCTCAGGCCGAAGCGCACTACCGTGTCCGGAAATGACCACCGTATCTGCGGTGAGATCCAGATCGACGGGAACGTCGAGCGTCGCATTCTGGGTGGTGGTCCAGGCCGCACCGCCGGGACGGCCCTCCGGAACCGGTCCCTGGACGTGAACGTCCGGCACCAGCGGCTCACGGAGCGGGATATCGAAATGCACCGGACCCGCGTTTCCGGATCGGGTTCCGCGGGCAGCGGCGAGGACCCGGCAGACCGCCGAGCGCCACTGGCTGTTCTGCGTCGAATCGTCCTCGGCCAAGCCCAGGCTGATGGTTGCGCGAACCTGACTGCCGAAGAGCCCGAGCTGCTCGACGGTCTGGTTGGCGCCGGTGCCGAGCATCTCGTAAGGCCGGTTGGCGCTCAGGACCACCAGCGGCACTCGTGCGTAGTTCGCCTCGAGGACAGCAGGTCCGAGGTTTGCAACGGCGGTCCCGGAGGTCATCACGATGGGGACCGGTCGTTTCCCGGCGATTGCCAGTCCGAGTGCCAGAAAGCCTGCTGTCCGCTCGTCGATCCGCATGTGCAGACGCAACCGGCCGTCGAGATCGGCAGCCTGGAGGGCAAATGCGAGGGGCGCGTTGCGAGAGCCTGGACACAGCACGACTTCACGCACGCCACCACGAACCAGTTCGTCGACGACGGCTGTGGCTTGTGCAGTGGACGGATTCACGCCTTCAAGAGTGTCAGATGTTCGGGTGCAAGCATGCCCAGGGGCGGGGACAGCGGCATTATGTGTGGGTGCGCACACTCTTCGATCCAGCCGAGCTCGAACCCCGCCGGTTCTATCAGTTACTCACCGCTTCGGTGGTCCCCCGGCCGATTGCCTGGGTGTCCACCCTGTCGGCGGACGGCGTCGGCAATCTAGCTCCGTACAGCTTTTTCACCGTGGCAAGTTCGGCGCCGCCGATCGTGCAGTTCACGTCGGTCGGACGCAAGGACAGTCTGCGCAACATCGAAGCGACCGGCGAATTCGTGATCAACCTGGCGACTGCCAGGCTTGCCGACGTGGTGAACCAGAGTTCCGCCTTCTACGACGCCGAGGCCGACGAGTTTCTCGAGTTGAACATCCGTAGCGAGCCGAGCGAGCGGGTTCGCCCCGTCCGGGTCGCCGACTCCCCGATCGCCATCGAATGCACGCTCCACCAGGTCATCGAGGTCGGTAATTCATTTGTCGTGATGGGAAATGTGGTCGCGGTCGCGGTTCGTCCCGAGGCTGTCGCCGACGACGGCCTACCGGACTTCGCGGCAATCGCACCGATGAGCCGACTTGGCCGAGCGCAGTGGGGTCTTCCTCCCGAAGTCGTCGAAAAGGACAGACCCACCACTCCACAGCGACCGTAAATCAGGTTAGGGTTACCTGATTAGGTACGAGTAGCAGATAATCAGGGAGCAACCAGCCATGGCCAAGCGCGCCAAGTTCGTGAAACCGGCCTCACGCAGCATCGTGTCGGCGCAGGTCGTGGCGAACAAACGAATCAGCCCCAGCTTCATCCGGGTGACCATTGCCGGCGAAGAGCTGTCCACCATCGCTCCGATGGGTGCCGATCAGTGGTTCCGCATGTTCATCCCGCAGGTCGGCCAGAGTGAACTCCGGTTGCCGAGCGCGGCCAGCAATCTCTGGTATGCGCAGTACCTGTTGATGTCCAAGGACACGCGACCCGTCGTGCGCAACTACACGATTCGCGCCTACCGTGCCGCCGGATCCGGTCTCTTCGGCGAGACCACGGAGATCGACATCGACTTCGCTTATCACGGCGACATCGGCCCGGCATCCGTGTGGGCGGACACCGCGTCGGCCGGCGACGAGGTCGCCCTCTTGGACGAAGGCTGCATCTACAACCCCACACCCGAGGCCAAGTGGCAACTGCTCGTCGGCGACGAGAGTGCACTTCCCGCGATCATCGGCATTCTGGAATCCGCGCCCGCAGACCTGCGTGCCGAGGTCTTCGTCGAGATTCCGAACATCGAAGACAAGCAAGGCATTCCGGAGTTGGCGAACGTCAACGTGCATTGGCTCGTTCGCGAGGACGAACACGCGACGCCGGGTGTTCTGACCCTCGAGACCGTCCGCGCCGCCGAACTGCCCGAGGGGCCGTCGTACACCTTTGTCGCCGGCGAACAGGCACTCACCACCGGGCTGCGTCGGCACCTCGTGAACGACCGGAAGTTCGCCAAAACCGACATCACCTTCACCGGCTTCTGGCGCCACGGACATTCGGCTCACTGACAAACGCACCGAAAACGACGAGTGGCCCGAGAGAAACTCCCGGGCCACTCGTCGTTTTACGTTCGCTTATGCAGCGTGCTTCTGGATCACATCGCCCAGACGCGGCAGAGCTGCAGTCACATGCTTCTTCGCCGAACCGCGCAGCTTCGAGTACATCGACTTGACGACGGCCTTGTCGCTACCTTCGATACGCTCGTCCGTCACCTCGAGGAGGGAATCGGCAACCGCGTCACCGCGGGCGCTGATGAAATCGGCGAAGCTGCCTTCACCGGAAGCCGAGAATTCCTGCCAGTACGGCTCGAGCTTTGCCACGAAAGCCGGCAGAAGCGCGGTGACGGCGTCCGGCACGATGGACGGGCTCACCTTCTTGACCGCGCCGTAGCCACCCTTGAGAGCCAGCCCTGAGGCCCCCGACTTATCCGAAACCTCTGCGTCGATCAAGGTCTGCACGTCCGCGACGACCGCGGGAACCCGTGATTCCTCGAGCAGGGTTTCGTTCAGAGCTGCAACCACTTTCGATCCCTTCATTCTTCACTGATGTTCATCAGGTCGCGCCCGAGACTATACGAAATTCGGCTGGTCCCTACTGCCGAGTATCCGATGGCAGCGCCTGGCCCTCTCCAACCACCAGTCGCGCCGGTCCGCGGGCGCGGCCAGCGTCTCGAGCAGAACCGGATCAGGCTCGACGGCACCCACCGACAAAGCACCGTCGACAGCTGCCCCGGTGACCGCGACATCCCGGACGAACAGGCCGCCGGTACCGAGTCCGCAGGCAAACGGAAGGGTGGGCAAGGCTGCCGCGGCCGCCAGTCCCGCGGACATCCCCACAGCCGTGTCCAGAGCGCTCGAGACCACCACCGGCACCCCGTAGTCCGCCAGCTGCGCCGACAGCGCCACCACAGCACGCATTCCGCCCAGCGGCGGCACCTTCACGACGGCGACGTCCGCTCCCCCCGCTCGTACGACGCGCAGCGGGTCCTCGGCACGGCGAATGCTCTCGTCGGCAGCGATCCGCACACCGGTCCCCGCGGCGCGGACCCTGACCAGTTCCTCGACGCTTCCACACGGCTGCTCGGCGTATTCGAGTTCACCGTCATCGGTGATCGCTCGCAAGGCCGTGATCGCCTCGTCCACGCTCCACCCGCCGTTGGCGTCGACGCGCACGTTCGGGATGTGCCGACGCACCTCGTTCACCCGGGCGACGTCCTGCGCCAGCGACTGTCCCTTCTCGGCGACCTTGACCTTCGCTGTCCGGGCCCCGGGGAAGCGCTCCAGCAATTCCGGAACGGCAGACGCGTCGATCGCCGGCACGGTCGCGTTGACGGGAACTGCGTCACGAAGCGCAGGCGGCGGACCCAGCCACGCCGCTTCGATACCCGCGAGCAGCCACTGCGACGCCTCGTCGTCGTCGTACTCGACGAACGGGGCGAATTCTCCCCACCCGGCCGGGCCGCGAACGAGCAGGGCCTCACGAGTCGTGATGCCGCGAAAGCGAACTCGCATCGGCAGCGCGAGCACCACGGCGTCCGCGATCAGATCGTCGAACGAGGGGAACATGTCAGGGCTGTCCCGGAAGCAGTTCGATCATGAGCGCCTCACCGTCGGCGAGGAGCTTGCCGTCGAGATCGGTCAGGCGCGCGCTGACAAAAGTCTTGCGACCCTCGACCCGATCCACCTGCCCCTCGATCACCAGTTGTTGATTGAGCGGAGTGATCGCGCGGTAATTGATGTGGAGGTAGCCGGTGCGGGAGATCGGACGGCCACCCGCGTGGACCGTCATCCCGAAGACGTCGTCGAACAGCAAGGGCAGGACACCGCCGTGAGCGGCGCCGTTGCCGCCCAGGTGGTAGCGGCGGAAGACGCCGGTACTGCGGACTCCTTCGGTGTCGAACTTCTCAACCATCCACGGGAGCATGAGGAGGCTGCCGCGTCCGGGCAGTTGGATGTTCGAGCCCGCGGGCGACTTGCCTTCCGGGACCTCGTACGGAGTCAACCGATCGGCAAGCTCTTCGGCTTGCGTAGCGATGTCTGCGAGTACGTCGTCGGGAACATTGGTCGAGACGGCAAGGTCCTGCAACCTGCGCATCGCTTCGACGAAGCGGCCGAAGTCCGGACCTGCGGGAGTGTGCCGGAACCGTGGAAATCCGCCCCGCTTCTCACCGTCTGTGACGATCTCCGTGCCGTCTGCGGTTTGTTCGCTCATGACCTGCACGTTAGCGCGCCCGGGAACGTGTTCTACCTCAGGTATCCGTTAGACGCGCGAGCCGTGCCTCTATCGTGGCTCAGGTGACCTTCAACCCGCAG
Organism: Rhodococcus sp. C3V; assembly: GCF_029269915.1. Lineage (NCBI taxonomy): Bacteria > Bacillati > Actinomycetota > Actinomycetes > Mycobacteriales > Nocardiaceae > Rhodococcus > Rhodococcus sp. C3V. The sequence continues at coordinate 155,556 of NZ_JARJBE010000008.1, forward strand.
CTCTGGCGCCCTGTCCCCGGATTCGAGAACCTCACCGACATCACCTACCACCGGCATGTCAGCCAAGGCACCGTTCGCGTCGCCTTCGACCGACCGGAAGTGCGTAATGCGTTCCGCCCGCACACCGTCGACGAGTTGTACCGCGCGCTCGATCACGCCCGGATGACCTCCGACGTGGGAGCGGTGCTCCTGACCGGCAACGGACCGAGCGAGAAGGACGGCGGTTGGGCGTTCTGCTCCGGCGGAGACCAGCGCATCCGTGGTCGCAGCGGCTACCAGTACGCCGAAGGAGAAACGGCGGACACCGTCGACAAAGCACGCGCCGGGCGCCTGCACATCCTCGAGGTCCAGCGCTTGATCCGCTTCATGCCGAAGGTCGTGATCTGCCTGGTCAACGGCTGGGCTGCGGGCGGCGGCCACAGCCTGCACGTGGTGTGCGACCTGACGCTCGCCAGCCGCGAGCACGCACGGTTCAAGCAGACCGACGCCGACGTCGGAAGCTTCGACGGCGGCTACGGCAGCGCCTATCTGGCAAAGATGGTGGGCCAGAAGTTCGCTCGCGAGATCTTCTTCCTGGGTGAGACCTACACCGCCGAGGAAATGCATCAGATGGGCGCGGTCAACAAGGTTGTCGACCACGCTGAACTCGAAAACGTCGCGATCGACTGGGCCGGCAAGATCAACGGCAAGTCGCCGCAGGCACAGCGGATGCTCAAGTACGCGTTCAACCTGCAGGACGACGGGTTGGTCGGCCAGCAGCTGTTCGCCGGTGAGGCAACACGTTTGGCGTACATGACCGACGAGGCCGTCGAGGGTCGTGACTCGTTCCTCGAAAAGCGTGATCCCGACTGGTCACCATATCCCTGGTATTTCTGACACAGTAGGTGCGAGAGGGAGGTCGGACGTGGAGATTCTGAGCAGTCGGACGATATTGCGCCCGAGCGAGTACGAACGAACGCTGAGCTTCTACCGAGACACCCTCGGTCTGGCGATCGCTCGTGAATATCCCGGCGGCACAGTCTTCTTCGCCGGCCAAGGGCTGATCGAAGTCGCTGCGCACGGCGGCACCGGCGAGGGCGGCTTTCGCGGCGCGATCTGGCTGCAGGTCCGGGACCTCACTGCCGTTCAGACCGAACTGGTTCTCGCCGGGGTCAAGATCGCGCGCGAGGCAAGACAGGAACCGTGGGGTCTACACGAGATGTGGATCGCCGACCCGGACGGGACACCGATCGTGATGGTGCAGATCCCGGAGGACCATCCCATCCGACGCGATTCCCGGCCACCGTCCGCGTAGTCGAGACACCGCTGTAGCCGAGACACCGCTGTAGCCGAGCAATGAAAGATGCCCGCCACGACTTTCGTGGCGGGCATCTTTCGGTTCTTCACAAAGATCAGTTGCGCGTGCTCAACGCCTGCGAGATCTGATCTGTCTGTGCCTGGCCCTCGAGCAGTTGGCGAACCAGCCACAGCCGCAGCACCTTTGCCACCGATGCGGCCAGGAAGAGAGCGGCACCGACCACTGTCAGGGCGAGGAAAACCACGGTGAGGATCTGGTACGACACCAGATCCCGCAGGTCCGAGAGCGTCAGCGAAGAGATGTAGACGACGAAGGCGCCGACCACACCGACGACCATGAGCACCAGGCCCGCGATGCGCGTCGCCGCGTCGCCGCCTGCCTGCTTCTTGTCCAGCTTCAACTCTGCGATGTTCTTCTTGAATTCCTCACGGCGATCTTCGGCGAGAGTAGTCATCGTCATCCTCCTAGATAACTGGTAGAAAGTTCGTTTTCGATGTCGTGTGGATCGCCGGTCTTGACGACGCGTCCCTGCAACATCAGTGCGGCCGACGTCGCGATGGGCAGCACCGCTCGCGCGAACTGCTCGGCGACGAGAATGGAAATGCCCTCGGCTGCAAGCGAGCCGACGACGTCGTACATCTGCGAGACGATTCGAGGTGCGAGACCCATCGACAGCTCGTCGAGCAGGAGCACCGTCGGGTGAGTGCCGAGTGCCCGTGACAGCGCCAGCATCTGCTGCTCACCACCGGACATCGATCCGGCCAACTGTCCGCGCCGCTCCCCCAGGATCGGGAACCTGCCGTACGCAACCTCTTCGAGTTCGGCCAGCCCGACGCCCGTTCCGGTGGCGATCCACAGGTTTTCCCGCACAGTGAGGTTGGCGAAGATCCCGCGTCCTTCGGGGATGGAGCAGACCCCCAGCCGAGCCAACTCCGAAGGCTCGACTCCGTTCACGACCTGGCCCGCGAGCCGGAACTCGCCGCGGGTGACCGGAAGGACGCCCGAGCAGATCTTGAGCGTCGACGTCTTGCCGCCACCGTTGGGTCCGAGTAGCGCCACCACGGCGCCCGGTTCCAGAATCAGGTCCACCCCGTGCAGAACTTCGATGGATCCGTAACCGGCGCGGACACCGGACAGTTCGAGCAACGGTTCGGCGCGGTCGGGGCTGCGTATACCCTCGTCGATTTTCGCCTCGCCAATTTTCGCTGACGTCATACCGCCTCCTCCTCGGTCCCGATGTAGGCCGCGATCACTTCCGGATCCGTCCGGATCTTCTCCGGATCACCCGAGGCGAGGACTGCGCCGTAGTCGAGCACGTGGATGGTCGAGCACACTTTCATCACCAGCGGAATGTCGTGCTCCACCAGACAGATTCCGAGTCCACCCGCAGCAAGTTCGGTGAGCATCTCGGCAAAGACCTCGGTTTCCTGCTCGGTCTGACCCGAGGCCGGTTCGTCGAGCAGCAGCACTCGCGGGTCGGTCATGAGCGCCCGTGCAACTTCGACGACGCGGGCGCGTCCGGTGGGGATGTCCGCGACGTCCTTGTCCGCGACATCCGTCAGCCCGGTCAGCTCCAGCAGACGATCCGTCTCGCTGTCCACGTCGATCTTGTTGCGGCCGTTCGCCTTGTGGATGTCTCCCGCGACGCGCAGGTTGTCACGCACCGACAGCGAGACGAACAGTTCGAGCCGCTGGAAGGTACGTGCCAGCCCGCGACCCGCCCGCTTGTGCGGCGGCAGCTTCGTCACGTCGACGCCACCGAGGAACACCTGACCGGAGGTGGGTTTCTGCAGCCCGGTGATGGTGTTGAAGAGCGTCGTCTTGCCGGCACCGTTCGGTCCGATGAGTCCTGTCACGGTGCCGGGTTGCACGGTGAGCGAAACGTCCTTGACCGCGACGTGTCCACCGAAACGAACGCTCACACCGCGCGTTTCGAGAAGTGGTGTATCAGACATGGACGGTCAACTCCTTCGGCGAGCCACCCTGGTACTGAGGAAGCCCCAGTTCGCGGTCGATCTCGTCACGGATCTCGGGGCTGTAAGGGACATCGATCCCGATGTCCTCGGGAACGACTGTCGCTTTGGCGGCCAGTTCCTCCGGAGTGAGAACCGCGCTGGGCATGACCATCTCACCGATCACCGGCAGCATGAACACCACCGCGATCGTGATGGACGCGAACCACCAGTTGCCGAGTACACCGGTCAGAGCAAGGACGTAGGTCAGCAGAACGACTGCGGCGCCGCCGATCAGAACAGGCTTGGCACCGGCGAGCCGTCGGTAGCCCTCGATCACGCTGTGGACCGTTCCGCTGGGGTTCGCGCCGACGCCGATGCCGATCAGTGCCGGGCTGACTGCCGCGATGTTGCCGAAGAGCAGCCACATTCCCTCCAACTCCGGTTGCGCCGAAGCCAGATTGGTGAACGAGACCATGATGACCGCAAACCCGATTCCGGCCATCAGTCCACCGAACAGGGCGCCGGTGACGTATCCGATACCCGCGACGACGGTCAGCATGAGCAGCGAGAGGCTGACCATGATGGCAAAGCTCTCGCCCGAGACGGACCCCATGGCGCTCGACATCAGAATGCCGCCGAGACCGGCGATCCCCGAAGAGATCATGAAGACGCTCAGCTTGAGCCGAACCAGGCTCTGTCCGAGCATGGCCGAACCGGCCGGGCTGTCCTTCATCGCAGCGAGTCGGCGCCCGTAGCCGCTGTTACGCAACGCGATGACGCCGACGCCGAGTATCGAGAACAGCGCGGTCACGGTCATCAGGAACACCGTCTCGTTGCTCAGATCGAGCGGACCGATCTTCAGCGGAGGGAGGGCGATGTTCCCGTCCTTGAACAGCGAGTACTTCATGCCGAACATCTCGTGTTCGGTGGTGTCACGAAGAACCATGTTGGAGAGGAACACTCCGAAGGCCATGGTTGCCAGCGCGAGATACAGCCCTCTCAGCCGCAGCGCCGGTAGGGCGACGAGGCCACCGATGACTGCGGTGACGAGGACTCCGACGACGATGCCCCACAGGTTGAGGTGCGCAGCCAACCCGGAACCGGAGATCCCGAAGTGGAAGGCCACGATGGTCGCGATGGCGCCGAAAGACACCGGCGCCAAGTTCAATTCACCCGCGTAGCCGGTGAGGAGTGTGAGCGAGAGCGCGATGATCGCGAACGTCATTCCGATGGTCAGTGTGGTGACGGCGGAGGTCACCATCAGCAGACGGATCAGGTAGACGATGACGATCAGGGCCACGCCCCAGACGACGGCCTTGCGCACGCTCGGCACGTGGTAACGCTCGCGAGTACGGGTGACCGCGCCACGCAAGCGGTCCTGTGGGAGCACGATCAGCACCACGAACAGCGCGATCATCGGTAGGGAGACACGGAAATTCGATGTCCAACTCCAACTCGTCGGGAAGTATGCCAATACGTACGTACCGGCAAGCCCGAGGACCACGGCGCCGACGAACGTGCGCGGAATGCTGCGCAACCGGCCGAACATGGCCGCGGCAAACGCGTCGATCACCAAGAGTGTCAACATGTTCGCCTCGAGTGTGCCGCCACTGATCGGGGTGATCAGGATGCCGGCCAGGACTGCGAGCGTCGAACCCATCGCCCAGGACAGTGCCGCAAGACGCTCCGGATTGTGGCCGTTGAGGCGCAACAGTTCCGGATCGTCGACGACGCCGCGCATCGCGACACCGGCGCGGGTGCGCGTGAACAGGATGCGCAGGCCGACGGCGATGGCGATCGCAACGAGGATGCAGATCAACTCGTGGTAGCGGATGCTCGCGCCGAACACCGTGATCTTGGACTGGTCGCCGAAGAACATCTGCATCGTCCGAGCGGTCTCGGGGTGCCAGAACCAGTGCGAGATCGAGAGCATTCCGAGCAGGATCGAGACCGTCACAACGATTTTGGTGACCTCGGCGGTATCGCGCAGACCCTTCATGATGAGGACGTAGAGGCCGAGGCCCATCAGTGGCCCGACCAGGACGAGTGAAATCAGCAAAGCGACGACGGTGGGAAGTTCCCAGCCGTAGCGCAACTGCCAGTAGATGAACGCACCGAGCATTGCCTGTGCACCGTGCGCGAAGTTGAAGATGCCTGACGTGTTGTACGTGAGTACCAGCCCGGAGGCGGCGATCGCGTACACCGATCCCAGGACCAGGCCCAGGATCGTGAAAGTGACAAAAGTGTTCATGGCTGAACCCTCGTTAGGGACTCGGGCGGCGGTTGGCGCTCGCCGCCCGAGTCGGAAGAATCAGGACTGCGGCTTGATGACGTTGGCGTTCTGGTACTTCGTCGACACGCGGTCAGCGCCGAGTTCGGTTCCCCAGGTGCTCTTGTCGGTCGCGACGAGGTACTTGGGGTCACACTTGAATTCGCCCGCGGTGGACGGGAACGCCTGCGCGTAGGTACTGCCCTTCAGCGAGGTCATGAGTCCGCAGGTGGCCGGCATGTTCTTGCCGGGATCGGTGACGGCATGCAATCCGCCGCCGTCCCACTCGTGAATGTTCGAGAGTTCGTTCACCATGCACTGACGCGTCAGATCGCTACCGCACTCGTCCGCGGCGGCCGCCCACAGCAGGAACGACGACGCCGCCTGCATACCGAGGAGCGCGGTCTTGCCACCCTGCTCGGAGACCAGATCCACGTACTTCTTCACTGCGGGCACCTTGTCCGCGTTCTCGAGCATCTGGAAGGTCATGCCCGCGTTGAGGTTGTCGAGCAGTCCGGTGTCCTTGTTCCAATCGGAGACGGTCGCGCCGTACCAGGTGGCTTCACCGAAGAAGATGGGATCGATCCCGACCTGGTCGAGCGCCTTCACGAAGTTCAGCTCCGACGGGCTTGCCGATCGTGACGTCCAGATCCCCTTCGCGCCGCACTCCTTGTACTTCTCGGCGAACGGCACGTAGCTCGATTCGCCCTCGTAGTTGAGTGTGACGCCGCAATCCTTGAGCTTGAAGCCCGCAGCCTCGGCGATCGAACGAATCTTCGTGGTGGAGCTGATGATCGTGGGCATCGTGCTGTTGACGACGTCGAAGTCGTTCACCAGATCGGGGTGCATCTCGGCCATCTGGAACCACTGCGAACCGTTCGCGTAGTCGACCGGGAACGGGACACCCTGGAATGTCATCGGTCCGTTGGCTGCGTCGGATGACACGGTGAAGCCTGGCACGGACACCAGGTTGCACGCGACACGCGTCTGCTCGGCGGTCTGATCCATCGCGAAGCCGTAGCCGACCATCATGAACTGGCTCGCGCACGCTTCCTGCATGACCGAGTTGGCCTGCGTCATCGCGGCGTCGTAGTCGGTACCGACAACCTTGCGGCCGTTGATGCCGCCCTGATCGTTGCACCAAGAGATGAGCGCGTTCACCGCATCGCTCATTTCCTTGTTCAGCCCAGGAGACTTCACATAACCGCGGTCGTCACCGAACCCGATCTTGATCTCGGTGTCGCTGACGCCTTGATCGGTTGCGCCGGCGGCGTCGCCTTCACCACAGGGCGAATCGAGGGTGCCGAACTTCGCGTCGGATGTGCTCGACGCAAGGTCTGCGCTGACGCCGGGTCCGCCGACAGCGACGGCGTAGGGATCGTCACCACGATTCGATGCGCAGGCTGACGCCAGAACGGCGGTCGCGGCGAGTGCCACGATCAGCTTCGTGGACTTGTTGGGCTTCACGGTCGGAGCTCTCCTTCTCACTGACAGACACCGAGAAACAGGGGTGAAACCCCTGTTCCGGTGCGCTCGGTGCCCGTAGGTAATCAGCGTTTAAAACGGTCCGAATGTGCCTTCCCGGTGAGTGAGACCAAAAAGTGAGGTCCCACACAGGGTTCCGATTTCGTGGCGCTGAACACATCGCGAACGGCAGCGCCGCAGCCCACGCGCGGGGACGTACTCCGCGGAGCCCCTGTTCGCATCCCGTTCGCTGTACTTTTACGCGTTCGATACGCACAATTCACGTTGTGACCGCAGAGCTCGTAATCCTCCTGGTGGTAGTTGTCACCGCCCTCGCGTTCGATTTCACGAATGGTTTTCACGACACCGGTAACGCAATGGCCACCTCCATCGCGACCGGAGCACTCAAGCCCAAAGTTGCGGTCACACTTTCCGCGATCCTGAACCTGGTCGGTGCGTTCCTGTCCGTCGAGGTCGCTGCGACCGTGGCCAAAGGCGTCGTCAACCTCGGCGCGGTCAGTGGGCAGGATCTGCTGCTGATCGTCTTCGCCGGTCTCGTCGGCGGAATCATCTGGAATCTGGCGACCTGGCTGCTCGGATTGCCGTCGAGCTCCTCACACGCACTGTTCGGCGGATTGATCGGCGCCGCAATCGCCTCCATCGGTATGGGCGGCGTCGAGTGGGGTGGAGTTCTGACCAAGGTCGTCGTCCCCGCGATCCTCGCGCCGGTCGTCGCGGCCCTGGTCGCAGGCGTCGGTACCAAGCTCGTGTACCGAATCACCGCATCCGTCAAGGAAGACGAGCGTGAGCGCGGTTTCCGTTTCGGCCAGATCGGCACCGCCTCATTGATCTCACTTGCGCACGGCACCAATGACGCCCAGAAGACTATGGGCGTCATCTTTTTGGCCCTGGTCGCTCACGGCACCATCACCGCCGAGACCGAGATGCCGTTCTGGGTGAAGTTCACCTGTGCCGTCGCGATCGCTCTCGGCACCTACCTGGGCGGTTGGCGCATCATCCGCACCCTGGGCAAGGGCCTTGTCGAGATCGCCGCGCCGCAGGGTCTGGCAGCCGAAGCGTCGTCCGCCGCCATCATTCTCACGTCGAGCCACCTCGGACTCCCCCTCTCGACCACCCACGTCGCCACCGGATCGATCCTCGGTACCGGCATCGGGCGCAAGGGCGCCGAGGTCCGCTGGGGCGTCGCAGGCCGGATGGCCGCCGCCTGGTTGATCACCTTGCCGTCGGCCGCAGTGGTCGGCGCCATCTGCTGGGCACTCGCGCATCTGATCGGCGGCCTGGCCGGCGTGCTCGTCGTCTTCGCTGCCCTCATCGCGTTCGCGATCTTCATGTACCTGCGTTCGCGTAAGGAACCCGTAGACGCCGCCAACGTGACCGCCGAATGGGACGACAATCCGGATGCGACGGCTCGCGAGATTCCGACTGCTGATCCCACTCCGTCCACCGAACCCACTCGCAACTCCTGAAAGGGGCGCAAGAGAATGCATCTACTCACCGATACCCTCGATTCGCTCTGGCAGGTAGTGGCAGTGGGACTGCTCTTCGGAGCCGGACTGCCGGCGATCTTCGCCTTCGGCCTCAAGTCGCTGAGTCTGCCGAACGCCGACGGCACCGAAGGACCGTCCACCCTGGGTAAAATGGGTGCGTACCTCTGTTTTGCGGTCGTGCTCGTCACGATCTTCGCCGGAATACTGTTGTTGATGAAGAACTTCTTGGCCAGCACGTTCGGAATCCACGTCTTCTGAGTGGTCGTCGCGGCACACCACTGAAACCACCGAAACGAAAATGAGGCCGAGGATTTGAGCAAGTATTCATTGCGCAGCGTGCTCGACTGGCTGCGTGCCGGGTATCCCGAGGGCATCCCGGACAAGGATCATTTTGCGCTGCTCGCCGTTCTCCGTCGTCGTCTGACCGACGAGGAGATCGAGCAGGTCGTTTCGATGTCCATCGAGTCGGCACACGAAGTGCCGGACCGCCATGTCGACTACGACACCATCCGCGCCATCATCGAGGGAATCCTCAACGAGGAGCCGTCCGAGGACGACGTCGATCGTGTCACCGAAAGGCTGCGCGCAGGTGGGTGGCCGGTCATCGAAGACGTGGACACCGACAACGAAGTTCGAGACGTGAGCTGACGTCATGGCCCTTCCGCCCTTCCTCACGTCGATAGTCGGCTGGTTGCGGGCCGGCTATCCCAATGGCGTCCCCGAGCAGGACTACATCCCACTTTTCGCGCTCCTCACTCGCAGACTCTCCGAAACCGAGGTCGACGCCGTCGCCGATGCGTTGATCGAGGACGGCGATCTGCCCATCGAGAAGACCGACATCCAGGTCCTCATCACGAAGATCACCAACGAGATGCCACTCGAAACCGACGTCGACCGCGTACGAAGCCATCTGGCTGCCGGTGGTTGGCCGCTGGCCGGGCCGGACGTCCGGTGAACGTTCTTCGCACACTGGCCGTTCCACAGGGTGAGGCGGTCTTCGAGGTACTGCCTGCCATCGCGCAGATCCTGGACGGCGTGCACGACGCCGTGCTTCCCGTCCCGGCGGCCGACGCACGCGAGACGGCCCGACTGAGCGACGCTCTGCACCCCGATCAGCCAATCGACGACGGCATCTCGCTGGTGGTCGCCACGTCGGGGACCACCGGAACCCCGAAGGGCGCGATGCTCACCGCGAGCGCACTGCGAGCCAGCGGCGACGCGACCCACGAACGCCTCGGCGGCACCGGATCCTGGTTACTGGTTCTCCCCCCGCACCACATCGCCGGGATGCAAGTTCTGTTGCGCAGTGTCCTCGCCGGAACACAACCGGTGATCGTCGACGTCAGTGCGGGTTTCGACCCTGCCGCATTGCCGGGCGCTGTCGCCGCGATGAGCGGACCGCGCCGCTACACCTCGTTGGTGCCGACGCAGTTGGTCAAGGCACTCGGTGATCGCGCCGCGGTCGAGGCTCTGGCTTCGCTCGACGCGGTTCTGCTCGGCGGCGCTGCTACTCCCGCACCGGTACTCGCGCAGGCCACCGAAGCGGGCATCACCGTCGTCCGCACCTACGGGATGAGCGAAACGTCCGGCGGTTGCGTCTACGACGGAATCCCGTTGTCCGGAGCGCAGATTCGTATCGACGACGGCCGAGTTCTGCTGGGCGGTCCGATGCTCGCGTCCGGGTACCGCGGGCTTGCCGACCACCCCGCTTTCGCCGAGCCTGGGTGGTTCCGGACCGACGACGCCGGATCAGTGGTCGACGGAGTCCTGCGCATCACCGGCCGGTTGGACGAGGCAATCTCCACCGGCGGGCTGACCGTCGTACCGCAGGTGGTCGAGGCCGCGCTGGCCGATCACCCCGCCGTTCGCGAGTGCGCGGTGATCGGCATCGAGGACCCGCGGCTGGGGCAGCGGGTGGTGGCCGTCGTCGTACCCGAGGGCGAAGCTCCGACGCTCGACGAACTGCGCGCACATGCTCAGCGGACACTCGACGTCACCGCAGCGCCGCGGGAACTCTTCGTCCTGGACGCGCTCCCCCTGCGCGGACCGGGCAAGCTCGACCGCGCCGCCCTGGTGGCTCGGTTCAGCTAGCAGCCGCAGCACCGACCTCGCGCGCTGTGCAAGTAACCGCAAGTTCCACGCAAGGTCCATGCAAGATCGGTCTGCCAAGCTTCATCCCATGAACCACACAGCTTCGCCTCTTGCCATCGAGGCCGACGGACTCGTCAAGAAGTTCGGCGAGCACCGCGCGGTCGACGGCGTCAGCCTCACCGTCCCCACCGGCTCGGTGTTCGGCGTCCTCGGGCCGAACGGCGCCGGCAAGACCACCACCGTCCGCATGCTCGCCACTCTCCTTCGCCCCGACGGCGGTGAGGCGCGCATCTTCGGCCACGACGTCAGCCGTGAACCCACCGCGGTCCGATCCCTGATCGGCGTCACCGGTCAGTACGCCTCCGTCGACGAGGATCTGACGGCGACCGAGAACCTCGTGATCTTCTCGCGGCTGCTCGGCCTGAGCCGCCGCGATGCGCGCACCAAGTCCCTGGAACTCCTCGAGGAGTTCGATCTGGTCGAGGCCGCGACCAAACCGCTGAAGAACTTCTCCGGTGGCATGCGTCGACGCCTGGATCTGGCGGCAAGCCTGATCGCGCGCCCGCCGCTGCTGTTTCTCGACGAGCCCACCACCGGCCTCGATCCGCGCACCCGCGCCCAGATGTGGGTGACCATCCGGCGACTCGTCGCCGAGGGTTCGACGGTGTTGCTCACCACGCAGTACCTCGACGAAGCCGATCAACTGGCCGATCGCATCGCGGTGATCGACCGCGGCCGCGTGATCGCCAACGGCACCGCCGACGAACTCAAGGCTTCGGTCGGGATCTCCTCGCTCCAACTCAAGCTGGTCGATCGTGATCGCACCGAGGAGGCTCGCTCGCTCATCGCCGCTGCGCTGAGCGTCGAGGTGGGTGTCACTCCCGAGGTCGGGCGGATCACCGCCCCGCTGAGCGACCCGTCGATCACGGCGGACCTGTTGATCCGTCTGCGTGAGCAAGGTATCGCCGTCGACGAAATCAACGTACAGAAACCCAGCCTGGACGAAGTGTTCCTGACCATCACCGGGCACCAGCCCGAAGACACTGGTCGCAACGACGCCCAGTCCGACAACGACTCCGATCGGAGCGTCGCATGACAACCACTCTCACCAAACCCCGGTCGCCGATAGCCCAGCCGGATGCCGCACCCCGCCGCATCAGCCTGCAGCAGAGCTTCGCGAACACGTTCACGATGGCGTACCGCGGAATTCTCAAGATCAAGCACAACCCCGAGCAACTGTTCGACGTCGTCATCCAGCCGATCATCTTCACGTTGATGTTCACCTACATCTTCGGCGGCGCGATCGCCGGTGACGTGACGGCATATCTGCCGACGATCATCCCCGGCATCCTCGTCCAGACCGTCATCACCGGTTCCATCGTCACGGGCACTCAGCTTCGTGAGGACATGGACAAGGGCGTGTTCGACCGCTTCAAGTCCCTTCCCATCGCTCGTATCGCCCCGCTGTCCGGTGCATTGCTCGCCGACGTCGTGCGCTACGGCATCGCCACGACCATCACGTTCATCGTCGGTTTCGCGATGGGTTACCGCCCCGCAGGCGGCGTGGTCGGCATTCTGTCTGCCGCGATCCTGGTCATGGTGTGCGCGTTCTCCATCAGCTGGATCTTCGCTCTCATGGGCGTGCTGATGAACAAAGCGTCCACGGTGCAGGGTGTTTCGATGCTCGTGCTGTTCCCGCTGACGTTCCTGTCGAATGCGTTCGTCGATCCTGCCACCATGCCGAGTTGGCTTCAGAAGTTCGTGAACGTCAATCCGGTCTCACACCTGGTGACCGCGGTTCGCGAGCTGGCCAACGACGGCCACTTCGGTATCCACGTCGTGTGGTCGCTGGTGGGCGCCGCGGTGATCGTTGCCGTCATGGCACCTTTGACCGTGCGGATGTACATGCGCAAGACATAAGTCCCGCACCATCGTCCAGACCTAGTCCAGCACCGGTCCGCGAAGCGCAGCCAACACTGCTTCGCGGACCGCTCTGCGTGAGTAACCCGATACCTTCTCGGTTTCCACAGACCACCTGTCGGCTCCGACCAGACCAACCGCGAAGTCGGAGAGGCGCGCGTGATGGAGCGAGACGAAGTCTTGTCTCCCCGGCATTTTCAACGACAAAGCCATCAGTTCGACTCCGCGTTCGATGTTGCCCGTGACAAGATCGAACGACCCGATCGCCGACGCCAACGAACCCGCGAGCGGCAGGTCCGCGTAACCGTTGGGATCGAGCTTGAGAGCACTCGACTCCTTCATCTGCAGAACGCGGCCCGCCACCAGTTCGTGCCGGCCGTGAACTGCGTGAGCGCACACAGCCGCGGCACCGAGCAGAACGACGAAGGGATCACCGAAGATGTTCTCGATCGCAGAACCCAACAGCTCCAGCGCTTCTCGATACCGAGCCAAGCCCTCGTCGATACGGCCGTCCGCGAGATCCGCCTCGGCGATACTCGCTATGAGCGCCGCGCGCCGTTGATCGGTTTCGATGGCCCCGGTCCCACCCGAATGCGCCAATGCCGGACGTGCACGATCGAGAAGCACCCGACCACCAGCGGTGTCACCGGCCGCGATCATTGCTCCGGCTTGAAAGCAGATGAGCTGCATCGCCTCGTCACGCGCACCGAGGCGTTCCATCGACGCCGCCGCGATCGCGTAGAACTCGATGGCCTCGCCATAGCGGGCGGATTGGCTGTGAACCGACCCGACATGTTGGGCCGCCATCGCCAGACCCCACTCGTCACCGATGCTGGTGGCGTAGTCGAACAGAGTCTCCCCGTCCAGCAACGCACCGCGCAGATCTCCGATGTTCTCCCGCATGTTCGAACGCGCGGACAGCGCCGCCATTCGGGTCTCGGGATCGGAACTGCGAACGCCTTCGGCCACCAACCGCGCAAGTTTGTGGTTGGCGATCCCACTCGTGGTCAGCTTGATCAGAAATGCGAACAACGGACCGAGATCATCGCGCTCACGCAACAGCTTTCGAAGTCGGATCCGCGCACGGGCATGGTTTCGATCGGCCTCTCCGAAGAAGAGATGCATCGCCACCAGGATGAACGTAGCGCCCACCAGTTCTGCATTCACGTCGCGCAGATCGTTGTCCGCGGTCGCCCCGACGATCTTCGACGCCCAGTTCGAGATTTCCGAGTTCGATCCTCGTACGGCCCACAGAATCGCAAGGACGGGGAAGACGTTGGCTACGGTCACCGCGTCGCCGCGTTCCACGGCCCAGCGAAGTACAGCCAGAAGGTTGTCGTGCTCGGCGTCGAGGTCGGCAATCAGACGGAGCTGATCCGTCCGTGCACGCACGACGGCATCCTCGGCGATCGCAATCGCCCAGTCGTCGAGGCGCCGAATCACTTCCGGTCCCTCTCCGGACGCGGCGAGTTGCTCCTCGCCGTATTCACGGACAGTCTCGAGCATGTAGTACCGAAGATCTCCCTGCCCGTCGCTGACGGAAAGAAGTGACTGATTCACCAGCGCTTCGACGGCGCTTGCCACATCGGTCAACTCGCCCCACCCGGCAACGGCCTGCGCCGAAGAAAGGGTGAAGCCGGCCGGGAATCGGCACAATCGACGCAGCGCAATCTGATCCCCGCTGCCCAACAGATTCCAGCTCCAGTCGATCACCGCGTGCAGGGTGCGATGCCGATCCGGAGACGTCGGATCATCGGAGCGCAACAACGCGAACCTGTCTCGCAGTCTCGAACCGATCTCGTCGACGCTCATGGTCCGGACCCGAGCGGCAGCGAGCTCGATCGCCAACGGGAGTCCGTCGAGCGTCGTACACAGCTTGACTACCGCGTCGACGTCCAGATGAACGGAGGGCCGCACCGCACGGGCTCTCGCCGAGAAGAGTTCGACTGCCGAGCCGCTTCCGTCGTCGATCGCCAACGGCGGCAACGGGTACACCGCCTCGGCACTGATCATGAGCGGAGAACGACTGGTGGTCAGAACCGTCAGCTGACGACCGGCCGCGATCATCTCGGCCACGATCTCCGAACACGCGCCGATCACGTGCTCACAATTGTCGAGGATGAGCAACATCGGACCGGCGGACAGCGCCTCTTTGAGTCGCTCTCTCGCCGAATGCGTTCGGCCGACGGTCAATTTGCCTGGCGCCAGATCGGATTCGCTGATTCCGAGGGTGCCTCCGATGGCCGCGATGACATCTTCGCTGCTGCGCAACGACGCCAACTCCACGAGGACCACCGAGACGCCCGGCTGGTTCACGGATCCGCGCAGGCCCAATTCGTGTGCAAGACGGGTCTTTCCGGCGCCACCAGGTCCGAGAATGGTGACGACGCGGGAGCGGGCGAGCAAGGATTCGATCTGGTCGATGTCGTTGTCGCGACCGAGCAAGGTGTTGGGGGCAGCGCGCAGACCGATCGCACGGGCGGCCCGCGGTGTAGCCGCAGGTGCCCCGAGAAGTTCCGCGTTGAGAGTCACCAGTGCGGGTGACGGATCAGCGCCCAGGCGATTGGCGAGGTGGTTGCGGAACTCCGCGAACACTTCGAGTGCCTCGTTGACTCGGCCTGCTCCGGCGAGTGCACGCATCAACGCCTCGGCCGCTGTGTCGTCGAATGGGCTCGCCAGATGGCGTCCGCGCACCAGGGGAATGGCTGCCGCGTACTCCCCCAATGTGAGCAACGCGTCGATCTGCGCCGTCTCCAGTTCGTCGTACACCCGGCCTGCGTCGAGCGCCAGACGATCTGCAACGTCGCCGACGACGTCACTCCCGGGGGTACCGCGCCACAGGCGCAATGACGCGGTCGTGACGGCGAGCGCTTCGGACGCGTCGGCGCCGACGGTGCGCATACCACGGGCGGCGTCCGCTGCCCTGGCCAGGTCGACACGCTCCCGAGCGAGAGTGAGCCGGTATCCGGCCGCCGTGACTTCGAGGGCCCCGTCCGGGAGTGCAGATCGCAGGCGCGAGACCTGAGTGTGGAGGGCGTTCATCGGTGAGCGCGGCGGCTCCAGCCCCCAGACGTCGTCGATCAGGCTCTGCGCGGTACGTGGCTCACCCGGATTGCGAGCCAGCGCAACCAGCAGAGTTCGAGCTCGCGGACCCGGCAACGGAACCAGACGATCGCCCACTTTGGTCGAAACGGGTCCGAGCAAGGCAATGTCTGCCAGGTCTTCGCCCGACTGCGCGTACCTGGCGCGCTCACTCACGTCTCGAGTCATGTGCTGATCCACCGCGTTCGATCGTATTGCACAGTGCAAAGATCGTTGTATGGCAACAGCTGCTCAATGGATCGAAGGCGCGAGGCCGCGCACACTCCCGAACGCGATTGCGCCCGTGCTGGTCGGCACCGGAGCCGCGGCGTCCCTGGACCTCGCAGTGTGGTGGAAGGCGCTCCTGGCACTGATCGTCTCCTTGGCCTTGATCGTCGGGGTGAATTTCGCGAACGACTACTCCGACGGAATCCGCGGAACGGACGACGACCGCGTCGGGCCACTGCGCTTGGTCGGATCGAAGTTGGTCAGTCCCGGAGCCGTGAAGGCCGCGGCGATCAGCTGCTTCACCGTTGCCGCGGTAGCCGGGTTCGTTCTGGCAGCGACCACAGCCTGGTGGCTGGTTGCGGTCGGCGTGTTCTGCATCATCGGTGCCTGGTTCTACACCGGCGGCAAGAAGCCGTACGGATACAGCGGGTTCGGCGAGATCGCCGTGTTCATCTTCTTCGGACTGATTGCAGTGCTGGGAACTCAGTTCGTACAGGCCGAACGGGTGGATCTGGCCGGGCTGGCCGGCGCGATCGCCATCGGTTCGTTCTCGAGTGCGGTGCTCGTTGCCAACAATCTTCGAGACATCCCGACCGACACCGAGTCCGGAAAGATCACTCTCGCAGTCCGGCTCGGCGACGCCAGGACACGCACACTGCACGTGATCCTGCTGGCCGTCCCGTTCGTCGCGACCCTGCTGCTGATCCTGCGCACTCCGTGGGCATTGCTCGGATTGCTGGCGTTGCCACTGGCAATCCGAGCCAACGCCCCACTGCGTTCGGGCGGGCAGGGTATGGCCCTGATCCCCGCGTTGCGCGACACCGGACTCGCCATGCTCGTCTGGGGTGCCGCGACCGCAGTTGCGCTCAGTCTCGCCTGAAAGTCGACGGAGTCAACGGTTGTCCGGGACGAACGCGCTGAGCAGGAAGTTCACGATCGAGATGATCAACGCGCCCCAGACTGCCGTCCAGAAGCCGTCGACCGTCAAGCCGTAGGACGTTCCGGACGAGATCCACGCCGTCAGCATCAGCATGAGGGCGTTGATCACGAGCGTGAACAATCCGAGAGTCAGGATGAGCAGCGGTAGCGAGAGAAGCTGCACTACCGGCTTGATGAACGCGTTGACCACCGTGAAGATCAAAGCGATCACCGCGATCACGAGAACCGTGCCCCAGGTGCCGTTGTCGTGGTTGGCGATCGTGATGCCGGTGACCCACGCCGACGCCAGCCAGATGGCTATGCCGTTGATGATGAGACGTGCCAGAAATGTCATGTCTGAATGCTGGCACATCCCGCCCCGTGCATGCGGAGCCGTACCGAATCTAGGCGGCGCGATTCATCTTCGCTTCCAAGCGCTCACGGATCACCGACATCGTGACCTGCGTTTCGAGGGCCTGACGGGTAGGCCCGTCGGCGACACGCAGGATGCCGAGCAGGATGTGTTCGGCGCCGATGCGATTGTCCTTGTGCGCGAGCGCTTCACGGAGCGAGAGTTCCAACACCTTCTTGGAGTCCTTCTCGAATCGTGAACGAGGGAACCTGAATCGGCTCTTGCGAGAAGTGTCGACGCCGTCCGGCACAGGAGTCTCGTCCAGCACACCTTCGCCGAAGGACTGCTCGAGACTCTCCCGAACCGCATCGAGATCGATGCCGATCGACTTGAGTATCTCGGCGTCGTCGAAATTGTTGGAGCTACCTTCGTTCGATCCGGCGCCGGCGTGGCGGATCACGTCGAGCGTGACACCAGACTCGGTGAGCACCTCGGTGGCGATGCCCCGATCAGAGGTGAGCAGCGCGGTCAGAAGTTCCATCGGCGTGACAGGACCGGAGCCGGCGACAGCATCGACAACGACGCCTCGAGCCTGTGCTGAGAACCTTTCGAACATGGCAATTACCTGCCCTTCTCGCGCAGTGAACGCAGCATCGATTCCGACTGCGCGGACGCGTATTTCTTGTGGACGGCTTGACGGCTGACCTCGAGAGCTTCCGCGATCGCCTGCCAGGACCATCCGTGACGGCGCGCATTGGCGACCTGAATGGCCTCGAGTTTTTCGAGTAGACGACGCAGCGCTCGAACAGCACGCAATCCCTCGGTGGGATCCGGGCTACCGGCGGCAGCAGCGAGAGAGGTTGCTTCGGTCATGATGTCAATTTAGGTTGACAACCGGAATCTGTCAACCAAAATTGACAGGCGCGCCTAGTATCCGGCGACGGCCCCGTTCACTGCCACCTGCAAATCGGCCTGCACAGTTCGGGCGATATCCATCGGCTTGTCCGGAAGTTCGGTCACCGGCATTCCGACAAAGACACTCGCAGCCTTGACGTCGCCGGCCACCGGACCGTAATTGATGCCGATCGACACCAGAGCCGGTGAGCATCCCAACTTCTCGGCGCGCGCGACGATGTGGCCGATTCCGCTGTTGACGTGCTGCAGCCGCGTCGGATCTTCGGTGTTGCACGTCCCTTCCGGGAAAATCGCCAGACAGTCCCCGTTGCCCAGCCGCTCGGCCGCGACGTCCATCATCACTCGGCCGGCATCCGAAACAGCCCGGAGGCCGTAGTTCTTGCTGCGAAAAACCGGGATGCTGCCCATCATGTCGACCTTCTTGCGCTGTGAAGGATCAACGAAGAGTTCGTCTTTGGCGAGGACCCGGGTTCGTCCGATCACTCGACGCAACGGAGTACGCCACGCGGTCGCGGCGAGCGTGAACTGGTCGCTCTCGGTCAGATGATTGACTGCCACGACCAACTGCGTCTTACGTTCCAGCAGAGTCTTCAGCGCAGCTTCCGCACCCGGCGCGTACCTCACTCGCGGGCGGTACTTCAGCGCCAATGCGGCATAAGCGAGCTTCGCCACGAATCGGTTCTGCTGATGAATGCGGTAGTACTCGTACACAGCCTCGTAATTGTCGAGTGAAACTTCAGGATTGCCCATGATCCGCCCTCGCTGGAGAAGTGCCCCTTGACCAAACGATACACAACCTACGGTTGCGTAGGTTTGCGTTACAGAAGGCGTAGCGCTGGGAGAAACTCCACTCTCGAGGTAAAACGGTTTCTGTGATCCGCTCGGCCATATCCACCGACCTACCCGCACTGCAACAGATCGAGATCGCCGCGGGCGAACCGTTCCGAGACATCGGGATGGACGCCATCGCAGACGATCCACCGCCGACGCTCGACGAGTTGAATGATTTTCTCGCAGCCGAGCACATCTGGGTTCAGACCGACGCGAACGACGTACCCGTTGCGTACGCGCTCGTCGAGATCGTGGACGGCGGTGCGCATATCGAACAGGTCTCCGTTCACCCCGATCATGCCCGCAAAGGCCTCGGAGCTCAGCTGATCGACGCCGTCACCGAATGGGCGGCGGACCATCACCACGATCTCGTGACTCTGACGACGTTCGTCGACGTTCCGTGGAACGCGCCGTACTACGAGCGACTCGGGTTCGTGCGTCTGGCCGAGAACACGCTCTCTCCCGGCCTGATACGCATCAGAACGGACGAGCAGTCGTCCGGGCTGGACGCCTGGCCGCGGGTGACGATGAGCCGCCCGTCACACGGTCCGGCGCCGGCGATTCAGGAACTGGCCGTCCACGCACCCGAACGGACGAACTCGTCCAGCACTGCCGTCGGACCGAGCAGGTCGATCCCTTCCGACGCCACCCATTCGTCGTTGTAGTACGTCCCCGAGTAACGCTCTCCGCCGTCGCACAGGAGGGTGACGACGCTGCCGCTGCGCCCGGCCGCCATCATTTCGGCAATCAACGCAAAAGCTCCCCACAGGTTCGTCCCCGTCGAGCCGCCCACTTTGCGCCCCAGGGCCGCGCTGGCGTGCCGTGCGGCCGCGATCGAGCCTGCGTCCGGCACCTTGATCATTCGGTCGACCACCTGACCGACAAACGACGGTTCGACGCGCGGACGGCCGATGCCCTCGATCCGGGAACCTCGAGTACCGACGATCGACGGATCGCTCGCTCGCCACGCGTCGAAAAACACGGAGTGCTCCGGGTCCACCACGCACAGCCCCGTGTCGAATTTCCGGTAACGAAGAAAGCGGCCGATCGTGGCACCGGTTCCGCCCGTCCCGGCTCCGACGACCACCCAGTCGGGAATCGGATGTTCCTCGTGTTCGAGCTGAGTGAAGATCGATTCGGCGATGTTGTTGTTTCCGCGCCAATCCGTCGCGCGCTCGGCGTGGGTGAACTGGTCCATGTAGTGACCGTTCAACTCACTCGCGAGCCGATGCGATTCCGAGTAGATCGACGACGGATCGCTCACGAAATGACAACGTCCCCCCTGCGCCTCGATCAACGCGATCTTGGCGGGACTCGTGCTCGCGGGCATCACCGCGACAAAATCCAGGCCCAGCAACTTCGCGAAATACGCCTCGCTGACAGCCGTCGATCCGGACGACGCTTCGATGACAGTGGTCTCTTCGGTAACCCAGCCGTTGCAGATCGCGTAGAGGAAAAGCGACCGTGCGAGTCGATGCTTGAGACTCCCCGTGATGTGGGTCGACTCGTCCTTCAGATAAAGCTGGACGGTCCAGTTACTCGGCAGCGGATAGCGCAGCAGGTGAGTGTCCGCGCTGCGTTGCGCGTCGGCTTCGATCAACCGCACCGCGTTGTCGACCCACTGGCGTGAGGTCCGACGGTCGACGTCGAGCGACCCCGTGGTCACCGCCCGTCTCCGCGCAGCTTGGAGCGAAGATCGTCACGATCGGACCGACGCTGGGCGTCGACCGCCGCAATGCCCGCATTAACACGCTTGCGCAGTTTCGCGAAGAGCAGCAACGACAGCGGCAGCGCGATCAGAACTGCGAACAGCGCCGCGACGATCAAGGGAACGTCCGTGCCGGCGAGCTTTCCGCCACCGATGATGACGGCACCGATCACGACGACAAGCAGCAGCCGAGCGACCGAGTACAGCACCACGTCGCGGGCTAGTTGACCCTTGGTCACCGGCCCGGAAGCCGACTTTGCTTGCCCAGAGTTTGCGGAAGGTTTACTGGCCTTGACCGGCTCAGAAGGAACATTTTCGGGGTTTTCAGACAACTGACTCACCCTCTCAGGTTACCCATTCCGAATACGGGTGGGACCGAGCCCGCTATATCCATTTTGTCCTTTACTTAAACATTACATTTTCTTGAAAGATCGACTACCCGGCTATATCTGTGCAAACATTGCGCTACCACTCAGAAAACGGTCGAATGTGAGCGAAGGACTTCGAAACAAACTCGACGCAGGTTTTTGGCAACTGGTCGACACACCGGTTCGGAACCAAAGTTCGGAATCACTGCTCGGTTCGGAATCACTGTTCGTCAAACGTTCGACATCAACATGGAGGACCTCACAATGAGCGCACCAACCTTCAATACCGCCGCAGACGCACTCATGACGCCCGGACAGGTAGCGGCATTGTTTCATGTCGATCCCAAGACCGTGACCCGCTGGGCACACGCAGGACGACTGGGCTCGCTTCGCACGCCAGGAGGACATCGTCGATTCCGTGAGACCGAGGTCATGCAGCTTCTGCGCTCGCTGACCACCGAAGCAGACAACAACTGAGCAAACTCGGCTCACTTCGAAGCACTTTGCAGTACCCGACAGATCTTGCAGTACCCGACAGATACAGCACTAGCGCACTGAGCCGAAACGCTTGTCCGCACCACTTCTGGTGAAGCGGGGCGGAGACTGAGTAGGCTCGACTTCAGTTCCCTGAGGAGGTGCGCCGTGTTGTATCTGTTGGCGTTGGTGGGTTTGGTGACATTGATCGTTCTGATGTGGAAGGCATTCGGGCCCGATCCGTCGACGCGCACCCCGGTGAGCGGTGTACGCGGGCCGGATGACGATCCCGAATTCCTATGGAATGTGAACCAGCAAACACGACGCAAGCGCACGGAAGGTCCGGACGTACCGCCGACTGACGCGTCGACGTAGCGTCCGGGCTCGCCCGGCTATCCGATTACCGCCCCGTCAACGCGAACGGGGAGGCCGGAAAGTCCTGCGCAACCACCGCAGCCAACTCCAGCACCGCTTCCCGAGTACCTGGGCGCAGCCGGTCCAGATCGATTTCGGCGCCCTCTTCCAAATGCGGATCGAACGGAATCAGTTTCACCGCTCGACAGCGCTGCTCGAAGTGCTCGACGACCCGCGGCAGATCAACCTTGCCCGAGCGAGGCCGTACCGCGTTGATGACAGCTACGGACGTGGCGACCAGCCTGCTGTAACCGTGAGCGTCGAGCCAGTCAAGTGTTGCGGAGGCGCTACGTGCACCGTCGACGGAACCGGAACTGACGACGATCAACGAATCTGCACCTTCGAGAATGGCCTGCATCGCCGAGTGCATCAATCCGGTGCCGCAATCGGTCAGAACTATGCTGTAGAACTTCTCGAGCATGTCGACCGTGCGCGTGTAGTCCCCACCGCTGAAGGCCTCTGAAACTGCTGGATCGCTGTCGGAGGCAAGCACTTCGAGCCGGTGTCGATTTTGCGATGTGTAGCCACGGACGTCGCTGTACTTCTCGATGCTGTTCTCGTCGCGCAGCAGGTTTCGCACTGTTGCCGGAGTTTCGAGCGGGATCTTCTGGCTCAGCGTTCCCCGGTCGGGGTTTGCATCGACAGCGACGACGCGATCGCCGCGGATCGAGCCGAACATCGACCCCAGTGTCGCTGTGGTCGTGGTCTTTCCGACGCCGCCTTTGAGACTGAGCACCGCAACCTTGTAGCAGCCCTGCAGCGGCTGGTTGATCTGGCGCGTCAACTCGACGAGGTGCTGCTCTTTTGCACCGTTTCCGAGGTTCACCGATCGGCCGGACAACGTGTACAGCGCCTTGCGCCAGCCACCCACCGGGGCAGGCCGGACAGGCCGCTTGACGAGGAGCGCAGCCGAGAGATCTTGCGCAGTCATCGGGAGAGCGGACTCGAAGCGACTGTCCGGAGCCGAAGTGAGTCCGGTCTGCGGCATCGGAGCGCGAGTAGGTGGCGCCGTCGGCGGGGCCATCGGCACGGCCTGACCATTCTGGAGGGTGTACCCGTTCTGCACCGGCGCAGCGCCGGGATGACCGAACTGCCGAATCGCGGGATTGGGCGGATGGACGCCGGGCGAAAAAGGTGCCTGCGGTTGCTGGAGCGGTCTCGCGGATGAATGCGCCGTCGGGCCGGGCTGCGAATTCTGAACAGGCTGCAGGTTCTGAACAGGCTGCAGGTTCTGAACAGGCTGCGAGTTCCGAACAGGCTGCGAATTCTGAACAGGCTGCGGAACGCCAGTTCGTGAATCCGGAAGCGACCCTCCACGATTCGTAGGTTCGTAGGTCTGCATCGGCATCGCAGGCGAGGTCGAGAACTGGCCGTTGATCGGGCCTGGCTGCGCTGCCGGATACTGGATGACCGGAGTCTTGGGACCTGTCACGGGAGCCGCTGGGGTCGTCGTCGGCGGCGGAGCGGCGGGTGCACTGGGCGCCTGGCCGGCGACTTGCTGGAGCGGCCCGGAGTCGACCGGGGCCACGAAGAGACTACGAACGTCGCTGGGAACCGAGTCCGATGACGGCTCGGGCGCGGATGCGCGCGGCTCGCGCCGCGTCGGCTCGGCAGGGCGCACCGGCTCCCACAATCCTGCTCCGGCGTCTTCAATCTTGTCGGCCATCTCGCCGCTCCCCTCGTCGATCCCACAGCTACCAGACAGCTAGTAATTCGCCAAACTGCATCGTAACTGTTGCCCGCCCCTGACGTACCTACCGGTAATACCTACAGACCGGTCGGCAGCCACCCACGGTACCTCGAGAGGGTCAGGTGAGGCCCGCGTAGGAGTGCAAGCCGGAGACGACCATGTTGATGATGAAGAGATTGAACAGCATCGCAACAAAACCGGCGATGTTGATCCAGGCGGCCTTCGTCTCGCGCCACCCGGACGTTGCCCTCGCATGCAGGTAGGCCGCGTAGATCACCCAGGCGATGAAGGACATCGTCTCCTTCGGATCCCAACCCCAGAAGCGTCCCCACGCAGCTTCCGCCCAGATGGCACCGAGGATGACGCCGGCGCCGAACAGCGGAAACGCGATGATCGTGCTCTTGTACGCCAAGCGGTCGAGAGTCTGGGCATCCGGCAGTCGCTCTGCGATCCGGCCACCGATGCTCGTGCCTTCGTCACCGGGCGGGAACTTCAGTCGCAGCAGGAACAGAAGGCTCGCGATACCGCCGATCATGAAGATTCCGGAACCGACGCTGACGATCGTCACGTGAATCGGAAGCCAGTACGAGCGCAGCGCCGGAACCACGGGAGCCGCGTCGGCGTAAAGGACCGTGCCGGCGAGGAACATCAAGATCAGAACCGGCACCAGCAAGAAGACCCACATAGGACGGTACGCCGGCTTGATCAACAGGACGTGCCCGACCAGCAACGACGCCGCACACGCCATCGCCACGAATTCGTACATGTTGCCGAGCGGGAATCGTTCCGTCGCAAATCCGCGGAGCACGATCGACGCGATGATCAGCACCGTTCCGACGACCAGGACAGCTCGGCCCATTCCGCCGAATCGTTCCGAGAGCGACTTGCTCGGAGTCTCCGCGACCCTGCCAGGCACGGATGCGTCGACACCGCCGGCGGAGACCAGTTCCTTGTCCTGAACCGCCTTTGCTCTGGCCGACGCGTACTGCACGATGAGCAGCACAAACGCCAGCACGAGCACGGTGAAGGCGGACTTGAAGGCCCAGTCGCTGTACTGCGCGAGTGTCTCGTTCGTTGTCATCGGGCGTTCTCCTGCGCGTGCGGTTGGTTCACCGCGGTGGTCGGATTGCTTTTCAGCAAGCGGTCGGCGAGGCGGTCGAACTCGTCGCCCCAGCCTGCGTGGTCGGTGCGGGCAAGCCCACCAAGTTCTACTACAGTACGTCGTTCGTCATCTGGATAGATACGTGCCCAGACGCGGCGACGCTTGATCACGAGCGAGACGAGTAGGCCCGCCATCATGGTCAACGCCGAAACCAACACCCACACCTGAGCGGGATCGTGGGAGACCTGCAGGTTCACGAAGTCGACGGCACCATCGAATCGCACCTGGGTTCCGTCGGCAAGCGTCGCGCTCTCCCCCGGAAACAGATTGACTCGATCCTGCTTGACCAGTCGGCCCTGATTGATCAGTTCGGTGTTGAGTTCGAACAGCGATTGCGGGTTACCGGTATCGAGTCCGGTGTCGCCCTTGTAGATGTCGATGGCGACTGCCGGATCGTTCATCGCCGGGTAACTCGACGACAGCAGGTTGCCGTGGAACAGCGCGGTGGGCGCGAACAATCCTTCGATGGCAATCTGATTCTTCCGACGCTCGTCCGCATCGGGATACATGCCGCCCGGCGGGTCGAAGCGCATCGCGCCACTGCTCAGGAACGTCGTGGCGTCGTCCGGACGCCACTGGAGCGTCTCGGTGCGGGTCTCACCGTTCGGGAACGTGACGGTAAATGTCGGCGCGTATCCGTGTCCCTGCAGGTACACACGATCGCCGGCGATCCGCAGTGGGTGGTTCACCTGGATGGTCGTGTCCCGCCAGGTATCGGACTCGAGGTCGTCGCCTGCCTGGTACGAGATGTCCGAGGTGAACATCTCGGCCTGACCGGTCTCGAGGTAGTCGGCCTGGAAATTCTTCACACGTACACACAGCGGGGTCATGCCGGTGCCGTCGAGGCTCAGACCGGCGACGAAGGAGTCGAACACTGCCGGCGAGGTCGTGCAGAACCCGGGGCCGTCGTTGGCGATGACGATGCGATTGCCCTCGTAGCCGAACAACTTGCCCGCGGCGATCGCGATCAACAATCCGACCAGCGAGAGGTGGAACACGAGGTTGCCGAACTCGCGGAGGTATCCCTTCTCCGCCGAGATGGTGATTTCGCCTTCGCGTCGTGATTTCGAATCGCCGCGACGCGTTTCGACGCGCCACCCGCGCAGTTCTTTCGACACCCGGGCAGCAAGTTCGTCAGGAGTCTCGCCGTCCACGACGCTCGTGGTGTGGTGCGGCAGGCGAGCAAGATTGCGCGGCGCATTCACCGGACGGGTGCGCAGCGCCTTCGCGTGCTCCACGCAACGCGGCAGGATGCAGCCGACCAGCGAGATGAAGAGCAATGCGTAGATCGCGGTGAACCAGAAACTGCTGAACACGTCGAACAATTCGAGGCGGTCCATCCACGGACCGAGCGTCGGACGCGCGGCGATGTAGTCGGTGACCTTGCCCTCGTTGAGGGTTCGCTGTGGCAGCAGGGCGCCGGGGATCGCAGCGAGCGCGAGGAGGAACAGCAGTACCAGCGCGGTCCGCATCGAGGTGAGCCCGCGCCAGGTGTTGCGCCCGAGTGCAACGACTCGACCGATCACCGACTGCTTCGGCAGCACGGGTTTCGGGTGGTCGTTATTGTCGTCAGCTGTCATATCGGCAGCGTCACCTCCGAGATAAATGCGTCGCGAACCCAGCCGACGAACTGGTCCCACGCGCCGGTGACGAGGGCGATTCCCACTGCCACCAACATGATTCCGCCGAAAATTTGAATGGTGCGTGCATTACGACGCAACCAGCCGACGCCGGTCAGCGCGCGCGCCGATCCCAGCGCCAAGATGATGAACGGCAGGCCGAGTCCGATGCAGTACGCGACGATCAACGTGACACCACGCGCGGCGGTCATCCCGTCGGTTCCCGCCGCTACGGACATCACGCCTGCCAATGTCGGACCGAGGCACGGCGTCCAGCCCAGAGCGAACACTCCCCCGAGCAGCGGCGCACCCACCAGTGACGACACGCGACGCGGTTCGAAACGAACGTCCTTCTGCAGCGCCGGAATCAGCCCGATGAAGACGAGACCCATTGCGATGGTGACGACACCGCCCACTCGCATCAGGACCTCGCGGTTGACGAGCAGCGTGGAGATCACGCCGAATACCGACGCGGTCGCGAGGACGAACACAACGGTGAAGCCCGCGACGAACAGTCCGGCCGCACCGGCCACCCTCAGTCGACTGCTCCGGGTGATCGTCCGCGTCTTCGCCTCTTCGGCGGTGATCGCGGGAGCGTCGGCACCGACGACGCCGGCCAGGTAGGACAGGTAGCCGGGAACGAGCGGCACGACGCACGGTGAAGCGAACGACACCAGACCGGCGAGCACACAGGCGCCGAGGGCGAGCAGAAGCGGACCGGACGACGCCGCGTTCTGAAACGCTTCGCCCACACCGGCACTCAGTGTGTCGCTGCCGGCCAGCAGCGTAGTGGTCGTGGTTGTCATCTTTACTGCGCGTCTTCCTGAGCTACTCGCTGGACGACGGGCAGCAAATCCTCGGCGAGAAGTTCTTGGAGGAACACCGCGGCGACGCGATGCTGGCGGTCCAGGACGATCGTCGTCGGAATGACCGACGTGGGGTAGCCGTCACCGAGGGCGATCAGCGAACGCATCGACGGGTCGTAGATCGACGGGTACGAGACCTTGTTGTCGACCACGAAGTCCTGCGCTTTGTTCTTGGTGTCGTCGCGGACGTTGATGCCGAGGAACTGCACGCCCGAATCCTTGGTCTGCTCGTAGACCTGTTCCAGGTCGTCGGCTTCGGCGCGGCACGGTCCGCACCACTGACCCCAGACGTTGAGGACGACGACCTTGCCCTCGAAGTCCTCGACACCGACCTTCTGACCTTCGTTCATCAGATCGGGCCCGGAGAGCTTGCCGATGGTGCCTCGGTCGGACGGCGGATCGTAGAAGATCTTGGTTTGTCCGCCCGGTGAGACGAAGTCGAAAGTTCCGCCCTGTGCGACGGCGTCGTCGCCGGTCGCGCAGGACGAGAGAAGAAGCATCGCCGACGCAGCGGCTGCGAATGCTGCGGCGATGCGGCGCGAAATCATGCTCCTGTCACTCTCGGGTCGGAGGCGCCGGCAGGTTCGGAGTAGACGATGTCGACCAGGGTGTCGCCTTCGTAGACCAGTGACGTCAACGACGCCAGTCCACACTGACGGTGACGGGGATCGTGCCACAGACGCTCACCCTGCAGGAATCGACGCAGAGTCCAGACCGGAAGCTGATGGCTGACGACGACGGCTTCGTGTCCGACTGCCGCGACGCGTGCGGCATTGACGGCTGCGAGCATGCGATGCGCGATCTGCAGGTAGGGCTCGCCCCAGGACGGGGTGAACGGGTCACGCAGTTTCCACCAGTGACGCGGACGCGAGAGCGCACCGTCCCCGACGGCAACCTTGAGACCCTCGAACTCGTTGCCTGCCTCGATCAGGTTTTCGTCCGTGACGATGTCGAGCTTGTGTGCCTCGGCGATCGGAGTCGCGGTCTCTTGCGCCCGCTGCAGCGGCGACGCGACCACGTGGGTGATGTCGTGATCGGCGAGCACCGACGCGACCGCACGAGCCTGAGCTTCGCCCGCCACCGACAACCGGAAGCCCGGGAGCCGTCCGTAGAGGATCCCGCGCGGGTTGTGTACTTCGCCGTGGCGCAGGACGTGGACGATGGTGCGGGTGGACGTGTGGTCGGGGTGATCGGCGTCGGTCACAGTCGAGGGTCCTCGCTGAAGATGATGGATGTCGGAAGCGTGCGGGTGTTCTGGAATGGGAACTGGTCAGGGCTTGACGGCAGCAGCTGCGGCCTTGGCTGCGTGCGGCATGGCGTCGGCGATGATCGAGAAGGCTCGATCGTCGAGGGCTGCGGAGACGAACCACGCTTCGAACGCGCTCGGCGGCGGGTACACGCCGCGGGAGAGCAGTGCGTGGAAGAAGGCGGGGAATCGCCAGGTCTGCGCGGCTTTGGCTTCGTCGTAGTTGGTCACCGTGTTCTCGGTGAAGAACACGCTCACCAAGGTGCCTGCGTACTGCACTCGGTGTTCGACGCCTTCGGCGGTGAGTTCTTGGGTCATGAGGTCGCCGAGGGCGGTCGCGTTCCGGCCGAGCTTGGCGTACACCTCGGCGTCGGCGGCGCGCAGGCTCGCGAGTCCGGCGGCGACGGCTACGGGGTTACCCGAGAGGGTGCCTGCCTGGTAGACGGGACCGTCCGGTGCGAGGTGGCCCATGATGTCGGCGCGGCCGCCGAATGCTGCGGCAGGCAGGCCGCCGCTCATGACCTTGCCGAAGGTGTAGAGGTCGCCTGCGACGTTGTCGATGCCGTACCAACCCGAGGCACTGACGCGGAATCCGGTCATCACCTCGTCCATGATCAGGAGTGCGCCGTGCTCACGGGTGAGACGACGCAGACCTTCGTTGAAACCGGGAAGCGGTGCGACGGCGCCCATGTTTCCGGCGGCAGCTTCGGTGATGACGCACGCGATGGCGCCGGGATTGGCCGCGAAGGCCGCGGCCACCGCGTCGAGATCGTTGTAGCGCACGACGATGGTGTCTTCTGCTTGAGCGCCGGTCACGCCGGGAGAGGTCGGCAGCCCGAACGTCGCGAGGCCGGATCCGGCGTCGGCGAGAAGGGCGTCGACGTGGCCGTGGTAGCAACCGGAGAACTTGACGATCTTGGTCCGCCCGGTGAATCCGCGGGCGAGGCGGACTGCGCTCATCGTGGCTTCGGTTCCGGAGTTAACCAGGCGAACCTTTTCCACGGGCGCGACGCGGGCGACGATTTCCTCGGCAAGAGCGACTTCGCCTTCGGTCGGCGCACCGAAGGAGAGACCTCCGAGCGCGGCTTCGCGAACGGCTTCGACGACTGCCGGGTGAGCGTGCCCGAGAATCATCGGACCCCAGGACGACACCAGGTCGACGTAGTTGTTTCCGTCGACGTCGGTGAGGGTGTAGCCGGATGCTTCGCGAATGAATCGCGGTGTTCCGCCGACCGAACCGAACGCGCGGACGGGCGAGTTGACGCCACCCGGAATCACGTTGCCGGCACGTTCGAAGAGCCGAGCGGAGTTCGTTGCATGCACGTCGGGATCACCGGAAGACACAGTCACGGCTTCCAGTGTCCCAGTTCTGTCGAATCTGACAACGACAGGGTGTAGGACTTCGGTGCTCGAGGCGAGTTTTCCGGTCGAACCGGGCCCCGCGTGAGACGATTCCGGGCATGAAGCGACTGTTGACGACGCTGATGGTCTCGGCTGCGATTCTTCTCACATCGTGTGGTTCGGACGCTTCGAACGACGACAAGGCGACAGTTTCGTCGCCGCCGAGCGCCACCGACTCGGCTCGAACCACCGCGGCGACGAGCACCGACCCCGCGTTTCTCGGCGGGTGTTCGGCGGTGTCCGTCTACGTTCAGCAGCGTGTTCAGAGCGGCGACACGTCGACCCAGACGGCGGGCGCCGACTTCCTGAAGATCGTCGAGAACGACCCTTCGTACCAGGCTATGTCCGAGAGCGAGAAGGAACTCTTCCGCCAAGGAATCGAAGCGGGTGCCGCGGGCTCCTGCTGAATGTGAGGTTGGGATCGAACCGGGTTGCCCGCGGTGCGCTACGCGCTATCGTCGGTTCCATGGCCACCACAGCGGACCACCTCAGGACAACACTCGACGGACGCTGGCGGGAGGTGCGTGAGCGCGTTCGCGGCGAATTGAACGACGAACGTTTTGCTCCGCACTACACACCCAACACCGCCATTGCGCGCTCCAAGGCTCTCGAACAGATGCGGGTCCTCGCCGATCTCGGGTACGCCGCAAACGGTTTCGCCGTCTCTCACGGCGGAACGGGCGACGCGGGTGGCGCCGTCACCAGCATCGAGATGCTCGCGATGTCCGACCTCTCACTGATGGTCAAGGCCGGCGTCCAGTGGGGTCTGTTCGGCGGCGCCATCGAAAACCTCGGCACCGAGCGTCACCACCAGGCGTACGTCAAGCCGCTGATCGATCTGGACCTGCTCGGTTGCTTTGCGATGACCGAGACCGGTCACGGCAGCGACGTCCAGGAACTCGAAACCACGGCGACCTACGACGTCGAGACGGGCGAGTTCGTCGTCAACTCCCCCACTCCGTCCTCTCGCAAGGACTACATCGGCGGCGCTGCCCAGCACGCCACCGTCGCAGCGGTGTTCGCACAGCTGATCACCGGAGGCGAAAGTCAGGGCGTCCACTGCTTTGTCGTGCCGATTCGTGACGACGCCGGCAACGACCTCCCCGGCGTCACGACGTCCGACTGCGGGCTCAAGGGTGGACTGCCCGGAGTCGACAACGGCCGCATCGTCTTCGACCAGGTCCGCATCCCGCGTGAGAATCTACTCAACCGTTACGCCGACGTCGCCGAGGACGGCACGTACAGCTCGGCGATCGAGAACCCGAACCGTCGTTTCTTCACGATGGTCGGCACACTGGTTCGTGGACGTGTCACCGTCGGTGGTTCCGCGGCAGCGGCCGCCCGCGTCGGATTGGCCATCGCCGGTCGATACGCCCTGCAGCGCAGGCAGTTCAGTGCTCCGAAGAGTGACGACGAAGTCCTGATCATGGACTACCTCGTCCACCAGAAGCGTCTGCTGCCGTTGATCGCCCGCTCGTACGCTCTGCAGTTCGCACAGAACGAACTCGTAGCCGCGATGCACGACATCCAGAGCAGCGACGACCCGGATCCGCAGGAGCAGCGCGAACTCGAAGGTCGCGCCGCCGGACTCAAGGCCGCCAACACCTGGCATGCCACTCGGGCCATCCAGGAGGCACGCGAAGCCTGCGGCGGCGCAGGCTATCTCGCCGAGAACCGCCTCACCGCACTCAAGGCGGACACCGACGTCTTCACCACGTTCGAGGGTGACAACCACGTTCTGACGCAGTTGGTCGCAAAAGAACTCCTCACCTCCTACGCCGACGAAGTCCGCGGCATGAGCCCTGTCGACTGGATGCGCTTCGCCGCTACGACGGTCTCCGACGTGGTCAAGAAACGCACGGCAGCGCAGCAGATCCTGCAGACGATCGTCGACACTCGCCAGGACAACGAAGAGGACGGCAGCCTCTTCAACCGCGGCACCCAGATGAAGATGTTCGAAGACCGCGAAGAGTACCTACTCGCCACTGCGGCAAGGCGATTGCAGGCAGCGCAGAAGCGCGAGGAGAACCCGTTCGACGCGTTCAACTTCGTGCAGGACCACGTACTCAAAGCCGCTCAGGCGCACATCGAGCGCGTCATCCTGGAAGCATTCGTCGCCGGCATCGACTCGTGTGAGGACGAGACCGCAAAGGAACTCTTCGGCGAGGTGTGCGATCTCTACGCACTGTCCGTGATCGAAGAGGACAAGGCCTGGTTCATGGAGCACCGGCATCTGTCGGTGGAGCGTTCGAAGGCCGTGACGCGCGGAATCAACGAGCGTTGCCGCACCCTGCGCCCCCACGTCGAGACACTGATCGACGGGTTCGGCATTCCGGACATCCTGCTGGGGTCCGCGATGCTCGACGGACCGGGCACCGACGCGGTACGGCTGAAGTAAAGGGTTCGGGTGGGGTCGGCAATCGCCGGCCCCACCACATTTATTGCGCTGCCGCCTTTTCCGACTGCCGAGAGGCAAGCAGTCCGGTCAGGCCGAGTGCCGCGACCAGCCAGATCCCCAGAACGAGCAGGTGCGGTCCGGCGCCGTTCCCATCGAAGTAGATGACGGAGCGGATGGGCTCCATGGCTGCCGATCCGAGCCAGAACGAATGGATGTGCTGCCAGAATCCCGGCAGGAACGACACCGGAATGGCACCACCCGAACTCGGGAAGTTGATGAAAACGAGCACCGTCAGCACCGCGAAGATCGCGGCTTGGCCGAGCAGTCGATTGAGCAGAATGCTCACCGCACCGACGGTGAACGTGTAAACCATCGAGATTCCCAGCAGTTGCAGGATCTGGCCGAATGACGCCCCGAAGGCGTGCATGAAGATGCTGGTGATGCCGAAGGCTATGAGCGGGGTGAGTATCGCCGCACCGGCCAGGATCGAATACTGCTCGCGTAACCGCATTCTCGGCGCAACCTGACTGAGCACCGTGATGGTCAGGTAGCCACCGAGGGTGCAGACGATCAGGAAGTAGAAGAGTCCGACAGTCGAGGAGTCGCGCGCCGTGACAGGCGCCGAGTCGATCACCGTGACCTGCTGCCCCGTCTGCTCCGCAACCGAATGCGCCAAGCTGCTCACCACGGAAACCGTCGAGGCGCCCGCGCCGGTGGCGATATGTGCGGTCACGGCGTCACCGATCTCGATGGCGCCGATCGCATCGCGGTTGTCGATCCGAGAGAGTGCGTCGGCGGCGTTGGCTGTGGCAACGATGTCGAACTTGTCACCCGACGAAGCCTGGATTCCGTCGATCAGCGGGGCCGTGACGGACGGCGACCCGACCACCACGATCGGTGCCTGATTCGGCGTCGGCGAATGGAAGGCGCTGACGTAGCACAAGCAGAACATGATGACGAAGAACAACGGAAATGCGAGTCCACTGCCCACCATCTTCCAATTGGTCGGCGGATCGACAACTTCTTCGCTGGGTACTCGGACGTCGGTATCTGTCATATTCCACGCTCTCTTCACTAACCGCATCTAGATGTCAACACCGTTGACAGACTCAACAGTCAACACCGTTGACACGTTATAGTCAACGCCGTTGACAACGCGGTCGGCGAGCGAGCACAGAGGTCGATGTCGTGACACCCACGAGGCACACGCCAGAGCAGGAGCACCCCTCGACATCCGAGGCGATTCGCGCGGCGGCGTTCCAACTGTTCGGCGAGCACGGGTTCGGCGGCACGTCAGTTCGCGCCATCGCCAAAGTTGCCGGAATCGATCCGGCCCTGGTCATCCGGCATTTCGGGTCCAAAGAAGCACTGTTCCTGGAAACCACGCCGGTTGCGGACTACTTCGAAGGCCAGTTCGACGGCCCACTCGACACCCTCGGTGAGCGAATCGCCGCCTTCGTCCTGGGCAAGGCCGACGCCCG
Source organism: Rhodococcus sp. C3V (assembly GCF_029269915.1). Lineage (NCBI taxonomy): Bacteria > Bacillati > Actinomycetota > Actinomycetes > Mycobacteriales > Nocardiaceae > Rhodococcus > Rhodococcus sp. C3V. The sequence continues at coordinate 189,212 of NZ_JARJBE010000008.1, forward strand.
GATGCTGTCGGTGTACACAGCGCTCATGCGAGCGTCGGACAGTCCACGCATCCGGGAGCGACTCCGAGACATGACCGGAGTATTTGCCACCAATCTCGCCGCTCGTCTAGACGGCGAAGACGCGTACACCCGCGCACTCCTGGTCTCCGCCCAGGTGTCCGGGCTGTTGAGCGTCCTCAGCGACGAGAGTATCCCCCAGTCCGCAGATCGCGACGAGTTGGCAAAACTCTACGGCCGGGCGATGCAGACGCTGATCGATCAGTACTGAGCGATGACCTCCTCGGCAAACCGCCGAATGGAGTCGAGTCGTCCCTGACGATCACCGGAGTCAACTCCGTAGTGATACCAGGGCAAAACTCTGATTTCCGTGACTCCGAGAGTCTCGAGTTCGCGATATCCGTCCAGATCACGAACATCCGTCGGCGAGACGTTGACGCCGAAAGGAATATCGGCACGACCGTACTCGACCCGCAATTCCGTGAGACGATCGATGGCGCAGGCTAATTCGGCTTTGGTCGTGTTCACCGACATCCAACCGTCGGCCAGCCTGGCTGCACGGCGCAACCCCGGTTCGCTGTGCCCACCGATGTAGATCGGAACCGGAATTTCCGGAGCAGGACTGATCATCAGAGCGTCGAAATCGTAGTGCTTGCCGTGGTATTCGACCCATTCCGGCCCACGTCCCGCACACACCGCCTTGATGATCTCGATGGCTTCGTCGGTACGCGCGCCGCGGGTGCGCATCTCGGTACCGATGAAGGTGAATTCCTCGGGAATCCAGGACAAACCGACGCCGAGAGCGACGCGGTTCCTCGACATCACGGCCATGGTCGCGACCTGCTTGGCTACCAACAGCGGATCGCGCAGTGGAAGTTTGAACACGTTGGTGTAGAACTGAATTCGCGATGTGACGGCCGCCATCGCCGCCATGGCAATGAACGGATCAGGCATTGGCGTCTCGGGCGCCCACATCCGCTTCCCGTCAGCAGTGTACGGGTACGGCGCCGACACCTGCTCCGGATAGAACACGGAATCCGGCATCGCGATTCCGTCGAACCCCACCTCTTCGGCGACCTGCGCCAACTCGCACAGTTCCAGGGCGTCGATCATCGCACCGGCCAAGGACCACTTCATCGTTCCACCGTTTCGCCGTTGGGCGAGATCCAAGCGCCGCCCAAGAACATGATGTCGGTGATGTTGCGTACGACGCCGTGAACGTTGCCGTCCCATGCGGTCAACACCGACGCCGGCCCCCAGATCACGTAAGGCACAGTCGCGTTGGCGTACTCCTGCACCTTGCTGATCGCCTCACGGACAGCATTGTCCGTTGATGCCGTCTGCACAGCTGTGATCATCGCGTCCATCTCCGGGTCCGCGAAGCCGGACGGGTTGTTCTTCGAATCACTGGCCACACTGTTGTACAAATTGAGGTACGGCGCTTCTTCTCCGACCGGAGCGCCACCTCTGGTCATGTCGAAATCGTGGTCCTTGTATACCCGTCGAACCAGATCGGTCACATCGGTCGCGTAGTCGATGGTGACGTCGAAACCGATCGCGTTCAGCGAAGCCTGAACCGTCAGTGCCGTCGCCTGTTGGCTCGGCTCCGAGGTGGTGAGGTAGCGGAGTTTCCCGTCGTACCCGTCGGACTTCGCTTGATCGAGCAGCGCCTTTGCCTTCACCTGATCGAACGGAATGCCTGCTGTGTTGTTGTACCAACGTGACGTCTGCGGGACCAGTTCGGAACTGGCGGTGCCCAATCCGTTGTTCGCCCGGGTATTGACCGCCGCCGGATCCACCCCGTAGGCGATCGCCTGACGGACGCGAACATCGGCCCCGGGCTTGCCCTCACGGTTGTTGATCGTGCCAATCCCGTTCTGTCCGGTCGGACTGAGGTAACCCGAGTATCCGTCGTCGAGAGCTTGTTCGATCACGGCCTCGTCGCGGAGGATGTACGTCATGTCGATCTGGCCGCTCTTCAACGATTCGTACTGAGACTGCGCACCCGACGTGGGAACAAACCGCACTGTGTCCAGTGGAGGTTTACCGCCCTGATAATCCGTGCGTGCGGCGAGTACCAGTTCTTCGTGCGGGGCGAACTTGGCCAAGGTGAACGGACCCGCCCCGATCGGTGTGAACGCTCTCTCCCCGGTTCCTGAAACCGACCCTGCCTCTCCCCCTGAACTTCGCGCAACGATCATTCCGGGCCCGAGCGACAACAGCGCCGGGAATTGACGCCAGGGCCGCTCGAGCACGAATTCGACTGTGGTGGCGTCGGGCGTCTCGATCCGATCCACGATGTTGAGCCAGGTCTGCGATACATCACCCTTGCCTGCCACGAATCGATCGATACTCCACTTCACCGCTTCCGCGTCGAGCGGACTTCCGTCGCTGAAGGTGAGGCCGTCAGCCAAAGTGACGGTGTACGAGGTGAAGTCGCTGTTGTTCGACAGTGTCTTCGCGAGTTGTGGCACGAAGCTCCCGTTTGTGGAGTCGCTGCGTACCAGCGTGTCGTAAATCGCGGCCATTTCGGTTCCGCCGGTCGAACCGGCGGCTTGCGTTCTCGTGGGGTCCAACGAGGAAGGGAACGAATAGGACCCGAAGGTGAGAACACCGCCGTCGATCCGCTCCCCCACATCTGGGGCGCCCACAAAACCAGCTGCGCCACTACTGCTCGGTGAAGCCGATCCCGAGTTGTCCCCACTGCTCGACGCGCAGCCGGCCAACATCAATGCACCGGCAAGCCCGAGCGCGACAAAGCGAGGGCCGAACCTAATCTTCCTGGTGTACATACGTTCCCAATCTCCGTCAGCGTGTCAGATCTTGACTACCTTCGACGTCGGGATCGGGTGCGAGTCCGCCTTGATCCAGCGCAGCGCCCATGTCCCCTCGGCATGCGAATCGGTGTCGATCCAGTTGCCATAACCCGGATCCTTCGCCGCCACGACGATTGTCATGGTGCCGTCGTCGTTGAGCTTCGCGGTGTGATTGTTGATGTAGATGTTCGTGCGGTTGTAGTCGAGGGACTCGACCCAGAAGTTCTGCAGCACGAAGTTGAAGTACTCGCAGTTCGGAACCTCGGTCTCGATGACCCACGCCTCGTCCTCGGCGAGCTTCCAGTAACCGTGGAAGTAGAAGATCGTCGGATCGCCGCCGGCATCCTGGAAGTAGTCCTGTCCCCAGTCGAAGATCTCGTTGGTGTGCGGCTGGAATTTGCGCGACCATTCCAGGAAGGTCTCCGCCATCCCCTTCACGATCCCGACGGACTTGGTGAGGCGCTCGCCGATCTCTTCCGGAGTCAACGGGACGAACTCCCCGTCCGGGTTCAGGCATTCGATGGTCAGATCACCGACAATCTCGTTGCGTCGATCCTGGTGAGTTTGCCGAACGGAGATGAGGTTGCTGTCGGGCGCCAAAGGCAGCCAAGCGCCCTCATCGGGCTTGTCGACGCTCGCGATGAACTCGAAACGGCCGTTCTCGTCGACCTCGAGGTCGTGGATATGCAGATCGCCGGTCTGCAGCATGGTGCCGTCGATGTGGTACCGATTTACGCGCGAGCCGAAGGTGATCAGCGGGACGGTGCCTCGGGTGCCGATGATCCGGTAGTTGTACTTACCGGAAATGTTGGCGCGCATGTAGACGTTGTCCGGGTTGTCGGCACCGATCTTCGTCATCATGTTCGGGTTCGGAGCCGACGAGAACTGCGGCCACCGCGGATCGGTGTACTCAACACAGTTGATCGTGCCGTACCGAAGCAACCGACTCAGGTAGCGGACGCCCTCGGCTTGAGTCAGCGGATCCTGAGGGACGATCTCGTCTTCCAGGACCTTTCCGACCTCGAGCAGATCTGCGCAGAACTTTTCCCAAACAGCATTCATGTGAATCTCCTTGTTTCGGTTGGGGCTTCGCCCCTGTGCGCCTTTTTGGTAGTCGGCACTACCAAAAAGGCGCACAGGGCCGGAGGGCTTCAGGGTGTGGTGGCGAACTTCGCTTCGACGTCGGCAGCGCTCACGCCGAAATCCTCGAGCGAATAGCGATGCGACGGACGACGGTGCTCGGCAAGGCTGGCCTGATGCGACGCCTCCACCGCGGCGCGGGCGTCGTCTGTGAAGGGCAGGGCGAACTGTGCATAGATCTTCTCGACGGTGCCGACCGCACCGGCGATGAAGTCCTTGTAGTCGACGTCGATGAACTGATCGGGGTTGTAACGGCTACGGGCATTGTTGAAGTTCGCGTTCCCTCGCGCCCACAGGTCCAGTTGCGTGCGCCCGATGGCGGGACGGTCGAATGCCTTCGACATGTCGTGTCCGCCCTGCTCTACGAGGCTGAAGGTGGACGCCATCGATGTCAACGGGTCTCGGAAGGTCCGAACGAACAGTGCATCCGGATAGACCGACATGATCTCGTCGATCGCGAAGACATGGCTCGGGCTTTTGAGCACCCACCGTCTGTCCTGGTCGTGCAGCCCGATCAACTGCAGGTTCTTCTTGTGCCGCGCATATGTTTCGGTCCAGTCCTGCTCCGCCAGCCACCGGGTGTAACTCGGCACGTACGCCACCGTCTCGAACGCGGTCGAGAGCATCGTCTGCTGCAGCAGCCGCCAGCATTCCTCGACCTCCTCCGCCCCCATGAAATGAACCTTCATCAGGTCTGCCTCGTTACGCTGGCGAGCACGGTAGAAGGCGTCGGAGCGAACGTAATCTTCGTTCTCCGACCACGTGTCGCGCTCGGGGCGCGGCTGCGGCGTCTCGGCGAGCCACATCTCGGCGCCCTGATGCGCTGGGTCGGCACCGAGCAAACGGTGCAGCGCGGTGCTGCCGGTGCGGGTCAACCCGACCACGAAGATCGGGCGTTTGATCGGAACATCTACGTGCTCTGGATATTTCGCGAATCCGGCCTCACTGGTCAGGCGACCCGCGAGCGCTCCGACGATCATCTTGCGAGCGATCACCTTGCCGTGAGGAGTGAGGTCGGCCTCGTTCTGGAACGACTCGAGGAGAACTCGAAGTCCTTCGAGATAGCTTTCGCTGCCGAAGTTTTCGTACCCGGCCGCCTCGCGCGCAGCCTGGTGCAGGTCATCGATGGAACCGATGCCGTCGTAATCCTGTGTCATGGCTAGTCCTTGTATGAGTTGATCAGTGGTGCGTGTGACCGCAGTTGACGTCGAGACATTGCCCTGTGATGGCCCTCGCTGAATCGGACAGGAGGAAGACGACAGCGTTTGCGATGTCATCTGGCTCCGGCAATCGGCGCAGATCGGCGCCCGCTGCGATCTCGTCGTAGATCATCTTGGGGTCGACTCCTGCCGCCGCCGCCTTCTTCTCGAACATGTTCTTGACCGAGTCCGCCCAGATATAGCCGGGAGCAACCGAATTGACTCGAACACCCTTGGGACCGAGATCGATCGACAAACTGCGTGCCATTGCCAGGAGCCCGGATTTCATGATGCGGTAGGCCCCGAACCCGGGAAGCTGGTTGCGCAACACCATGGACGTGACCATCACGACGGACCCGTGCGACTCGATCAATGCCGGAGCAAATTCTCTGGTGACGTTCAACGCCGCGAGCAAGTTGATGTCGATGCCCGACTGGATGGACACCACGTCGGCGTCCAGGAGCGGGACCTGCGCGGGTTGAACAAATGCGTTGTTCACCAAGCAATGCACCGCACCGAACTCAGCGACAGTTGTCTCCGCCAACGAAGCGATCGAATCGACGTCGGTGAGGTTCGTCGGGACGGCCAACGCGATTCCGCCGCGGTCTCGAATCTCCCTTGCCACCGATTCCAAGCGCTCGGGTGTGCGGGCAGCCAGAACAACCTTCGCTCCGGCCGCCGCACTCTGCAGCGCAATCGAACGACCCAGCGCCGGGCCCACTCCCGAGACGACGACAACCTTGCCTGCCAGCAGGCCCTGATGGGTCAGCACAGCGCCTGCGGATCGAGAACAACACTCAGGGAGATGATCTTGCCGTTCTCGTCGAACTCGAACACATCGGTGGCAGCGAAGTCGGGGATACCGGCGCGCTGCACCCGAAGCTGCATGGCTGCGTACTTTCCCGTCACCGAAATCGGACCGAGCAGGCTGACTGTGAAATCGACCTGCGCGTTCGCGGTATCGAATTCGCGAATCTCGTCGATTCCGCGGTAGGTCTGGACCCCCAGCGGTTCGTGTTGAACTGCGTCGAGCGCAAACAGCGCAACCAGTCCGTCGACGTCGTGACTTCCGAGACACTTGACGTAATCTTCTACGGCAGAAACTATTTCAGCCCTGTCAGGCATGGATGCTCCTCGTGTTCAGGCGGATCAAGAAATAGTTCCGCGGGCGCGGAGATGGTCGACGATCGCGATCGCAGCGTCCTCGGTCGTCGTGACACTGGTGTCGATGTGAATGTCAGGGTTCTGCGGCGGTTCGTACGGCGAATCGATGCCGGTGAAGTTCACCAACTCGCCACGTCGAGCCTTCTTGTACAGCCCCTTGGGATCTCGCTCCTCTGCGACGGCAAGCGCGGTGTCGACGAAGATTTCGACGAACTGTTCGTCGCCGATCAATTCGCGGGCGGCATGACGCTCGGCCTCGAACGGTGAAATGAAGGACGCGAGCACGATCAGACCGGCGTCCGCCATCAGTCGGGTGACCTCGGTGACGCGACGGATGTTCTCGACGCGGTCGGCTTCGGTGAATCCGAGGTCTCGATTCAGCCCGTGACGGACGTTGTCTCCGTCGAGGAGGTAGGTGTGCGCGCCGAGTGCGTGCAGTTGACGCTCGACATCGTTCGCGATGGTCGACTTTCCCGAACCGGAGAGACCGGTGAACCACAGAACTGCGGGTTGGTGTCCCTTGAGCCTGGTGTGCGCGGCCTCGTCGACGTCGACGGATTGCCAGTGAATGTTGTCCGATCGACGCAGCGAGTGCGTGATCATGCCCGCACCGACAGTGCCGTTGGTAAGGCGGTCGATGAGGATGAAGCTACCGGTGTCACGGTTGCCGACATACGGGTCGAACGGGACCGGTCGATCGAAACTGAGGTTGCACACACCGATTTCGTTGAGCGCGAGAGTAGTCGTTGCGGTCTTCTCGAGAGTGTTGACGTTGATCTTGTGTTTCGGTTTGGTGATGCGCGCAGTGACTGTGACGGTACCGATCTGGCACAGGAACGGCCGTTCGGGCAGCATGGGAGCCTCACCCATCCAGACGATGCAGGCCTCGAACTGATCGGCTACGGCCGGCGGATTGTCGCCGATGGACAGCACATCACCGCGACTGATGTCGATCTCGTCGGCGAGCGTGATGGTGACCGAGCGGCCCGCACCGGCAACGTCGAGGTCGCCACCCATGGTCACGATGCGCTCGACTGTGGACGTCTTTCCACTGGGGAGCACGCGGATGGGATCTCCGGGAGATACGGTGCCGGAAACGATCTGGCCGGAGAATCCGCGGAAGTCGAGGTCCGGCCGGTTGACCCACTGCACCGGCATCCGGAACGGAGCCGCGGCGGCAGCATCGTCGATGTCCACGCTTTCGAGATGCTCGATCAGGCTTGGTCCGGAGTACCACGGGGTATTCGCACTGCGCTCGGTGAGATTGTCACCCATGTATGCCGACATCGGGATGGCGACGAACCCGTCCAGACCGATCTCGTGAGCGAACTCTGCGTAATCCGCGGTAATGGCATCGAAGACCTCTTGCGAGTAGTCGACGAGGTCGAGTTTGTTCACGGCAAGCACCACGTGCTTGATCCCCAGCAACGACACCAGATACGAGTGCCGGCGGGTCTGAGTCAGTATCCCCTTGCGGGAATCGACAAGGATCACAGCAAGATCGGCGGTCGACGCGCCCGTCACCATGTTTCGGGTGTACTGCTCGTGCCCCGGAGTATCGGCGACGACGAACTTGCGTCGCTCGGTCGTGAAGTAGCGGTAGGCGACGTCGATCGTGATGCCCTGCTCACGTTCGGCGGCGAGACCGTCGACCAGGAGCGCGAAATCGAGCCCCTCCCCCTGGGTTCCGCTCTTGCGCGAATCGGCTTCGAGCGCCGTCAACTGGTCGTCGAAGACGAGTTTCGATTCGTAGAGCAGACGGCCGATCAAGGTGCTCTTGCCGTCGTCGACGCTGCCGCACGTGATGAATCGCAGCATGCTCTTGTTTGCATGACGTTCGAGGTACGCCTCGATGTCGTCAGCGATCAGATCCGAGGAAACAGTCATCAGAAGTACCCCTCTTGCTTCTTCTTCTCCATCGACGCACTGGAGTCGTGGTCGATGACCCGTCCCTGGCGTTCGGAAGTGGTGGTGAGCAACATTTCCGAGATGATCTCGGTCAGGCTCGTGGCGGTCGATTCGACGGCTCCGGTCAGCGGGTAGCAGCCGAGGGTGCGGAAACGAACGCTCTTGAGTTCCGGAGTCTCTCCCGGCAGCAACGGCATCCGGTCGTCGTCGACCATGATCAGCGCACCGTCCCGCTCGACGACGGGCCGCTTGTCGGCAAAATACAGCGGAACGATCGGAATCTCTTCCTGGCGTATGTATTCCCACACATCCAGCTCGGTCCAGTTCGAGAGAGGGAAGACGCGCAGGCTCTCGCCCGGCGCTTTGCGGACGTTGTACATCCGCCACAGTTCCGGTCGCTGCTGCTTGGGATCCCAACGGTGCGCAGCTGATCGGATCGAGAAGATGCGTTCCTTGGCGCGGGATTTTTCTTCGTCACGGCGGGCGCCGCCGAATGCAGCGTCGAACTTGTAGTGATCGAGGGCTTGTTTGAGGCCTTCGGTCTTCCACATGTCGGTATGGACAGCGCTGCCGTGAGTGAACGGGTTGATCCCCTGCTTCACGCAGTCCGGGTTGGTGTGGACGATCAGATCGAGATCGCCTGCAGCGGCGGTACTGTCACGAAGTTTGTACATTTCACGGAACTTCCACGTGGTATCGACGTGCAGAAGCGGAAACGGCAGCTTCGACGGATAGAAGGCCTTGCGCGCCAGATGCAGCATCACGGCGGAGTCCTTGCCCACCGAGTACAACATCACCGGGTTTTCGCTCTGGGCAACAGCTTCACGCATGATGTGAATGCTCTCGGCTTCGAGTCGTTCGAGGTGCGTCAGTGTCGCGGTCATCGGCCCAGTTCCTCCAGTGCTTTCGGGGCGAGTTCGGGTCGGCAGATCAGCAGATCCGGCAACCACGGGTTTTCCTGGTTGTAGCGCAGTTCGCTGCCATCGATACGCGAAACATGCAGTCCCGCAGCACGTGCGACAGCAACGGGCGCCGCCGAATCCCACTCGTACTGTCCGCCCGCATGTGCATAGATGTCTGCCTCACCCGAGACGACCGCCATTGCTTTGGCTCCGGCGGATCCCATTTCGATCAACTCCGCGCCCATCGAGTCGGCCATGCGCATGACCGGTTCCGGACGACGCGTCCGCGATACGACGACTCGAACCGGCGTCGCGGCATCCCGTTCGGTTCGATCATCGCTGCTCGAATAGGTGACGCCAAGGGCAGGCATTGCGACCGCACCTGTTGTGAGGACACCGTTTTCGGTCAGTGCAACATGAACGGCCCAGTCCGGTCGTCCGGCCTCGCCGTACTCACGGGTGCCGTCGAGAGGGTCGACGATCCACACCCGATCCGCAGCCAGCCTCGCGAGGTCGTCAGCCCCTTCCTCCGACAGCACTGCATCCGCAGGAAAGCGTCGGGCAAGTTCGGCGACGATGAATTCGTGACTGAGCCGATCGGCCGCGTTCTTGAAAGTCGCGACATCACCGTCGTTTTCGCCGAGGGATTTCCGATGGTCGAGCAGAAGTTCTCCAGCCGTAGCGGCGATGTCGATCGCCGCGCGTTCATCGTTAGTGCGTGTCATAGGTACTCCACAACTGTGTAGACCTCCCGATCGATACGGGAAGAAAGGTCAGGCCGACCGCAGAGTGTCCAGCACTTTGCACTGGCCTCGATGTGGTCTGCGCCATACCGTAACACCAGAATGAACGATGTTCATTCTATTTCGAACAATGTTCATTCTATGATCTGAGTCACATCGAATTCTGGGCGGCGTTCGACAACGAACAGTGTTCGATGTGAATTGAGGATGCCGACCACCGCGACTACGGTGATCAAATGAGCAGTACCAGCAGCAAGTCGATCTACGGCGACGCCGAAGTGCGTCGACGCCGAACTCTCGACGCGGCGATCTCGCTTCTGGACGAAGGAGGCTACTCCGCGCTCACGATCCGCGCTGTCGCCAAACGAGCCGGCACCAGTACTGGCCTGATCTACCAGTACTTCGTCGACAAGCAGGACATCTTCGCCGCCCTCCTCAGCGAAAGTCAGCTGGAAATGGCGGACTTCGTGAACTCGCTCCCCCGCGAGCAGGGACTGAGCGCCTTACTCGAGTCCATGATTTCCGAGTTTGCTCGGCACTGGGCACGGGTGGGTCGACTCACCACCACTTGGCGCGACATCGAAGGCATGGCCGGGTCCGACCGAGAAAGCATGCGGGAACTTCACGCATCCGTAGCGGTCTACAACTCGGCATTGATTCGAGCGCTCACCGAATCTGCTGCAGCCGAAGGGAGCCGGTTGATCGACGACCCCGCGTTGATCCATCTCGTGCTCTCCGGACTCAAAGGCCTGTCGGACACCATCGTCATCAACATCGCCAAAGAAGTCACACCCGAGTACTTCGTGAGCTTCTCCGCCCGGGCGCTCGCGCGGTCCATCACGGAGTGACGGACCGACACCTTACGAACGAACGAGGCGAGCGATGGCCGCCTGAGCTTCCTTGATCTTGACGTCCGCTTCCGGACCACCCTGCTTGGCAGCTTCGACGACGCAACCCGCAAGGTGGGCGTCGAGAAGCTTCAGGGACACGGACTGCAACGCGCTCGTCGCGGCGGATACCTGGGTGAGCACGTCGATGCAGTACCGGTCGTCTGCGACCATGCGTGAAATTCCGGCTACCTGACCTTCGATACGACGAAGGCGCTTGAGCAGATCGTCCTGCTCGGGGCTGTAACTACTCATACCGCAACTATACCCCCTACCCGTATGAGGGCTACTGCGATGCGACGAAGCCCACCCGGACGCGGCGCACGACATCGATGGCCATCAGCCCCGCAACCAGAATCGACAACCCGGCGCCCGAGATCCAGAGACCGTCGTAGTGCGTGCTCTCGAACGGTGGAGCGCCCTCCAGTATCGGTCCGAAGTCGGACGTCGTCGTACCCGCTCGCCAGCACACGACCGCCAGAATCGTTGCGGCGACGATACCGAGTACACCGATCCACGTCTTCACGTCGACACGCGGGGATGGCTGTGGCTCAGTCATCGGCAGACCCGTCCGGTTCGACACCAACCACAACGACCTGACTCAACGCCTCGCGAAGTGCCTGATCGTCCTTTGCCCACGCCCGCACCAATCCCCCGGTGGTCAAACGTAAGCCGATACCGTGCCGACGCCTGGGCACTCCGGACAGCTCACCGAGCGCGCGTGCCGTTTCCCACGGTTCCATTTCGTCCTCGTAGGCAGCGTCGTCGGACTCCGGGAACACCTCGGCGATCTCGGTGATCGGCACCTCTTCGGTTCCCTGACGCAACGTGGTCGCGGTCAGAAGTACGCTCGCGTGCCGCCGTGCTGCGATCACCTGCACGTAGACCAATCCGGTGAGGATCACGGCGAACATCGCCAGACCGAACCAATGCACCACCGGGCCGGTGAACAGTTCGATGACCAAGGCGATCAGGCAGAAGATCGGACCGAACGCGATGGCCCACCACCGAGAACCCGGTTCGTAGTACAGAACGTCCGGGCCGATTTCCGGCGCGCGATCAGCCACGGGCAAACCAACTTCGGGTGGTGTCGCGGTAGATCGCGACGCAGGCACAGATCAGCATGACGGGAACAACCAGCGCGAGCACGGTACTGATCCCGGCCACGACCAGCGCGATCTGCAGCACCGCGAACACTCCGGACACGATCACCAGGATCCGTCGGCACAACGCCCTTCCGGCGCGAGTGGGACCGGCGAGGCCGCCGATCGCGAGGCCGGTCAACAGCAGAACCAGCCCTGACACCCGCACGAAGGTGACGTAGATGTCGATGTTTCCGGCAGAAACGCCTTGATCGGTGAACTGCTCACGCAACGAATACGAAGCGCTGGTGACATTGATCAGGCCGAAGAGTATGAGCAGGAACGCGCTGGCGATCCACAGCCAGAATGCTGCCTCGACAGCCGTCGGGCGCCTGACCTTCGTAGAGATACTCACGGGTTCAAGTGTGCGCTATCCGCTGACGATGCCCGGAATCATGAGCATCAGGAGTGTCACCAGAACAGAGGCTCCGAGGATCGCGAACAAGATCACTTCGGTGCGTGAACCACGTTGGCGCAGTGGCGCGTCGTGGGTGCTTTCCGTACGCAGGGCTTCCTGAGAACTCATCGCGTCCGACCTCTCCCCTACTACTTCAGTGACCCGTTTCACAGTACCCCGAGCTACCTACCGGTTCCCCGCCGGGGGGAAACGAAGAAAGTACGGATTGGACTCTTTTCGGTGCATCATCACGATCGCCCCGACAGCAGCAACTGCCTGCAGGATTTCCGCTCCGCCGAACAGCAGAGTGGCCGCGCCGCCGTCTCCGCCGAGCCCGAAGATCACCGGGATCGCGGAGACCAGCATGAAGACGCCACAGAACGTCAGCAACATTCGAGCCCAGTTCTTGCCGCGACTCATCGCGCGCACGAACAGAAGGAACACCGCGGTGACGATCACGACCAAAACAGCAGAGAACACGATGACCAGTGGGAACATGCCCTCCACGTCGGAACGCGTCAGACCGGCGTCGACAGCTGCCTGATTTCTGAGCATCTCGTCGACGAACATCGACTTCTGCCCGAGCAGCATCCAGATCATCGCGCCGCCCTGGACCAACCCCAGCGCCGTCACAGCCCACCACAACTGAATCGCAGTCACGACGTCCGTCGGCGGCTCGGGTTTCGGCGCAGGTCCCGGGTATCCGTTGTAACCGGGGCCGTATCCCGGGATCTGACCCGTCGGCATCGGTCCGAGTTCGCGGTACGGCTGATTCTCGAACGGCTGGTTCTCGTAGGGAGGTTCCCGGCGGGGCGGTTCCTGGCGCGACGGCGGCCACTGCTCGGTCATGACACCAGCGTATCGGTCGATACCGGCGCAGCCACCATGCGTGACTCCGTCACAGCCATCCGGCAACTTCCGACGCCCAGTAGGTGAGGACCACGTCGGCACCGGCGCGGCGAATGCTGATGAGCGATTCGAGAATCGCCGCGTCCCGATCGATCCACCCGTTCTGCGCGGCCGCGGTGATCATCGAGTACTCCCCCGAGATCTGGTACGCAGCGACCGGAACCGGGGACCGGTCGGCGGTCTCACGCAGAATGTCCAGGTAGGACATTGCAGGCTTGACCATCACCATGTCGGCGCCCTCGGCGACGTCGAGGTCTACCTCGCGCATCGACTCGCGGCGATTGGCGCCGTCCTGCTGATACGTACGACGGTCGCCTTGCAGTGAGGATCCGACGGCTTCACGGAACGGCCCGTAGAACGCTGACGCATATTTCGCGGCATAGGCGAGCTGACCGACATCGACATACCCCGAAGCATCGAGTGCACCGCGGATCGCAGCCACCTGACCGTCCATCATGCCGCTGGGACCGAGCAGGTGCGCACCCGATTCAGCTTGTGCGAGAGCCATTTCGACGTATCGGATCAAGGTCGCGTCGTTGTCGACAGCGCCGCCGGCAGTCAACACGCCGCAGTGGCCGTGATCGGTGAACTCGTCGAGGCAGGTATCGGCCATGATGACCGTCGAATCGCCGAGTTCGTCTGCCAGAGCGCGCAATCCGACGTTGAGGATTCCGTCGGGATCGGAGGCACCGGACCCCTGGGGATCCTTGTCCTCCGCCTTCGGAACACCGAACAGCATCAGGCCACCGACGCCGGCTTCCACCGCTTCCACCGCTGCGGACCGCAGCGAATCGAGAGTGTGCTGGAAAACGCCTGGCATGGAACTGATCTCACGCGGTGCGTCGATGCCGTCGGCGACGAACATCGGCAAAACGAGGTGCCGGGGTTCGAGCGAGGTCTCTGCCACGAGTCGCCGGAGCGCAGGAGTGCGCCGGAGCCGGCGAGGGCGATGAGTGGGAAACACGAGAAGTAGCCCTCCTTCGTCGGAACCTGTGAGCGGTTGAGGAGTCCACAGACTCCTCAACCCCTCACGGATGCTCTAGCGCCTTCGAGACTTCTTGCGCGGGGGCGGCAAAGCACCTTCGGCGCGCAGACGAGCAGCATGCTCGGCGAGAGCCTCCACCAGCGGTCCCACCTGCGAGGTCTCGGGCTGCACGTCGACGCGCAGACCGAACTCGATAGCGGTTTCGGCCGTCTTCGGGCCGATGCACGCGACCAACGTGCGGGCGTGCGGCTTGCCGGCGATGCCGACGAGGTTGCGCACGGTCGAGGACGAGGTGAAGCAGACGGCGTCGAATCCACCGGTCTTGATCATCTCGCGGGTCTCGGCCGGCGGCGGCGCTGCCCGGACGGTGCGGTAGGCGGTGACGTCGTCGATCTCCCAACCGCGTTCGCGCAGGCCCTCTGCGAGGGTTTCGGTCGCAATGTCCGCCCGCGGCAACAGAACCCGGTTGACCGGATCGAAAACGTCGTCGTACGGGGCGAATTCGGCCAACAGGCCTTCGCTGGACTGCTCACCGGTCGGGATCAGCTCGGGGTTGATGCCGAACGAGCGCACCTTGGCTGCGGTTGCTTCACCGATGCAGGCGATCTTCACACCGGAGAAGGCGCGAGCGTCGAGGCCGAACTCTTCGAACTTCTCCCACACTGCGCGAACAGCATTGGTGGAAGTGAAGACGACCCACTGGTAGCGACCGTCGACGAGTCCCTTGACCGAACGCTCCATCTGAGCCGGGCTGCGAGGCGGCTCGACGGCGATGGTCGGAACCTCGATCGGGATCGCTCCGTGAGTGACCAGACGGTCGCTCATCTCGCCGGCCTGATCCTTGGTGCGCGGCACGAGGACGGTCCAGCCGTACAGAGCGCGCGATTCCCACCACGACATCTTGTTGCGCTGCGCGACAACCTTGCCGACGGTGACGATGAGCGAGCCCACCAGTTCGGATCCGGCTTCGTTGAGCGTCGCGAGAGTTGCCTCGACGGTTCGCTGCTGACGAGTGGTACCGCGGACGGTGATCGCAGCAGGCGTCTGCGGGGCCAAGCCGTTCTCGACCAGCGCGCTGGCGGTCTCGGCGAGATGTCCGGACGTCGCGTGCAGGACAAGCGGTCCCGGTGCAGCGGCCAGAGCAGCCCAGTCGACTTCACCGCGAACGTCGGCCTCGGTGTGACCCGAGCCGAGCGCCATGCCGGCGTAGCTCGGCACAGCCGAACCGGAAGGCAGACCCGGGAGAACCTCGAACTGAACCTGCGTACGGGCGACTGCGGTGACCTCTGCGATCACGGAATCCGTGGTCAGCGGGTCGCCGGAGACCAGACGCACGACGTCGTGGCCGTTCTTGGCCTCGTGCACCAATGTCTTTGCAACCTCGGCAGGCTCGCCGAGTGCCGGACGCACGTCCGCGATCAGCTCGCCGGTCTCCTCGTCGCGGCCCATGTCGATGCCGACGAGTGCGACGACGCCCTTGTCTACATCCGGATCGGTGAATGCCATTGCGGCGCCGGTGAGGACGTCACGTGCGCGAACGGTGAGCAGGGCGGGGTCGCCCGGTCCCGATCCCACGAACAGGATCCGTCCGGGAGTGTTCTTTCGGACTCGGGTCATCGGTGATTCTCCAGTGCGCTGTATCGAAATGGGAACTTGGTGCAAGTGCAAAGTGGGGCGTCAAACATCGGCTGCCTCGCCTGTAGTCACGTTCATCAACTCGCGGGCGCCGAGTTCGAGTAACTCGCGCGCTACCGCTCGGCCGAGTTCCTCGGCCTTGTCCGGCGCACCCACTGCGCCGGTACGGATGACGTCCGAACCGTCGATGGCGGCTGCGCAGCCGCGTACCGACAGTTCGTCGAAGATTCTGCCGTCGTCGTCGAGGGATTCGACGATCTCCGCGATCGCTCCCACCGGAGCGGTGCAGCCGGCTTCCAACTCGGCGAGCAGGGCGCGCTCGGCAGTAACTGCCGCCCGGGTACCCGCGTCGTCGTGCTCGGCGAGGATCGCCGCCAATTCCGCATTGGCAGAAAGGCATTCGACGGCCAGGGCACCCTGCGCCGGAGCGGGGAGCATCTGCACGGGCTCGATATTCTCGGTGATGAGATCGAGCAGCCCGATACGGGACAGGCCGGCGCGAGCGAGGATCACGGCGTCGAGTTCACCGGATTCGACCTTGCCGAGACGGCGCTGCAGGTTGCCCCGCAACGGCACGATGTCGAGGCCGAGACCGAGTGCCTTCAGCTGCGAAACACGGCGCGGCGCGGAGGTTCCCACCTTGGAACCGGCCGGAAGCTCCCCGAGGACCAGACCGTCACGTGCGACGAGCGCGTCACGCGGATCTTCGCGTGGCGGAATCGCCGCGATGACGAAACGCGGGTCCTGCGCGGTCGGTAAGTCCTTGTAGGAATGCACCGCAACGTCGACGCGGTTGTCCAGCAAGGCTTCTCGAAGCTCTGCCGTGAACACTCCGACGCCGATCTTCTGGACGGGATCGGTGGACTGGTCGCCCTTGGTCTTGATGATGACCAACTCGGCGGGATGTCCGGCCGCAACGAGGGCATCGCGCACGGTACCGGCTTGCGTGGTCGCGAGAAGACTTCCGCGAGTGCCGATCCGCAGCGGGCTCCCCGATCGAGGGGTGGTGACGCTCATGCCTGCAGGTCCCTTCCAGTGCGGTCGCCGTCCACCAGATCGGTGGGTGTGGCCACGGCCGCGGGAGATCCGGGGCTGAGTTCGAAGAGTTCGCGCAGCGCTGCTGCGTAGGAGTCGCCGCCGGGGGCCGACGCCAGTTGCTTGACGCGCACGGTCGGGGCGTGGAGAAGCTTGTCCACGACGCGGCGCACGGTGCGCGCAACCTCGTCGCGCTGCGGATCGTCCAGGCCGGGCAGACGCGAATCGAGCCGCATCAGTTCGGCTTCGACGACGTCGGCGGCGCGCTGACGCAAAGCCGTCACGGTCGGAGTGACCTCGGCGAGGCGCTGTCCGGCAAGATAGGTCGCAAGCTCACCGGCGACGATGGTGCGTGCGGCATCTGCGTCGGAAGCGGCTGCGCCCGCCGCTGGATCACGCTGCAGCGTCTCCATGTCGAGAACGGTCACACCCGGCAGGCCGGCGACGGCGGGATCGATGTCGCGCGGCAGTCCGAGGTCGCAGATGACGAGGTGCTTGGTGTTGTCGCGATCGGGCTCGGCGAGTGCGCGGTGCACATCCGCCAGGGTGACCACTGCCCCGACCGCGCCGGTACAGGTGACCATGACATCTGCCTGCGCCATCGCGGCCGAAAGCTGATCGAAGGCAACACCGTCGGCGTCGACGCCGTTGGAGCGTGCCGTCTCTGCCAGGTGCTCGGCGCGTTCCTGTGTCCGGTTGACGACGACGATGCGTGCGATTCCGGCGCGGGTGAGATGCGCAACCGACAGACCGCCCATCGATCCTGCCCCGACAACCACGGCAGTGCGGCCGACCAGGCCGCCCTCACCGATGATGCCCGCTGCACGATCGAGAGCCACGGACACGACTGATGCTCCGGCGGAGTCGATTCCGGTTTCGGAATGCACTCGCTTGCCGACGCGCAGTGCCTGCTGAGCCAGTTCGTGGACGACGCGTCCGGCGGCCTGCTGCGCATCCGAAGATGCGTAGGCCGAACGGATCTGGCCGAGAATCTGCTGTTCGCCGATCACCATCGAATCGAGGCCACTGGCCACGGCGAAGAGATGTTCGACCGCTGCTTCGCTGTAGCGGACGTATGCGTGAGCGTGCAGCGCCGTCAGGTCGAGACCCGAATGGTCGGCCAGGATTTCACCGACCTCGGTGAGTGCACCGTGGAACGCGTCCACCACCGCGTAGACCTCCACCCGGTTACAGGTGGAGACGATCATCGCTTCGGAGATGTGCGAAGACGCCAGAAGCTTGTCGATCAGCTTCGGACGATCGGTGTCGGTGACAGCTACTCGCTCGAGCACCGGGACGGGCGCGGTTCGATGCGAGACCCCGACAAGCAGAACACTCACGGCGCGATCACTGATCCGTTTCTTGTCGAACCTGCTCCGACCGGAGCGGGTGAACTGGTGGATGGGACTGACGAAGCGGATGCGGCGTGAGCCACTCGTACTCGCGGCGCGCTGGATGCCTGATCGGCGTTGCGCGCACTGTTGAAGGAGAGAACCTGCATCTCGACGGCTAGATCTACACGTCGCAGTTCCACGTGATCGGGAACGTCGAGGGCGATCGGCGAAAAACTCATGATGCAGCGCAGCCCGGCGCTGACGAACTGGTCGCACACGCCCTGAGCTGCCTCGTCCGGTGTGGAGATGACGCCGATGGTCGCATTCAGTTCACGGCAGGCGACGGTCAGTTCCTCGGTGCTGCGCACGACGAGATCCCCGACTCTGCTTCCGATTCGATCTGCGTCACTGTCGAAGAGTCCGACCATCTCGAAACCGCGGCGGCTGAATCCGCCGTAACCGACCAGTGCCTTGCCGAGGTTTCCGACTCCGACGAGAACGACCTTGTGCCCACGATCGAGTCCGAGTGCACGCTCGATGCGGATGCGGAGCCTGTTGACGTCGTACCCGACGCCGCGGACACCGTTGGGTCCGAGGAACGACAGATCCTTACGCAACTTCGCTGATCCGACACCTGACGCCTGCGCGAGTTCCTCGCTCGAGACGATGGAGGTACCCCGGTCGGACATCACTCCGAGGACCCGCAGGTATGCGGCCAAGCGCGTCACCGTAGCCTGGGGGATGACGCGATCCTGAGCGATCGGGTCGGTAACCGAGGCGCTGGCAGCGTCGGTGACGGAAGAGCCCGCAGCGCCGGTGACGCGCTGAGCCACAGGCTCATGCGTCTGGTGCGGTTCGGTCACGTCGCTGGCTCCTCGTCCGGTCGACACGACTGTCGACCTCCACGATGCTCCGGGGGAATGTTCACACCACGGTAACCGCTTGTGAACCCATGCACAAAGTTGCTCGAGACGGGTTCGATGTGCCGTTCACCTGCAAAGCGGCTCCGCGGACAACTTTGAGGGTTGCCTTACTTGCGTAAATCGTCACGAAGGCGCTCCTCGTCGACTTCCCAGTAACCGTGCTCGCGTCCGTCGAGAAGAATGACGGGCAATCTGTCTCCGTACTCCGCTCTCAGCTCTGGATCCGTCGCGGCAGCTTCGTCCACGTCGATGCACGTCAATTCCAGCTCGAACTCGGAACAGACCCGTCGCAGGACCTCCGCCGCGCCGACGCAGGACGCGCATCCTGCGCGTGTCAACAGGGTCACTTCATGCGTAGCTGCAGTCATCGACGCATACCTTTCTTCTAGGGGGACGCCATCTACTTGATCGGTCGAGTGTGCCTCCGGAGCCCCACTCGGTACCAAATCGGCGGAGAGGAACGTCACACACCACAGGGAAGGTCACCATCCAACCCATCGGGCCTCATCGCGGAGGATAGGCTGACTCGAAGAGTTCTCTGCTCGAGAATGCAACACGGGAGGTGCGGGTGCCTGCGCGATCACTACCGAACGGCTCCGGATTCGGATCAGGGCTTGCCGGGGTCATTCTCCCCGGACGTCGCCATGTGAAGAATCCGCTGGGCCCGAGTGAGTCGGAAGTTCGAGCCAATCTCGCCGGCGAGGCGAGCGCTGACGCAGCTCTGGCATTGCACGAAGCTGCCAACCCCACAGAACCGGAAACCGGCGAAGAGCCCCCGGCCGTTCCGCGCGACCTCACGGCCGCCGCATTCTTCGACGTCGACAACACCATGGTGCAGGGTGCGTCGATCATCCACTTCGCCCGTGGTCTCGCTGCACGAAAGTATCTCAAGACCTCGGATCTGGTGGATTTCGCGTGGAAGCAGATCAAGTTCCGAGTCACCGGCCGAGAAAGTAGCAACGACGTCGCCGAAGGCCGCGAGAAAGCACTGTCCTTCGTGGCCGGTCGATCCACCGCCGAACTCGCCCGCCTCGGCGAGGAGATCTACGACGAGGTCATCGCCGACAAGATCTGGCCAGGCACGAGGGCGTTGGCCCAGATGCACCTCGACGCCGGACAACAGGTGTGGTTGGTGACGGCAACTCCGGTCGAACTGGCTCAGGTCATCGCCGAGAAACTGGGATTGACCGGCGCCTTGGGCACTGTCGCCGAGAGTGAGGACGGCGTCTTCACCGGCCGACTCGTCGGCGACATCCTGCACGGCATGGGCAAGGCGCACGCCGTACGGACGTTGGCGGTGCGTGAAGGACTCAATCTCAAGCGCTGTTCCGCCTACTCCGACAGCCACAACGACGTTCCGATGCTCTCGTTGGTGGGGACACCGGTGGCGATCAATCCCGACGCAGATCTTCGTGAACTCGCGAAGAACCGCGGGTGGGAAGTTCGCGATTTCCGCACCGGACGAAAGGCCGCCAAGATCGGCGTACCGACGGCGCTGGTGCTCGGAGCGGTCGGCGGGGCGCTCGCGGCAATTCTCGCCAGGCGCAAAGAACAGAACGCCTGAGCGGGTTCGGTCCGGATCGAGCAGCGATCCGGACCGAGCTCAGCCGAGAAAGACGTTGCGACGCTTGGCCAACAGTCGATACAGCGTCTGCTGAATCGTTTCTCGGACGTGGTCCGTGACCTCGAACAGGACCATCGGATCGTCGGCGGCACCGCTCTCGAAGGTGTCGGTGACGATGGGCTTTCCGAACTCGATGTACCACTTCGACGGCAACGGAACCAGGCCGAGCGGCCCGAAGTGTGGAAACAGCGGTGTCACCGGGAAATACGGAAGACCGAGAACGCGTGCGAGTGTGGTGAGATCACCGATTTTGGGATAGATCTCCTCCGAACCCACGATCGAGCACGGAATGATCGGAACACCGGTTCGCATTGCGGCCGACACGAAGCCACCGCGCCCGAACCGCTGCAACTTGTACCGCTCACTGAACGGTTTCCCGATGCCCTTGAATCCTTCCGGGAACACGGCCGCGACTTCACCGTCGTTGAGCAGACGCTCGGCGTCGGGGTTGCAGGCCAACGTATGACCGGCTTTGCGCGCCAGTCCACCCACCACCGGCATCTCGAATGCCATGTCCGCAGCCAACATTCGCAGTGGACGATGCGCTGGATGGTGATCGTGCACGGCAACCGACGTCATCAGTCCGTCGATCGGGATCACACCGGCGTGGTTGGCGACCACAAGCGCTCCCCCGGTGAGGGGAATGTTCTCGATCCCACTGACCTCGACGCGAAACCACTTCTCGAACAACGGGCGCAACATCGGCATGACCACGTTGTCCGCGAAATGCGGGTCGAATCCGAACTCGTCGACCTCGTAGTCGCCGGACACCCGACGTCGGAAGAATTCTGCTGCCGAGGCGATCTGATCGACGATCGCCGACCTGGCCGAATCGACGAACGTGCTCTCACCGCCGTGGTCGGCCGCCGAGGACACTCCGGACGGATGCCGGCGCTCACTTTGTTCACGGATGTCACGCTCCGCACCGGTGACGGACTCACGCGAACGGGAAGTTGCCGACTTTCCGGTGTGAGTTGCGCTGGGCCGCAGGGGAATTACCTTCGCCACGTCAGTCACCCCTTCACCGCACTTCGTCCCGACAGCGGCATGTGCATCACGTCTGCACTTGTTGCCGCCGCGGCGGTGTCACCGCCGAGGATGGTGGTCAACGCATTCTCCGCCCGATCGATCCACTCGGACTTGATGATCCGGCGCGTCTGCATCGCACGCATGAAATCGTCGAGTGCTTGCATGGTGGTCCATCGCGGCTCGAACCCCAGCTCGCTGCGCATGCGAGTGGTGTCGAGTCCGCAGCCGAACCGGAAGTACTCGAGTTGCTCGTCGGTGTACAGCCTCATGGACGACCCCACCAACGCGCTCCCGACGCTGCGGAACAGAGCGAGCGGCATGGGAACTTCCACCCTGCCTGCCCGGCGGATCGCCTGCGACATCATGACCACTCCGTCGCCGGCGATGTTGTACGTACCCGAAGCGTGTCCGATGGTCGCCTTCTCCAGCGCCGCGAGGGCATCCTCGACGTGGAGCAATTGCAGGCGCGCGTTGCGCCCGACGATGGTGGGCACGAGTGGGGCGGTGACGTAGTGCCCGACGGTTGCAGTCAGCTGAGGTCCGATCAACGGCGCCAACCGCAGAATCCCGACCGAGATGTCCGGGCGCCGACGCCCCATTCCGCGGAGGTATCCCTCGATCTCGAGGCTGTCGCGGGCATATCCGCCCGGCGGCCGGCGGCGCGCACTCATTTCTTCGGTGAACTGAGCGGGATCCTTGGCACTGCACCCGTAGACGACCGAAGCCGAGCGCAGGACCACCTTGCGAACCGTCGGAGCTTTCTGACAGACCGCGAACAGTTGCATGGCGCCGATGACGTTCATGTCCTTCATCGCGGCGCGGCTGCCGGCTTTGGGGGCTTTCTGAAGCGTCGACGCGTGCACGACGGTGTCGACCTCGGCGTTTCGGATCACTTTGCCGATCAGCGGATTGCGGATGTCTGCTCGCACGAATTCCGCGCGGCCCATTCTGCGCATCATGTCCTTGCTCGGACTGACGGCGTCGACGGCGATGACACGCTCGATCGACGGATTCTGCGCAAGCCTGGTCACCAGGTAGCCGCCGAGAAATCTGCTCGCCCCGGTCACCAGTACGACGCGAGGCGTCGTGCCCCCTGAAGTGTTGTCACCTTCAACCACCAAGTACCCCCATATCCAGTAGAAACGCGCTCTGCCGAAGCGTCCCTCCCGCGATTTTCCCCCACTTTACGGGCAGAGGGGGTCCCGCGCTGACTACCCAAATTTCGGCCATTCAAGACAAATCGCCCAGCCAATGAGACGTGGCACACATCGCTTCCCCCGAATATGCTGATGCCCGCCACCCCGGAAGGGGTGGCGGGCATCAACAGGTACTGCTTATTTACCGAGTTTCCTGCGCTGTACTCGGGTACGACGAAGCAGCTTGCGGTGCTTCTTCTTCGACATGCGCTTGCGACGCTTCTTGATCACTGAACCCATAGCGGGTGTCCCTCACGTTCTTCTCTAGCGTTCCTGCGCACGCCGGTCACGTACGCCTGCGCCAAGCAATTGGCGCCTGGCCCTCGTTTTAACTAGCTCAGCGCCTTACGACACCAGCTTGCTGGTACGACAGTGACTCATCGTACCGGTGTGGAGTCACTCGGCATAAACCGAGCCTCCGGCACAGCAACCGCTGTGCCCGCGACTCGGCTCACGCCGAGGTCATCCTCTTCGAACCGGCTGGTCAGCCGGCATCGAAGTACGAGGTTTCGAGGTAATCGTGCACTGCCTTCGCATGTACACGGAACGAACGGCCCACTCGTACAGCGGGCAATTCGCCACTGTGTACCAACCGGTACACAGTCATTTTCGACACCCTCATCAAAGTTGCTACCTCAGCAACAGTGAGGAATTGCGTGCCGGCCACTGCCGGCTTTCCGTCGTGGGACGAACCCATGGACGGCTTGTTTGCAGACGCCATTAATCCACATACCTCCAGCACGACTCGCGCCGCCGGCTTCCCCTCCGGCGGAACAGACACGTACGTACTAAGTCGAGCTTAGCTGTACTGGTGGGGTTAAAGCGACGGGTGTGGCTAAACGGACGACTAATCCGCAGCTGCACCCATCGCGGCCGAGCGCGACTTGGCGGCATCCAAGGCATCGAAGAACGCCGTCCGCAGGCCGCCCGCTTCGAGCTGACGCAGTGCCGCAGCCGTCGTTCCGCCCGGTGACGTCACCGCGGCGCGAAGATCCGTCGCGCTGTCGCCGGTGCGATCGAGCATCGCTGCGGAACCGACCATCGTCTGCACCACCAATTCGGTAGCGACTGGGCGCGTCAGGCCGAGACCGACTCCCGCGTCGATCATCGCTTCGGCGACCAGAAAGAAGTAGGCCGGGCCGGAACCGGAGACAGCCGTGACCGCGTCGATCTGCGATTCGGGAACCGTGACCACCTTGCCGACGCTGCCGAGGATGCCGCGTACGAGCTCGAGATGCTCGGCCTTGACGTGCCGTCCGGGCGAGAGCACGCTCACGCCCTCCCCGACCAACATGGGGGTGTTCGGCATGACGCGGATGACCGGGAACCCTGCGGGCAGACGCGTTTCGAAGAATCCCGTGGGGATTCCCGCCGCAAGGGAAACGATCAATTGTTCGAGGTCGCCGTCCAGATCGACCTTCGTCAACGCCGTGAGCGCTGACTCGACGTCGTTCGGCTTCACCGCGATGACGATGACGTCCGCACCCTCGGCGGCATCGGCGACCGTGCTGACGCGGATGGAGTATTCGGCGATCAATTCGTCTGCGCGAGGCTGATATTGCTCGGCGACGACCAGATCCTTGATGGCGTGGCCGGCCTGCAACAGCCCGGAGATCAGCGCCTCGCCGATCTTGCCGCCACCGATAATCGCAATTCTTGTCATGGCGAACAGCCTGCCACGACCGCAGCGATCGACCCTAGCGGGGCATCATCGCCAATTGACGACTCTGGACGACGACTGCGCCCGTCGAATCGAGAACAGCATGATCCTCTTCGAACCACGTGCTGCCCAGAACATCCGAGCTCGCCCGCACGCGAAGCCATCCCGGCGTCGGCAGTCGGCGCAGGTACGTCGTCAACTGCACGGTCGGCGCCCACCCGAACAGGCCGCGGTTCATCGTCACCGGCGCGCTGATGTCACCCGCCATGATCGCGAACAGCACAGCGGTGTCGAGGTCGTTTTCGTCCTCGGGTCGAGGACGGACCCACATCCTGACCTCGGCCTCGCCTTGGCTGCCGGTCAGGAAGTGCGCCGAGGTGGTGTCGATTCGCATGTCGCAACCCTGACCGACATGCACGACCTGCGCCATCGGGTGATCGCCGATGACTGCCACCGCACTCTCCGGCGGTTCCGGTGACATGTCGTCGATCGACGAGGCCGTGACGAAGGTGGGGTCGCCGTCATCGGGGAATCCGAGCGTGACCGCCGCGCGAACAGCGCTGCGGCCCGCCTGGCTCAACTCGACGTCTAATAACGCGACCTGGCGTCCCTGCTTTCGGACGATCACCTCCAGTTCGACTTCACCCGGATCTGGGGCCGACAGATAGTTGGCGCTCACCGCGAGTGGCTGCATCTTCAGAAGCGAGTCGTTCTCACCTGCGCCGTCTCGCAGACATTGACGCGCTGCAGCGGCGCACACAGCCATCATGGAGCCGCCGTGCACTTTCGGCCCGATGGTCCAGATCGAATCGATCGTTGCGGTGAATCGCCCGTCGCCGAGCGAGGTGAGGCGATTGAGATCTTGAAAGGGACTGGTGCTCATCGATTTTCCTGTTCGGTGCTTTCTCGGTGTTGCGGGAAATGTCGTGCGGCCAAATCTTGGTGCGCCAGGCGTCGCAAAGCTGTCAGGACGGGTTCGTACATGGCGGTTCCGAGGACCGCATAGCGAATGCCGTCCTCGGTCGAACTGGTAGGCATCAGCTCGATTTCCACTTCGGCAATCCCTCGGATGTGGTCGCCGTAGGCGCGCAGGCGCGCGTCCGAGAGACTCAGTCCGGCATCCTCGAGGCCGATCAGTGCCCGCTCGAGGTGCGCGACCGCCACGTACCTCGGCTCGAAAACCTGACCGAGAAACTCCAGAACCTTGCGAGCTCTGGGGAACTCTGGATCCGGTTCAGGTTCGACGTACGGGGGTAGTTGCGCGATTGCGCGGCCGAAAGTCTCGAATTCGGATCGTTCGTCAGTGTCCACCAGTTCGAGCACCGCGCGAATCCGTGGAATCGCGAGTCCCGCCCCGGCCAGGGCCCTGATCAACGCGAGTCGCCGGACGTGCTGTTCGCCGTACCTCGCTCCCGTTGCGCTGGTCGGCTCACCCGGCATCAGCAGACCTTCACGGAGGTAGTACTTGATAGTGGCCAGTGCAACGCCGGACTGTGCGGCCAGTTCGGAAACCTTCACCGCTCCTCCGTCCAACTCGCTCGACCCATTACTGGATAGTGATGCTATCCAATGGGGGCCGAGCATCGGTAAGGAGGACACGCCTTGCGCTAGGGTTGAACCTTCTTTGCGCACACCACCAGAAATTTCCGAACGGAGCGAACAGGCGGAATGACGGATTTGCAGTCGGAGGCTCAGCCCGACGAACAGTGGCGCATCGTGGAACCACTGACGCTGACTCCCCTGCTCACCGCCGCACTCGAGGTGTTCCACGAACTCGGTTACCACGGAGCGTCGGTTCGTGACATCGCAAAACGTGCCGGCGTCACCGTGCCGACGCTGTATTACCACCACGGCAACAAACAGGGCATCCTCGTCGCGCTGATGGAACCGGGCATCGAGAACGTCACCGCACGCGCGAGCGCTGCGGTCGACGCTGCCGGACCGTCGCCGACGGCACAGTTCGGCAATCTCGTCGAGGCGTGTGTTCTGCACATGACCAGTCGCTCCGACATAGCCTTCCTCGATTCCGAACTGCGGTACCTCGAGGACGCGGAACGAAAGAGCTACGCCGCCAAGCGAAAGAAGCTCGAGAACCTACTCGTCGACGTACTGACGGCAGGCGTCGAGAGCGGTGAGTTCACGGTCCCGGACATCACCGGAACGGGCCGTGCACTACTGGGAATGTGTCAGTCCGTCGTCCTCTGGTATCGACTCGACGGACCGCAGACTCCGCGCGAAGTCAGTGTTCTCTACCGCGAGATAGCCCTGAAAGCCGTCGGCGTCACTTCTTGAGCACTGAACTTCCCGGCATGTCCGATTAGCCCTTAACTGACGAACGTCACACCTGTCGGCTGACACCGAAACCGGGACGCGCCCACGGTCGCGGGTCCACACTTAGAAGCAGAGATGCGCGGGGTGGATCCGCAGACCGAGGGAGTTCTTGACGTATGGCCAACAGCAATCCATTTGTTCCTCCTAGCGCGGTCGACGTCGACCTTTCCGCGGTCGCCTGGGGGGCGAACCGCACGATGTCCGACTTCGAGACTGGAATGTGGCGGATGGAAGAGGCGCAGCCGCAACTGCGCTCACCGATCGTTGCGGTAGAGGTACTCGATCGTGCCCCGGACTGGGATCGACTTCTCGACGCAGTCGAGTGGGCATCGCACGTGGTTCCGCGTATTCGTATGCGAGCAGTGGAACCGGCAATGCAGCTGGGCAATCCGGTGTGGTCCGTCGATCCCGAGTTCGACATCGGCTACCACCTACGACGCGTCCGCTTACCTGCACCGGCGGACTTCGATCACGCACTGCGCATGTGTCGTCACCTTGCGACGGAACCTTTCGACAAGGCTCGACCGCCGTGGAGCGCGCTGCTCATCGAAGGTCTCGACGACGGTCGCGCCGTGTTCGTGGTCAAGACTCACCACTCCATCACCGACGGCATGGGCGGCATCCAGATGATGACGCTCCTGCACAGCAGACGCCCGGACCCCACTCCGAACAAGCCCGACCGCACACCGCCTGCTCCTGAGCATCTGTCGTCGGTGGGCGCCTTCGGCGAGGAGGTGGTCAGCGAGATCCGGCGTGCGCCCTCGCGTATCGCCAAGCTGGTCCGTGGTGCCACCAATGTTGCGACCACGGCGATCTCGAGTCCGATCACGACAGCTTCCGAGGTCCTCGGTTACGCCAATTCACTCCGCAAGATCGTCACTCCCCCAGCTCGTTCCGGTTCCCCTCTGCTCCACGATCGTGGTCTCGGACGATGGTTCGGAACTCTCGAAGTGGGTGTTCCCGAGCTCAAGGCCGGAGCAAAAGCTGCCGGCGGCTCACTCAACGACGCGTACGTCGCCGCTTTGCTCGGCGGCTTCCATCGCTACCACGAAGCCTTCGGACAATCCGTCGAGAGCATCCCGATGGGTATGCCGATCAGCATGCGCACGGGCGCGGATGCCAACGGCGGCAACCGGTTTGCAGCCGTTCGCTTCAACGGCCCGGTCGCCGAAACGGATCCGGCCAAACGCATCAGGCAGGTGCGAGAGATCGTTCTGAGTCTGCGTGAGGAACCGGCGTTGGACGCTATCGACGTCGCCGCCCCGATCCTCGCTCGCCTGCCGAACTATCTACTCGCGAACTGGTATCTGTCCCAGTCGACAGGACTGGACCTGCAGGCGAGCAACGTCGCCGGCGTACCGGTACCGGTCTATCTCGCCGGAGCGAAGATCGAGCGGATGTTCCCGTTCGGCCCGGCGCCCGGTTGCGCGGCGATGGCGACACTGGTCTCCCACGTCGGGGTGTGCTGTATCGGAATCAATCTCGACACCGCCGCGATCACGAAGCCCGCGCTGCTGATGCAGTGCTTGCAGGAGAGCCTGGACGAGATCGTCGCTCTCGGAGTCACAACGGAAGGTGCGTGAGTCATGAGCGAGAACACGACTAACCCGCGCGTGTACCTCACCGAAACCATGACAGAGGCCGAAGCCGGCGTGCTGCGAAAGTGGCTTGCCGACAAGGCAAGCTCATCCGAAACTCGGCCGGTCACCGTCAACATCACCGACAAGACCCTGGCAGAACTGGCGGCACGGACCGACGACCCGATGCTCGCACCGCTTCGCGTGGTGTGGATTCCGGACACCCATACCAAGCACAACGTCGCGGTGCGACTACGTGATGCGCTGGCACCACGCGATCCTCTCCACCCCGGACGCGGTGCACAACGCAGAACCCTGCGCACCGACCCCTCTCGGTGCCAGGTCATCGAAGGTGAACCCGCACCACTGAGCGATCTCGAGCGTCGCCTCGAAAAGAGCGGTGGCGGTTCGCTACCGGAGTTCATCCGACGGCAGGCCGCTCTGGCACTCGAACGCGCCGAATTGGGCCTACTGGGTGGCCAGTACAAGGTGTCACGGTTCGTCGTCGACGAGATCACCGACACCCGCCGATTCGCCACCGAGGTCATGGCTTTGGCCGACCGGTTGAACATCGCCGTCGCCGAAGTCGATCGCCGCGCACGTGAAGCTCTCGAAGAAATGGTTGCCACCCAGAGTCGCCAAGCCATCGCGGTGTGGGATCGCCTGGGCCGCTACTTCGCTCGCGCCTACAAGCTGGACGTGGACACGAGCCGCTTCGAGGAACTCCGTGAGCTGAACAAGGAACACTCACTGGTCTTCCTCCCCAGTCACCGTTCGTACCTCGATCCCCTCGTCCTGCGTCCGGCGTTGATCGCGAACGGCTTGCCGCTCAATCACGTCATGGGCGGCCTCAACATCAGTTTCTGGCCCATGGGCTCGATCCTCAAGCGCAGCGGCACCGTCTTCATTCGTCGAAGCATCGGCAACGACGAGGTCTACAAGTGGTCGATGCACGAGTACATGCGCTATCTGCTGACCAAGCGCTTCAATCTGGAGTGGTACATCGAAGGTGGACGCGGACGTACCGGGAAACTACGCCCGCCGCGCTTCGGTCTCCTGACCTACCTGACCAAGGCATTTCAGGTCAGCGGAGCGTCCGACGTGTACCTCGTCCCGGTTGCGCTGAGCTACGACCAACTCTACGAGGTCGGGGCCATGGCTGCCGAGGCGCTCGGCGCCGAGAAGACACCGGAAGGCCTGCGCTGGATGGTGGGTTACGTACGCGCCCAGGGAAAACGCAACGGTGTCGCGCACGTGACCATCGGCCGGCCGCTCTCACTCGCGGACGCACTCAGCCAGGAAACCGATCAGCGCCTCGCCATTCAGAAGGCCGGCATCGAGGTGTGTCACCGCATCAACGAGGTCACCCCGGTGACCGTGTCTTCACTGGCGATGTTGGCGTTCCTCGGAATCGAAGACCGGGCGTTGACAGTTCGTGAACTCACCGCGATTCTCACGCCGCTGTTCGGCTACATCACCGCGCGAAATCTTCCGATCGCCGGCGACGTCGAACTGTCCGATCCGCGTGTCATCGAGAAGGCATTGCAGACACACGTCGATTCCGGGGTGCTCGAGCGCTTCGATCGGGGCGGCGAGCAGGTCTTCTACCTCGGCAAGGACCAGCATCTTGTCGCTGCCTTCTACCGCAACAACACGATTCACTTTCTTGTCGTGCGTGCCATCACCGAACTCGTACTTCAGGCAGCCGTCGAAGAGCGGTTCGAGGACCCCATCGGGGACGGGTGGGCAGAGGCCAAGCGCATCCGAGATTTGTTGAAATTCGAGTTCTTCTTCAGTGACCGGGACACGTTCGAGCAGGAGATGCGGACCGAGCTGACGCTGATCGACCCCGAGTGGGAAACCGTCATGGCCGACGACAAACGAACCGAGCACATGATCGAGACGGTTCGCCCGTACCTCGCGCACCGCGTGCTCCAACCGTTCCTCGAGGCGTACCAGGTTGTCGCCGATCAGCTTGTGCTCGCGCCGATTTCGACATCGTTCGACGAAAAGTCGTTCA
Source organism: Rhodococcus sp. C3V (assembly GCF_029269915.1). NCBI lineage: Bacteria > Bacillati > Actinomycetota > Actinomycetes > Mycobacteriales > Nocardiaceae > Rhodococcus > Rhodococcus sp. C3V. Next base: position 219,765 of record NZ_JARJBE010000008.1, read on the forward strand.
TCAGCAACTGCATCGACGTCGCACATCAGCGTCGACTGCGGCAGCAGATCGCCAGCAACGAATCCGTCTCCGGTGAGTTGTTCGCCACCGCACTGAATTTGGCGCGCAACCGTAACTTGATCGAAGTCGACGACGACGGAGTCCGGGCCCGGCGCCTGGCATTCGCTGCCGAGATCAAGGTTCAGGTCGAGCGCCTGCGTCACCTTCGCGCACTCGCGCATGCACGACTCGATCAGGTGGCGATGCCGGTACCGGACGCCGCTGCGGTAGTGACCATTCCAGAAGCAAACCGAGCGCCCGCCGCGAACGAGGAAGTAGGACTGTGACCGGACTCGAGCGTCTGCACTCCGCCATCGAAGCCGCCCCGCCCGGGCCCGGAACGATCGCCGCCTTCGACCTCGACGGCACCTTGATCAGCGGGTACTCGGCCAGCGTTGTGTACCGAGACCGCCTGCGACGCTTGGATATCAGCGTCGGCGAACTCTTGCGCACCACCGGTGCCGCGATCGACACCCAATTCCGCGGTGCTGACGTCGGAGCACTGATGGACATCGGCGTTCGAGCCCTGGGCGGCCGTACCGTCGAGGAACTGAACGACTGGGGCCGACGGCTGTTCAAGCAGGAAATCGCCGCGATGATCTACCCGGAAGCCCGCGGACTACTGGCGGCACACCGGCGAGCCGGCCACACGATCGTGATGGCTACGTCGGCGACTCCGTTCCAGGCCAAGTACGTCGCCGAAGATCTCGACATCGAAGACGTGCTGTGCACCGAGCCCGAAGTCGTCGACGGCATGCTCACCGGCGAACTGTCTTCGCCCGCACTGTGGGGGCCGGCCAAGGCCAATGCCCTTGCAGGCTATGCCGAGAAGATGGGCGCCGATCTGAAGAACGCGTTTGCGTACTCCAACGGTGTCGAAGACGTCTTCATGCTCGAGGCCGTCGGGCGACCTGTCGCGTTGAATCCCGATCGTGGTCTGGCCAAGATCGCGTTGCGCAATCACTGGCCTTCGGTCAGCCTGCGTAAACCGCAGCGAGGCGCAACACCGATCTCCACGATCCGAACGGCGACGGCCATGGGCGCGCTTGCTGCCACCGCCGCACTCGGTGCGTCGGCAGGCATTGTCACCGGGAACCGTCAACTGGGTGCGAACCTGGTCGGCACGTACGGCCCCGACATCTCGCTCTCACTGCTGGGCATCGACGTCGAGATCGACGGCGAGCACAACGTGTGGGATCACCGCCCGGCGGTGTTCATGTTCAACCATCAGAGTTCCCTGGACATGTTGGTCCTGGGCACCGTGATCAAGCGTGACGTGACCGGCGTCGCGAAGAAGGAGGCGGCAAGCGATCCGCGGTTCATGCCCGTCGGTGCACTGCTCGACGTCGCCTACATCGACCGCACCGACACCACGAAGGCGAAGGCTGCACTGCAACCGGCAGTAGACAAGCTGAAGAATGGTGTCTCGATAGTCATAGCTCCGGAGGGCACCCGTTCTCCGACGCCACGTCTGGGCCCTTTCAAGAAGGGTGGATTCCACTTGGCGATCCAAGCCGGTGTGCCGATCGTGCCCGTGGTGATTCACAACGCGGGTGAACGGATGTGGCGCAATTCGCTTGTCGCCCATCCAGGCCCGGTCTATGTCTCGGTGCTCGATCCCATCTCGACCGAAGGCTGGGAGACCAAAGACCTCGACGCACACGTCGAGAAGGTGCGCGCGCAGTTCGAAGCTGCGCTACTTGCCGGCCACCGCTGAGCGTGCCAGGTGCTCGCGTGCAAACGCGAGCGCCTGCGCCAGCATCGACGCCCGCTCCCGCCGGGTGCGCGCGTTCTGCGTGTTGATCTCGATGACTGCCTGGCCGCTGAATTCGCTCGCAGCCAATTGCTGACACAACTCCGCGCACGGCTGTGAGCCATGCCCCGGAATCAGGTGCTCGTCCATCGACGCCCCGCGACCGTCGGCCAGGTGCAGGTGCTCGAGCCCCTTGCCCATACGGGAGGCCAACTCCAGGGCATCCATGCCCGCCGTCGCGGTGTGCGACAGGTCGAGTGTGTAGTGAGCGTGATCGGAATCGGTCGGGTCGTACGACGGACTGAACGCGGACAACGCTGCCCCTGGACCGCCACGTTTACGCAGACGCTCCGCGGACTTGTCCTTGCCCCCGAAGAAGCTGTCGGCGCGCATGGGGAACATGTTCTCCACCGCCACCACGACGCTGCTCTTCGATTCGAGATCGACAACCTGTTCCGCGAAGCCTTCGGCGTACTTGCGCTGCCACCGGAACGGCGGGTGGACGACCACCGTCGTCGCTCCCAAGGTTTCGGCGGTGCGCACCGAACGCTCGAGCTTCTCGACCGGATCGGAACCCCACACGCGCTGCGAAATCAGCAGACACGGCGCATGCACGGCCTGCACCGGAATGGCGTACTTGCGAACGAGGGCGGCAACAGCACCGATGTCCTGACTCACGGATTCGGCCCACACCATCAGTTCGACACCGTCGTATCCGAGATCAGCGGCGTAGCGAAATGCTGCTTCCGTGTTCTCCGGATATACCGAAGCCGTCGACAAGCCGACGGCTATCGGCCGACGAACCATGCGCTGCGATCCCCCGATCATCGTCCGATCAACCCGAGGTCAACAAGAACGCCAGTGGACCGAGCGTCACGATCATGCCGACGACCACCGCGATCACGAAACTCGTGATGTCGTCCGTCTTCCGCAGAACCCGCACGACGGCAACCAGGCCGACGATCACGATCAGCGCGAGCACCAACGCCACCCACGGCAGCATGTCCCACAGCTTCTCGAAGCCCTTGAACATCGCGCCGCCGACGATCAGTGCAACAACCACCTGACCGGCAAGCACTGCCCATTCACGGATCGAGTTACGCTCGCCTGCCTCTTCCGCTGCCGGTTCGGCTTCGACATCGGACTCCGCGGCGGCACTGGTCTTTTTTGCACCGTCATCGACAGCCGGCGCCTTGACCAGATCGACCACGGCGGTGGATTCGGCCTCGCCGGCATCCGCGTCTGCGATCTTGTCGATCAGCTCGGTGCTCTCTTCCGGCGCGGCCGGAGCGGGAGCGGTCTGTGCAGGTGCCTTGGCGACGGGAGTGGGGACACGCGGCGGCAGGATCGGCGGACGCAACGACGGCGACTGCGTTGCGGCGCGCTCCTGACGCATCAGGTCGCCCGCCAGGGTCTGACCCGACAGCAGGGCTGGTTCCTGCGTTACCTGCGTCGGTGACGAGGAGTTGAGCGGTGCCCGGCTCACCCACTGCCCGGGCGAGGACTTCGAGGTCTGTCCCGGCGAACGTGTGGAAGTCGGCTTCGGAGTGGTGACCGGCGGCGCAGCAACCGGCTTCGACTCACCCTTGGGTGCCTGCGGCTCGTCATCGTCATCGTCGTCGTCGAACGAGACGGCGAAGGCTGCGGTGCGATCGGCGGGAACCTTCGGTGCCGGTTCGACTGACTTGGCGGTTTCCGCGACGGCCTCGGCCGGCGCTGAAGGTGCAGAGTTTTCCGGCGCAGCGGCTTCGGGCTGGGCTGCTGGTTCGTCGGACTCGGGCTCGGCGGCCGCGCGCGATCCCGACTGGCGAACGATCGGGATCTCACCCGTCAGTTCGGCGACGGAGATGCCACCGGCTACGCCGCGCCGGCGTCGTCCACCTCGGGATTCGACGCTCTGACCGTTCCGCTTGAGCAGTTCCGCTACGGAAATCTGCTGACTGTCCTCGGTCATCAAGCACTCACCACCAATTCACCGCCCATTTCTGTGTCGAGCTTTCGCAGAATCAGACCCTCACGCAGTGCCCAGGGACAAATTTCCAGTTCGTCCACTCCGAGCGCCCGCATGGTTGCCTCTGCGATGAGCGCGCCGGCCACAATCTGCTGTGACCGATCCGAGCTCACTCCTTCCAATTCTGCACGGTCCGCCGCCGTCATCCTGGATATGAAGGCTATGAGTTGCCTGAGTCCGCTGGAAGTCAGGGTCCGTTTTGCCCGGGGGCCTGCGGCAGAAGGGGCCGCGCCGGTGAGCCGAGCCAACGATCGGAAGGTCTTCGAAGTCCCGACCGTGCGGTCCCAGTCGCCGGCGGCGCGCAGTTCCTTGGCTGGTCCGACCAACTCCGCGTCCAGCCAGTCACGCAACACAGCGACCCGGCGCTTGCCCGGCGGATCGGCCTGTAGCCAGTCGCGCGTCAACCGTCCGGCACCGAGTTGCAGTGAGAAGGCGACGTCCGGATCCTCGTCACCACCTGCGGTGAGTTCGAGCGAGCCGCCGCCGATGTCCAGGTTCAGGATGCGTCCGGCGCTCCAGCCGTACCAGCGGCGCACGGCCAGAAAGGTCAAGCGGGCTTCGTCGACCCCGGACAGAACCTCGAGGTTGACTCCGGTCTCGGCGCGGACGCGGGCGAGTACGGCTTCGGAATTGTTGGCGTCACGGACCGCGGAAGTGGCAAAAGCCATCATTTCCTCGCACCCGGACGTCTTGGCGATACCGGCGAATTCGGAAACCGTCGAGACCAACCGATCGGCTCCTGACGTGGTGATATCGCCGCGGTCGTCAGTGTTTTCTGCCAGCCTCAACGTGGACTTGGTCGAGCTCATGGGTGTTGGGTGGCCGCCCCGATGGGCGTCCACAACCAATAGATGGACGGTATTGCTTCCGACGTCGAGTACCCCTAGTCGCACATCGCCACGTTACTGGGTCTACGGTCGGCCCTTGTGACAGCAGGTAACCCAGACCGGTCCCACAAGATGACTCCGAGCCCCGAGGTCGATCTCGATTTCCCGCGCGAATGGGTCGAATTTGTCGATCCGGATAACTCCGAACACCTCATTTCCGCTGATATGACGTGGTTGCTCTCGCATTGGACCTGCGTGTTCGGCACGCCGGCGTGTCAGGGCATCATCGGAGACCGCCCGGACGACGGTTGCTGCTCGCACGGCGCTTTCCTCTCCGATCAGGAAGATCAGGACAAGCTCGATGCGTCAGTGAAAATGCTCACAGCCGAAGACTGGCAGTTCATGGAAAAGGGTCTCGGCAAGAAGGGCTACGTCGAAGAAGACGACCTCGAGGACGAGCCCGCGCTGCGCACCCGCCGCTACAAAGGAGCGTGCATCTTCCTCAACCGGCCGGGTTTTGCCGGAGGCGAGGGCTGCGCTCTGCATTCCATGGCGCTCAAGAAGGGCATCGAGCCGCTCGAGGTGAAACCGGACGTGTGCTGGCAGCTACCGATCCGCCGCACCCAGGACTGGGTCGACCGGCCGGACGGCGTCCAGATCCTCAAGACCACGATCACCGAGTACGACCGCCGCGGCTGGGGTGAGGGCGGCGACGACCTCGCCTGGTACTGCTCCGGCTCCCCCGACGCTCATGTCGGGGAGCGGCAGGTCTGGCAGTCCTACGGGCCCGAGTTGACGGAACTTCTCGGAAAGCGCGCGTACGACGAGCTGGCTCGCCTCTGCAGGCGTCGCGCGGGCCTCGGCCTCATCGCAGTCCATCCGGCGACCACGATCGCTCAGAACAAAGCTCAGGGCTGACTCCGCCTGAACAAAAAGAATTCAGCCGCTCACACGATCGTGTGAGCGGCTGAATTCTTCTCGACATTTCTTCTCGACGAGGTTCGATCACGCTTCGAGCTTGTAACCCAATCCACGGACCGTGACCAGATGTTCCGGCTTGGCCGGATCCGATTCGATCTTCGAACGCAACCGCTTCACGTGTACGTCAAGGGTTTTGGTGTCACCGACGTAGTCGGCGCCCCAGACGCGGTCGATCAACTGTCCGCGGGTCAGCACCCGACCGGAGTTGCGGAGCAGGTACTCGAGGAGATCGAACTCCTTGAGCGGCAACGTCACCGGGTTACCCGCGACCTGCACGACGTGGCGCTCGACGTCCATCCGTACCGGTCCGGCCTCGAGCACCCCGTTGTCGGAGGCGAGGTCCGCCTCGTTCTCCACCCCGCGGCGCAGCACCGCACGGATGCGAGCGATCAGCTCACGCGCCGAATACGGTTTGGTCACATAGTCGTCCGCACCGAGTTCCAGTCCGACGACCTTGTCGATCTCACTGTCACGCGCCGTCACCATGATGACGGGGACGCCGGAGCGCGACCGCAGCGCCTTGCAGACGTCCGTGCCACTCATGCCGGGCAGCATGAGGTCGAGCAGGACGATGTCCGCTCCGGAGCGATCGAATTCCGCCAACGCCGACGGTCCGTCGTTGACGATGGTGGTCTCGAAGCCTTCCTTGCGGAGCAGGAACGCCAGCGGGTCCGCCAAGGACTCCTCGTCCTCCACGATCAGCACACTCGTCATCGTTTGGCCTCCATGCCGTTTTCTCTACTGCCTTGTTCTCGTCTGCCGATCCGCGTGGAACCGGCGGTTCCCGCGTCGTCAGAGTCGATGTCGTCGTCCGACTCCACGTGTGCCGGTATCTGCAACGTGAAGGTAGACCCTGTACCCGGTTTGCTCCACAGTTCGATGGAGCCGTTGTGATTGGCCGCGACGTGTTTGACGATCGCCAGCCCCAGACCGGTTCCACCGGTCTGCCGTGACCGCGCCTTGTCCACGCGGAAGAATCTCTCGAACACTCGCTCCTGGTCCGCTTTCGCGATGCCTTCTCCTCGGTCGGTGACTGCGATCGCGACATTGTCGCCGCGTACCGAACGACTGACGGACACCGGAGAACCCTTGGGCGAGTACGCAATAGCGTTCTCGATGAGGTTGGACAATGCCGTGACGAGGAGAGTCTGATCCCCGAGTACTTCCAGCCCACTCGGATGGTCGGTGGTGACCGTGATCCCGGCGGCCTCGGCCGACAGATTCGACCTCGACAGTGCTTCGGACACCACGGTGTCGACGTCGACCACGTCGAGATCCGGCAGCTTCTCGGCACCTTGCAGACGCGAGAGTGCGATCAACTCGGTGACCATCTTGCCCAGACGAATCGACTCACCGAGCACCCGTTCGCCGAAGTGGCGCACCGATTCCGGGTCGTCAGCGGACTCGAGCAGCGCCTCCGCGAGCAGGCTCATCGCACCGACCGGCGTCTTGAGTTCGTGGCTGACGTTCGCGACGAAATCGCGTCGGGTCGCCTCCATGCGGACCTGCTCGGAATCGTCGTCGGCGAACAGGACCACGAAGTTGCGATCGTCCTTGCTGAGCAACCGGGCCGTGCCACGTACCGCGATCTTGTCGCGGCCCCGCTGAGCGGTCTGCGCCGTCAGATCGACCTCGACGGGTTGACCCGTCCGCAGAACTTCCTGAGCAGCCCGCCAAGCTCGCTCGTCGACCAGACGATTCTTGACGAGACCGAGTTCCTCGGCGCGAGGATTGAAGAGCACGACGTCGTGAAAACCGTCGACGACGGCGATACCGCTTTCCGAAGCCAACACGATGAGGTCGAGAACCTGGGACATCGTGAGCCCGGTCTGTTCGTCCGAGCGCTGACTCTGGCGCGACGACAGCCTGGGTACCAGCACCCCGCCGACGAGGTAGCCGACCAAGCCGGCGACCACGACCAGCAGCACTGCAATCACGACACTCACGGCGCAATCGTACGTTCGCGCGAAGAGTCGGTTACGGCGGGTTCGGACGTTCCCACCCGTGTAATCCGCCAGGTGGACGGCGTTGGTTCGTCGTTCATCTGCTGTTGGCCGAGGCCCCCCGAAATCACTGTTCGGGGGGCCTCGACGCACATCATCGGGTTGCTACTTTCCGCCCTGATTCGCCACCGCGGCGGCGCCGGCAGCTGCGGCCTCCGGATCCAGGTAGGTGCCGCCGGGATTGAGCGGCTTCAGGTTCTCGTCGAGGTCGTAACGCAGCGGGATTCCGGTCGGGATGTTCAGGCCCGCGATGTCCTCGTCCGAGATGCCGTCGAGGTGCTTGACCAACGCACGCAGCGAGTTGCCGTGCGCGGTGACCAGCACGTTCCGACCGGCGAGCAGCTCCTGGGAGATGGTGTCCTCCCAGTACGGGATCAGACGCTTGACGACGTCGAGCAGGCACTCGGTCAAGGGAACCTCGTCGAGGTTCGCGTACCGGGGATCGGTGTCCTGGCTGTACTCGCTGCCGGCTTCGATGGCGGGCGGCGGGGTGTCGTAGCTACGACGCCAGAGCATGAACTGCTCGTTTCCGTACTCTTCCTTGGTCTGCGCCTTGTTCTTGCCCTGCAGAGCGCCGTAGTGACGCTCGTTGAGGCGCCAGTCGCGGACCACGGGGATCCAGTGGCGATCGGCGGCATCGAGCGCGAGGTTTGCGGTGCTGATCGCGCGGCGCAGCAGAGACGTGTAGAGAACGTCGGGCAACAGGTTGTGCTCGGCGAGCAGTTCGCCGGCGCGCTTGCCCTCGGCCATGCCCTTGTCTGTCAGGTGTACGTCCACCCAGCCGGTGAACAGATTGAGTGCATTCCATTCGCTCTCGCCGTGGCGGAGCAGGACCAGGGTTCCGATACTCATGGCGTTCATCCTGGCACGAGTACCGGAACCCTTCTTGATCAACCCTGTCCGGAAATCAGCTCGGGGCTACTTCCGCAGTTCGCAGATCCTTGCGGAGGATCTTTCCGGCCGCGGATTTCGGCACGGTGCTGATGAACGAAACCTGGCGAACCTTCTTGTGCGGCGAGACGCGCTCGGCGACGAACGAGATCACGTCGTCTTCGGTCAACTCGGCGCCGTCCTGGAGCACGACGAATGCCTTCGGAACCTCTTCGCCCTCGGCGTCGAGCACGCCGATCACTGCGGCGTCGGCGATCTGCGGGTGGGTCAGCAGCAAGGCCTCGAGTTCCGCCGGGGGAACCTGGTAGCCCTTGTACTTGATCAGTTCCTTGAGGCGGTCGACGATCTTGACGACGCCGTCGCCGTCGACGGTCGCGATGTCACCGGTGTGCAGGTAACCGTCGTCGTCGAGGGTGTCCTTGGTGGCCTGGTCGTTGCCGAGGTAGCCGAGCATGATGTTCGGGCCCTTGCACCACAGTTCGCCGGGCTCGCTGACGCCGTCCGAGCCGAGAGCCGGGTACGCGACCTCTTCGCCCGTTCCGGGGTCGACGAGCTTGCATTCCATGTTGGCGATGGTCGGACCGCACGTGTCGAGGGCGATGTCGTCACGATCGAAAGGGATCGCGTGCGAGACCGGGCTCATCTCGGACATGCCGTAGCCCTGGCGGACGTGGCAGTTCAACCGGTCGGCGACGGCCTTGCCGAGCGCCGCGTCGAGCGGGGCCGCACCGGAGAAGATGGTGTGTACGCTCGAGAGGTCGTACTGATCGACGAGCGGATGCTTGGCCAGCGCGACGGCAACGGGCGGTGCGACGAAGATGTACGTCGACTTCTGCTCGGCGACGATCCGCAGGAACTCGACGAGATCGAACTTCGGCATCGTGATGAGGCTCGCGCGGCGGTAGAGCGCAGCGTTGAGCAGGACCGTCATGCCGTAGATGTGGAAGAACGGCAGGACCGCGAGAATCTTGTCGTCGGTCTCGATGCCCATCCGCGGAATGATCTGGCAGACGTTGGCCACGAGGTTGCGATGAGTGAGCATGACCCCCTTGGGTCGGCCGGTGGTGCCAGACGAGTACGGCAGCACCGCGAGCTGGGTGGCCGGATCGAAGGAGACCTCCGGCGCCGCTGCACCCTCGCCGAGCAGATCACGCAGCGACAGATGGCCTTCGGCCCCGTCGAGCACGAAGACGTTCTCAGCCGGGATACCGACCAGGTCAGCAGCGGCCTTTGCCTGCGGCAGGAGCGGCGAGACGGTGAAGAGGAACTTTGCCTTGGAATCGGTGAGTTGCTTGGCGATGTCCTCGGCGGTGTAGAGCGCGTTGATCGTGGTCGCGACGCCACCGGCACGAAGGATGCCGTGGAAGACGGAACCGAAGGCCGGGACGTTGGGCGAATGCAGCCCGACCACGTCGCCGACGGCGAGTCCGCGCGCTGCGAGAGCGCCTGCAACGCCGTTGATCTGTGCGATCAGCGAAGCGTATGTGGTGACTGCGCCCGAACTGCCCTCGACGAAGGCCGTCTTGTCGAGGTCTGCGGGGTCGGTATTTCCGAACAGGAAGTCGTAGACGCTGAGGTTGGGGATTTCAACGTCGGGGAACGGACTCTTGAAGCTCACTGTGCTCCTCGAAAAGTTGCGCGGCGGGGTGATGTAACCAACTTACTGTGACTCACGGGAACAGTATTATTCCGTGACGACAGTCACAAGTAAAGGTCACTTTACGTGACACATTCGCGATGTGTCTCACCCCGCTCGATCAGCTCTGCGCGGGCTCTTCCTCGATGAGGTGCTTGAACGGTTCGAGATTCGCCAGCGACTCGCCTCGCGACACCCGCCACGCCCACTCACGCTTGATGGACGAGGAGAAGCCGAGTTCGAGGATGACGTTGAAATCGCCGTCGGCGGCTTCGAGAACCTGACCGAGCACTCGGTCGAGTTCATCGCCGGTCACCGCATGCTCCGCGATCTTGCCGACGAGGTAGATGTCCCCGACCTTGTCGAGTGTGTACGCCACCCCGTACAGACGACGGTTGCGCTTGAGCAGGAACTTGTAGACGCCTTCGAAGTTCTCGTCCACCTTGCGGCACACGAAGGCCTCGACCCGCACACCGTGATTGCCGACGGTGAGCAGAGTCGACGTCTTGAGTTTGTGTTCACCGGGAAGTTCGACGATGAAATGCGCGTCGTCTTTTCTGGTGAATTCGAGTTCGCGCTCGGTGAGAGCCTGCTCGATGGTGTCCGAAATGCTGCTCATGTACGCACTCCCCCGGTCCGGCGCAGACGCCACAGACCCCGCGCACGGCGGGGCGAGAAGTCGCTGGGACCGGTTCCGTTGTTGTAGTTGACTGCGGCTTTGCGATAGCTCTCGAGCAAACCGTCCGCGGTGTGTTCCCACGAGAAATTTTCGGCGTGGCGCGGTGCCTGCGCGGCGAGTTCGGCCAAGCGCGTCGGTGCTGTCACCAAGGATTCGAGGGCGCCGGCCCAATCTTCGGTGCGGTGTCCTTGAACCAGCAGGCCGGTGTCACCGTTGCGTACGGCTACTCCCAGTCCGCCGACGTCGGCGGCGATCACGGGAGTTCCGCAGGCTTGAGCTTCGATGGCGACCAATCCGAAGGACTCCGAATAGCTCGGCACCGCAACCAGATCCGAGGCACGGTAGACATCGGCGAGACGCTCCGGTGCCTGCGGCGGCAAGAATGTCACCTGCGCGCTGATGCCGAGTGATCGTGCAAGTTCGATCAGCACGTCCGGCCGCGCGAGGCCAGTTCCCGACGGCCCGCCGACGACGAGGATGCGCAACGGCAACTCGGGGCGACGGCTGATCACTTCGGCGGCAGCACGCAGCAGAACGTCCGGTGCTTTCAGAGGTTGGATCCGGCCGACGAAAGTCACGACGATCTCGCCCGGGTCCAACCCCAAGGACGCGCGGGCGGAATCGCGATCGCCCGGGCGGTAGCGGGTGAGATCGGCGCCGGGAGCCACGACGTCGATACGCGTGGGGTCTGCGCCGTACAACTCGTGCAGCGCCTTGGCTTCGTCGGTGGTGTTGGCGACCAGGCGATCGGACTCGGCGACTACTTGCTGCTCGCCGATCTGACGTGCTGCCGGCTCCGGGGTGTCTCCCTCGGCAAGCGAAAGATTCTTCACCGCCGCGAGGGTGTGGGCGGTGTGTACGAGGGGCACGCCCCAGCGGTCGCGGGCGAGCCAGCCGACCTGCCCGGACAACCAGTAGTGCGAGTGGATCAGGCTGTAGTACCCGGGCTCGTGTCGCGCTTCCTCCCGTAGAACTCCTGCGACGAAGGCACACAGTTGAGTCGGCAGATCCGCCTTGTCCAGCCCTTCGAAGGGACCAGCAGCAATGTTCCGAACCCGCACTCCGGGAGCGGCGTCCACCACGGGTGCGTCGGCCGAGGACGTCGCGCGGGTGAATATCTCCACCTCGACGCCACGTTTGGCGAGCTGAATGGCGGATTGCAGAACGTAGACGTTCATCCCACCCGCGTCACCGGTGCCGGGTTGCGCCAATGGCGAGGTGTGGACCGAGAGAACGGCCACCCGGCGAGGGCGCGAAATGTGCATGGGCGTCACGACTCCATACTGCCCCCTCACCGGGCGCGAACTCTAACCGAGGCTCGAGATGAAGGTTCGCACTTCGGACACGAATCGTGTCGGATCCTCCACGAACGGGCCGTGATTGCAGCCTTCCCAGTACGACGCCTGGGACTTGGGAATCAGTTCCTCGGCGTGCTTACCTGCGCTCACGTCGACGACGGAGTCCTCGGTTCCGTGCAGAACGAGAACGGGGATATCCAGGTTGCGGAGCAAGTCGTCGTGACCGACAGCACGGTTGAACAGTGCTGCGCGCACCCGCGGACGCGTCGAGAGGCTGTTCCCGAACAAGGCCTGCGACGCTGCACCCTTGCCCTCGGGTGGGCCGGTGAGAGCATTGCCGAAAGCGCCGAGTGCACGGATCGCCTCGCGGGGATCTTCGGACATCGCGCCGGGAACTGCGCTACGCATCGCCGAGCCGACCTTGCCACCTTTTTCGCCGCGCCCGATGCTGGTGATCGCCCCGACCAGAACCGCACCCGCCACCGCGCCGGTGCCGTGCACTGCCAGGTAATCGCAGATCACCAGACCGCCGTACGACCAGCCGAGCAGGATCGCGTTCTCGGTGACGCCTTCGGCCGCAAGAACAGCCGCGACGTCGCCGGCCCAGTTCGCGGAATCGTCGTATCCGGATTCGGGCGCATCGGAGTAACCGTGGCCGCGCAGATCGACGGCGATCAGCCGATAGTCCGCGGCCAGGTCCGCGAGGACCTGCTCGCCCCAGCACTGCGAGGACTGAGCCCAGCCGTGCAGCAACACCAGCGGGGTCCCCGCCGAATTTCCGGTTACTCGATAGACGATGGACGTGCCGTCGACGCTGACGGCTTCACGAATAGACATGCCGTCACGATAGAGGCTGCGACTGCGGCGCCGACGGCGAGCATGTAGGCCGACGGGACGCCGTAGCGATCGATCAGCTGTCCGGCCAGCGCAGACCCGAGCGCCACGCCGACGCCGAGGCCGGTAACCGTCAGGGTCATTCCCTCGGTGAGCTTTTCCGGCGGGACGATCTGTTCGACCAGGGCTGTCGCGATGATGAGCGTCGGTGCGATGGTCGCGCCCGCCAGCACGTAGGCACCCGCAAGTGCGGCCACGTTTCCGACCAACAGAAGCGGGACGCTGAGAACGGCGACCGCCGAGGACGCGATCATCAACTGCCCGCGCAGCGATCGCGCCGGGTGCATCGACCCGAAGATCAGTCCCGCGATTCCCGAACCGCCGGCGAACAGCGCGAGGACCAGCGTCGCCGACCCCGGCGAATTCTGTTCCTTGGTGAACGCGATGGCGCCGACGTCGATGACGCCGAAGATCGTTCCGAGCATCACCATGATCACGATGACGATCCACATCACGTGGTTACCGAGAACCGATCGTCCGCGGCCGGGTCGACGCGGATGCACCTTCGGTTCGGTTCCGCGCTGTATGACCAGCAGCAGGGTTCCGGTGACCAGCAGGATCAACCCTGCCAGTGGTCCAGCCTCGGGGAAGAGCCCGATGCTCAGACCTACCGATATGACCGGGCCCGCCACGAAGCAGAGCTCGTCCACCACCGATTCGAAGGCGAAGGCGGTGCGCAGCTGAGGTTTTCCGACATAGATCGCCACCCACCTGGCGCGAATCATCGCGCCGATCGTCGGAGTGGCGCCGCCGGGGACGACCAGAACGAACAGCAGCCAGTCGGGAGCTTCCATCCGGACAGCGAGCAGGAGCGCCCCGATCGCGGTGACGCTCACGGCTGCGGCAATCGGCAGGACCGCTCGCTGTCCGAAGCGGTCGACCGCACGCGAGACCGCGGGCGCGATGATCGCCGACGAGAGCGCGAAAACCGCGGCGAGCGCGCCGGCGAGCGCGTAGTCACCACGAAGTTGCGAGATCATCGTCACGATTCCGATACCGATCATGGCGATCGGCAGCCTTGCGACAAATCCGGCGGCCGAGAAGGCGACCGATCCGGGGGCGGCAAAGATCTCGCGGTAGGCGCTCAGCAGGCCTTTGTTGGTGGATTCGCTCATGTCAGCTTCTCGTGCACTGAACAAGGTTCACAGAGCCGAGGCCGACTCGACAAATCGTTTTCACTGTGCGCTCGGGTTGACCTGTCGGTAACTTGCCTTACGATTGCGCGAATGAGTGTCCTGGTGTGTTTCCACGCCCATCCCGATGACGAAGTTTTCACCACGGGCGGCGTGATGAGAATGGCCGCCGACGCAGGTCACCGCGTCGTAGTCGTCACCGCTACCGACGGTGCTCTCGGTGAATTCCCCGACGGACTGTTGGACGAATACGAGACGTTGGCTCAGCGCCGCAGCCGTGAGCTCGAGGCGTCCACCGACGCGTTGGGTGCCAGTCGCGTCGTGTCCCTGCACTACCCGGATTCGGGGATGGTGGGTACGCCCGAGAACGAGAATCCGGAAGCGTTCTGCAACGTCGACGTCGAGAAGGCCGCCGAGCGTCTGGCCGAGGTTCTTCGTGAAGAGAACGCCGATGTCCTGACCATCTACGACCCCAACGGCGGATACGGCCACCCGGATCACATCCAGGTCCACCACGTCGGCGTTCGTGCTGCAGAACTCGCGGGCACGCCGTTCGTCTACGAGGCGTCCACCAACCGCGATCACATGAAGATGCTGATGCAGGCCAACCCCGAGTGGACCGAGGAGGCGCAGCCGCCGGACATCGAATCGTTCGGGCTTCCGGCTGACCAACTCACCACCGCGGTCGATGTCAGTTCGGTGATCTCGTCCAAGCGCGCGGCCATGTACGCGCACGCAACGCAGGTCGGCGATTTCGGCCCGTTCCTCGAAATGCCGACGGAGCAGCTCGCCGCGGCATTCGGCACCGAGTGGTTCCGTCGTCGCAACGCGCCGGAAGGGCTGTCGGAAACCGCCCTGCCCCTATGAGTCACCGCCCTCGATAAACCGAAGTCCCGACGGAGGTTTCGGCGGCTCGTTAACATCGGTAGGCATGGACCTCGAACAACTTGTCGCGAGCATGCCTTTTGCAGTTCACACCGGAATTCAGTTGGACAGCGCGGCACCCGAACAGGTTGTCGGCCATCTGGATTGGGACAGCCACCGCACCACCGCCGGCAACGGAATGCACGGCGGCGCCTTGATGACGCTGGCAGACAGCGTCGGCGCCGTCTGTGCATTCCTCAATCTGCCGTCCGGCGCAAGTACGTCCACCACCAGTTCGTCGACCGTCTTCACTCGCGGCGTGCGCAAGGGCACGGTCACCGCCACCGCCCGGCCACTGCACGCGGGGCGCAGCACCGTCGCGGTGGTGACCGAGATCCGCGACGACGAGGGCCGCCTCGTCGCTCAGGTCACCGCATCACAGGCAGTACTGGGACCGTGAAGCTTCCCGCGTACCGCGCCTCGGGTGCCACCCTGCCGTACGGCAATCTGCTTGCCTCCCATGACGTTGCGATGGAGGGTTACTTCTGGCGATTCACGATGCCAGACAGCGGACGGGTGGTGATCGCGCTCGCCGGAATCAACAAGGCCGACGGCGGCAGCTGGTCGACGCTCGGTCTCGCGGCACACCCAGGCGGATTCCTCCGCACTGCTGAGCATCCGAACGGATCGGCCGATCCCCGTATCCTGGGGGCCTACGCCGACAACGCTTTCCGCGGCAATGCCGATCGACTCCAGGTCGATTTCGGCGACAGTCATCTCGACGTACGCATCAGTAATCAGCGATTCTGGCCGCACCGCCGCTTCGGGGGGTCGAGTTACTTCCAATCAGTTCCCGCACTCAATCAGTACTGGCATCCGTGGCTGCTCGGCGGCCGGGTCGAGGGAAGCGCCGTCATCGACGGACAGAGCTGGGATCTCACCGGAGCGCAGGTGTACGGCGAGAAGAACTGGGGAAAGGGAGGATTCCCGGAATCCTGGTGGTGGGGACAGGCACAGGGGTTCACCGATCCTCGAGCCTGCGTGGCGTTTGCCGGCGGACAGGTCAGCGCCGGACCTCTGCGCACCGAAGTCACCGCCGTCGTTGCCGCGCTACCGGACGGAACGGTATTGCGGCTGGGTAATCCACTGACGTCACAGGTGGAGACGACGGTGTCCGACGATCGCTGGACGCTTCGGGGTTACAGCCGGAAGTGGAGCGTCGACATCGACGGGACCGCACCCATCGCCGACGCACACATACTTCCTGTTCCGATACCTGCCGAGCGTCGAAACGTTCCAGGAGCGCTCGAGCATCTCGGTGGAACGATGTCGGTCATCGTCCGCCGGCGCGGCACCATCGTCTGGAAGGACAGGTCGAGGTTGGCTGCTCTCGAGCACGGCGGATTGGATCGGGCGCAGGCCGAACTCACTCGGCGGGAACAGCTCTCGCAAGATCGATGAGAGCGGAGGCCGCAGGATTCTTGCCGCCCGACGAACGCCAGACCAATTCCAGCCGAGATCGCGCCTCCGGTTCGAGATCGATCCGATGCAACTCCCCCACTGCCGACTCGGGAAGCACGGCCATTCCCAGCCCCTGCGCGGCCAATGAAACGATGATGCCGAGGTTGCTTGCCTCGAGCGCAACCGTCGGCGTGGTGCCGGCCGCGGCGCATGCGAAGTCCAGACACGTCCTGATGCCGGTTCCCTCGGGCAGACAGATGACCGATTGCGTCGCGAGTTCGGCAAACGGCAGAGACGACACCTCGGCCAGCGGATGATCCGCCGCCACTCCGGCCACCAGTCGTTCGTCGGTGATCACCCTCGATTCGAGCCCTTCCGGCAGCTTGCCCGCCACCCCGATGACGGCTATGTCGAAGGTTCCGTCCAACACTCCGGCAAGCAAACTGCGCGAATCGTCCTCGGCCAGCGAAATGTCCAGGCCGGGGTGTCTGGTGTGCAACCGACTGAGCAGATCAGTCAGATCGGCGGAAGCGCAGGCGGTGACCATCCCGACCGAAACGGAGCCCCGAACCAGTCCGTTCAGGGCATCGACAGCGTCGCGGGTGCTCTGCACGGAAGCAAGAGCAGCGCGGGCGTGTGGGAGGACAGCTCGCCCGGCGTCGGTCAGACGAACGGTTCGACCACTACGGTCGAGCAACTCCTGACCCAGCTCACGTTCCAGTCTTTTGACCTGCGCACTCACACCCGGCTGGGCTACGTGAAGCCGCTCGGCGGCGCGAGTGAAATTAGCTTCCTCAACGACAGCGACAAAGTACTCGAGTTGCCGAAGTTCCATAACTGCTAATTCTAGCTGCGAGACAAACTAGATCTTGGACTTATCGCCGGTGCGGTAGAACGATGGAAGCATGACAACAACAGATGACGTTCAGAAGGCCGGAACCCCGGAAGACATCGCGAAGCTTTTTGTGCAGTTCGCCAACGCTGGTGACGCAGACGCCGTCGCCGCACTCTACGAGGAGGATGCGGTGATGGCCTTCCCGCCCGGGTCCCTCACCGTGGGCCGCCAAGCCATCCGCGAGGTGATCTCTCAGATGCTGGCCGCAGCACCGAGATTCACCGTCGAGGAATCTCTACCGACGGTGATCAGCGGCGACCTGGCAATGACCTCGACCAAACCATCCGACGGAACCGGCGGGCGCACGCAGGTCGCGCGCCGCCAGCCCGACGGATCTTGGTTGCGAGTCTTGGATCGACCGGAACTCTGACTACCCTCTTCGCAGTCAGACGGCCGACGCGCGGCGCATAGCCGCAGCGGGATCAGCAAACAGTGAGCTCAGTGACACGACCGTGGAAGCGTATTCCTGAACCCGATTGCCGAAACCGGTAATTCGAATGTCCTTACGCTCCAAGGAGGATGCCGTCGAGAAGGCCTCGGCGACATGGGGCACCCCGGCGGGATAGTCGGTGAATGCCTGACCACCCAGAATCACACGATCCGGGTTGAACAGGTCACGCAGCATCGCCACTGTCCGGCCGAGGACGCGTGCTCGATCAACCAGAAGCTCGTGTGCCGGAATGGAACCCGACGACGCTGCCCGGTAGACGTCCGCGATCGTGACACGCTCGCCGCCCTGGATCACGGCGCCCGAAGACAAAGCCTGCGCGACTACGGCGCGGTCACTGATCGTCGCTTCAAGGCAACCCACGGCTCCGCAGGTGCACCGTGCGGACGAACCGGTGGGGAGGTGCGCGATCGAACCGGGTCCGCTGGACGGCGTGTGCACTCGCCCTTCGAAAGTGATTGCGATGCCGGCAGTTTCACGAGCGTAGAAGTACAGGCCGGTAGTGCCCGGCGTCGGGGCTTCGGCACGGTCGGTACTGAGCAGAAGTTCCGACGCGGCCATCGCCTCGACGTGGGCGGCTACCGATACAGGGAGATCCAAGCCGGCTCCGATGATGGACCCGACCTTGGCGCCCTTCCATCCCAGACGCGGGTGATCGACGACTCCGGTCGCTGAATCGACGCGACCGCCGATGGCCACGCCGACGGCGAGCGGACGACGCTTGTGCCACCGCGAGGCAAAGGATTTGGCCGAGCGCGCAATCGTGGCAAGCGCGACAGCAGAATTGGTGGCAGGCGTCGGAATCTCGACGGCGCCGAGCACCTTTCCTCGAATGTCGCTGGCAATGATGCTGGTGACGACGGCACCGATGTGGATGCCGACTGTCAGATAAGGCTCGTGGTTGACCTCGAACGGAACTCGCGGACGCCCGATTGCTCCGGAGGCCGTCAGGTCCGCGCGTTCGCGCAGGATCCCGAGGTCCAGCAGGCTCGTGACCTGCCGGTTCACGGTGGCGATGCTCAGCCCTGATGCCTTTGCCGCAGTGTCACGTGAGAGCGGCCCACGGGATCGAGCAATGCGCAACACAGTCGCGGACGGACCGTCGGCGATGCGTAGTTCGGGCGCAACTATCTGGGTACGGGTCCGGGTTCCCGAGAGCGCGGTTCGCGATCGGATGTTCGGAATGGCGGAGATTGTGGGTGTCGACATGGCTGTCCCTTGCAGAAGGAGGAGAAGGCGCATATCTCTGTCGACCGAGAAATCAGCGTTTCCACTGTTCACACGAAGAAATAGACAGAAAAGGCGCAGAAATTAGCTGCAGAAAGAACGGCGGCGACAACACAGCTCTCGCGCCAGAGGCAGACGCGAACCAAGCGCAGCGGTCACATAGGTGACCCGCAAAGCGGCAGGCTGGTCGGTCGACATGGCTCCAAAAGTAGCAGCTTCACCGAGATTCACAAATCAGGTGCGGTAACGATCACACTGAACGCAACCCTGTCGGGGCGAAATCTCGCGTGTTTGGGTGGGCACACTCCCCACGAAAGGTGCACCATGTCTACAGCTTTCGCCAAGCCGACCCTCACGAATTCGGCATCAACGAACGGAGCGGCCGTTGACGCCGCTCGCGGCACTGTCACCACCCTCGGCGCGCATATCGGCGCCCGAATCGACGGAATCACTCTCGGCGGGCATCTCGACCCGGCGACGATTTCCCTCATCCGGCAAGCACTTCTCGAACACAAGGTGATCTTCTTTCGCGGGCAAGACCACCTCGACAACGATTCGCAGTACGAGTTCGCCCAACTGCTGGGTACCCCGACCACTGCCCACCCCACCGTGAAGTCGCACGGCGCAAAAGTTCTGCCCATCGACTCGGACCTGGGCAAGGCCAACAGCTGGCACACCGACGTCACCTTCGTCGACCGCATCCCCAAGGCTTCGATCCTGCGCGCGGTGCAGCTACCCGAATACGGCGGTTCCACGACGTGGGCGTCAGGGGTAGCCGCCTACAACGGACTGCCGGATCCGCTCAAGGCGCTCGCGGAGAACCTCTGGGCTCGCCACACGAACGTCTACGACTATGCGGCAACCAGCGCCGAGCGGCTCACCGAAGATCGCACGGCCGCCTACCGCGAGGAGTTCCAGTCCACGTACTTCGAGACGGAACACCCGGTGGTGCGGGTCCACCCCGAAACCGGAGAACGCACGCTCGTCCTCGGACATTTTGTCAAGAACTTCGTCGGGTTGAGCACCGAACAGTCGAACGGTGTATTCAAGCTCTTGCAGGATCACGCCATCAAGCTCGAGTACACGACGCGGTGGAACTGGGAAGCGGGTGACGTCGCGATCTGGGACAACCGCGCCACCCAGCACTACGCGATCGCCGACTACGACGATCAGTACCGGCGGCTGGAGCGCATCACCCTTGCCGGCGACATCCCGGTCAACATCCACGGGGAACGAAGCCGCAGCATCGCCGGCGACGCTTCCGAATACTCGATCATCGAAGGCGCCTCGACTCTCCCATGACTTCATCGGATTCCGCCCCTCCTCCGCACGCCCGCGGATACGAAGGCTTCGAGGGTCGAATCGGCCGCACCGCAGCCGATTCGACCCCGTCGTGGCCCACCTCCACGACCCCGATTCCCGGATCACCCAACATCGTCGTGGTTCTGATCGACGACATGGGGTACAGCGACATCGGGCCGTTCGGCTCCGAGATCGAGACTCCCACCCTCGACCGCCTTGCCGCGCAGGGCATTCGGATGACCAACTATCACACGACGCCCCTCTGCTCGCCGTCGCGCGCAGCTCTTCTCACCGGCCTGAATCCGCACCGCGCCGGGTACGGTTTTGTCGCCAACGCCGATCCGGGCTACCCCGGACTGCGTCTGGAATTGGCCGACGACGTCCAGACACTCCCCGAAATCCTCCGCGGCGCGGGCTATGCGACCTATGCCGTCGGCAAGTGGCACCTCGTACGCGACGCCAACCTGGCCCCGGGACGAAGTCGTGACTCCTGGCCGACGCAGCGCGGTTTCGATCGCTACTACGGCTCACTCGAAGGCCTCAACTCCTTCTACTATCCCAATCAACTGATCTCCGACAATTCTGTGGTCGACGTGGACGAGTACCCCGAGGGGTACTACCTCACCGACGATCTGACCGACAAAGCGGTCGGGTACATCAAGGACCTCCGCGCCCACGATCAGGACAAGCCGTTCTTCCTCTACTTCGCACACGTCGCCATGCACGGACCGTTGCAGGCCAAGCCTGCCGACCAGGAAAAGTACCGCGGCCGCTACGACGAAGGGTGGGATCGAATCCGCGAGTCGCGGTTCGCCTCTCAGCTCGTGCAAGGCCTCTTTCCGGAAGGTACGCAACAAGCACCGCGAAACTCCGAACCCGGCTTCGACGTCCCCGAATGGGAATCACTCACGCCGGAAGTGCAGCCCAGGTTCGCCCGCTACATGGAGGTGTACGCGGCGATGGTCGACTCGATCGATCAGAGCGTCGGACGCATCGTCGACACCCTGGACGAACTCGGCGAGCTCGACAACACGATCATCGTCTTCACCTCCGACAACGGCGGCACCGCCGAGGGCGGTTCGGACGGGACCCGAAGCTACTTCGCACAGTTCGCGCATATTCAGGATCCGGACTGGGTGGGCGATGTCCCCCACGACGAATCCCTCATCGGCGGACCTGAATTGGGCGTCCACTATCCACGTGGATGGGGACAGACGTCCAACACCCCGTTCCGGTTCTACAAAGGGCAATCCTTTGCCGGCGGGATCCGTGTTCCTTTTCTCCTGTCCTGGCCCGCTGGATTGAAACCCGGAGCAGACGACAACGGGATTCGCGACCAGTTCGCGTACGTCACCGACCTGACCCCTACGCTGCTCGAACTGGCCGGAATCGACGCACCCAGTGTGCGAAACGGGCTCCCGGTGAAAGAGTTCGACGGGGTGTCTTCCGCGTCCGTTCTGCGTTCGTCTGCCGCTCCGAGCACTCACACCGAGCAGTACACCGAGATGACCGGCAACCGTGGCTACTACAAGGACGGCTGGAAACTGCTGGCTCTCACCCCGGCGGACATCGACAAACCGCACTGGCAGTTGTTCGACGTCCGCACCGACCCGACCGAGCTCGACGACCTGGCATCACGGTTTCCCGACAAGGTTCGCGAACTCGCCGAGGCCTGGGACCACTCGGCGTGGGCGAACACCGTGTTTCCTCTACTCGGCAATACCGTCGGCGCGGTTCGCCGTCCGGAGGAAGGAGCACTCTCACGCCCGGTGCGACTACTTGCCGGAACGCCCCCGCTGGAGCGCTACCGCTCATCCAAGCTGATCGGGTTCCGCGACTTCGACATCACGGTCGAACTCGACGGTTACCGCGAAGGTGACGCCGGTGTCCTTGTCGCCCATGGCGATCCGCAGGGTGGGTACCTTCTCTACGTCGAGGACGGGCACCTGCATCTCGGGTACAACGCGTTCGGTTCCTACTCCGTTGTCGACGCCGGACCGCTGGCGCTCGGCACCGAACGCATCGAGCTGTCGGTGACGGTGGTACCGCGGTTGCGTTGGGATCTCCACGTCAGCGTCGACGGCATTCACGCGGGCCGGCTGCTCGGGCAAGTACAACTGGTGGGAATGGCGCCGTGGACCGGTATCTCGGTCGGTGTCGACGCCAGGGGACCTGTGTCGTGGGAGGTACGACGACGCCATGGTCCCTTCCGGTACAGCGGCGCGCTGCGCGCCGTCACCTACACACCCGGCCGGATACAAGTACCGCGTCGTCACATCGAATCCATCGAACGGGAAGCAGAGTATGCCGCCGACTAGCCCTACGATTGCATCATGACCATTTCTTCCGATGCCCGCATCGCCGTAGTCACCGGAGCCAGCTCCGGAATCGGTGAGGCCACCGCCCGCACCCTGGCAGCTCAGGGATTCCACGTCGTGATCGGTGCTCGCCGCGTCGATCGTCTCGAGAAGATCGCCGAGGAAATCGGTGGTACCGCTCTCGAACTCGACGTCACCGACGAGGATTCCGTCGACGCGTTTGCGGCCGTGGTCCCACGTGTCGACGTGTTGGTCAACAACGCGGGTGGTGCAAAGGGTCTGGCAACAGTCCTGGACGCGGATCTGGACGACTGGCGGTGGATGTGGGAGACCAATGTTCTGGGCACGTTGCGTGTGACGAAGGCACTGCTGCCCAAGCTGATCGATTCGGGTGACGGTCTGGTCGTGACCATCACCTCGGTGGCCGCGCTGGAGGCATACGACAACGGCTCGGGCTACACCACCGCCAAGCACGCTCAAGCCGTCCTTCATCGGACATTGCGTGGTGAACTGTTGGGCAAGCCCGTTCGACTGACCGAAATCGCGCCGGGAGCCGTCGAGACGGAGTTCTCACTCGTCCGGTTCGAGGGCGATCAGGACAAGGCCGACAAGGTGTACGAGGGAATCACACCGTTGGTGGCGCAGGACATCGCCGAGATCATCGGTTTTGTCGCGTCGCGGCCGTCACATGTGAACCTCGATCAGATCATCGTCAAGCCGAGGGATCAGGCAAGCCCCGGTCGGTTCCACCGCACCACCAGCTAGTTCGAATCGTTCTGACTAACCAGTGCGAATCACCCGGTGCAGGACGAGGCCGAGATTGCGTGCAATCTCGGCCTCCGCCATTTCCGTGGAAGCGCTACGGGCACTTACGGTTTCACCAGCGGTGACGATGTACCGACCATCTCCGGCATAGTCGTACCAGTGGAACGTTATTCCGTCGCCTGTCGGTCTGCTGTCCACCGCTCCTCCCGGGTATGTGGTGACTTCACCGATCGAGGTCCGCTCTCGGCCGAAGAATCTGCTCACTTCCTCGCTCCCGCGCGCACCGGCAGCACTGCTCAGAAAGCTCGCTCTACCGGAAGTTTTCGGCCTTTCGATGCTCACACCACGCTCCGATCCAGCGGGGCAGGTCGGCAGGTGATCGACGAGCATCCGTGGAATTGCCGATGGGCGTACCACGGTGAAAACCACGTCGGAGCCACAGTCGACAGTCCTGCCGGGCAGTTGAGTCAGGAGCACCCCCAGGTCGCCGGCAACAACGCCGTGCAATCGCGTCACCGTACTCATGTTCTGCCCGTGAAAACCGGAAACCTCAACGCGAGCATCAGGATTCGCAAGAGCACCGAGAACGTGATGCAGCCGATCGTCGAGCAACCAAGCCAGGTGTGCTCCCGCTCGTCGTCGCTCTTCTGTCAGCTCGTTCATGGTTTCGGCCGTCGGACGAAACCGCAGCGGGTACGGGAGTCGGTCACGTCCGACCGCTTCCCAGAGAATCTGGAATTCGAGGCCGGTGAACTGCCACTGCATGGTGGTCATTCGCCCAGCACCGCCGGGGAGACCATCGGTAGGTCGCCGACCAGGGCATTGCCGTTCTCGACTGTGACGAGGTAGCCGGGGGTGTCGTGAACGTTGTCTTCGTCTTGCCCTTGCCCTCGTCCCGGTGCCATGCCGCCGACGCCACCCATCGCGCCCCGACCGCTCTGCGCGCCCGTCGCCGAGGTACCGCCAGTTCCGTTGACGCCCCCACGCCCGCCATTGGCGAGGCCGCCCACGCCGCCAGGGCCGAGAGCGCCACCTCCGGTTCCACCTGGCCCGAAGCCTCCGGTACCGATTCCACCTGCGGAACCACCACCCGAACCGCTACCCATGAGGCCTGAAGGCACTCCGGAACCGAGCTGAGCACCATTCGGAGTTGCACGAGCTAGGCCATCTGGCGCTGCACCGGCGGACAGTGGACCGGCATGTGCCGCCGTGGTCCCGGCCGGGTCGGAATCGGTTCCGGATCGAACTGCATCGACGTTCGGATTCCCTTGGGCATCAACGCCGCTACGGTTGTCACCATTTCCGGAATCGGTGCCGGATGGATTCTGACCGGAACCGTGTCCGGGCGGGTTTGCCCCGCCGGAGTTTCCACCGTCCGCTCCCCCGCCAATTCCGCCACCCGATGTAGATGGCGTGCCGAGCCCGTTTCCTGGACCCGAAAAGTTCCCGCCGTCGGCACCACCACCACCGAATGCGCCGCCACTTCCAGCCCCGCCACTTCCAGCCCCTCCACCGCCGGTGACCGGATTGAATGCGGCCGGGAGGATCGGCACCTGATCGTCCGCACGCTTCATGGACGGCAGATACACGTCCTTCATCACCTGGCGCGCTTGACGTTCGGCTTCTTCCGCTTCGTATTGGGCCTGCTTCCATGTAGCCCCGGGAACCATGCTGAGAAACCTCTCGACCGTCGAGGCGCCGTCGGGGGCCGGAATCGAGCGTTTGGCCTCGTCGAGTGCGATCTTCGCCTCCTCGATCTTGTTCGAGATCAGATCGACCCGCACCTTCAGCTCACCCGCATCAGCCGAGTAGGCCAGCACTGCTTCCAGCGCAGCCGAGCCGCCGCGCCCCTGCCAGCCTTCGGTGATCGCACCGTTCACGTCGTTCTGGAACTTCCCGATGCCGGCTTCTACCCGGCCTGCAATGGCCTTCCAAGCCTCACCGATCGCACTCAGGGTTGCCGGATTCATCTCGTTGACGTGGTCGAAGATTTCGGAGTGCGACATCGCATCGAACGGATCGTCGTCCACGATTGCGTGTTCGCTGTACTCGAGCGACGACGTCTGAGCGGTGAGGGCATCGCGCTCACCCCAGGCTCGTGCGCGCTCCACATCGGCGTCAACGGTCGCAGCAGCCATCTCGTCGTCGAACGCGCCGCGGTCGTCGGTTATGGATTGCACCAGAGCAGATGTAGCGATTGCGCTCGCGATGGGAGTGCCGACAACTGGCAATGCCGCCACGCCAGGAGGCACGGCCTGCGTCGCTTCGGAGATTCTTCCCAGCACGTCTTCCAGAAATGGAATGCCCACCGCTGTCCCCCTGAAGTCGAAAACCCCCGTCGGACTCCCCCGAGCCGACAGCACTTACCTGTACAGACGCAAGCAGAGCCCGGACGGTTCCCTCATCCACGGATTTACCGCAGTACAGAGTTACGGCAGTGCCGACATCGACTTCCAGGTCGGCAGATCGATTGCCCAGTCGTAGATGTCGCCGTCCGCAGGAGACAGGTCGATCGACGTGCCGGTCACCTCTACGGGGTCACCGTAGAGGGCGGTTCCGAAGTATTCCTGCGCGTCGGATGTCGACAGGTTGATGCAACCGTTCGTGACGTTCGACGAGCCCTGCACCCCGGTGGTCTCAGGATTGGCGTGGATGAATTCGCCGTTGTTGGAGATGCGCACGGCCCAACGCTCACGCACGTTCTCGTAGAACGGCGGATTGGACATCATGAAGTCTTCGTACTTCTCCGTCACCATGTGAATGCCGCTGCGCGTGACGTTTCGAGGTTCGTTTCCCTCGCCGTAGCTGACGGGAATGTCCATGATCGTCTGACCGTCGCGCACCACCTGCATGCGGTGGCTGGGCGCATTCGCCTTCACGATCTGGCTGCGACCGATCGTGAAGTCGAGCGTGAGATCCTGGTCGCCGAAGGCGCCACCGCCGTAGTTCAAGCCGTAGAGCTTGGCGTCCAGATGGACAGTCGTGCCCGGCACCCAGTAATCGGCCGGACGCCAGTGGGCCCGCGATCCGCCGTTGTCGTCGGCCAGCCAAGCCCACGATCCGGCGGTGGGCGGCACGGTGGTCACGACAAGCGCCTTCTCGACGGCCGCCTTGTCGACGACGGAGTTGTCGAACTGCAACGTGATCGGTGCCGCGATGCCAACTTCTTGGCCGTCGGCGATGTTGAGGGTGGCGCCGGTGGTCGACTCCGGGGCAACCGTCGTAAAGCTCCCTTGGACTGGCACGGATTTACCGTCGGTTCCGGTTGCCGAACCCGACCACGAATACGTGGTGCCGTAGCCGAGTGCCTCACTGACGGTGAACGATGTCTTGTCAGGCGACAATTGTCCTGCAACGGCTTTACCGGCTGCGTTGCTGAGGCTGACGTCGGACAGCGTTCCCTGGGTCACGGCTACCGAGACGGGGGCGACCGGGCTGACATCTTTGGTGCCGGGCGCCGGCGTCGACACCACGGTCGCCACCGGTGCTGGTTCAGCGGCCGCCGCGCCGCCCTGTCCGTCCTTGCCGCCGATCGTGCAGCCGACGACGGCCACCATCACAGCGAGCAATACAGCTACCAACGCAACAAGACGCGAACGACTTCTCCTACCACCCAGCTCATGCACTTCAACAGGCTACCTGCGGGCTCTGTCAAGAATCAGACGGTGCAGCCCACAGTTACCGGTTCCGGTTCCAGGTGGACACCGAACGCGGCTTCGACGCCGTCGCGCACTGTCCGCGCGAGCGAGACCACATCCGCGCTCGTTGCCGACCCTCTGTTGGTCAACGCCAAGGTGTGTTTGGTCGACAGCCTGGCCGGTGCATCTTCGCCGGGATAACCCTTCGAGAATCCGGCCCGTTCGATCAACCATCCGGCCGAGAGCTTGGTTCCACCACTGCCGGGGAACTGCGGCACGGTGACGCCGCCGAGCTGTTCGGCGATTGCTTCGAGCACGGCAGGCAGCTTGTCGTCGGGCACCACGGGGTTGGTGAAGAAGGAACCCGCGCTCCAGGTGTCGTGATCGTACGGATCAAGGACCATCGCCTTGCCTGTCCGAAGTCCCAGAACTGCCTCGCGGACCTGCGACGCAGGTAACCGCTCGCCTTCTTCTGCCCCCAGTGCGGTGAACAGTTCGCGGTACGCGAGCGGGGCGCTCAATCCGTCGGTCGACGCGTCGAATTCGACGGCGAGAACCAGTGCTGCGTCCGAATGCTTGAGGACGCTCGACCGGTAACCCAAGTCGAGTTTCGACGGTTCGACCCACGACACTTCGCCACTGCGTCGGTCGAGCAATTGAACCTGCCGGAGCCGCGAGCCCACCTCGACGCCGTACGCGCCGACATTCTGCACCGGCGTCGCACCGGTCGAGCCCGGAATCCCGGACAGGCACTCGAGGCCACCCAGTTCCGCGGCGACCGATTGACCGACTACTTCGTCCCACACCGCGCCCGCTTCGGCGACGACGCGGTCCGTGTCGAGGCTCACGGTGGTGTTGGCCACACGAACGACAACTCCGTCGAATCCCGAGTCGGAGATCACGAGATTGGATCCGCCGGCGAGAATCAGCGTCGGGATCTGCTCGCGATCGAGCAGCGTCACGACGTCGATCAACGACTGCGTCGTCGGACATTCGGCGAGCAGCCGCGCCGGTCCCCCGATTCGGAGCGTCGTCAATCCCGACAAGTCAACGTTCTCGGACACGAAAGCGCCTGATTCCACGACGCGTCTGCCAATGGTTACGTCCCACACATCGATAAACGGTAGCCTCCACAATCGTGAGCCGTCGCATCGAGCATTCGTCGAAGTACACAGTCCCCGCCGAGAAGGTCCATGAGGCGGTGACCTCCGAGCAGTACTGGCGCGACCGAATCGTCGCTGTCGGTGGTCCCGGCGCAACGATCGAAGAGCTGACCGTTCGCGACGAGACCGTCGCGGTCACGATGTCGCAGATCATTGCCGCAGAGCACCTCCCCAGCATGGTGTCGAAAGTCGTCAACGGCGACATCGTCATCAAGCGCAGTGAAACGATGGCGCCTTTCAAGGACGGCAAGGCCACCGGCACCTTCTCCGCCCACGTCGACGGCGTTCCCGCCCGTGTCGAGGGCACGCAGGTGCTGACAGGTGACGAGAACTCCGCCACTCTCGAGATCGACGGTGAGGTCGAGGTCAAGATCCCGTTCCTCGGCGGAAAGATCGAAAGTGCGATTGTCGACGAGGTTGTCCGGCTCATCCAAGCCGAACAGGACTTCACCCGGGAGTGGATCACGAAGTAAAACCCTGCGAGCGGCGGCAGTTGTGGATACAGCCGATTTGGCTTGTCACAGCGTGTAACCGGTATTCTTTCCGATCATGGCTCGCCGCATCGACTACTCCGCCCGCTATCAGCACTCCCCCGAGCAGGTCTATGCGGCGCTGGCGGACCGCTCGTACTGGGAGGCCCGTGTCGAGGAGATGCGCAAGCATTCCGAGAACCATGTGGAACATTTCGAGGTCACCGATTCCGGAATCGATCTCGTGCTCCACCACATTCTTCCGCGCACGGATTTGCCTGACATCGCTCAGACGGTGATGAAGAAGGATCTTGTCATCACTCGTAAGGAGTCGTACGGCGCCTTCGGTGACACCGTGACCGGAACGTACGAAGCGTCCATCCCGGCCGGGCCGGGGAGTTTGTCCGGCACCATGGAGTTGTTCGCGACCGATACCGGGTCCACGCTGCGAACCACGTCCGAGGCCAAGGTCTTCATACCGTTCATCGGCGCGAAGTTGGAGCAACTGATGCTCGTCAACCTCGTAGATCTGTTCCGCACCGAAGCCCAGGTCACCGCGACCTGGCTCGCCGCACGCTGAACCCGCCGTGAAGAAAGCTCCACCCCCGAAGATCGAGGGGGTCATCACCCGTGGCACGACGGGAATCAACAGACTGCGACGTAGTGACCGGTGGATCGTGCACAACCGCACTATCGCGCACGCCCTGAACAACGCGACCGATCCGTTGATCGTCGACCTCGGGTACGGGGCGAGGCCGGACACCACCTTCGAGATGGCAAGCCGCCTCACCGCTGTCCGGCGGGATCGACGCGTCATCGGGCTCGAGATCGACCCCGCCCGCGTGGTCGAGAGTCGTGACGGTGTCAGCTTCGCCCGTGGTGGATTCGAACTTGCCGGTCTCACACCCGTCTTCGTACGCGCCTTCAACGTGCTCCGGCAGTACCCGGAGGAGGCTGTGGACTCTGCGTGGTCACACATTCAGTCCGGTCTCGCACCGGGCGGGCTGCTACTCGACGGAACCTGCGACGAACTCGGGAGACGTTGCGCTTGGGTGCTTCTCGACGCTGATCGTCCATTGACCCTGACACTGGCCTGGGACCCCTTCGACGTCGAGCGTCCTTCCGACATCGCGGAACGTCTCCCGAAGGCTCTCATCCACCGCAACGTTCCCGGTGAGCCGATCCACGCGTTGCTCAGCGCGGCCGATCGAGCCTGGGCCACCGCCGCGCCGCACGCCTCGTTCGGACCTCGCCATCGTTGGGCCGCCGCATTGGAAATTCTTCGGGCGCAAGGAATTCCCGTGCAACCCGCGCGGCGACGTCTTCGTGACTGCATCCTGACCGTGCCCTGGCACGTCGTAGCGCCGAATCCCTGAACTCACAGACGGAAACGCCCCGCCGCGGAGGTGTTCTCCGCGGCGAGGCGTCTGTATGCAGGCGTCGGGCTAGGACCCGAAGATGTTTTCCAGGCTTCCCAGTGAACCGGTCGAACTGCCGCCGTTGCCGGGATCGCCGCCGTCGGACTCTGCCGTGACCTTGACGGTGACTGCGGCCTGGGTCTCGGAACCGAGATAGCCGTCAGTTCCGCTGAACACCGCGGTGATTCGGCGATCTCCGAGTTCGGTGAAGGTGTGCGAGAGCGTGGCCTTACCGTTCACCACCGCAACTGGTCCACCGATCGGGGTGGTTCCGTCCATGAACTGAACCGTTCCTGCGCTGAGCGTAGGTACCACTGCCGCAACGAGATCGACCTTCGCGCCCTTGACCGCTGACGCCGGAGCGCTCACGGTGATGGACGTTTCCTGATCCTCCGCGGCCGGAGCCGTGACCGAAACCGACTGAGCGGCCGAGGTAGAGGTGAGGAATCCTGTTGCACCCGAGTAGACGGCCGTGATGTCGTGCGTACCGACGCTCGCGAACTCGTGCATGATCGACGCCTTGCCCTCGACGACCGGCACCGGTGAGCCGAGATTGCCCGAGCCGTCCTTGAACTGCACTGTGCCGCCAACCGGCGTCGGCGTGACGGTTACGGACAGACCAACTGCCGTACCGGTTTTTGCATCCGCCGGAACGGTCAAGACCGTCTGGGTCTGCTGGTCGGTGGGAGCCGGCGCCTTGACGTTCACGGTCTGGGCGTTCGATGTCGAGCCCAAGTAGTTACCCGAACCCGAGAACACTGCGGTGATGCTGTACTCGCCCGCCACGTTGAAGGTCGGCGTGGTTGTTGCCTTACCTGAGGCGTCCACGGGAACCGGGGATCCCAGATCCCTGCCACCTTCCTTGAACTGCACGGTTCCGCCTGCAGCACCGGTCGAGACGGAGGCAGTGAACGACAAGGCCTCCCCTGTCGAACCTGTCGACGGGCCGACGAGGGTGGTCGTTGTGTTCTCCTCGACCACCACCGGAGCGACTGTCAGCGCATGTGGCGCCGACGTCGAAGTCTGGTAGACACCGGAACCGGAGTACACCGCCACGATCGAATGCGCTCCGACTGCATAGGAATTCGTCAGCGAGGCCTTGCCGTTGGCATCGACGGGAACGGCGCCGCCGAGGTCGGTTGCACCGTCTTTGAACTGCACCGTGCCACCCGCCGGAGTGGGCGACACCGTAGCCTCGACGGTCACGGACTCACCTGCAACTGCACTTGCGGGACCGGTGATCGCGGTTACAGTGCTCTTGTCCGCTTCGGACACTACGACGTCGACAGCTGACGACGTGGAAGACGCCACCTTTGCATTACCGAGATACTTGGCCGTCACGCTGTGGGTTCGGACGTCAGCCGGTGTCCAGGCAAGCGTTGCAACACCATTGGCGAGCGCGCCAGCACCGATCTTGGTGGCACCGTCGAAGAACTCCACCGAATCACCGTCGGCACCACCGGTCACCGTCGCGCTCAGCGGAACAAGTTGTCCCAACTTCACGCCACTGGTCGGTGACAGCGTCGTCGTCGAGACGTTCTTCTGAACGTTGATCGACGGACCACGACCATTTGTCGTGTCGTCAACGAACACCGTGCCGTCGAAATGCACCGTCGTCGACAAATCAGTACCACGAGCACAATCCGCACCGACGCGATACTGGAATTCGAACGTCTTGACGTCACCACCCCACATCGGCCATTCCGTAGCACCCGCACTCAAACGAACAGAATCAGTAGCCACCTCGTTGACACGGAACGCACTACCGTTCACCGTCGCCGAACCATCGACATACGTCATACACGCCGGATGAAAATCGCGCACCGCATACAGATTGTGAACCGCGGCAGTTCGCTTGAACACCGTCTTCGACGTGATCACATCACCCTCGGACGGCGTCCCGTTACTGATCGTCCGAGTCACCTTGTACCCGTCGGAATTGAACTCCGCCGTCACCGGAGCCGCACCAGCAACCCCGACACCCGCAACCACCGCGAAACCCGCAGCAACAGCAAACACACTCAAACCTGCAACTGCACGGCGTGCAGAACCTACAGACATAGCTTTTCCTTCTCGAGAAGTGAGCGAAATGGGTGATGCCCCACCGCCGAACGCGGGCGGGGCATCACCAGGTGTCGGCGGCTAGGAGCCGAAGATGTTGCCGAGGCTGCCGAGCGAACCGGTGCCGTTGCCTGGTTCTTCACCGTCGACGGGTGCGGCGATCTGGACGGAGACCTGATCGGACGATGCCGTCACCGTGCCGGCGCCCGAGTACTCCGCCGCGACAACTCGCTGCCCTTGAGTTGCGGGCTTCCACGAAAGGCTGGCCTTTCCGGATGAATCGACCGTGGCCGTGCCGATGACGGTCTCGCCGTCCTTGAAGGTGACTGTGCCACCCGCATTGGCGGGGCTGATTTGAGCGGAGATCGTCTGGGCAACGCCGACCTGGCCCGCTACTACGCTGAGATCTGTTGTGGAGCTTGTTGTTCCGGCGGGCTGTTCGGCGACTGTCACATTCGCGGTGGTACTCGACCCGGTGACACCGGATCGACCGGCGAATACGGCTTCCACCGTCTGTGCACCGGCGACCGTCGGAACCCAGGCATAGGTCGCTTCACCGTTGCCTGCCACCGGCACCGAAGCGAGCACCGTTCCGCCGACCTTGAACGTGACCGTTCCACCGGTGCCCGACGCGGACACAGTCGCTTTGAGATTGGTCGACTTGCCGACCTGCGCGCCCGAGATCGGCGCCAGAGTCGTGCTGGACTGAGCATCGGCCTGCGAAACGTTCACGATCAGCGCTGCCGAAGCGGAGCCGACGGCACGCGCCGTGTCGGCGAACTTCGCTGTGATCGAGTGGTCTCCACGGGTGGTCGGTGTCCAGGCAAGTGTTGCAACACCATTGGCGAGGGTACCCGCACCAATCTTGGTGGCGGCGTCGAAGAACTCCACCGAATCACCGTCGGCACCACCGGTCACCGTCGCGCTCAGCGTCACCGGTTGCCCCACCTGAGCGCCACCGACGGGCGCAAGTGCTGTCGTCGAGACGTTCTTCTGAATGTTGACCGAAGGACCACGACCATTTGTCGTGTCATTCACCCAAGCCGAACCGTCGAAATGCACTGTGCTTGCCAGATCGGTCCCGCGCTCACATCCTGCGCCGACCCGATACTGAAACTCGAACGACTTCGTATTGTTCTGATACAACGGCCAATCCGTGATGCTCGCGCTCACACGCACAGAATCAGCGCTCACCGGCGTTTCCGGGGAATAGGCCTTCCCGTTCACCTTCGCCGAGCCCTCGACATACGTCATGCACGACGGATGAAAATCCCGAACCGCGTAGAGGTAATTGACCACAAAGTCGGTCCGCTTGAACACTGTCGTAGAGGTGATCACATCACCTTCCGACGGCGTCGCGTTACTGATCGTTCGTGTGATCTTGTAACCACTCGAATTGAACTCCGCCGTCACCGGAGCCGCACCAGCAACCCCGACGCCCGCAACCACCGCGAAGCCCGCAGAAACAGCAAAAACACTCAACCCACCGACAACACGACGAACACCACTCACGGACATCCAGATCCCTCTCGACAACGGGGCAGACAGGCGTCCAGGACAAGCGTCCGTCTGCTTTCGATGCCGTGACGTTATCCCATTGACTGTAAAGTAACTACGCTTTTCGTAGATTTAGTTCATCGGCGACATCGCCGAACTGCAATAACAGTGGGCTGAACGTCCCGCACCGCACATCTGGATGCGTTCTTACCTGCGCTAAAGACAAAACAGTCGCCCGAAAATAGCGAATTACAAATCTCTGATATCGGCGTCATATTCGATTTCGGGCGTGATGCCAGAAGGTCGCAGGAGCCTCGAAGATCTCTCTCGGCTACAGGCTTGCGGCCAGAGCCAACTCGACCCGAACAGCAACGTCGACGCTCGCGTTCTCACACGAGAGATACAACTCGTGCGCGTCCAGTCGACCTATCGCGACCGCATCGGCGACTACTTCGTTGAGCAGGACTTGAGAAATTCCACCGGAAGCGAGGTCGTGCACGGTACGCAAAGGCGTGGTGATGCGGATGGGCCCGATCTGTTCACACTCGTCGTCCGCGAGCGGCAGTCGGTGCAGTGCTACCTGGCGGGTCGGCGCCGCGAGAGGGTGCGCAACGGAGAGGTGAATGAAGCGAGGTTGCAGGTGCCCGAGGCCATGCAGATCTGCGGCACTGTAGTGCGAGACGGTGGCGCTACCGGCGAACCACGTGCACCACTTCGCGAACTCGTCCAAGGCGGTATGTCTGACGCGTTCGAGGCGAAAAAGCCCGCGGCACTCACATGTCCATGTTCCGGATTCCGTCATTTCTTCCATCAACGCCAGACCGAAACCCAGTTCGGATGCCTGGAGAGCCGTGACAAATCCGCACTGTCGCAGCGCCAGCAACTCGAGTGATTCGTAGTCCGAAGCCATGACCACCTCCGGTGACCGTCGAAAACGCCGTTTCGAACAGACTACGGGCGAGTGTGTCGCGCATCACAGGAATGAGGAAGTGCGTATTCACAGAGTTCGTTCAGACTCGTCGGGAAGAATCTGGCGAATGACTGTCGCAGCGAACAACCCTCGTCCGCGCAACCGAGTGCTCATCATCCTTCTCGTGGTGATCGCCGTGCTCGTCGCGGCGCTCGTCGGTGGAGAACTGTACGTGCGCAACCAGGTGAAGACCTGCATGGCCGATCAGTTCCAGAGCGAACTGGGATCCCAGGTCGACGTCGGGTTGAGCTGGAAGCCCGTACTCCTGCAGGCAGTCGACAAGAAGGTGCCGTACATCAGCATCGACAGTGACGACTCTTCGTTCGGCCCCGCAACGGGAATGCAGGTTCACGCGAAGGTGAACGACATCAACTTGCAGCCCTCGGCGGGCAACAGCGGCACCGTCGGCAGCTCCAGCGCCGACGTCACCTGGTCTACCGCAGGCATTCTCGCCACCTTGCAGGAACAGACCTTCGGCGGGCTCGTCTCCGGCGTCACCGCCGACTCGAGCGCCGGAACACTCGCGTTCGACGTCGGTCCGGTCGGGCTCGCGAAGCTCACGGTCAAGCCCACCGTCACCAACGGTGTGGTCGACGTCCAGACCGTCGGCGCCGAGATTCTCGGATTGGGTCTGCCGACCGATCTGGTCGACGGCATCGTCCAGACACTCACCGACAGCCTGCAGACCTACCCGCTGGACATGAAGCCCACGAAGCTGACCGTCACCGACGACGCTATCCAGATCTCGTTGGAGGGCGGCGCTTACGCCATGCCCGTCGCCGACGCGAACAACCAGAACACCTCGGCGGTTCCGGACAGCTGCGGCCTGCTGACCTAGTCGGCCAGACCGTCCAATA
This sequence comes from Rhodococcus sp. C3V, assembly GCF_029269915.1. Classification (NCBI taxonomy): domain Bacteria; kingdom Bacillati; phylum Actinomycetota; class Actinomycetes; order Mycobacteriales; family Nocardiaceae; genus Rhodococcus; species Rhodococcus sp. C3V. The sequence goes on from NZ_JARJBE010000008.1 coordinate 255,264, forward strand.
CTGCTCGACTTCCGGATAGTCCGAGGCGGGTGGCGCCGGCCGCGATCATGTCGAGCGCTGCCTGCGTCGTACGTATTCCGCCACTGGCCTTGACTCCCACGCCCGGGCCGACCGTCTGCGCCATCAGTGCGACGGCCTCGACCGTCGCTCCACCCGCGGGGTGGAAGCCGGTGGAGGTCTTGACGAAGTTCGCCCCGGCACGCACAGCTGCGCGGCAACATTCGACGATGGCCTCGTCGGACAGCGCTGCGGTTTCGAGGATCACTTTGAGGATCGCACTCTCCCCCATCGCCTCGCGGACGGTGAGGATATCGGCCAACACCGCGCTGTAGTCGCCGGCGACCGCCGCTCCTACGTCGATGACCATGTCGATCTCGGCTGCGCCTTGATCGACGGCCAGTCGCGCTTCGGCACCCTTGACCAGCGAATGATGCTTCCCCGACGGGAATCCGACGACGGCCGCCGTCACAAGTCCCTCGGCGCGAATCGGCAACATCGACGGCGAGACACAGACAGCCAGCACACCGAGGCTGCGTGCTTCGTCGATCAGGGCGGTCACATCGGCCGCGGTGGCTTCGGGTTTGAGGAGAGTGTGGTCCACCATCGCGGCAACCTGGGAACGAGTGAGTGCAGCTTCAGACATGTTGGAAAGCTTGGCACACCACCACGCGACCGTCGCTGCAGCCGCACCTGAGAGACTAGGCCGCATGACCGCTGCACCATCGATCGATGATCGTCGCTATGTTCTGTCCCTCGGCTGCCCCGACACCACGGGCATCGTCGCACGCATCTCGACCTTTCTCACCGACGTCGGTGGATGGATCGTGGAGGCCGCATACCACGCCGATGCCGACACCGGATGGTTCTTCACGCGTCAGGCGGTCCGTGCATCGTCGGTGAGTATGAGCATCGACGAGCTTCGTGAACGGTTCAAAGCTGTTGCGGCCGAGATCGGTCCGGAAACCGAGTGGACTCTTCACGACTCCGGCGCACCCAAGAAGATCGTGTTGCTCGTGAGCAAGGAAGGTCACTGCTTGCATGACCTCCTTGGCCGCGCCGCGGGCGGGGAACTCCCCGCAGAAATCAGCGCCGTCATCGGAAACCACGAAGATCTGCGCAGTGTCACCGAGCGCCACGGGATCGACTTCCACCATGTTCCGTTCGCCAAGGACCCGGCAGAACGGGGACCGTCCTTCGAGAAGGTCCGCGCCCTGGTCGACGCTCACAATCCCGACGCCGTGGTTCTTGCCCGATTCATGCAGGTGCTGCCCGAATCACTGTGCGAGCACTGGGCCGGGCGCGCGATCAACATTCACCACAGCTTCTTGCCGTCGTTCATCGGTGCCCGCCCCTATCACCAGGCGTTCGCCCGCGGCGTGAAGTTGATCGGCGCCACCTGCCACTACGTGACCGCCGAACTCGATGCCGGTCCGATCATCGAGCAGGACGTGATCCGTGTGGACCACGCCGACGATGTCGCCGACATGGTCCGTCAGGGTCGAGACATCGAAAAGCTCGTACTCTCCCGCGGACTGCGCTGGCACCTCGAGGATCGTGTGCTGGTCCACGGGCGCAAGACGGTCGTCTTCAGCTAGAGCTGCGTTGCGCTAGAGATTGCGCAGTCGCACGATTTCCTTGTCGAACTCGTCGATGTTCTCGATCGACGACATGTGACCGACGCCCGGCAACACGATCAACCGTTCGAGGTTGCCGGCGTCGTCGAGGACTTGCGCAAGCTTGCGCGCATGGACCGGCGGAGTGAGCCGATCGAGCGAACCGACGAGCACGGTGGTCGGCACTTCGAGATTGTCGAGTCCCTCGTGAATGTCGAGGGTGCTCAGCGCTGCTCCCCAACCTCCACGGATGCGGGGCTTGCACTCACGAACGATGTTCTCGCAGAACTGAATCTCGGCCTTGGTCGCGTTCGGTGACATCGAGACGTACTGGATCGCCTTCGTCATGGCGCCCGAGGAGACGAACGGAACGGGCGAACTGAGGATGGCGCGGCCCACGGGGACCGGCACGCGAGGGAAACGATTGGGCAGTGGGATGACCGTGGTCTCGGCGATCAACCTTTCGCTCGCGGTGCTCGCGAGCATGACCGCCGACGCGTACTTCTTGACCTCGTCGGGGTGACGACCTGCCCAGGCGATGATGCTCATCCCGCCCATGCTGTGACCGACGATGACGGCCTTCTTGTCCTCGCGAACCGTGGCCGCCAGCACTGCAGAGAGATCGTCGGCAAGGACGTCCGGGCCGAGCGGAAGATTGCCGACGGTGCTGCGGCCGTGACCGCGCTGATCGTAGGTGATGACGCGATATTCGCCGGCAAGCGCATTGACCTGCGGGTACCAGAATTCGGTGGAGCACGTCCAGCCGTGACTGAGAACGATCGGATCGCCGTCGACGGGACCGTAAGCCCGGACATTGATGATCGCACCGTCGTCGGTGGTCAGTTCGCTGATGTCAGCTTTGAGCGTCGGAGTCTTCAGGAGTGCATTGGGCTCGACGTCGCTCGAAAGAGTCAACCCACGCGTGGATCGCCGATGACGGATCCCAGCGACGGCCGCGACGAGTGCTCCCACTCCGACGGCGCCTGCCAGTACTCGAAGCTCTGTGGTGCGCGAACGACTGGACATGCATTTACCCCTGACTGCTGCTGACGACAGACGGATGCAATCTATGTGTGACTGCCGTTAACCGACACTATCACTCGAACAACGCCCGTTGTCAGCGTTGGAGAGAAGAGTGGGGCAGCACACCATGAGCCGGGAACCACGGCTCGGAATGAGCGGGAGTACGGCAAACTACCAGCGAGAACCGCCGTGCTGAATGTCGTCCACCCGCGGGCGAACGTCGACGAGATACACGCACACTGCAACGACCGCGATGATGCCCAGGAGCCCGACAGGGGACGTCGCCAAGAGAATCAACGCCGCGACGATCAGAATTCCCAGCCAGATCGGCTTGGTCAATTTGTTGACCGCGGTGAAAGCGTCAGGACGCTGCCTGACGGCATGAACGATCGCGTAGACAGCACCCACCAATGCGAGCACTTTGAGTGCGAGAAAGATCAGACCGACTAGCCCATCGACTTGAGTCACAACTACATCCTAAGTTCTCATCCGGTTCCCGACGAACACGAAGGCTCCCACACTCGGCTGAGTGAGGGAGCCTTCGTCAGGTGGAGCTGGGCAAATCAGGCCTTCTTGGCCGGAGCAGCCTTCTTGGCCGGAGCCGGCGCGGTGGCCTTGGCGGGAGCAGCCTTGGCGGGTGCAGCCTTGGCCGGAGCGGCCTTCTTCGCGGCGGTGGTCGCGCGCTCCTGGACGTCGGAAGCAGCAGCGGTCACGCGAGCGGCAGCTTCCTTGGAAGCCTCGTCAGCCTGGTCACCGAGGTCGAGGACCTTCAGTGCAGCCTCGTCGCCTGCGTCGGCGATCTTCTCACCGGCGTCAGAGATCTTCTCGCCGACCTCTTCTGCGGTGTCGGAGATGCGTCCGGCAGCGCGGCCGGCCAGCTTGGCAGCCTGCTCGCCTACGGCGCGCGTCTGACGAGCAACGGTTCCGAGTGCGTCTTCGGTCAGCTCGACGGCGTCGCCGAGTGCCGACTCTGCAGCAGCGATGCCTTCTTCGACTGCGGGCTGCTTGCGGATGCGCTCGACTGCGTCTTCGCCACGTTCTGCGAGGGAGTTGTACAGATCTCCGGCAACCTTGAGGTATGCCTCGGCGACCTTGCGGAGTTCCTCGGGTGAGAACTTCTCGCGCAGCTCGGCGAGCTCTTCGGGCAGCTCGGACGGCAGGCCGGCGAGACGCTCGCGCAGCGCATCGACGCTCTCGGCAACGTCACCCTGGACGGAAGCGAGCTTCTCGCGAGCACCGTCGACACGGCCGTTGACATCGCCCTGGGTGTTCTCGGCGCGCTCACGAACCTGAGCAACTACATCGGCCACGGCCTGGACAACCAGGTCGCCTGCGCCGACGGCGGCGTAGAGCGAGGTCTTGACGCTGTCGATGGCGTTCTTGTCAGTCATCTTGTTCTCCTAGTGAAGTCTCGGTGTCTGGAATTGCGGCCGATTCAGCGAAATCGGGCGCTGCGGCTGGTCTTGACGACTCGTTCTCGCGACAGAACGAGTCGTAGATTTCGAGCAGTACTTGCTTCTGCCGTTCGTTGATGGCCGTCTCGGCCAACACCGCGTCCCTGATGGGACTGTGCGGGCGTTGCTCGAGATATCCCGCTTGGACGTACAGCACTTCTGATGAGACTCGAAGGCCCTTGGCGATTTGCGCCAGTACGTCCGCCGACGGTTTGCGCAATCCGCGTTCGATCTGACTCAGATACGGATTGCTGACGCCGGCGAGTTGAGCGAGTTGGCGCATCGAAACTTGGGCGGCTTCCCGCTGTGCACGAATGAACCCCCCGATGTCGTGTGCCGCAGAGCTGACGACGCGAGCTGCCAAGTCGCTTGCTCCGGCTGCGGCACCGGATGATTCACGATCTCCGTCATCGGAGTTCGTCGACTTCGCTGGCATTGCGTCCTCCCTTTCCAGTGGACATTTCCCAGGATAGGAGAGGGTGCTAACTATTGCAAGCACTACTGCTAGCACTCGTGGTGGACGTCACATACCGGACAGCTCAGCCGAAGATGAGCGTCGAAATCGTGTAGATCAGCAGTCCGGCGATCGAGCCGACAACGGTGCCGTTGATACGGATGAACTGAAGATCTCGACCGACCTGCAACTCGATCTTCTGGCTCGCTTCGTCGGCGTCCCACCGCTCGACGGTGTCACTGATGACTCCAGTGATCTCGTCGGTGTAGTTCTCCGCGATGTACTTGGTGCCCTGCACCAGCCAGCCGTCGACCTTCTCACGCATGGACTCGTCGTCACGCAGCCTGACTCCGAAGCCGGCGACGTTCTCGGCGACCTTGGTCCGCAGGGTGCTGTTCGGATCGTCGACGGACTCCATGATGAGCCGCTTGGCAACCTGCCATGTCGACGACGCCAGACCCGTCACTTCCTCGCGACCCATGATCTCGGCCTTGATCCCCTCGGCCTTCTTGATGGTCTCCGGGTCGTTCTGCAGATCATCGGCGAAGTCGATCAGGAAGCGGTTGGCGGCGAGGCGTACCTCGTGTTCGGGGTTGGAACGGACCTTCCAGGTGAACTCGACGAGTTCCTTGTATATCTTCTCCCCCAGCATGGCGTCGACGAACTTCGGCGACCACGCGGGCGAATCGCGAACGATCACACGATCGATCGTCTCCTGGCTGCCGAGAGCCCACTGATGTGCCCGCTCGGCAAGCAATTCGATGATCGGCAGTTGCTTGTTGTCCTTGAGAAGTTCACCGAGCACTCGGCCGATCGGCGGTCCCCACATGGGCTCGGCCAGACGCTTCACGATCGTGTTGTCGATGATCTGGGCGATGTCCTCGTCGCGAAGAACCTCGACCATGCCGCGCAAGACCGTCGACGTCTCGGCGGCGACGCGAGCGGCGTTGGCAGGTTCGGCCATCCACGTGCCGAGCCGCAGCGGAATCTGCGCCTGCTGCACCTTGGCCGACACAACCTCGGGAGCCAGGAAGTTTTGACCGACGAATGAGCTCAGGCTGGCTCCGAGCTGGTCTTTCTTACGCTTGATGATGGCAGTGTGCGGGATGGGAAGGCCCATCGGATGACGGAAGAGCGCGGTGACGGCAAACCAGTCGGCAAGCGCGCCGACCATGCCTGCCTCGGACGCGGCCCGGACGTACCCGACCCACTCTCCGGCGCCGCGGGATTCCTGCCACCGGCAGAAGATGTAGACCACCGTCGCGAAGCCCAGAAGGCCAGTAGCGAAGACCTTCATCTTGCGAAGGTCCCGACGCTTGGCGGCGTCGTCGAAGGCGGAGAGGCTCAGTTGCTGCACCCTCGCCATTGTGCCGAAAGGTGTGACGCGGCGTAGCGCGAGCGACACGAAGTCCGATTCTGCAGGACCTAATCCCCCGAACTGCGGATGTGAGTGCCCGAGATAAAGGCGCGGACATTAAGCTGGACCGGAAAGTAGACCGATCGGACGTGGCTCGCACCACAGATATGAGATGACTCGTGGCCAAGAATGCCGTGCAGGACAACGAGCAGGTAGACGGCCCAGTCGTTGCTGATGCGAAGCCCGAGAAATCCGACGGTCGGAAGCGTCGTTGGCGTGAGCACAAGATCGCTCGCCGCGAGGAACTCGTCGACGGCACCATCGCCGCCATCCGCGCGCGCGGCCGTGAGATCGGCATGGACGAGATCGCGTCCGAGATCGGTGTCTCCAAGACCGTGCTCTACCGATACTTCGCCGACAAGAGCGACCTCACGACCGCCACGATGATGCGGTACGTCGAGACCATCCTGTCGCCGCGTATCTACGAAGCGATCAGTGGCGATCTCGACGATTTCGAACTCACCCAGGCGAGCATCACCGCATACGTCGAGACGGTGGCATCCGACCCCGACATCTACCTCTACGTCATGGCCAACGGCGCCGGCGCCAACCGCGACGTCGTTGCCGATTCCGAGCGCATGATCGCCGAATTGCTCTCCACGGTGTTGGGCAATCGTCTTCGCGAGATGGAGATGGATTCCGGCGGTTCGCTGCCGTGGGCGTTCGGGATCGTGGGCGGAATTCAGCTCGCGACGCACTGGTGGATCTCCAACAAGTCGATGTCCGCGGAATCGCTGATCGACTACCTCACGATGATGACGTGGGGCGGCATCACCGGCATAGCTGCGGTCAACGGATCACCGGCCAAGTTCAAGTCGGTTCCGCATCCCCTCGTCAAGCCTGCCGAGGACTGACTCGCCCGAGACCGAACTTTCGAGCCGCCGGGCGCGATCCTGTGGCACTCTTTCGGCATGGCACAAGACTCGCTGTGGGAAACACCGGCCGCCAAGACCCTGCGGGCGGAGCCCGGGTTCGAACTCGATCAACTCGATCGCAACAGCACTCCGGGATTCACCGGAAACAAAGCTGACGGCGAACGTCTGCTCGAGGAACGCGGCGCGGTTCTGTCCGACCTGCAGGAGTTGCTGTACGCCAACGGCCGGTCCGGGGACAGTCGTTCAGTCCTGCTGGTTCTGCAAGGAATGGACACCGCAGGCAAGGGCGGCATGGTCCGACACGTGATCGGTCACGTGGATCCTTCGGGAGTTCAGCACGCGGCCTTCGGCGTCCCGACCGAAGAGGAAAAGCAACATCACTACCTTTGGCGGATCAAGAAGGAACTCCCCCGCGGCGGCTATCTCGGTGTGTTCGATCGCTCCCACTACGAGGACGTCCTGGTAGTGCGCGTCCACGATCTTGTCCCGGAGGATGTCTGGAGCAAGCGCTACGACGAGATCAACCAGTTCGAAAAGGAACTCGTCGACGCCGGAACCACCATCGTGAAAGTCGCGATGTTCGTCTCGCTCGACGAGCAGAAGAAGCGACTCGAAGAACGTCTCGACCGCCCGGACAAGTACTGGAAGTACAACCCTGGCGACGTGACCGAACGCGGTTTGTGGCCTGCATATCAACAGGCGTATCAGGCAATGCTCGACAAGACGTCGACCGAGCACGCGCCGTGGTACGTCGTGCCGTGTGATCGGAAGTGGTACAGCCGCATTGCGGTCACGGAGCTACTGATCGACGCTCTGGAAAAGCTCGATCTCGACTGGCCCCCTGCCGACTTCGACATCGAGGCGGAGAAGGCACGACTCGCACAGTCTTGATCAGAAGCAGGCCTGATCAGAACAGGTGTGGGGATTCGCGGTGCACTTTGTGGTCGTGACGCACAGTACTGGCGTACAGGGCTACCGCGAGGCCGATGCACGCGACGCCGGCGAGGCCGGCGATCAATGCCCAACCACCCTGGCCTGAACCTGCCGCCACCAGAAAACTGCCGAGGCAGACCACTGTGGCCAGCACCAGGAAATACGACGCCCACGCTGCAAAGAGATTGAGCTTCATCGTTCGCTCCTCCGGTCGGATCTCTTTCGTTTCGACCGTACGCCGGAGCATGACGGTCGACAAGACACTGCCGTCGCGAGGTTTCCCGACGTCTACGCCGGGTAGCCGAATTACATGGACATCGGAACTCTTTATCGCGGAATCGAATCCGCTCGCGGACTGGACGGTCCGTCCACTGGCCTCAGGCGCAGAATCCTCGAGATCACGGAGCGATCCGACCGATCGCGCACTGTCGCCGCACTTCTGCGCGGCGCCGCCGTCGGGCATCCCATCCATCCTGCCCTCGTGACCATTCCCGCGGGCGCGTGGACGGCTTCGTTGGTCTTCGATGTTCTAGGCGATCCGCAGACTGCACGACGGCTGATCGGGCTCGGATTGGTTTCGACTCCGCCGGCTTTGCTGACGGGATGGCTGGACTGGTCCGAACGTGGCGACGTCGCACGCCGAGTGGGGCTGGTGCACGCGGCGTCGAATGCAGTGGGGATCTGGTCTTTTGCGGCGTCGTACAGGCTACGCGGAAAGGACTCACTCGCGCTGGCGCGAGTGCTGTCGGTGCTGGCGCTCACCGCGGTCGGTGTCGGTGGCGCGCTCGGTGGTCACATCGTTTTCAAGCTCATGGACGATCCGGCCGTCGAGGCTGCAGCGACTCCGGTTCTCGATCCCATCCTGGATGTAGTCAACTGAGCCGATCGGACCTCGATACTGTTCAGGCGTAAGCACTTCCGGAGTAGCTCCGCAGTTCTCGCGCGGTCTCGTCCGAATCCGCCAATGGTCTGTTCATGACCCAGTGTGGGCTGCGCGTACCCAGTGTCGCGGCAAAATCGGCGACGGCGTCCGGGGTCGGCACTGCGTGTTCGCCCAGATATCCGAGAACGATGAGGTCCTCCCCTGATCTGGTCTCCACGGCCAGGGCCCAACCGCACGTCTCCTCCCACAGCAAAGCCACCTCGCGCCCGGGGAAACGCGGCACAGTTCGGTCCAATGCGATGTAAGCCTCCAGAGGGTGCTCGCGCCTGCAACACCACTGCTCGATGCCGGCCCCCACACCGACCGCCACCCGTTGTACGTACCGCTCGAACCCGAGTCCGACGGTTGCGTCGACCAGCATTTGTTCTGTCATCGAACCTCACTCCTCGCCATCGTGTTTGGAATGTGCCCAGCGCTGACCGCGTCGAAACCCGGTTCAGATCACGGACTCCGGGTATCCCCAGACGAACCGATCAAGTGGAGAGGGGACCCGATGAAGTACTCGCCCGCTATGGCTCCCGGACGAATGCTGAAGATCTCCATGGTGTCGGTGAACGCCGATCCACTCGCACCGGTGGGCTGCTCGGCAGCCGGTGCACAGAACCTGCACGTCGACGAACTGTCTGCCGCCTTGGTTCGTGCCGGACACGACGTCACCGTCTTCACCAGGCGTGCCCACGTCGGTGGGCCGGACCGCGTTCGCGCCCGCGCCGGGTACTCCGTCGACTATCTCGAGGCCGGCCCGACGCAGGCTCTCCCGGATGCCGACATCCTCCCTCACCTGGGAACCTTTGCCAGCATTCTGCGCGCTCAGTGGAGTACCGACCGACCCGATGTGGTGCACTCGCACTTCTGGATGTCCGGTGTGGCAACGGAACTCGCGACCCGATCGCTCGGCATCCCCGTACTTCAGACATTCCATTCCCTGGGATCTGCGGCGCACCGCCACCTCGGAGCAGCCGACGACAGCCCCTCGGAGCGGACTCACCTGGAACCGTTGATCGCCAGGGGCGCAACCCATGTCATCGCGACCAGTTCGGACGAAATCTTCGATCTGGTCCGGCAGGGATCACCACGATCACGGACCACGATGGTGCCCTCGGGCGTGGACACCGAAGCATTCACCCCGGAGGGACCCGCCGCGAAGAAAACCGCACCGCATCGATTGATCTGCGTCGGAAGACTGGCGGAGCAGAAGGGCTTCGATGTTGCCGTCGCCGCGCTGGCTTCGCTGCCGGATACGGAGTTGGTGGTGATCGGCGGGCCACCCGTCGCGCAACTGAGCACCGACGAAGTGGCGATCCGCTTGGTCAAGCTCGCCGAGCGCCTCGGCGTCGCAGATCGCGTCCAATTGTTGGGACGGGTTCCGCACCGCCAAGTACCGAAACTGATGCGATCGGCCGACGCCCTCGTGTGCACCCCTCGATACGAACCGTTCGGAATCGCGGCACTGGAAGCAATGGCGTGCGGAGTTCCCGTAGTCGCGACTCCTGTTGGCGGACTGCGGGATACGGTGATCGACGGACTCACCGGGCGTCGGGTCCCGGTCAACAACCCGGTGGAAACCGCTCGCGCAGTCCGCCATCTTCTCGACGACGAGGACGAAGGCGCGGCGTTCGCACGGCAGAGCCGGGCCCGAGCGTGCGAATCGTATTCGTGGGATCACGTCGCCACCGAAGTGGTCCGCACCTACGGCCGCTGCGTCACAGCACCGCCGAGAGCCCGCCAACACAAGGGCACTCACCGAAGTGAAGTGCACTGACGCTGACGGGCTCTACGAAACTGAATTCACGAAGGTGATTTCACGAAGCTTGGACTGAAACTGCGTGATCAAGCGGGAAAACGTCGGGTCTCTTCGAGTCCGATTGCATGATCGAGCGACTCGTAGCAGGCAAACATCGACTCCTGACCAGCTGCTTTGAGCAACCTTTGCACCGGGCGGGCGCAGACGAGCGCGAGTGTGCCGCCCACGTCGCGTGATCGCGTCGACAGGACCGACAGCACGGACAAGCCGCACGTCCCCATGAATTCGAGTTCGGATAGATCGACGACCAGCGTCCGGTCCGCGGCCACGTGGTACGTCAAGAAGTCACGAAAAGCATTGGCGCTCATCAGATCGATCTCACCACGAACTTTGATCACAGCGGTGTGTGCACTGATGCGGTGCGCGTGAAACGATGCGGTCGCTGTCCCGGTCGCGGGAGGTCCGTAGTCTACCGATCCCTTCGCCGCGTTCGTAAAGCCTGAAATAGATGATCCTGGAACAACAGTCATGGTTCTCCCATCCCGCAACGGTTTACACTCTGCAAAAGAGAAGGGACCTCCGAAGGAGACGCACGATGAACGGGTCTCCAGAAATACGGATAAATCCCTCATCGGCTGTGTGCTCAACCTCGGTTTGAAACAGTACGCCAGCATGACGGACGTCACAAGTGCGTTGCGACCATTCGTTTCGGTGTTCCGAACAAAAATGTGGTTTGGTCTGCGGTTCCGCGAGGTAATCCGATGTTGCGATCGCCAACGGTCGTGAGCAGAATCGTGTCGTTTACCCCGGCACCACCATCGACCAAATTTCGTGTTCGGGGGTCACTGTGAAGGTCGGGATGGGTATCGTTCTCGGCACCAGACTTCACCGCGACCCCTGGTACGACGATCCGGAGAACTTATGGCACACCTCAGCGCACTCGAGCCCGATCAGGATCAGACTCAGCCAGTTGTGGAGTTGAGGATTCAAGCGACTCTCGATCAGCTGTCGATTTTGCGTGCACTGGCCGCCACCGTTGCCATTCAGGAAAACTTCGACCTCGACGCCATCGCCGACATCAAACTGGCCATGGACGAAATCTGTACGCATCTGATCGTTCGCGCTGCGCCTGATTCGGTTCTGGTGTGTCGGTTCGTCTTCACGCCCCCGCAATTGCACGTGTCCGTGTCCACGACGACCACGGAGTACGAGGACAGCAGTCAGCGTTCGTTCGGGTGGCACATCCTCACCGAACTCACCGATTCGATTTCGCTCGACCAGGAAGAGAACCTCGGCGGCGTCGGCTACATCACCACCATGAAGTTCACCAAGGCCCTCAGCGGGCGCCTGTGACCGCTTCCGCAGACGGCCCGTCACGCCCGCGTCGGCGGTCCACCGACGAATATCGGGACGTAATACCAGTTTTCGAGGAACTGCGGACCCTCGAGCCCCACAGCCCGGAGTACGAACGAGTGCGCACTGCACTCATCACCAGATGCCTACCGTTGGCCGAGCACATCGCCAGACGATTCGACGGTCGTGGCGAGGCACACGACGATCTGGTTCAGGTGGCGCGTCTCGGTCTGGTCAACGCCGTCGACCGTTTCGATTCCACGCGCGGATCCGATTTCGTCTCGTTCGCAGTTCCCACCGTCATGGGCGAGGTTCGACGACACTTCCGCGACACCGGTTGGGCATTGCGGGTTCCCCGCCGGATGAAGGAGTTGCACTTCCAACTCGGGCAGGCCATCAGCGAGCTGTCACAACAGCTCGGACACGCGCCGACCGTCGACGAGTTGGCCGAGACGTTGGGGATCGAACGCGAAGAAGTTGCCCAGGCCTTGATCGCCGGCAACGCGTATCAGACGGTCTCGGTCGACGGTGCCGCGTCCAATCACACCGACGATCTCCCGCTCGTGGAGACACTCGGTGACTACGACGCAGCTCTCGAGAACGTCGAGAATCACGAGGCGTTGCGTCCGCTTCTCGACAAGCTGCCCGAGCGAGAGCGGACGGTGTTGATGCTCAGATTCTTCGGAAATCTGACGCAGACACAGATCGCCGAGAAAGTAGGTGTGTCCCAGATGCACGTGTCGAGGTTGCTCGCGAAGACACTGAGTAATCTTCGCGAGCAACTCGACTGAGCTCCGCGAACAATTCGACTGGGCAGGACCGAGCGGGTCAGATCGTTGCGGTGTCGATCACGAATCGGTATCGGACGTCGCTCTTGATCACGCGCTCGTAAGCGTCGTTGATGTCGCTCGCCGGGATCAGTTCGATTTCTGCGCCGATGCCGTGCTCGGCGCAGAAGTCGAGCATCTCCTGTGTCTGCGGGATACCTCCGACCATGGAACCGGCGAGGCTACGACGGTTTGCGGCGAGCGAGAATGCTCGAACTTCGATCGGCTTCTCGGGCAGGCCGAGTTCGACGAGAGTGCCGTTGATGGCAAGCAAGGACATGTAGGCGTCGATGTCGAGGTTGACCGAGACCGTGTTGAGGATCAGGTCGAACTCGCCGCGAAGAGCCTTGAACGTCTCACGGTCGTTGGTCGCGTAGTAGTGATCGGCGCCGAGGCGAAGCCCGTCGTCTTTCTTGCCGAGCGTCTGGCTCAGGACGGTGACTTCCGCTCCGAGCGCCTTGGCGATCTTCACGCCGACGTGCCCGAGGCCGCCGAAACCGATGATGGCGACCTTCTTGCCGGGGCCGGCGTTCCAGTGCCGCAGCGGTGAGTACAAGGTGATGCCCGCGCACAGGAGCGGCGCTGCAACGTCGAGTTCGATGCCCTCCGGGATCGAGAGCACGAAGTGCTCGGTGACGACGATGTGCGTCGAGTAGCCACCCTGAGTGCGCTCGCCGTCGCGGCCGGTGGCGTTGTACGTACCCGTCACACCCTTGCGGCAGTACTGCTCTTCACCGGCGGTGCAGGCGTCGCACTCCCCGCACGAGTCGACGAAGCAGCCGACGCCCACTCGGTCGCCGACCTTGTGCTTGGTGACATCGGAACCCACGGCGGCGACGACGCCGGCGATTTCGTGTCCGGGGACGATCGGGTACTTGGCTCCGCCCCACTCGTTGCGAGCGGTGTGGATGTCGGAATGGCAGATGCCGGCAAATTTGATGTCGATGAGAATGTCCAGTGGACCGAGCTCGCGGCGTTCGACAGTGGTCTTCTCGAGGGGACCGTCAGCGGACGTCGCGGCATAAGCAGCAGCAGTAACCATGCACACATGCCTACCCGTGCATGGAGGGACCTGCAACTCGCAGGCCCCTCCATGACTTGTTCTTTACGTGGCTTTCCCGGCGTCGCGCTCGGCTTGCTCGGCCCGACGACGCAGGCGCCTCGCGGCCGCAACCATATTGCGCAGCGAAGGCTCGAGTTGCCACGGATGGCGGGTCTTGAGGCCGCCGTCCGGGTTTGCCCACAAGCGATCGAGAGAGATCGATTCGCTTGCCTCAGTGAGCAATTCGTCGAGTTCGTCGATGTCGGGAATCCGAGCCGAGCGAGATTCGTAGACACCGGGACCGACGCCGTGCGTGAGCGCGCCTTCCTTGAGTGCTTCGAGAACCCACGTGATGGAGCGGGTCGCGACGATAGCCGTCACATCGGCGTCCAACCGTTCGATGGCGTCGACCACCGACGACCGAGCGGAGTACGTCAGATGTGTGTGGATCTGTGTTTCCGGCTTCGCTCCACCTGTTGCCAGACGGAACGCGTCGACGGCCCACTCCAGGTAGGCCTCCCGGCCGTCCTCACGCAGTGGCAGCAGTTCACGAATTGCCGGTTCGTCCACCTGGATGATGGCGATTCCGGCAGCTTCGAGATCCGCGATTTCGTCTCGAATGACAAGTGCCAGTTGCTCTGCCGTTTCGTAGAGCGGCTGATCCTGGCGAACGAACGAACGGGCGATCATGGTGACCGGACCCGTCAGCATGCCCTTGACCGGCTTGTCGGTCAGCGACTGCGCGTACGCGATCCACTCGACCGTCATCGGCTTCGGACGTGCGATGTCGCCGTAGAGAATCGGCGGACGCGTGCAACGAGATCCGTAGGCCTGGACCCAACCGTTGTGCGTGAAGGCATAGCCCTCGAGCAGTTCGGCGAAGTACTGGACCATGTCGTTGCGCTCGTGCTCGCCGTGCACGAAAACATCGAGACCGATGTCCTCTTGCAGACGGATTGTGCGCTGGATCTCTTCCTGGATGCGCTTGTAGTAGTCGTCCCACTCCAAACGCCCCTGGCCGAGTTCGTAACGAGCCTGGCGAATCGCGTCGGTCTGCGGGAACGAACCCAGTGTCTGGGCCGGCACCAAGGGCAGATTCAACCGTTCCTGCTGAGCTTTACGACGCTCCTCGTACGGTGCACGCACACGATCTTCGGGCTTGATCGCGTTCACCCGAGCACGGACAGCGTGCTTGAGCTTGAAGTGCACCTTCGTCGGACGCTTACGCCACTTGTCCGAAGGACCTTCGGTGAGCGCCTTCGCCAGTGAGACGACTTCGCCGACCTTCTGCTTCGCAAAAGCCAGACGGTCTGCGACGTCTCCCGGAATGTCGTACTCGGAGAGCACGTCGTACGGCACGTGCAGCAGCGACGACGACGTGGAGACGACGAGGTCAGGCACAACGTCTTTGAGTTCGTTCAGGTACGTCAAGGTGTTGAACCGGTCGACGCGCCAGACGTTGCGACCGTCGACGACGCCCGCGTAGATGCGCTTGCGCTTGATGTTCGGCACCGCGGCCAGTTCCTCGGCCGTGATCTTGCCGTGCACCAAGTCAAGACCGAAGGCTTCGATCTTGGTGGGCGCCAAGATGTTGAGGGCTTCGCCGAACTTGCCGTACGGACCCGTCACCAACAGGCGCGGGCGCAGCGGGGCCGTCGACAGCTTCTCGTACGCACGTCCCAGAGCGGCTAGCTCCTCGGGGGTGCGATCCTCGGTGACCGAAGGCTCGTCCAACTGAACACAGGTCGCACCGGCCTTGGCGAGCTGCTCGAAGAGCTTCTCGTACTCGGGCAGGAGCGCGTCCAACAGGTCGAGCGGGGTGAAGTTCGGATCGGACTTCTCGGTGGCAGGTCCGACCTTCGAAAGCAGAAGCAGCGAGACGGGCCCCATGATGACGGGGCGCAATTCGATGCCGCGCGCCTTCGCACGTTCGAACTCGTCGAGAAGTGCATCCGAGTTGAGCGAGAACACTGTGTTCGCGTCGATCTCGGGCTGACGGTAGTAGTAGTTCGTACCGAAGAAGCGCACCAGCTCGAGAGGCGGGAAGTCCGGGCGGCCGCGGGCCATCGTGAAGTAGAAATCGAGCGGCTCGAGGGCGCCCTCGAGCGGCTTGAACCGCTCCGGCACTGCGCCGAAGAGCAGCGCATTGTCGAGCACGTGATCGTAGAAGGAGAAGGTGTTGCCGGGAACCTGGCTCAATCCCGTCGCAGCCAATTCGCTCCAGGTCGATTCCTGGAGTTCCTTGGCGACCGCGAGAAGTGCGTCCTTGTCCGAAGTGCCGTGCCAGTAGGACTCGAGGGCGCGCTTGAGCTCACGGCGCGGCCCGATGCGCGGATACCCCAGGACGCTGGAGCCGAATGCTGCAGTGCTGCTGGACATGCGGTCGACCTTTCTAACCGAGGGGCGCGAGCGCCCTGTGCGCCTTTGTGGTAGCCGGAACTACCAGAAAGGCGCACAGGGGCGTTGGGCCTTAGCTTGCCTGCTTGGTGGAGCGACCGTTGTCGGCGTATTCGTAGAAGCCCGCGCCGGACTTCTTGCCGGTCAAGCCGGCTTCGACCATACGCAGGAGCAACGGCGGAGCGGAGTACAGCGGCTCCTTGAACTCTTCGTACATGGAGTCGGCGATGGACTTGACGGTGTCGAGTCCGACCAGGTCCGTGAGAGCCAGCGGACCCATGGGGTGCGCGAGGCCGAGAACCGTTGCCTTGTCGATGTCTTCCTTGGTCGCGAAGCCCGACTCGACCATGCGGATCGCCGAGAGCAGGTACGGCACCAGGAGTGCGTTGACGACGAAGCCGGAGCGGTCGGCACTGCGGACGACCTGCTTGCCGAGGATGTCGCTGGCAAAAGCCTCGGCGCGCTGCGAGACGGAGGCACTGGTCTTGAGCGTCGTCACCAATTCGACGAGCGGCAGAACCGGAACCGGGTTGAAGAAGTGCATGCCGATGACTCGCTCGGGACGCTTGGTCGAGATGCCGAGCTTCATGATCGGGATCGACGACGTGTTGGACGCGAGAACCGCATCCGGGTCCGTCACGACCGCGTCGAGCTCGGCGAAGATTTCGCTCTTGATCTTCTCGTCTTCGACGACGGCCTCCACGACGAGCTGGCGGTCCGCGAAATCTCCCAGATCGGAGGTGAAACGCAGACGCCATGCGGCCTGCTCACGCTCACGTTCTGTGATCTTTCCGCTGCTCACGCCGCGGTCGAGCGAACGCAGGATGCGTGAACGCCCGGCTGCTGCAAGCTCGCGAGTCTGCTCGAAGACCAGAACATCGACATGTGCGCGGGCGCACACCTCGGCGATTCCGGCACCCATGATTCCGGCGCCGATAACGCCGACGCGCTGAATTTTTTCGCTGGTCACGTCAGCTCCTTGTTTGTCTCGTGGAGTTTGTCTGGTGAAGGTGTTGCAAAAACAAGCACTTCGAACTGCGTCGACGCTGGTGGCCGACGCAATCGGAACTGCCTTGAAGACGAGAGAAAGTAGTGCGGTGATACAAGCAGGGGAGAGACCCGAAGCCGAGCCTCTCCCCCACCCGAAGTCAGTTCTTAGTGGAACTGTCCCTCTTCGGTGGAGCCCTTGAGAGCTGCCGTCGAGGTGTTGGGGTCAACGGTGGTGGCGATGGTGTCGAAGTAGCCGGCGCCAACCTCACGCTGGTGCTTGATGGCGGTGAAGCCACGCTCTTCGGCAGCCTTGAACTCGCGCTCCTGCAGGTCGACGAATGCCGTCATGCCTTCGCGGGCGTAGCCGTAGGCAAGGTCGAACATGCCGTAGTTGAGCGAGTGGAAGCCGGCCAGCGTGATGAACTGGAACTTGAAGCCCATCGCGCCGAGCTCCTTCTGGAACTTCGCGATGGTCGCGTCGTCCAGGTGCGCCTTCCAGTTGAAGGAAGGGGAGCAGTTGTAGGCCAGGAGCTGGTCCGGGAATTCGCTGCGAACGGACTCGGCGAACTTCTTTGCAACCTCGAGATCCGGCACGCCGGTCTCCATCCAGATGAGGTCTGCGTACGGTGCGTAAGCCTTGGCGCGAGCGATGCAGGGCTCGATGCCGTTCTTGACGCCGTAGAAGCCTTCAGCCGTGCGGGTTCCGTCGAGGAACGGGCGGTCGCGCTCGTCCACGTCGGAGGTGATGAGGGTTGCGGCCTCAGCGTCGGTGCGGGCGATGATGACGGACGGAACGTCCGCGACGTCGGAAGCCAGGCGAGCCGAGGTCAGGGTGCGGATGTGCTGCTGCGTGGGGATGAGCACCTTGCCGCCGAGGTGGCCGCACTTCTTCTCCGAAGCGAGCTGATCCTCCCAGTGGACACCGGCAGCGCCGGCGCCGATCATGGCCTTCTGCAGCTCGTAAGCGTTGAGAGCGCCACCGAAGCCGGCTTCGGCGTCGGCAACGATCGGAGCGAGCCAGTTGCTGACGGAGGTGTCACCCTCGGTCTTGGCGATCTCGTCGGCGCGCAGCAGTGCATTGTTGATGCGACGGACGACGGTCGGAACCGAGTTGGCCGGGTAGAGGCTCTGGTCCGGGTACGTGTGGCCCGAGAGGTTCGCATCGCCGGCAACCTGCCAACCGGAGAGGTAGATGGCCTTCAGGCCGGCGCGAACCTGCTGCACAGCCATGTTGCCGGTAAGTGCACCGAGGGAGTTGATGTAGTCCTCGTTGTTCACGAGATCCCACAGGATCTCGGATCCGCGACGAGCGAGGGTCTGCTCCTCGACGACGGTGCCCTGGAGCTTGACGACCTGATCGGCCGTGTAGTTACGAGTAACGCCCTTCCAGCGAGGGTTGGTGTCCCAATCCTGCTGGAGCTCAGCTGCGGTCTTCGGGGTGCCGGTGGTCGACATCAAGACTCCATCTCTTTGATCTGCTGGTCCGGCCTGTTGTGAGCAGTACGTGCGTACTACTTCACATACTTGCCAGGCCCTTCTTGTGTACTTACCGAGAATGGCACATCGAAAAAGTGCCGTCTACCTGTTGCTAATGCCAATCTTCGCTACCTTTTCAACACACTTTGCTAAGTCTGTGAAGATTCCTACGCGGCTGGTACTACCCAATCGGACAGGTTCCGTACTGGCGAGTAGGAAAGAAACCGCAGGCTGTGAACGAAATGCACTCAACTCCGCCGCTTGCGAATTCCGGCAGTTCGCACGCCACTCGGAACAGGCCCGTCCGCTACTTCGGAGCCAACTTCACTACCCGCGAGTGACCGCAATCACTCCTCGGCAACAGCCTTCGCTAGGACAATTCCGGGATCTACCCCTGGGAAAGCCGGAGACAACCCGTTCGCCGGCCATATGCTGTCGAACCATGACTTGTCGTTCGACGCCCCCGACCGGGCGATAAAGCGGTGCCGGACAACTATCAGCGGCCACCGAACAACCAGGCATGGTCGCAATCCGGTCCACAGCCGCCGCAGTTGGGCTACCGAGCCGCGCCGCAGTCGTATCCCCCGCCCCAGGGATTCCCGCCTGCACCGCCACGTGGAAATCCGCCGCCGCGTCGGCCCGGCTGGGTGATTCCGGTATCCGTAATCGGAGTCATCACTGTGTTGGCTCTCTTCGGCGGGCTTGCCTGGGTCCTCTGGCCGAAGGACGTCCCCAACTCGGCCGCCGGTGGCGCCGCCCACACCACCATCAGCGCCGCGAACACACCCGGCACCACGACAACCGCTCCCAGCACGACATCCCCGACGACCACACGCGCCGCGAACTTTCCGGCCGGTGCGTCCGCCTGCCCCGGCGGGCAGCCGGCCGGAAGTTACAAGGAGTCCGCGACAAGTGGGGGCAAAACTTCATGTGAGTTTGCCGAGGCGGTTCGGATCGCCTACGGGAACTCCGGTGCAACCGGTGCATCCAGCACCGTGTCCGCACGTAGTCCGGTGACCGGCAAGGAGTACACGATGGCATGCAAGGTGACCTCCGGCATCGTCACCTGTACCGGCGGAGACAACGCGGTTGTGTACTTGCGCTGACGGGCGCAATTGCGGCATCGGCAACCCGGTGCGTGTCGTTCCAGTGTCGCACTTACGGATCCTCCGATAGCGTGACCGCATGCCTCTGTACGAGTTTCGCTGTACCGGCTGCGGCCCGCTCGAGCGGTCGTTCGCGATGGCCGAAGTGCCCCAGTCGATTACTTGCCCCCAGTGCAGTCTCGAGTCCAAGCGGGTGGTCTCGTCTCCCCGGTTGAGTCACGCGTCGTCGGCCGCGATGGGTCTACTGGACAGCACTGCTCGATCGGCTCACGAGCCTGCCGTGGTCAGTGGGTCGCTACCCGGCCGCGGCCGGCAATCTGCCCCGACGACGTCCAATCCGTTGCACCGCAAGCTACCTCGCCCCTGAGCGTCCTCACCGCGCGCCCTCGCCGTGAGGCCCGATCCGACACGAAAGTCCTGCCGCCACGAGTTTTCCGTTTCTTCGAGAATGAGGAGTGCATATGCCTGAACTGCTGTTTCCACTCGATTCCGCCAAGAAATTCACCGACCAGGCAATCGTCGGCCACAATCGGTGGCACCCGGACATCCCAGCGGCGGTGACGGTGAAACCCGGTGATGCGTTTCGTGTCCATTGCCGCGAATGGTTCGACGGCGCAATACACAACGACGACTCGGCCGACGACATTCTCAATGCACCACTGACCACGGTCCACACGCTGTCCGGCCCCTTTGCCGTCGAAGGCGCGAAGCCCGGCGACCTCTTGATCGTCGACATCTTGGATATCGGGCCTATCCCCCAAGAAGATTCGGGTCCGTTGGCCGGACAAGGCTGGGGGTACACGGGCATCTTCCCTCGGAACAACGGCGGTGGCTTCCTCACCG
This sequence comes from Rhodococcus sp. C3V, assembly GCF_029269915.1. Taxonomy (NCBI): domain Bacteria; kingdom Bacillati; phylum Actinomycetota; class Actinomycetes; order Mycobacteriales; family Nocardiaceae; genus Rhodococcus; species Rhodococcus sp. C3V. The sequence continues at coordinate 275,754 of NZ_JARJBE010000008.1, forward strand.
AACAGTTCCCCGATGCGTACAAGGCCGTCTGGGATTTCTCCGGCCAAACGGCGACGTCGCGTCACATTCCGCACGTCTCGTTCACGGGCATCGTCCACCCGGGACTCATGGGCACGGCTCCGTCGGCAGCCTTGCTCGCCAAGTGGAATGCCCGCGAGGGCGCCCTCATTGCCACCGATCCCAATCGGGTTCCCCCGCTTGCACTTCCGCCCGAGCCCCGCGATGCAGTACTGGGAACCTTGACCGGTGACGAGTACACACGCGTGGCCGGCGAGGCGGCTCGTACCGCTCCCCCGCGTGAGAACGGCGGAAACCAGGACATCAAGAACCTCACCAAGGGCAGCCGAATCTTCTATCCGGTGTTCGTGGACGGTGCGAATCTGTCGGTCGGCGATCTTCACTTCTCCCAGGGCGACGGTGAGATCACTTTCTGCGGTGCCATCGAGATGGGCGGCTTCATCGATCTTCGTGTGGACATCATCAAGGGCGGAATGGATACCTACGGTGTTTCCGAGAACGCCATCTTCATGCCGGGCAACACGGATCCGCAGTATTCCGAGTGGCTTGCGTTCTCGGGCACTTCCGTCACGTTGGACGGCGAACAGAAGTACCTGGATTCACATCTGTCCTACCAGCGTGCGTGCCTGCATGCGATCGAGTATCTGACCAAGTTCGGGTACGCGCCAGAGCAGGCGTACCTGCTACTCGGTGCGGCGCCGATCGAGGGCCGCCTGTCGGGTGTCGTGGATATCCCCAACTCGTGTTCGACGGTCTATCTCCCGACTGCGATCTTCGACTTCCCCCTTGCACCCTCGTCGAGCGGGCCGTTCCAGATCGATCCCGGAATCGGCGCCCCGCGTTCGGAGAACAGGGTCTAGGCCTCCGGCCCCGTGAGTGGTTAGGGAGTGCCGAGGCTCCTCAACCACTCACGGGGGCGGAGCCCCTGTGCGAAGACTGCGAACCCACCTTTGCGAAGCCGGACTGTCACTCGTATCCTGGGAAAATGTCGAAAACCTTTGTCGGTGTCCGGCTCCGCCAACTGCGGACCGAGCGCGGGTTGAGTCAGGCTTCGCTGGCCAAGACGCTCGAGATCTCGGCAAGCTATCTCAATCAGATCGAGCACGACGTCCGGCCACTCACCGTGCCGGTGCTCCTGCGAATCAGTGAAGTCTTCGGTGTCGACACCACCTTCTTCTCCCCGCAGGACGACACACGCCTGATCGCGGAAATGCGTGAAGTTGCCCTCGATCAAGAGATGGGTATCGACGCCGACGCCCACGAAATCGCGGAGATGGTCTCCACCCACCCGGGCCTGGCCAAGGCGATGGTGAACATGCATCGCCGCTTCCGGAACACGACGGCGCAGCTCGCCGCAGCCACGGAGGACCGTTTCTCGGACGGCAGCGGCAGCGGTTCGATCACCATGCCGCACGAGGAAGTGCGCGACTACTTCTATCAGCGACAGAACTACATCCACGATCTCGACACCGCGGCCGAAGAACTCACTGCCCGGATGCGCTTTCACCGTGGCGACGTCGCCGGCGAGATCGCCAGACGCCTCGAGTCCGTCCATGACGTGCAGATCGTTCGACGAGTCGACTTGGGCGAGAACATACTTCATCGCTACGACCCGGACACCAGGGTCCTGGAAATTTCCGCACGACTCTCCGGCGGGCAACAGGTCTTCAAGTTCGCGACAGAACTCGCATACCTCGAGCATGGCGACCTGCTCGACTCGTTGGTGGCCGAGGGCAACTTCACCAGCGAAGCGTCGGTTTCCCTGGCGAAGCTTGGTTTGGCCAACTATTTCGCCGCGGCCACCGTGCTGCCCTACAGCCAGTTTCACGAGGTTGCCGAGGACTTCCGGTACGACATCGAGCGTATGTCTGCCTTCTATTCCGCGAGCTACGAGACGATCTGCCACCGCCTCTCGACCCTGCAGCGCCCCAAACTTCGCGGGGTTCCGTTCATGTTCGTGCGTGTCGATCGTGCCGGAAACATGTCGAAGCGTCAGTCCGCCACCGGATTCCACTTCTCCACCAGCGGCGGTACGTGTCCGCTGTGGAACGTCTACGAGACGTTCTCGTATCCGGGCAAGATCATGCCTCAGATCGCACAGATGCCCGACGGCCGCCGATACCTATGGGTTGCTCGCACGGTCGAACGTCGAGCGGCTCGATACGGACAGCCCGCAAAGATCTTCGCCATCGGATTGGGATGCGAGATTCGACACGCCCACCGACTCGTCTACAGCGACGGTCTGGATCTGGACGAGTCGAATCCGGGAACGCCGATCGGCTCGGGCTGCCGTGTCTGCGAACGTCTCAATTGTCCGCAGCGTGCCTTCCCTCCGTTGGGTAAAGACCTCGACATCAGCGAGCACCGGAGTTCGATTTCGCCGTACGTGATTCGCTGACCGCGCTAACGCACGTGGTCGCGCAGGAACGCGACTGTGCGATCGAACGCGACCATCCCGTCGACGGTGTCGAGGTCGAACTGATATTCGTGGTCGAGTGCAGGCTCGTGATCGTCCGGGTAGAACAGTGCATCGACCTCGACGCCCAGATCGGCGAGCCGTTCTGCCATGGGTTTCGACTGGCTGGCGGTCAGTGGGTCGACATTTCCGCCGGTGATGAACGTCGCTGGAAAGTCCGAGGTCACATGACCCAGTGTCGACATCTGACGCACTGCAGTCGACCCGTCGAAGTCCCTCGTTCCGAGGTACCCCCACAGCGATTGCTTGTCGACGCCCCAACCGAAGTACTTCCCCTGTGACAGCAGCGGTTTCAGATCGAAGACCCCACAGTCGAGGACAACTCCGCGTGTCTGCTCGGGACGTAATGCCGGCTCCACACCCATTTCCGACGCGTAGTAAGGGCTGGTCATGACGGTCGCCATCTGACTGGACAACTGCGCGCCTGCCGAATCTCCGGCAAGAAAGAGGTTGTTCGAATCGACATGCAACCTGTCCGCATGGCTCACGATAAATCGATACGCGTCGTTAAGTTGATTCACTGCGGTGGGGTAATACGCATCTGGTCCCAGTGAGTAGTCCACCGAAATCACAGTGAAGCCTTGATTTGCCAACAGTTTGTAGTAACCGTCGGCATCAGTTCTCGATCCTGATATCCAGCCACCGCCGTGCACCCAGACCACCGTGGGTAGCGCCGAAGTGGACTCCGACGGGTAGTACGCGTCGAGTTGTGCATCGTCGTCGCCGTCGCGGTACGACTGATCGAGAATCGAGACGATTCCTGATGGTGCATGTCTGTCGAGTTGTGCGTGTGTCGCTTCGGAGCCACCCGCTGACATCCACCGTACGAGGAGAACTCCTGGCCACGGACTGACGAGTGCCGCGGTTACCCCGGACAGCAGGGCGACGACGAATACCGCCGCGGTTCCGACAATGCGCCTTCGCCGTCTGTCGGGGGAAGACGCGCGCACAACAACTCCTGGGGTCGGGTCGGATTCACCCAGGCTAGACCAAAAGGACTAGTCGAGAATTCCCCGGCAACACACCCGCGGCGCTTTGTCTGAAATGACCATTTCTTCAGCGTCTCAGCATCATCCGACAACTAGCGGGTGTGTGCGTCGAGAAACTGAACCGTGCGATCGAGGGCAGTGAGACCGTCGGCATTGTCCAGATCGAACTGATACTCGTGACCGAGCGCCGGAACGTGATCGGCCGGATAGAACAGTGTGTCGACCGCAACTCCCAACCCCGTCAATTTGTCAGCCAACGGTTTCGACTGAGAATCTGTCAAAGGATCCGCGTTGCCGCCGCTGATGTAGGCAGGCGGAAATCGATCGGTGACGTAGTTCAAGGTCGACATCTGATCCGCTGCGTCGGTACTCATGAAGTCACGCACGCCGGTATACGCCCAGAGGGACCGATCAACCCCCCAACCGATGATGCCGGGTCCGCCGACCATGTTCCCGACGTCGTAGATTCCACAGTTCAGTATTACTCCACGTAACTGATCCGGCCGCAGCGACGGGACCACGCCCACACGGTTCGCATACGCGGGATCAGTGATGAGAGTGGCGAGCTGACTCGAGAGTTGCGCTCCCGCAGAATCACCGGCGAGAACGACCGTCGTCGGATCAACATGCAGCCGTTCCGCATTCGCGACGACGTACGCGTGAGCGTCGTTGAGCTGCCGCACCGCTGTCGGATAGTGGTGCTCAGGTCCGAGTGAGTAGTCCAGGGACACAACTGTGTAGCCACGCGAGGCCAGCAACTCGTAGTACGGCGCGTAGTTGGACTTGCTTCCCGAGATCCAGGCACCGCCATGAGTCCAGATCACCGTAGGCAATGCGGTCGTCGTCGCTGCGGGAAAGTAGACATCCAGGTATGCGTCGTCGTCATCGGCGCGGTACTGCTGGTCCTTGATCGAGTCGACGCCTTCGGGCGCGTGCTTCTCGAGCGCCTCGGTGACTTTCACCGCATCACGATCGAAGACCCATCGCACGGTGAGTGCGCCAGGTCTCGGGCTCAGAACGAAGGCCAGAACCACGGCTCCGACCAGAACGAACACAATTGCCAGAGCCCACAGCAAGCGCCTGCGCCACCGATGCGGTGAAGGGTTCGTCATCGGGTTTCCTTCACTCTCGGCACAATGTCCGGATCAGCGTAACGCGAAGCCGGTACCGCCAAGTGCGATCAGCCGAGTTCAGCGATCCGCCTCTGCGCGAGTGCCTTGACTTCACCCTTGGCTACTTTGCCGCCTGCCGCCATCGGCAATTCGGCGACCGTCATCACGTACTCGGGTATGTACTCGCGGGTCACTCCTCGGCTCTGCAGCCAGGCGGTCAGATCCTCCGAACTCAGATCGTCATCGGCGGACACGACGACCGCACAGACCTTCTCACCGAACAGCGGATCGTCGACCCCGACCACGGCGACCAACTCCACCGAAGGGTGCGCGCGCACGTACTCCTCGACTTCGACCGCGGAGATGTTCTTGCCGCCACGAATGATGATGTCGGCTTTGCGCCCGACCACACGCACCCGTCCTGTCTCGTCGATCTCGACGATGTCGCCGAGAAGCATCCAACCGTCATCGGTGTACAACTCGTCGTTCGCATCGGTGTCCCCCCAATAGCCCTGACACATCAGCGGTCCGTTCACCCCAGGCTGACCGCGGCGGACGGAGCCGGTCATTTCCTTTGCCGCATCGTCGAATACACGAACTCGCATGCGATCGATGACGTGGCCGCACGTCTTCAGTCGGGTGTCGGAATCGTCCGAAACCGTCGTCACCGAGACGGCGCCGGTTTCGTTCGATCCGTAGAACTGCAGGACAGCCGCTCCGGTACGTTGTTCGAATGCCAGCGCCTCCGAATAGGGCACGGCTTCACCACCGGTGAACATGAAACGAAGTGACGAGAGATCGGCCGATTCCGCGGCCTCCGAACGCAACAGCATCTTGAATTGTGTACTCACACAATTCAAAGCAGTCACCCGTTCGCGCTCGATCAACTCGATCATCACCGAAACGTCGAAGCGTTCCATGACGACATTGCGAGCACCGAGTAGTGCCGGCAGGAAATGCGAAGTCCAGAGGCCGAATCCGAAAGGTGCTGGAACCGCGCCGAGGAACACCTCATCCGAACCGATCGCCGCCGCCTCGGCGGCAATCTCGGAGAAACCAATCCAACGATCCTCGGTTTGTGTGACCAGTTTGGGTAGGCCCGTTGTGCCGGAGGTCGAGTTCAGCATCGAAACGGCTGACGTGACAAAACACGGACTGGTTGCGGGGAACTGCTTTAGCTCGACCGGCAACGAGGTGAGTTCGCCGTTTGCGCTCACGCGTTCGAAACTCACGTCGGCGCGTTCGTCGGCGAAGACGACGTCCAGTCCGGGATGCTCTGCCCGCAGACTCGCCACGAGTTCGGCGGTATCGACGCCGCGCAGCGTGCGAGTGGTGACGAGTACGGAGGCTTCCGAGCGGGCGATCAGATGAGAGATCTCGCGAATGCCCGAGCGCGAACCGATTCCGACGGCGACGCGGCCGGTACGAAATGCTGCGCAGAGAGCCGCATGGAATACAGCGGTGTCGGGGAGCAACACGGCTACATGTCCGTATCCCTCACCAGCTAGATCCAGCGCCGACGCGATCGCATCGGCAGCCGCGTCGTACTGCTTCCACGACACCCTCGATTCCGGAGTGACAAAGGCGGTTTCGTCCGGGATGGTCTCAGACCAATGCCTGACCATTTCGCTGATGCTGACGCCGGCGAAGCGGTCCGGATTCGTGGCGAATTCACCGACGGTGAAGTCGAGTGTCTTCGTTTCAAGCATGATCGTCGATCATCTCCCGTCGGCGCTGAGGACGCCCATCGATTGTTTGTACGCGTTGTCCAGTGTCGCTGCGGAATCGCATTCGCGGACGAGTTCGCCGCGCTGCATGACATATCCGCGGTCGACAACCGATTTCAGTGCAGTAAGTGCCGGTTCCGTCACGATGACGGTCACACCCTCGGCGGCCAGACCCCCGACCAATGCTCGCAGCTCCGCGACGATTTTCGGTGCCAGTCCTGTCATCATCTCGTCGAGGAGCAACACCTTCGGGGTTTCCAGAAGGGCCCGCCCCAGAACCAACATCTGCTGCTCACCACCGCTGAGGACCCCGGCATAACTCTCCGAGCGTTCACGCAGGATCGGGAACCTCTCGAAAGCTGTTTCCACGGCTTCGGCTTTCAATCCCAGCAGGTCTGCGCCGACGCGTAGGTTCTCGCGAACGGACATTCGCATGAACAGTTGCCTGCCTTGGGGAACGTAGGCAAATCCGCTGCGGACACGATCCAGTGCCGATAATTTCTGGATCTCTCGACCATCGAATTTGATTGTCCCGGTGGCGGGAACCGAGCCGTAGATGGATCCCGCCAAGCTGGTCTTGCCCGCACCGTTCGGCCCGACGATCGCTGTCACTTCACCGGCGGGGGCGACAAGGGAGACTTCCCGGACGGCGACAGCGGATCCGTATCGAACTGTGACTCTGTCGAGTTCGAGCATGTCAGGCGCCTTCCTCGTATTCGGAACCGAAATAGACTTCTCGCATCGCGTCGCTGGCCAAGCACTCCTGCGGTGGTCCGTAGAACGCCACTGATCCGAAATTGAGCAGCACGATCTTGGTTGCGAGCGCCGCGATGAGATCGACGTTGTGATCAACCAGGACTACTCCTTTGCCCTGCGCGGCAATCGATCGCACGGCACCGGAGATGGCAGCGATGCCGTCGTGATCCGCGCCGGCAAACGGTTCGTCCAACAGGAGGACTTCGGGTTCGGTCGCCATCGCCCGCGCCACCTCGACCAGACGCTGCGCCCCCAAACTGAGATCCCCGCAAGCACTCTCGACGTCGGTGACCGAGTATCGCGCAGCAATCTCCCGGGCCCGCTGTGCTGTCCGGTCCCAGTTCTCGAAAGGTCCTTTGATCGCCCACCACAGCGAGTGCAGAGGTGAGGTGATCTTGTGCCCGTACAGTCCCGGGATGATGTTGTCGACGGCGTCGAGTTCCGCCGCGAGCTGCGGATGTTGAAACGTGCGCGAGAGCCCTTGCCGTGCACGGCGCTCCGACGGCCCGGTCAAGGGAGCACCCGCGAGCGCGACGGTTCCGGAGTCTGCTTGCTGAGTGCCGAAGATGCAGTCCACCAGTGTGGTCTTGCCTGCCCCGTTCGGGCCGACCAGTCCGATCACCTCTCCCGGTCCGACGCTGAACGAGACATCGTCGACAGCGCGGACGCCTCCGTAGGACTTGTGGAGCCCGCTCACTTCGAGTAGCCGAGTCATCGATTGCCACGCTCCTTGTACAGACGGTTCATTCGACCCAGAACGTTCTGACTCCACCCGATCACCCCACCAGGCGCGACGATGAGGATCACCAGGACGGCTCCGGCAAGCAGGAGTTCGCCACTTCCCTGGTACCCGGGCATATTCAGCGTCACGATCACCACGATCAATGCACCGAGCGGAGCACCCCACGCCGAACCGCGACCGCCGATGATCGGCATGAAGATTGCGAGGAAAACAATACTGAGAGTGAAGGTTTCAGGAGTGACAGCCTGCACCGACACGGTGAACAGCGATCCGCCGGTCGACGCGATCGCAGCACCGATCGCCAGCGCCACGACGGTCAGGTGCGCAGGATTGACGCCGGAAGACCGTGCGACATTACGATTGTCGCGGGCAGCTTGCAACATCAGCCCCCACACCGATTTCCGGAGTCGATCCACAGCGACCGCGATCAGACACACGAACAAGATCGCGAACACGACCAACACATAGCGCGGTGGCTCCCAGCCGAACATCGTCACAGTCTCGACACCCGAGATCCCGGCCGACCCGCCGGTGAAACTCGGCCCGTCGATCAACCAGTGCTCGAAAGCGATACCGAACAACAAGGTCACCGCGGCAAGGTAGAAGCCGGAGAGTTTCTGTGTTGCCAAGCTGAGGAGTACTGCAACCGCTGCAGCGGCGAGGGCGCCGAGAATCCATCCCCACCACATCGACAACCCGGTCCGAACCGAGATCAGCGCAACGGCATACGCGCCGATCGCCGCATACGCGCTGTACGCCATCGACAGTGATCCCGCGAGCACGAATGGCACGTACATGCCGAGTGCGATCAGCGAATACGTCGCAGCGAGGAACACCAGATCCTGCCGGTACAGACTCGGCCCCATCCACAGCAGCACGGCAGCAACCACGACCACGGTGATCAGCGCTTCTCGTGACAGGGCGAGCATCCTCGTCCGGGAACGGCCGGATGTAGTGGGCGGATTTGACGTCAGCGGACTGGTAGAAAGCGAGGCCATCAGACGCGAACCTTCCTCGAGAGCAAGCCTTCCGGACGGAAAGCGAAGAACACCAGGGCAATCAACAGAATCGCGGTTTGAGCAGCACTCGCACCGAAGTAGTACGGGGCGAATACCTGGACGACGCCCAACACCATTCCGCCGATCAGCGGAGCCCAACTTCGGCCGGTACCACCGATGACGAGTGCGATGAATGCCGTCAGCGTCCATGACAGACCGCTCGTGAACTGAACACCGGCCTTGGGAGCGAACAGAAGTCCGGCGACGGCGGCAATCACACCCGCGAGGGTGAACGCGATGAGGCGTACCCGATCCACCGGCAAGCCCAGGACGCGGGCGGCATCCGGACTGTCGCCGACGGCGCGAAGTAGACGGCCCGAGGTGGACCGGTTCAGCCACAGTCCGATACCGACGAAGATCACGGCAGTTCCGACGACGAGTACAACGGTCGAACTGTCGACGGTGGCACCGAGCACCGATATCGGATCGAAGTCGAAGATCTTCTGCCCGGGAAGTGGTGTTCGGCCGAAGACAGTGCCGGCGAGCTGCTGGATCCCGAACAGGACCGCGGTCACCGCCACCAACGCCGGTAGTTCCCCACGACCCGAGCGCTTCTGAACCTGTTTGACCACAAGCTTTTCCGTCAGAATCGACAACGCCACTGCCACCGCGATCCCCAGCGGCATGGCAATCCAGAGAGCGAGCCCGTAATTGATCGCGACCCAACTCGACGCCATGGCCGCAGCCATCGCGTACGGGCCCATCGCAAAGTTGAAGAAATCGGCGCCGACCACCACGAGATACATTCCGAGGGCTATCAGCGAGAAGAAGGCACCGATCTCGATGGCTGCGAGCCACAGTTGTGCGTCTGTCATGTCAAGGCTCCTCGGTTATCCGCACGGGGGCTGGTAGGAATCCCACGGACGGGCAGGCTTGTTGTCCTCACCGAATTCGACGAGCACCAGTCCGCAGAGGCTGTCCGGAGCCAGGTGATCCTGCGAGGAGAACGACAGTGTCAATCCGTCCTGGCCGAAGCTGGCGGGAAGTGCCGAAACCTGTTGAAGAGCATCACGAACGGCCGTCCGATCTCGGTGGTCGCCGGCAATTTCGATTGCCTCGGCCAACATCATGACGGCGTCGTACGCCTGTGCGTCGTAGGCGGTCAGTTGATAATCAGGCCCCTTCACCGCCTGCACCTTGCGACGCAGTTCGGCGGTTCTCGGGTTGTTCTCACTGAGCGAGCCCATGTACACCATGCCGCTCAACGCCTTCGGGTCCGCCAAAGCCCAAGATGCGGGCTGGTTTCCGATGGAAGCGAGTGAGAAGCGTTGCGTCTGCGGGGTGACCTTCGACAAGGTGTTGTGCGCGAGGATTTCGAAGTGCCCGCCGATACTGGCGACCAGAATCGCGTCCGGTTCGGTTTCCGCGAGACGTGAGACCTGTGCGGTGATGTCCGCGGCATCGACCGGCGCCTTTTCGACGCCCGTCACTCTCGCGCACTTCTCGAGCGCCGGCCGCAGGGTCTTGATGATTCCGTCGATGGACGCACTCGCGTCACCGAGAATTCCCAGGGACTTGTACCCCATCTTCTCGAAAGCCCCGCAGTACACCTGGGCGTACTGCTTCAACGAGTTCGGAATCATGAACGAGAAGTCGTTGTCGGGCGCCGAGGCAAAGGCGTCGCTGAGAACGACCGGAGCTATCGCAGGAATCTTCGACTGCTGGAGAATCGACTTGGCCTGCAGCACCGACCCGCTGCCCGTGGCGAGGATGACCGCACTGGACCCGTGATCGACCAACTTCCGAATGATCGACGGGGTTTTGGTGGGACTGCTCTCGTCGTTCTCGACAACCAATTCGACTTGCTTACCGTTGATTCCGCCCGCCTGGTTGATCAGGTCGACGGTCATCCGCACCGTCTTGCCGGCGATCGTGCTGTACGACGCACCGGGCCCGGTGGAGTCCTCGTCCAAACCGATGACGATGGTGTCTTCGGGAATGACACCGGCAGATGCGCACGCGCTCGCCCCGAGGACCACTGCCGCGCAGACGGCGATCGCCTTTCCGAGTCTCACATCGAACTCCCGTCCAAACTGTGCTTGGTAAATCAAACAAGCGCTTGATTTACGAGTGTGGACAGAAGTATGCACTGGGTCACACTGATAGTCAAAATCCGAACTACACGCGCAGGAACTGCGGTGTTACGGCTTCTGCAGCTGCCGGATCGACGAGCTGAGTTCGCGAATGACGGACTTCAATTCGTCGACATCAGAGCGGAGTTCGGCAAGGTCCGAGTCGGGAGATTCGGTCTGCGCTTCCTTCTTCGCCGTGCGCCGCGCAATGCGTGCCACCGGCTCGCCGTCGACGGAACGTGCGGCAAAGCCGTCCAGGAAAACCGAAATCAGATTGCGCTGCAGATCTTCGGCCAATTCGGAAAGCTGCGGGCGATACTGCGCGACGGTGGACCAGACGGATTCACGCAGGAGACGGTGAAACTGTTCGGGATCGATGTCTTCCCGAAACTCCGCGTCGGCAATTCCGCGAGCGATAGCCGATCGCCAGTAGCTGTGTGCCTTCTGAACCAGGATGGTGATGGGCGCGTCCGCCGGTTGCGACGAAAGTATGGCTTCTCCCTGATAGACCTCCGTGGCATACGGGTGATCCACCGCCGAGGCAAAAGACACCGACACCATCGTGGCCAGGCGATTTCGAGCCGAACCTTCCGGTTCGATCGAGTCTTCGTACCGGACGTTGAGATCTTCGAGGAACCGGACGACGATCTCGTTGGCTATCGCATCCTTGGAGTCGAAGTAGTGATAGAGGCTGCCGGAGAGGATCCCGACTTCGTCGGCGATGTCTCGCACGGTCGTCGCGGCGATTCCCCGCTCACTGAACAGCTTGGCCGCATGAGCGAGTATTTCGTCCCGTCGGGTCGAGCGCACGAGAAGATCCTTCCGACGTTCCGATCGTCAAGCGAGTGCTTGATCAATTTCTCGTCGATGCTAACACCGCACCCTCGCTGACCTGCGGTGTGAGGTCCTGGATACGCAATCGAAACACCGGACACACACTTGTCACCGACAGTCATTCCACCGCAACAACTTCCACCTACTCTGAGCACTCGACGAATACAGCGTTGTATACGCACTCCGGATACAGATCTGTCAGAGCCATTGTCTGCCAGAGCCATCGACACGAAAGGCCCGTACATGCGAACCTTCTCGAAGCGCACCCTTGCCGCGCCGGCCGCTCTCGCCGCGCTGGGCTTGGTTCTCACCGGCTGCGGAAGCAAGGCAACAGACACCGCATCGGGAGATTCGACGGCTACGTCGTGCGTCGACACCTCGGGGGACACGATCAAGGTCGGTTCCCTGAATTCACTCTCGGGCACCATGGCCATCAGTGAAGTGACGGTCCGCGACTCCATCTCGTTGGCGGTGCAGGAGATCAACGATTCCGGCGGTGTACTGGGTAAGAAGATCCAGATCGTGGCAGAGGACGGCGCGTCGGAGCCGACAGTGTTCGCCGAGAAGGCCGAGAAACTGATCAGCAGCGATTGCGTCGCAGCAGTTTTCGGTGGCTGGACCTCCTCGAGCCGCAAGGCCATGCTGCCCGTGTTCGAGGACAACAACTCTTTGCTCTACTACCCGGTCCAGTACGAGGGACTGGAAGATTCGAAGAACATCTTCTACACGGGCGCAACGACCAACCAGCAGATCATCCCGGCTCTGGATTACCTGAAGGAGAAGGGCGTCAAGTCGCTGTATCTGGTCGGCAGCGACTACGTGTTCCCGCAGACCGCCAACCGCATCATCAAGGCGTACGCGGCAGCGAACGGCATCGAGATCAAGGGCGAGGATTACACGCCTCTGGGTTCGACCGACTTCTCCACCATCGTGAACAAGGTCCGCACAGCCGACGCCGATGCCGTGTTCAACACACTCAACGGCGATTCCAACGTTGCGTTCTTCCGTGAATACTCGAATGTCGGCCTGAAGCCTGCCGACATGCCCGTCGTCTCCGTCTCCATTGCGGAGGAAGAGGTCGGTGGTATCGGAGTCCAGAACGTCGAAGGCCAGCTGACGGCGTGGAACTACTACCAGACCATCGACTCCCCCGAGAACAAGAAGTTCGTCGCGGCGTACAAGGCAAAGTTCGGCCAGGACAAGCCCACGTCCGATCCGATGGAAGCGGCATACACCTCCGTCTACCTCTGGAAGAACACCGTCGAGAAGGCCAACTCGTTTGCGGTCAAGGATATTCAGGACAACGCCGACGGTGTGACCTTCCAGGCGCCCGAAGGACTCGTCACCATCGACGGCGACAACCACCACATCACCAAGACTGCCCGGATCGGCGAAATCCGTTCCGACGGACTGATCTACACGGTCTGGGATTCGGGACAGCCGATCGAGCCGGATCCGTACCTGAAGAACTACCCCTGGGCTGAGGGGCTCGGTAGCTGATCGACAAAAGGCGGAATTGACGGAATCGACGAGTAGAGAGGTGGAGCGTCTGTCATGGATGTTGTGATCGGGCAGTTGTTCACGGGTTTGAGTATCGGATCGATTCTCCTGTTGGCAGCGTTGGGGTTGTCTCTCACGTTCGGGCAGATGGGTGTCATCAACATGGCACACGGCGAGTTCATCATGGCCGGCTCGTACACCGCATATGTAGTGCAGCAAGTGATCTCGAATGCAACGGGATCGTTGATCATTTCTCTGCTCGTCGGTTTCGTCGTCGGCGGACTGATGGGTGTCGTGCTCGAAGTGGTCCTGGTATCGCGGATGTACCACCGACCCCTCGACACCCTGTTGGTGACATTCGGCGTCGGATTGATCCTTCAGCAGTTGGCGCGCGACATCTTCGGCGCGCCGGCAGTCAATGTTTCGGCGCCGAGCTGGCTTTCGGGCGGGGTCGATATTTTCGGCGCCGTGGTGCCGAAAACCCGCATCTTCATTCTGGTGTTGGCGATCGCAGCGGTGATCGCACTTTCGGTCGCACTGAAGCAGTCGTCGATGGGTAGACGCATCCGGGCCGTCGTCCAGAATCGCGATCTGGCCGAGACGAGCGGAATCTCCTCTCGTCGTACGGACATCACGACCTTCTTCCTCGGTTCCGGGCTCGCCGGCGTCGCGGGTGTCGCGTTGACGCTCATCGGTTCCACCAGCCCGACCATCGGCCAGTCCTATCTGATCGACGCCTTCCTGGTTGTTGTCGTCGGCGGTCTCGGTCAGATGAAGGGAGCCGTGATCGCAGCCTTCGCCCTCGGCATCTTGAACTCGTTCATCGAGTACTCGACGACAGCGTCGATCGCGAAGGTGATTGTGTTCGTCATCATCGTCGTCTTCCTTCAAGTTCGGCCGCAGGGCCTGTTCGCAGTCAAGACGAGGAGCCTCGTATGAGCATCCTGAACAATTCCCGAATTCGGGTGTGGGGCGGTTTCGCACTTGCCGCGATCGTGCTGTTCGCCGTCGCTCCGGCTGTGCTCTCGGACTTCAGGCTGTCACTGTTGGCCAAATTCCTGTGCTTCGCCATAGTCGCTGTCGGTATCGGCTTGGCTTGGGGCAGAGGCGGAATGCTCACGCTCGGCCAGGGCGTCTTCTTCGGAATCGGCGCATACGTGATGGCGATGCACCTCAAGATCGCCGATGCCGAACTCAAGGGCGACGCGGTCCCGGACTTCATGTCCATCGCCGGCAAGACCGAACTGCCGGGATACTGGCAACCGTTCGCCTCGCCATTCGTGGCGATCTTCGCCATCCTTTTCCTGCCGGCCGCTGTTGCCTTTCTCCTCGGACTCGGTGTGTTCAAGCGGAGAGTCAAGGGCGCGTACTTCGCGATCCTCTCGCAAGCACTCGCCGCGGCTTTCGCGATCCTCTTGATCGGCCAGCAGTCGATCGGTGGCAGCAACGGCCTCAACCGCTTTCGCACGTTCTTCGGTTTCAACCTCAACGATCCGGCGAACAAGCAGATGTTGTTCTTCATCGCCGCCGGAGTTCTTCTCGCATCGGTCGCTCTGATTCGCCAGCTGATGAACTCCCGATACGGCGAACTCCTCGTCGCCGTCCGCGATCAAGAGGAGCGCGTACGTTTCCTCGGATACGATCCGGCGAACATCAAACTGGTCGCCTACGTGACCGCGGCGTTCCTCGCCGGTATCGCCGGTGCGCTGTTCGTTCCGATCGTGGGCATCATCTCCCCCGCCGACGTCGGGATCGTTCCGTCAATCGCCTTTCTCATCGGGGTCGCGATCGGTGGCCGCGCAACGCTTCTGGGTCCGGTACTCGGTGCGATCGGCGTCGCGTGGGCGCAGTCGACATTCTCGGAGAAACTCCCTTCGGGATGGATCTACGCACAAGGGTTGATGTTCATCGTCGTGGTCGGGTTCTTCCCGGCAGGTGTGGCCGGATTGTTCGCCCTGATGCGCCACCGCAAGAAGCGTGAGACCCCGGCCGACCCACCGGTCAAGGTCTCCCAACCCGAACCAGTGGAGGTGTCGTCATGACCAACACAACCGCCACCAGCGAACCCACACCGGCACTGGGCGGCAACGCCGGAATGTCGTCCGAGTACCTCGAAGTACGAAATCTTTCGGTCAGCTTCGACGGTTTCAAGGCCGTCGACGGCGTCGACTTGACCCTCATGCAGGGCGACCTGAGGTTTCTCATCGGCCCGAACGGGGCTGGAAAGACAACGTTGGTCGACGCCATCACCGGACTCGTTCCCGCGACGGGTTCCATCACGAAGTCCGGCGAGCAACTGCTCGGCAAGAAGGTTCACAAGATCGCCCGCCTCGGCGTCGGGCGAACCTTCCAGACGGCAAGCGTCTTCGAAGAGCTCTCGGTGCTGCAGAATCTCGACATCGCGGCCGGAGCCGGCCGATCACCGTGGAACCTGCTCAGAAAACGCAAAGGTGTGCTTCCCGAGATCGAAGAGGCGCTGGAGACAACCGGGTTGGAGCACCTCAGGGACACCGCCGCAGGCATTCTGGCGCACGGACAGAAGCAGTGGCTCGAAATCGGAATGTTGTTGGTACAGAACTGTTCCGTGCTCCTGCTCGACGAGCCCGTCGCAGGCATGAGCCTCGAGGAGCGCGAGGAGACCGGGAACCTTCTGCGGCGCATCGGCGGTGCGCGAACCGTCGTCGTAGTCGAGCACGACATGGACTTCATGCGATCCTTCGCCACGTCCGTCACAGTGCTCGCCGCTGGGAAAGTGCTTGCCGAAGGAACTGTGGCGGAGGTCCAAGCCGACCCCAAGGTGCAAGAGGTCTACCTCGGCACAGCCGCTGCCGGAACCGATCTCGGCGCCGACACCGAACCGACCCCGGAGGACTGAATCATGCTCGAGCTCGTCGACATCCGCGCCGGCTACGGACGCACCGAAGTGATCCACGGCGTATCCCTGCTGGTTCCCAACGACGGAGTTGCGGCAGTCATGGGTCACAACGGTGCGGGTAAAACCACCTTGCTGCGCGCCGCCGTCGGTCTGATCAAACCTACACGGGGAAAGGTACTTCTGAACGGTGAGGACATCACCGGTCTACGGCCGAGCGCCCGCGTCGCTCGCGGACTTGCCTACGTACCCCAGGGCCAGCAGTCGTTCGGACAACTGACAACTGCCGAGAATCTTCGGGTGGTCGCCGACGGGCGCAAACGCGGAAAGGCACTCATCGCAGAGGCATTGGATCTGTTTCCCGCACTCACCACGCTCCTCGACCGTCGCGCGGGACTTCTCTCCGGTGGGCAGCGACAACAGCTTGCCATCGCTCGCGCCCTGATCACCGAGCCCAAGATCCTCATTCTGGACGAGCCGACCGAGGGCATTCAACCCAACGTGGTCGCCGAAATCGAAAGGACCGTCATGGAACTCACCGAACGCGGCGATCTCGGTGTCCTCCTCGTAGAGCAGCACATCGGTTTCGCGCTCCAATCTGCGCAGCATTACAGCATTCTCGCGGCGGGACACGTGACCTCGACCGGTGAGGGCGGCACCACGTCCACCGAGGCGGTTCGTCGAGCGATGGCAATCTGACATGAGTGTGCGCCCGCCGCTGCGCGAGCAGGTCTATCGGTCGATCCGGAGCGATCTGATGTCGGGTCAGATCGCGCCATCCGAACGACTGGGCGAGGAACGCCTGGCCCATCTCTACGGTGTCTCGCGAACACCGGTGCGCGAAGCGCTCGCAAAGTTGGAATCCGACGGGCTGGTCGAGCGCGACGAACACGGCCTCTTTCCGTACCGACCGCACCTCGACGAGTTGGGTGGCCTCTACGAGCTGCGCATACTCCTCGAGGTACACGGACTTCGGCGGGTACTCGACGGTGAGGCCCCCGCTCATGATCGAGACGCGCTCGGTTCCGAACTCGACAAGTGGTACGCATTTCTCAAACAGATGCCGGTACCGGACGCCGGTTTCGTGACGCTCGACGAGGAGTTCCACATCGCGCTCCTCGCCTCGTCCGGAAACCACGCGTTGGTCGACGCTCTTCAGGCCGTCAACTCGAAGCTGCGCCCCGTGCGGATGTTCGACTACCTGACTCCCGACCGTATGAAGGCCACGGTGGAGGAACATATCTCCGTCGTCGAACTGGTGCTGGACGGCAAGATTCCGCAAGCACACGAGGCACTGGTGTCGCACATCGACATCTCTCGTGCGGTTGTCCTCGACCGCGCTCGGCAGGCCCTCTCGTTGGCCGCCATGGCCAACGCTGTGCGGAACTGATCAGCGTCGTGTCGCTGACTTCAGGGTGAAGACTTCGGTGACGTGGTCTCTCGTCAGGGGGACCAGCAGATACTCCCCCGGTACGGTTGGCTTCGGGCCGAGTACAGAACCGGGCACCGTACCCGTTGTGCCGTCCGAGCATTCGACTGCAACTTCGCTCGTGTAGTCCGCATCAGGAGCAACGTCGCAGGTGAGTCCGTCTTCCGTGGTGAAGGCGGAGATACTCGAATCGGCGGGGCCGTGGATCGCTGTCCCGATTGGATCCGCCGGAGCCGGTGTGCTCGTAGTTGGTGCGGCTGTCGTTGTCGGGGTTGCTGTCGATGTCGGGGTTGCTGTCGATGTCGGGGTTGCTGTCGGTGTCGGCACAGACGCGGTGGTCGTCATCCCTGCCGTGTTCTCAGCTGCCGTGTTCTCAGCTGCCGTGGTCTCAGCTGCCGTGGTCGAAGAAGTCGTCGATGACGGGGGTTCGCTCACCGAAGTAGACGTCGGGCTGACCGCACGCGCAGCAAATCCGGTTGGGAGGCTCAGCGGCGTGACCGGGTATGTCGCGCTGCCAATTCCGCATTGGGCCGTTACAAGATTGAATGTCACGTTTGTGGTGCCCAGTATCTGCGCCCCCAGAATCGCAAAAGCTGCCATCGAAAGACTCACGCTCAGCGTCGATTGCGCCGTTGTTGCCGTGGACGTTCGCGTGCTCACGAGCTTGATGTTCGTGTATTGAATCGTCGCCAAGCCAGCGGCGTTCACAGTGGCGTCCGCCCCTGCTACCGTCACCGATGCGTTCTCGGCAGGCTGTGGAATCGTGAGGACGCGAGATCCCACCGTCACCTGATTCGTGGGGCTACTCGCCGATACCGATGCCCTGTTCGAGGTATCGCACGCAGCCCCTGCCGTAATCGGCGATGCCACAGTGACTATCGGCGCACTGACCAGATCAACCCCCAGTAGAGACAGCAAGTTCACTGTCACGGTCATCGAGGTGAGTGTCGACGTCGCATCGGTATCCGAAACAATTGCCGACTGGCAGCGGCCGCTCGCAGGCTGCCCGACCGAGTAGGCAGCGCACGACGAGATCGATCCGGTCCGGGACAACGAGTTGACGCCCAGTAGCTTTGCAACCACCAGATTGGTTGTGTCCAGGTCCTTTCCAATCGTGTTCTGTTGTGAGACACCTTCGAACATCGAACTGCCGAAAAGATCTATCACGATTCCGCCACTGGACAACCCGAGCCCGCCGGCGCCTCTGCCGTACCCACTCGTCGTCCATGAACCGGTGGAAATCGGGCCGGTAACGTACTCGGAGTCTGTCCACGCCGCTTCTGTCTCTCCGAGGAGTGGGTGAGACGAGAAACCAGAGCCCAAAACAACCGCAACTGCCAATACGATGACTGAAAACAGGTGGCGACGCTTCATTGTCTACCGCCGTCTGGCGGTAGAAGAACCTGAATGGGTTCGGTTTTCGGGTCGGCCGAGTCGGCATCATCGTCGTCATCGGTATTGCGCGGCCAGAATACCGCGACCACCAAAGCGGCCATGGTCAGCGTGATCGCCCACAGCACAAGAGGATTCGAGAAGTAGACGATCACCCGCGCCAATCCCGGAACGTGCCAGAGCACCTTTCGGACCGTGGTGACCTCGTATACCGCGGGATCAGCCGAAGCGTTGGCATCACCCTTGAGATCGAGAATCGTGATGCCGTTGTCCTGGGTACGAGCGGAGACGACCCGGTGGGTCACCGGCAGTTCGGACACTCCCCGATCGACGGTGACGACGTCGCCCACCTCGACGGAATCTGCCGGTACTTCCCGCACAACTGCCAGAGATCCGGTTGGAATGGTCGGCGACATCGATCCGGTCTTGAACATGATCAGTGTGATGTCGAAAACGAAGGCACAGATCACCAAAGCGATACAGATGACCCCACCGACTGCAAGAACCTGAAGGATGCAGTCCCCGATGATCGTGGGGACCGAACGCTTCTTCGTCCGGGCATGTGTTGCCCGGGCATGTGTTGGCATTGCAGCTCCTTCAGGGTGTTGCACTGAACTGCCAAGTGGGAGTCGCCGTTTTACCGGTCAGCGCCGAGTTGCTCCAATTAGCCGAGGTTGCGGGCAGCGAAATCTCGAAGCACAGCGCCACCGCGGCGCCCGGGGACGCTCCACCGGTGGGTAGCGCGATGGCCCCGACTGCGGAACCAGTTGAGAGCGACGGAAACACCGTCGCACTTCCCACCACGAATTGTGGTGTTCCCGTGGAGAAGGCCGACGCATCACAGGTCGTCGACTTGACCACCCGATACCGCAGCGCCGACGCCAGAGTGGAGTCGCCGGCAACCGTGGCCGCCTGCAGAGTGACGGATGCTGCCGGCGAGACCGGCACTGTTCGAAGAGATATCGGGCCGTACGAGAACGCACCAGGGCGAATCAGGAGCGCCGAGGGCGTGTACGTGAAAACGCCAGGGGCACTGGATGAATGCGACGACCATCCGCCGCCGACGTTCGACTCGATTCCGAATGTTCCGGTGCGAAACGATGCATCGCCCATCGTGCTGTCCACCCAACTGGCCGCCACGGTGGTTGCACCGATACCCAGGACGAGTCCCGAGGCCGCCAGTGCGTACACCTGACGCATTCGCCGTGTGACCACGCAGGCGTCAGGGGGTGGACTGGCCGGTGAACTGCCAGAGCAAGCGCCCGGTGTTCTTGCCCGACACGATCGAAGGGTCGACTCCGGCAGGCAGCGTGACCGCGAAGCACAGTTCCACCGGCACGCCCGTGCCTAGCAAGGTGACATCCGAACCCGAACCTGCCGTCAAGGCCACCGGACTGGCTGTCGTGCCTACCCATGCTGTTCCTGCTCCAATTCCCGCTGCCGTGCAGGTCGTGGAGGGGACACCTCGATACACCGAGTACCGCAGGGCGGGTTTGAGGTCGGTATCACCGCCCGTTGCACCGAGTAGTTGTACCGTCGCGCCGGAAGTGCTGGCCGTGGGACCGATCCGAAGCGCTACCGGCGCGTATACCGTCGTTCCGGGTGAGAGTGCGTCGAATCCCGTGCTGAATTGGAAGTGGCCGGCGGAAGCGTCCACTTGATACTCACCCCAGGTCGTCAGTCCGTCGAAGCTGCCCTGGAGATTCCAACTTCCCGTCTTGAACTGCGCGTCGCCGAAAACGTTGTCTGTCCACGCCGCCAAGGTGACAGCGGCGCCGATACCGAGGACAAGTCCTCCGGCAAGTAATGCACGTACTTTGCGCTTGTTTACAGCCTTCCGATCAGTGGCCATGCTGGTCTCGATTCACTTGGAATGCGAAAGAACCTCCGATTCGGGAAATCTAGCCCCCAATTTCATCCGAAATATCCGAAATGACCGAAATCGAGACAAGAACTTCACGCCTTGTCCGCCTCGCCACCATCCGTGGGCGCTGACCAGGCGGAAATAGGAAAGCCGGCCAGATGGTTGCACCTTCCAACGACGTTTGCGTTCTATTCGCTGAGAAAGGCACCACATTCATGGCCGTCCCACTTTCCATCCTCGATCTCGCCCACATCGGCGACAACGAAACCGCCAAAGACAGCTTCGACGCCAGCGTGACCTTGGCGCAGCGTGCCGAGGAGTGGGGTTACAAGCGAATCTGGTATGCCGAGCACCACAACATGGGTTCCATCGCGTCTTCGGCCACCAGCGTTCTGATCAGCCACGTCGCCGCGCACACCAGCAAAATCCGCCTCGGCGCCGGTGGAATCATGCTGCCCAACCACGCGCCGCTGACGATCGCCGAGCAGTTCGGCACCCTCGAGACTCTGCACCCGGGTCGCATCGATCTCGGTCTCGGTCGCGCGCCCGGTAGTGATCAGAAGACGATGCAGGCTTTGCGACGCGACCCGAGTTCTTCGGACAGCTTCCCGCAGGACGTACTCGAGCTTCAGGGCTACCTCGGCGACACTTCGCGCGTCCCCGGAATCAATGCCGTTCCCGGTAAGGGCACTCACGTTCCGCTCTACATTCTCGGATCGTCATTGTTCGGAGCCAAGCTCGCCGCGATGCTCGGCCTGCCGTATGCATTTGCCTCGCACTTCGCCCCCAACGCCCTGCGCGACGCCGTCGCGATCTATCGACGCGAGTTCAAGCCGTCGGAGCAGTTGGCGGAGCCGTACGTCATCGCGGGCGTCAACGTCATCGCCGCCGACACCCATGAGCAGGCTCAGCAGGACTTCCTCGCGGCCAAGCGTTCGCGCGTCAGCCTTCTTCTCGGACGCGGACGCAAGTTCACGGACGACGAAGCGGACATGCTGCTCGACTCCCCCGCGGGTCAGCAGGTTCTGCAGATGACCAAGTACAGCGCCATCGGCACGCCCACGGAGGTCCGCGCCTACCTCGACGAGTTCACCGAGCATGCACAGGCCGACGAGCTGATCACGGTGTCGACCGGCACCAACCGCGAGGCTTGGTTGCGCACGTTCGAACTCCTCGCCGACGTGAGCGATCTGGTACCCGCCTAAGCTGCCGGTATGGGCGATCCATCCCGTCGCGGGTTCATCTCGGTACTGGCAGTTCTACTTTCGACGGGTTGGGCCGCCAACCACTTTGCTGCGCTCATCCCGGTTCTCCGGGTGGACGAGGGCCTTTCGCATACCGTGCTCGACGGTGTTTTCGGTATCTACGCGCTCGGACTTCTACCCGGCCTGTTGACCGGTGGAGCACTGTCGGATCGCGTCGGCCGAGCTGTAGTCGTCCTGCCCGGAGCGCTCATAGCCTCGCTCGGAACCTTGATTCTTCTTCTCTGGCACGACGCGCCCGGGCTCATGGTCGGGCGCCTCGTTGTCGGTATCGGTGCCGGTCTGGCAATCGGCGCCGGTACCGCGTGGGCGGCTGACCTTCGCGGCAAGTCCGGAACCGTGATGGCGGGCGTAGTACTCACCTCGGGTTTCGCACTGGGACCACTGTTTTCGGGTCTGTTGGCACAATTTGCCGCCTTCCCACTCGCTACGCCCTTTGTCGTCTCGGCCTTCTTGTCGGTGGGTTCGGTTACCGCGGCAGCTGTGTGGAGTCGTACACCTGTTTCCGTAGAAGCCGCGACCATCACACCCGTCCCAGACGGCGCGGAGCGCTCCGTCGCAAATGCGCCAGACGGCGCGGAGCGCTCCGTCGCAAATGCGCTGCTCTGGGCACTTCCGTTGGCGCCGTGGGTGTTCGCCAGCGCAACAGTCTCTTTCGTGACCATGACGGCCAGGCTCGGGGACCGCTACTCAGGTCCTCTCCTTCCGGGTTTCGCGGCGGCGCTGACTCTGGGTGCTGGAATCCTGGTTCAAACCGCTGCGCGCCATCGCAATTGGGGTCCTCAGGCCGGCACGGTCGGCGCCGCACTGGCGGCGCTCGGATACTGCCTGGTCGCCGTCGGCGGCGCACACCCCGCGCTCGGGTTGTTCATCGTCTGCGCGCTCGTCCTCGGTACGGCCTACGGACTGTGTCTGCGTGAGGGACTGCTCGACCTCGAGTCGCTGGCTCCCCCGGCCTCGCGGGGCGCTTTGACCGGGATCTTCTACGTCGGCACCTATCTCGGATTCGGACTGCCGGTGCTACTGGTTGTCATCGAACCCACGATGGGTCCGTCACTGCCGTTGGTGATCCTCGCCGCTGTTGCCGCCGTCGTTGCCGTGGTCCGATTCCGTCGATTGCGGTCGACCCAGGCTTCCTCGTCACATCCGCGTCTCGAAGCCGCATCGGTCTGAACACCCGTTCGGACGGAGTTGGCGGTACTTGCAGTCGCAGCTACCCGGCGGTGTTAGCGTCGGAGGACCAGAAGGTAACTGCGTAGGGACACAGCACATGGGCAAGAGCGAGGCGGGCAAGGCCGAATCGGCCAAGAGCAGTGGCGACGATCTGACGGGTCGGCGCATCCTGATCACCGGCGCTGCCCGCAATATCGGTTCTTCGCTGGCCAGACGCCTGTACGACCGTGGTGCGTCCGTGGGACTGCTCGGCCTCGAGCCGGAACTTCTCGAGCAAGTCGCCACTTCCTGCGGCCGCGCGCCGTGGCAGTTGTGCGACGTCGCCGACCCCGAGCAGGTATCTCGCGGCGTCGACTACATCGCTGAGAAGCTGGGAGGCATCGACGTCGTCGTCGCCAATGCCGGCGTCGAGGCGAACTCGTCGATCCTCGGCGGAGACGTCGAAGACATGCGCCGCGCCGTCGAAGTCAACCTCATGGGCACGTACTACACCCTGCGCGCAGCGGGTCCCCACATCAGTCACGAAAACGGTTACGCCCTGGTGGTCGCCTCGGCTCACGGCGCCGCCAAGCATCCGTTTCGCGGACCGTTCGGTGCTTCGCGCGCCGGCGTCGAAGCGTTGGGCGACGCGTTGCGCTTGGAAATGAAACACCTCGGCACCAAGGTGGGCGTCGCGTACATCGGCGACATCGACACCGATACCACCGCACTGTCGTTCGACGGAGCACGCGGAACCCTCGCCAGCGTCGGCACCACGACCGTCGCTGACGCCGTCGACGCGTTCGAGCGCGGTATCGTCGGCCGGAAGTCACGCGTACACGCGCCCCGCCGCAGCGCCGCGGTTCGCCACATCGCGCAACGAGCTATCGACCTCCGTCCCTCTCACATCCGTGGAGTCGCATGAACCCCCGCATCCCGCCCGGCCGATTCAAAGACCTCGGTCCGATCAACTGGGGAATCTGGCGTGTCCTGTCGAAGGCTGCCGGAGCACCCGACGCGCATCTGTTCAGCACCTTGGGCCGCACGGGCGGACTCTTCCGCGGTTGGCTGCACTACTCCGGCTCACTCATGCCCGGCGGCAAGATCTCTCGCCACGACACCGAACTGATCATCCTGCGGGTCGCGCACCTGCGGGACTGCGGTTACGAGATGGATCACCACATCAGGCTCGGCCGCAAAGCCGGAATCGACGCAGAAGAACTGTCCCGAATCATCGAGGGCCCTGGCGCTTCCGAGTTGAGTCCGCGTCACCGTGCGATCTTGACTGCGGTCGACGAGTTGGTCACCACCAAGGACGTCACCGACGACACGTGGGGAACGCTCTCGCAGCATCTCGACGATCGTCGGTTGATCGAATTCACCTTGTTGGTCACTCAGTACGACGGCCTGGCCACCACGATCGGAACCTTGCGGGTTCAGCGCGACTTCTCCTGAAGTTCCGCGGCGGCCGTAACTCAGCTCTAACCCGAAGACATCTGGACGAAACACCTGATCAATAGCGTATACAGGTATGTCGACAGGGATGAATACGGCGCCGGAGCCACTGCGTGAGGTGGTCTACCGGGAACTACGCACCGAACTGGTCAACGGGACTATCGGGTTCGATCAGCGCCTGACGGAACCGAAACTCTCCACGCGTTTCGGCATTTCTCGCACACCAGTACGGGAAGCGTTGACGATGCTGTGCGCCGATGGACTCCTGCGCCGGGAAGAGTACGGGTTCTCCGCCGTGCGCCCGAGTATCCCGCGGATCCGAGATCTGTATGAACTCCGAATCACGCTGGAACTACAAGGAATTACCCGGGCGATCGCAGATCCGACGATCCGGCACGACCGAACAATCCTCGACGACGAATTGGTGCGGTGGCGTGCCCTGGCTCTCGATCCGCCCGCTCAGGAACCGGGGTTCGTCGAACTGGACGAGGAATTCCACGTCGCCGTACTGAGGGCGTCGGGAAACAATGAACTGGTCGCGTCGCTGCTGTCGGTGAATTCCCGTATCCGGCACGTTCGGATGTACGACTTCATGGTCAACGGCCGCATCGACACCTCGATCGCGGAGCACATTCGAATCCTCGAAGAACTACGTGCCGGCAATCTGCCCGAGGCCCGCACGCTTTTGCACCAGCACATCGGCGAGTCTCTCGACGTCGTCCTCGACCGGGTGACCCGCGCGATCACCGCGCTCTCACTCGCCAACATCACGGACTGATCGGAGCAGTACACACCATGACCATCGCAGCAGAAGTTTTCACCCCGACAGCCCGGGTCGAGCAGGCATTCCAGCGGATCGAGGAAGTAGATCGCCCCGAAGTCTGGATCACGTTGCGCCGCAAGGAAGATGTGCTTGCCGATGCCGCTTCGGTCGAAGCCAGAATCGCCGCGGGCGAGCATCTTCCTCTGGCTGGGCGTCTGGTCGCCGTCAAGGACAACGTCGACGTCGCCGGTCTGCCGACCACAGCGGCGTGCCCCGAATTCGCGTATTCGCCGGACGAAACCGCCAGTGCCGTTGCGCGGTTGATCGAGCACGGGGCTGTTGTTCTGGGGAAGACCAATCTGGACCAGTTCGCCACCGGACTGGTCGGAACGCGCAGTCCGTACGGAGCCGTTCGCTGCGCCTGGGACGAAGAGTTGATCTCGGGCGGTAGTAGCTCCGGATCCGCCGTCGCTGTCGCGCTGGGAATTGCAGACATCGGAATCGGCACCGACACTGCCGGTTCGGGCCGGGTGCCGGCAGCGTTCCACGGGATCTACGGACTCAAGCTCTCGCTCGGCGTCATCCCCGCCCACGGAGTAGTGCCCGCCTGCGTGGACTACGACGCTCTGACGGTATTTGCCGACGACCTCGAATCGGCAACCGCGGCAGCGGCAATCATGATCGGCCACGAACCTCGGGATCCCCGCAGCCGCGTCTGGCCTTCCGACGTTCGTCTCGCGGCGGCGCCGAATCCCCGCGTCGCCGTCCCCCGAATCGAGGATCTCGCTCAACTGAGCCCGTCGTATACAGCAGCATTTCAGGACACTGTGACAGCTCTGGTAGCCGGCGGCGCCGAGACCGAGACCGTCGACACATCCGGACTGCTCGACGCGGCCCGATTGCTCTACGACGGCGCCGTGGTGGCGCAGCGGTACGCCGCTGCCGGCGAGTTCCTCGAAACTCGTCCTGCCGGAGCAGATCCCGCGGTGTCCGACATCGTGCTCGGTGCGAAGCACCCCACCGGATACCAGCTAGTCGACGATCTCGATGCTCTCACCCGCGCCAAGGCTGCCGCCCGGGAACTCCTCGCCGGGTTCGACGCCCTACTGCTTCCCACCACCACCGAACACCCGACGATTGCCGCCGTGACCGAGGATCCGTTCGGAATCAACCGCCGGATGGGAACTTTCACCAACTTCTGCAACCTGCTCGACATGGCGGCCGTCGCGGCGCCCGGACACCGCACTGCCGAAGATCACCCGTTCGGCGTCATGTTCGTCGTACCCGCTTTCGACGACCAGATCGCCATCGACCTCGCTGCGCGACTCGGCGGTGTGCCTTCACCCACCCTCGTCGATACCGGAATCGACCTCGCAGTATTCGGCGCTCACCTGCGCGGGCAACCCCTCAACACACAGTTGGTCGACCTCGGCGCGCGGTACGTCGAAACCGTCACGACCTCGGATGCCTACCGGCTCTTCGCTCTCGACACGACGCCACCGAAGCCCGGCCTGGTACGCCGTGGCCCTGGACTCGGCGCACCGGTCGTCGGCGAGATCTTCCGAATCTCACCGGCCGGGCTGGGAACGTTCCTCGCCGCCTTGCCTGCACCGATGGCGCTCACGAGCGTCGAGTTATCCGACGGCAGAACGACAGTCGGTTTCAGCTGCACTCATGACGCCGTAAACGGCGCAGCTGACATCACCGACTACGGCGGTTGGGCCGCGTACCTCTCTCGCTGACAGTCACGGCTTGCAGATTCGAGTGACGGCCTCGCGCACCACTTCACGGCGGCGCGCGATCTCGTCGGCGTCGACGTTCTGGTTGTCGGCCACACCGGGGGCCACCACCCAGCCGAACACGAGGCCGAACAGCATCGTGATCAGGTCCTGGGGGTCCCAGTGCTTCGAGATGAGGCCGTCTTCTTGAGCCTTGCGGATCGTGGCCATTCGCGGAACCCAGCTGGAATGTTCCTCGGCCAACTTCTTCATCCGTGGTGCCTCACCCTGCAATTGACCCCAGATCATCATCCGTTGAATCTGTGGTTTGCCGAGCATTGCGTCGAACAGTTCGACAGCATGCGCGGGCATGTCTTCACCGGTGAACTCGACGGATTCCATCGCCTGCTCGAAGTCGACGTCGAGCACCGCGTGGAACAACGCGACCTTGTCACCGAAATAGGCGTAGAGGCGCTCCTTACTGGCGTTTCCGTTCTTCGCAATCCGATCGATGCGCGCACCGGCAAGCCCGTAGGTGCCGAATTCTTCTTGCGCAGCGTCGAGGATTCGCTGTTTCGTCGCGGTCACGTCAGTGGGAGCCATAGTGATGATGGTAACCGAACGAACTATTTCGTTTGACTCACCCGAGAAGGCTGGAATACCTTTTTCCAATGACCACCACGTCCCACGTCGACGGCGGCACTCTGCCACCGATCCCGGCTGTCTCCGAGAATCCGAATCATCAACGTCGCTGGCTGGTGCTCTGCATCGTCGCGTTCGCTCAACTCATGGTGGTGCTCGACGGCACCATCGTCTCCATCGCCCTACCGGCAGCCCAGGAGGAACTGGGCATCAGCGACCTTGACCGCGCGTGGGTGGTCACGTCGTACGCCTTGGCGTTCGGTGCGCTGCTGCTCCTCGGCGGACGTATCGCCGACTACTGGGGCCGCAAGCGCTCCTTCATCGTCGGCATGGCGGGCTTCGCGGTTGCCTCCGGCATCGGCGGCATCGCGCAGAGCGGTATCGAACTGTTCATCGCCCGCGCCGGCCAGGGCGTCTTCGCAGCACTGCTCGCGCCCGCCGCGCTGTCGATGCTCACCACCACCTTCATCGGAGAGAAGGAGCGCGCCAAGGCTTTTGCCGTCTACGGCGCGATCTCCGGCGGTGGCGCTGCTATCGGCCTTCTCCTCGGTGGAGTGCTGACGCAGTACGTCGACTGGCGCTGGTGCCTGCTCGTCAACATCCCGATCGCGCTGATC
This sequence comes from Rhodococcus sp. C3V, assembly GCF_029269915.1. Taxonomy (NCBI): domain Bacteria; kingdom Bacillati; phylum Actinomycetota; class Actinomycetes; order Mycobacteriales; family Nocardiaceae; genus Rhodococcus; species Rhodococcus sp. C3V. The sequence goes on from NZ_JARJBE010000008.1 coordinate 304,204, forward strand.
GCCATCGCTGCGGCCGTCCCGATCGTCAAGGAAACCAAAGCGCACGGCGACACGAGCTACGACCTTCCCGGCGCTGTCCTCATCGCCCTGGGGCTCGGCTCACTGGTCTACGGATTCACACGCGCCGAGCACGGCTGGGGTCAGGCGGACACTTTGCTGTTCATCGCACTGGGTCTGGTCTTCCTCGCGATCTTCGTGGTCGTCGAGAGCCGCAGCAAGAATCCGCTTCTACCGCTGAGCGTTCCGTGGCATCGTGATCGCGGCGCTGCTCTGATCGGCTCCATGCTGGTGGGCGCCGCCCTGCTCGGCGGCACGTTGTACCTGACGTTCTACCTGCAGATCGTGCTCGGATTCAGCCCGGTCATGGCCGGCGTCGGATCGCTGCCGATGGCATTTTTCATCGTCTTGGCGTCGACCATCGCAGCGCAGTTGTCCACCAAGATCGGCCCCAAGCCGCTCATGGTCGCCGGCCCGCTGGTGGCAGCAGTAGGACTGCTCATGCTGACCCAGATCGAGGTACACAGCTCCTACTGGACGCACGTGTTCCCCGGCCTCGCGATCTTCGGCTTCGGACTGGGTCTGCTGATGGTGCCGATGCAGAACCTCGCACTGATCGGTGTCCCCGACCACGACGCCGGCGCTGCCAGTGCCCTGGTCAACGCCACCCTGCAGATCGGCGGCGCACTCGGAACCGCACTGTTCACCACGATCTACGCTTCGGCCAAGTCGGCCTTCACCGCCGACAACGCGGCGCCGATCCCGCCGGAAGGCATTCCTGTCGACATGTCGAACGCGACCATCCCGACTGGTGACCAATTGGCGCTACTCCCCCAGCCGGTGCAGGACTTCGTCGCCTCGATGACGGACTACTTCTTCGGCGCCGAGGTATCCGGATACTCGGCCGCATTCGGTTGGGCGGCAATCCTGTTGGCGATCATCGCGCCGGTAGTGCTGGTTCTGGTCCGCGCCAAGAAGGGTGATCTGCCCGCCGAGGGTGCAGTCCACATGGGGTAACCCCTGTGCGCCTTTATTAACCGCCCGCGGTTAATAAAGGCGCACAGCAGGTCAGGCCTTCTTCAACACCTCAGTCACCGGAGTGCTGCTGCGGCCGATCAACTTCTGCAGGTCACCAGACTCGGTGTCCAACGCCCCCTTGGCAATTGCAGCATCGGAATCGGCGAGGATCTGCGCAACCGGTGCAGGCAGTCCGACGCTCTCGAGAATGCCTTCGTATGCCTCCGCGTCCACAAACTGGTACGCGACGGGCTTGCCGGCAAACTCGCTGATCTTCTCGGCCAATTCGGCATAGGTGAGCCTCTCGTCACCGCCCAACTCGTACACTGCACCTTCGTGACCATCGGTGGTCGCGACTACTGCTGCGGCGTCGGCGTAATCCGCACGCGCCGCAGCCGCGATCTTGCCTTCCGCTCCCGCACCGACCAGTGCGCCGCGTTCGATCACACCGGCAAGGTCGTTGGTGAAGTTCTCCCAGTACCAACCGTTGCGCAACAGCGCGAACGGAATACCGCTCCGAGTGAGCACGTCCTCGGTCGCCTTGTGCTCGGCAGCAAGCTTCATCGGCGTGTCCTGAGCATTCAAGATGCTCGTGTAGACGATGAATCCGACGCCGGCAGCCTTCGCCGCGTCGATGATGTTGGTGTGTTGCGCGAGCCGTGACCCCACTTCACTTCCCGAGATCAGCACCAGCTTGTCGACGCCCGCCAATGCGGTTTCCAACGCCGAGGCATCGGCGTAGTCCGCTTGGCGTAAAACTACTCCGCGGGCGGCGAGGCTTTCCGCCTTCTGTGGATTGCGGACCACTGCGACGATGTCGGACGCGGCGGTTCCCCGCTCGATCAACGACTCGACTACCAGTTGTCCGAGGTTTCCGGTTGCGCCGGTGACTGCAATGCTCATGCGAACTCCCGATCCAGGTTGAAGAGTAAATGCGTTCTGCAACCATCATGCACTTATTTTTCGTAAGTGCAACACGTCGAGTTAGCGCTATGGGATCGTGCAGTAGTAGCCTGGGTTCATGACCAGCACCGACTCACCTTCACGTGCTGCCCAGACCCCTGATCCGAATGCCGACGTCGTGGACCCAACGCTCGAGGCTGACGTCTTCGCTCGCGGGTGCAACTCTCGGGCGGCATTGCAGAATGCAACCGGACGCTGGGGCGCACTCGCGCTGGCGGCATTGAACGAGGGCCCGTACCGGTTCAGTGCCCTGCGCCGACGCGTCGACGGAGTCAGCGAGCGCATGCTCTCGCAGACCCTGCAAACACTCGAGCGGGATGGCCTCGTGCACCGTGAGGTACTCGAAACCATCCCGCCCAAAGTTGAATACAGCCTGACCGAACTCGGCGCCGACGTCGCCGCAAAGATCACGGCCCTGATCGAACTACTCGAATCGCAGGTGCCGAAAATCGTTGCGTCACAAGCGTCGTACGACGCCCGGAATCAGCTCAACTTGTCCGAGAGCTGAGCGATGAACTCGTCGAATGCGTAGGGAACGCTCAGCACCGTCGGAGCGGACGTAGCCATCGCGTAGTCCATTCCGACCAGACGAACCAGACGGCCGTTCGACACCGAGGTCATGTTCGCGAACGGACCGAAGGACATGAGCTTGTCCAGGTTGGTGCCGTCGGCGTCGACGAGAATGAAGACGTCGGCGTCGAGTGTGTCGATGGATTCCATGCCCACGGACACCGAACTGTCGCCGGAAGTGCACACTGCGTCGACACCGGGCGAGGTCTTCACCCCGAGCTGGCCGAGAAGACGGATCCGCGGGTCGGTGCCGCAGAAGACGATCAGGCCCTCGTCGGTGCGCATTGCATACGTTGCGGTTTTGCCCTGGAACTGTGGGTGATCAGCGGCTTGCTTCTCGAAGTACGCCCCGGTCTCGTCGATCAGCGTCTGAGCCTGCTCCGGCTGTCCGAGCGCTGCACCGATCATGCTCATCTGCTTGTCCCACGCCGTATCCCACGGCTGGTCGGGGAACGCGACGGTCGGCGCGATGTCACTGAGGCGCTTGTACTCGCCCTCGTCGATGCCGGAGTAGACGGCGAGGATCACGTCGGGATCGAGCCCGAGGATCTGCTCGAACGGGATATCGGGATTGGTCGTCATGAGAACGGGCTTGGCACCGTTCAGACGCGAAGCGTCCCAGGGCAGGATGTTGTTCTCGATGCCGTCGCCGGAGAAGCTCTCCATGGCGACCGGAACCTTGTTCAGTGCGATCACCGCATCCTGGCCACTCCATCCGATGGTCACGATGCGCATAGGCTCCGCGTCGATCGTCGTCGAACCGTAGGCGTGGTCGACGGTCACGGGGAACGCCCCCGCCTCGGCGGCACCCGAAGCTTCGGTGTCCGATCCGGAGTCACCTGAGGTTCCACAGGCGGAGAGCGTCAGCGCGACGCAAGCCGCGAGCAGTACGGAACGAGTTTTCATGAGTGGTCCTTCGAAAGCCGAATGGTCGACTCGGGACGCTAATGCGTTGCGCGCCTACACCCCGACTCGAAGGCCTCAGATGGCGGTTTCGCAACACAACTCGACACAAAAGACGAAAAACCCCGTGTGCCTTTCCGGTAGTGCGAACTACCGAAAAGGCGCACGGGGCCGAAGGCCCTGCCGTCAGAAGTTGATCATGTGGCCGGCGAGGCCGTGGATCGCTTCCTGCAGTGCCTCACTGAGTGTGGGGTGGGTGTGGACGTTGCGTGCCAACTCGTTGACCGTGAGGTCCCACTTCTGGGCCAAGGTCAGCTCGGGCAGCAGTTCCGAAACGTCCGGTCCGATGAGGTGCCCGCCGAGCAGTTCGCCGTACTTCTTGTCGGCGATCAGCTTGACGAAACCGGTCGGGTCACCGAGACCGTGTGCCTTGCCGTTGGCAGCGAACGGGAAATTCGCGATCTTGACGTCGTAGCCCTCGGCCTTGGCCTGCTCCTCGGTCAAACCGAACGAGGCGACCTGCGGCTGGCAGAACGTCGCACGCGGCATCATCCGGTAGTCACCGAGTGTCTGCGTCTCCGCGCCGCCGATGGTCTCGGCAGCGACGACAGCCTGAGCTTCTGCGACGTGCGCGAGCTGCAGCTTGGCGGTGACGTCACCGATGGCGAAGATGTGCGGGACGTTGGTGCGCATGTAGTCGTCGATCGCGATGGCGCCGCGATCGGTCAACGCGACACCGGTGTTCTCGAGACCGAAGCCCTCCACGCGCGGTGCGAAGCCGACGGACTGCAGAACCTTGTCGACGACCACGGTCTCGATCTCGCCGGACTTGTTGTCCTTGATCGAGACGGTGACCTTGCTGCCGTCGTCGCTGATGGACTGCACAGCGGCACCGGTCTTGATGGTGACGCCGAGCTTCTTGTACTGCTTGGCGATTTCCTTCGAGACGTCGGCGTCCTCGTTGGGCAGTGCCCGATCGAGGAACTCGACGATCGTAACGTCGACGCCGTAGTTCTTGAGGACGTAACCGAACTCCATGCCGATCGCGCCGGCACCGACGATGAGGATCGAACCCGGAAGGTCACGGGTGAGGATCTGCTCTTCGTAGGTCACGACGTTCTCGCTCAGCGAGGTGCCGGGCAGCAGCTTGGTGTACGAACCGGTCGCGATGATCGCGTTGTCGAACGTGATCGTCTCGGTGCCACCCTTGCTCAGCTCCACGCTGATGGTGTTGGCGTCGACGAACGTGCCCTTGCCGTCGTACTCCGGGATCTTGTTCTTCTTCATCAAGAAGTGAATGCCCTTGACTCGCCCGTCCGCGACCTTGCGGCTGCGATCGAAAGCGGAGCCGAAATCGAAGGACACGTCTCCGGACATGCCGAACGTCTTCGCTTCTTTCGTGAAGATGTGCGCGAGTTCGGCGTTACGGAGAAGCGCCTTGGACGGAATGCAGCCGACATTCAGGCATACACCGCCCCAGTACTTCTGCTCGATGATGGCGGTGCTCAGGCCCAGTTGTGCCGCGCGGATAGCAGCGACGTACCCACCGGGGCCGGCTCCGAGGACAACGACGTCATAGTGTGAGGTCACGATTCACCAGGGTAGTCCTGCATCGTTTCGCTGTCCCCAGATGGTCGTATTACCCGTCGGTAGCCCACACTTCTCGGGCAACTCGGGCGAAATTTCCGCCGTACACGGCCTCGATCGACGGCTCGTCGAAGCCCCGCTCACGCAATACCTGATCAAGTGTCAGCACGTCCTCCGGAGGAGTCCACTGCAGTGGCCCCCACGCGGTGTACGCCTCGGAGAACGACGACGGGTTCTGCTCGATCTCTTCGCGGAAGTCGTCGGCGTCGAAGGAGAAGTCGGAGCCGATCCCGACATGATCGATGCCGACGAGTCCCACAGCCTCTTCGATGTGGTCGGCCATCGCGGACAGCCGAGCCTGGTCGTCATCCGGTCCGTTGACGCCGAGGAATATGCCCACGCCGTTGACCCCGATGACGCCGCCGGTCTCCGCACACGCTCTGGCCTGATCGTCGGTGATGTTGCGCGGATGCTCCCACAACCTTCGGAGGTTCGAGTGGCTGTAGATCATTGCTCGCTGGGTGATAGCTGAGATGTCCAACCCCGTCTGTACCGAACAATGTGAGCCGTCGACCGTCATTCCGACGCGATTCATCTCGGCAACCAGGTCACGGCCGTATCCACTCAACCCCGTGTCCGCCAGGTCCAAGCAGCCGCAGCCGGCAGCGTTCATGTAGTTATACGTCGGCAACATCGAGCGGACTCCGAGGTCGTAGAAGTACGAGACGTTGGCCAGGTCTCCCTCCAGCGGATTCGAGTCCTCCAGGTCGAAGGCCAGGGCGATTCCGCCGGACTCCTGAATCTCGACGACGCCGTCGACGCTGAAGACAGGGGTGATCTCCGGGAACTCGACCCGCGCCTGCCACGCGAAACTCTTGGCGATTGCCGTCGAGTCCGCGCGAGTCTGCGGCGAGTAACCGACGTTCACCGAAACGTAACTCCCCGCTGGGCGCTGATATCGGAGAAGATCTTCGACAGACGCGTTCGACTGCAGAGGTAGGCAACAATGTTGTTCCCATAGTGGATATGTCCGGTTCACTCACTAATCCCGTCGATGATCAGGGAAATTCACCTGAAACTGGTCGTACGTTCAGCAAATCTCTGGTTCACTGGCGGATAACGCACCGATGCGGTAGAACTTACAAGACTCACACGCCCTGTACCTATCGACAGAGCATGTACCCAGCATGAATTCCCGTACGGGAACAGCAACAAAGGACCGTTCACTCCTGGGCGGATTCGAAGGAATTTTAGGTGGAGGTTTCTGAACGTATGCGTGCTCGCACTTTCAAGCGTGGCCGTCTGGTCGCCGCTGTAGCCGCAGTATCCGTGCTGCCGATGCTGATCAGCCCTGCAGTGTCGTCCGCAGGCGGAGATCCGGCGACCACCACGGCAACTGTTGCCAAGGCAAACACAACGGGTTCCAAGCTCTCGAGCCGCACGGACAACGGGCGCATCGCCACCATCAAGGTGTACTCCCCTTCCATGGAACGCGATATTCCGCTCGAGGTCATCCTCCCGGCAGACGGCAGCGAGCCCCGCCCGACCCTCTACCTGCTCAACGGTGCAGGCGGCGGCGAAGACCGGGCGACGTGGCAGCGCCAGACCGACGTCAACGAGTTCTTCGCTGACAAGAACGTCAACGTCGTCACCCCGCTCGAAGGTGCATTCAGCTACTACACCGACTGGGTGAACGACGACCCGTCCCTCGGCCGTCAGAAGTGGCAGACGTTCCTGACCCAGGAACTCCCGCCCGTCATCGACGCCGAGTTCAACACCAACGGCGTCCAGTCGATCTCCGCGATCTCGATGACCGCGACCTCGGTCCTCAACCTCGCCATCGCAGCTCCGGGCCTCTACAAGGGCGTCGGTGCATACAGCGGATGCGCCGAGACCAGCACACCGGTCGGCCAGTCCTCCATCGAACTGGTTGTGGGCATGCGCGGCGACGCTGACGTGACCAACATGTGGGGCCCCCTCGACGGCCAGGGCTGGATCGACAACGACCCCGTCGTCAACGCCGAGAAGCTCCGCGGCACCGAGCTCTTCATCTCCACCGGCTCCGGACTCCCCGGCCCGCACGACACCCTGAACAACGAGGCGATCAACGGACAGGTCGGCACACTCGCCAACCAGGTGATCGTCGGCGGCGTCATCGAGGCAGCAGTCAACTACTGCACCCACAACCTCGCCTACCGCCTCAACGATCTCAAGATCCCGGCCACCTTCGACTTCAAGCCGACCGGCACCCACTCGTGGGGCTACTGGGAAGACGATCTCCACAACTCCTGGCCGATGCTCGCTCGTTCGATGGGCATCTGACCGAAATCGTTCCGACTCGACCCCGCTCCCTGCACTTCCGGGAGCGGGGTCGAGTGCTTGTCTGGGCCGATTCGGGGGTTAATTCGGGGGTTAATTCCGGGGCCAATTCAATTGTCAGGCAATCGAATCGCGTCACTTTCTGCGCCCGCTCTGCTTTACTGACACATAACAAAAAGTGAACCTGTTCCAGTAAGGGCTCACAGGCACTTCGATCCGTTCCGGATCCGAAGACATTCAGGTGGAGGATCCGAACGTATGCGTGCTCGAATTTTCAAGCGTGGCAGTGTGATCGCAGCTCTCGCAGTGGCCACGGTGCTGCCGATGCTGATCAGTCCGGCGACAGCTTCTGCGGGCGGTGACACGTCCGGATCGCACGTCGTGAGCAACACCAAGACCGGCGACCGCAAGGTCACCATCTCGGTTTTCTCCCCGGCGATGGATCGCAACATCCCGCTCGAGGTCATCCTCCCCGCAGATGGCAGCGAACCCCGCCCGACGCTCTACCTGCTCAACGGTGCAGGCGGCGGCGAAGACTCGGCGACCTGGCAACGCAAGACCGACGTCATGAACTTCTTCCAGGACAAGAACGTCAACGTCGTCACTCCACTCGAAGGCGCGTTCAGCTATTACACCGACTGGGTGAACGACGATCCGGTTCTCGGTCGCCAGAAGTGGCAGACGTTCCTGACCAAGGAACTCCCGCCCGTCATCGACGCCGAGTTCAACACCAACAAGGTCCAGTCGATCTCCGCGATCTCCATGACCGCGACCTCGGTCCTCAACCTCGCCATCGCGGCTCCCGGCCTCTACAAGGGCGTCGGGGCGTACAGCGGATGCGCTGAGACCAGCACCCCCGTCGGTCAGAGTGCGATCGAACTTGTCACAGGTACCCGCGGCGGAGCTGACATCACCAACATGTGGGGCCCGCTCGACGGTCAGGGATGGAAGGACAACGATCCGGTCCTCAACGCCGAGAAGCTCCGCGGCACCGAACTCTACGTCTCCACCGGCTCGGGACTCCCCGGCCCACACGACACTCTCGCCAATCCCGCGATCAACGGTCAGGTCGGTGCGCTCGCCAACCAGGCAATCGTCGGCGGCGTCATCGAGGCAGCGGTCAACTACTGCACCCACAACCTCGCCTACCGCCTGAGCGACCTGAAGATCCCGGCCACCTTCGACTTCAAGCCGACCGGCACCCACTCGTGGGGCTACTGGCAGGACGATCTCCACAACTCCTGGCCGATGCTCGCTCACTCCCTGGGCGTCTGACCCGATTCGTTCTCACTCGACCCCGCTCCAGTGTTTCGGGAGCGGGGTCGAGTGCTGTCGGGAGCGAGCAGTAAGAATGGACGTATGACTTCCGATCAGCAGCCCACCACCGGCGACGACCCCTACCTCTGGCTCGAAGACGTGACCGGTGAGTCTGCACTCGATTGGGTCCGTCAGCACAATGCCGTGACCGAGGAGCAGCTCACCGACAACGAGCGCTTCGATCGACTACAGAGCGACGTGCGCGAGATCCTCGATACCGACGCGCGAATCCCCTACGTCCGCCGTCGAGGTGAGTTCCTCTACAACTTCTGGCGCGACAGCACCCACGTTCGCGGATTGTGGCGACGCACGACGTTCGATCAGTACGTCACCGACGACCCGGAATGGGACGTCCTCGTCGACCTCGACGCCCTGGCCGAGGCCGAGGGCGAGAACTGGGTCTGGAAGGGCACGCAACTTCTACGGCCACACCGCAACCGTGCATTGATCAGTCTCTCCCGCGGTGGGGCAGACGCGGCGGTCGTTCGCGAGTTCGACATCGACAAGCGCGAGTTCCTCGCTCCCGAGGGCGAGAATCCCGGCTTCTACCTTCCCGAGGCCAAGACCGACATCGACTGGATCGACATCGACACCGTCTACGTCGGAACGGATATCGGACCGGGGTCGCTCACCGATTCCGGATATCCCCGTCTGGCCCAGCGGTGGAAACGCGGCACTCCCCTCTCCAGCGCCGAGACCGTCTACGAGGGCCAGGCCACGGACGTGGCGATCTCGGCTTCGCACGATCCGACGCCCGGATTCGAACGAGACTTCGTCACTCGCTCGGTCGATTTCTACAACTCTCAGCATTTCGAAGTTCGCCCCGACGGTGAACTGGTGCTCGTGGACGTCCCCGAGGACGCCGGGATCTCGATTCACCACGAGTGGTTGTTGATCCGCACCAAGTCCGTGTGGGCCGTCGAGGACACCGAATATCCGACCGGCGCACTGCTTGCCATCCGTTACGACGATTTCCTTGCCGGCTCACGAGCACTGACATCGATCTTCGAACCCGACGCACATTCCTCGCTCGAGCACTACACCTGGACACGCGATCATCTGATTCTGGTGGTCCTGACCGACGTGCGCACGACGCTGCGAATCCTGACGCCGGGCGAAAACGGCTGGGAGGATCGACCTTTCGAAGGGCTTCCAGAACTGACCAGTATCGAAATTCTCGACACCGACCCTGATGTCAGCAACGAGTACTTCGTCAATTCGAGTGGATACACCTCCCCTGCAACTCTTTTGCACGGCGTGATCGGCGAAACCGAACCCACTGCCCTCAAGCAGGCTCCCTCGTTCTTCGACGCCGAGGGCATCACCACGGAGCAGTTCTTCGCCACCTCTGCCGACGGCACCCAAGTTCCGTACTTCGTGGTGCGCAGTCCGCGTAGCGAGCCCGGCCCTACCCTGCTCTACGGGTACGGCGGATTCGAGATCTCGCTGACACCGTCGTACAGCGGTTCTCTGGGCCGTGCCTGGCTGACGCAGGGCGGAACCTATGTGGTTGCGAACATTCGTGGTGGCGGCGAGTACGGACCCGGTTGGCACACACAGGTTCTCAAGGCCGGGCGCCACAAGGTGCACGAAGACTTCGCTGCCGTCGCGAGAGACCTCGTCGATCGCGGAATCACGACCCCGGATCTTCTGGCAGCTCAGGGCGGTAGCAACGGCGGCCTGCTGATGGGCATCATGCTGACCAAGTACCCCGAGCTCTTCGGCGCCATCGTCTGTCAGGTCCCGCTGCTGGACATGCGCCGATTCCATCTCCTGCTGGCCGGCGCTTCGTGGATGGCCGAATACGGTGACCCCGATGTCCCGGAGGAGTGGGCATTCATCTCGGAGTACTCGCCGTATCAGAACATCGACGCCGCCGCGTCGTACCCACCGATCCTGATCGCGACGTCCACCCGCGACGACCGCGTCCACCCCGCGCATGCCCGCAAGATGGCCGCACGGCTGGAAGAGCTGGGCAAGCCGGTGCTGTATTTCGAGAACATCGAGGGTGGCCACGGCGGCGCCGCGGACAATGCTCAGCTGGCCTTCAAGACTGCGCTGACCTACGAGTTCCTCTGGCAGAAACTCGCCTGATCTTTCAGCGGTCGCGCAACCACGCGACGACGCGCTCGCTCACAGCGGTGGGATTGCGTATCCAACCGTTGTGACCGAGTGGTTCGTCGATGTGCGTCATCGTCACTTGGGCCCCGGAGAGCTTGTCCACCAGGTTCTTTGCCGACCGGCGTGGAGCGAGATCGTCCCCTTCGATCGTGATCGACAGAACCGGCAAGGTCAGGCGAGCGATCCGCTCCTCGTAGTCGATATCCGCACCGACGGGTTCCATGCGACCGGTCCTGGCGAACCGGGCCCAATCGGTGATCAGTACTTTCGACTGTCGACCGAAGCCGCCGACGTTGACCCGGTCTCCCGGCCAGAAGCCGGCAATGTTGGCTGTCACCGACATCGCGGACGAACCCAGATAGAGTCCGGGCGCACGGATTCCGGGGAATCCGCGGTGATACGGCGATCCGGAGGCAACCAGGATCAGTCCGCCGAGCCGGCCCCGAATCCTCGACGCGTACATCACCCCGATCTGGCCGCCCATGCTGTGCCCCATCAGAAATGGTGTGCTGGCCGGGAACCGCTCGCGCACTACCTCGAACGTCGCCGGACAATCGATCGAGACCAGTTCCTGATATCCGAAAGCACTCGACGCGCTCGGGCGCGGTTTGCTGTCACCTTGGCCGCGCAGTTCACCGATGGCCGCGTTGAAGCCGGCTTCGACCAGGGCCTGCGCCACCGGATCGTAGAACCCGGCGGGAACTCCGAGCCCGGGCAACATCACCACCACGGGTGCGTCGTCGTTCGGTCCGGGAAACAGACGGATCGGGGTCACGGTGCCGTCGGGGAGTTGGATCGGTACGGTCTCCATTCAACTCACACTAACCACCCACGCCGCGGATGGGCAGAGCACACGCGCCGACTATTCGAGGCTGCCCACGATCAGCGGATCCGGAGTACCCACGATCTCGTAATCCTTGTTGTCGTAATCGAACTGACTGAGCACGTGACGCATCGCGTTTATCCGCGCGCGTTTCTTGTCGTTGCTCTTGATGACGGTCCACGGAGCGGTGGCGGTATCGGTGAACCGGATCATCTCTTCCTTCGCCGCCGTGTACGCATCCCACTTGTCCAGAGAAGCGATGTCCATCGGCGAAAGCTTCCACTGCCGCACGGGATCGACCTGTCTGATCGCGAACCGCGTGCGCTGCTCCAGCGGTGAAACCGAGAACCAGAACTTGATCAAGCTGATGCCGTCGTCGACGAGCATCTGCTCGAACAACGGCACCTGGCGCAGAAATCGCTCATGCTCCTCGTCGGTGCAGAAACCCATGACCCGCTCGACCCCGGCCCGGTTGTACCAAGATCGATCGAACATCACCAGTTCCCCGGCGGCGGGAAGGTGCTGCACGTAGCGCTGGAAGTACCACTGCGTCGACTCGCGAGCCGACGGCTTCTCCAGCGCGACGACGCGAGCGCCACGAGGATTGAGGTGCTCCATGAATCGTTTGATCGTTCCGCCCTTACCGGCAGCGTCGCGTCCTTCGAACACGATGGCGTGCCGTGCGCCGGTTTCTTTCGACCAGTTCTGCAGCTTGAGGAGTTCGATCTGCAGCAGACGCTTGGACATTTCGTACTCGTCCCGAGGCATCCGTGCGTCGTACGGGTAGCCCTCCCGCCAGGTGTCGACCTCGAAACCGTCCGGCGACGTCAGCAGCACCGGATCGTCGTCGTCATTGTCGTCGACGGTGAAGGCGGCGGTGTCGGCCAGATCGACGGCGGTCGAGAGATCCGCGAAGGCGCTGAGGAACGGTCGGCGTTCTGCTAAATCGGTCACCGCCGACAAGGTAGTCTCCCGCAGCAACCGTTCGGTGAAGCTGGGATGAACTACCGGGGTATGACACGACGGGCTCAAAAGATCAGGGTGCAGATGGGGGTCGTCCCCGATGGTGCCTGATGCGATCTCGCTTCAGAATTGAAGCATGACATTCGAAAGCAACACACCTCGCCCCTTCACCCGTTCCAACGACAAGAAAATGTTCGCCGGAGTGTGCGGCGGAATTGCAGATTACTTCGGCGCCGACGTAAATCTTGTCCGTCTACTCGCCGTTATCGCGGCTATTTGCACGGGTGGAACCGCGGCTTTGGTATATCTCGCCGCCTGGATGCTCATGCCGTTAGGTTGAGAATTCCGGCACTTGACATGGCGAGAATTACGCGCCGACAAAAGGTATTTCGGGGCCTACGCGCCAACACGAGCAGGCCCCGAAATCGACAATCTACTTGGCGGCCTTCAACTCTCCACCGCTGAGCGCAGCGAGGGCCTCGAGACCCTTGACGGCCAGGCCACTGACGCTGCCCAACCAAGATGTTCAGTGGTTCACTTGGGACGAGCAAATGACGCCGATCAGAAAACTCAGGGAACGACAGGCGGCGTAAAGCTGAGGTGTCGAGAGATTATCGTTCGACCAACTCACGATTTTGGTCGGAAACTGCCTGCAGAAGCGCCGTGAACCCCACCCGCAATAATTCGATGTAGTGCTCGATATCTGGCATCGTCTCTCGCGAGACAATGACATTGAGCGTCAGAGAACCTCCACGCGCAGCAATGAGGAAGTGGCGCAGAATGTCTCCGTCGACCGGCGCCTGCCCGCCGAGAACTGCCACCGCCGGCGCACCTTCGAAGACATTGCCGTCGACCGATACCGGGACATTGCTGATCGTCGTGTTCTGAATGACCTTGTGCGAAGGGTCAAGCTTGTTGATCCGACGCGAGAGACCGGTGAGTCTGAGCAGAGCCGCGGGCGACGTTTCGATGCGTGTGCCGTATCGACGGACGGCTGGGTGCAAACTCCGCCCCTTTGCCATCAGCGCCGAATCCCTGATTCGTGTCAGCCGCTCGACCGGATCTTCGACGTCCGTGTGCAGATCGACCGTCAACAGCGCCAGTTGGTTGGCCGATTCCCATTCGGCGATCTGCCGCATCGATCGGGGAACCATCGCCGCCAACCCACTGCCTGATTTCTCGCCCTTCTCCGACAGGTATGCGTCGAGAGCGCCGGCGACGACGGTCAGGAAGATGTCGTTGACCGTCACGTCCGGAACGGCCGCTCGGATCGCTTTGATGTCTGCGCCGTCCAGCGTCAGGAAATCGATCGTGATGTCTCCGCCCAGCATGCCGTTGAATCGGGTCGGCAGGCGGTCGGCCGAGTACGTAGGCAGCTCTCCGGCCTCTTCCGCCTCCCGAACCGTCTCGGCCGCAACCTTTGTCACGGACAGACCCCGGCCGAAACGGATCGCCTGGCCGGGCAAACCCACGACCGTGCGCCCGATCAAATTCAGCGACGAAAGCCCCGAACCGGCACGCTTCGTCTCCGGCTTCGGCGGACCGGAGAACAGAAGGTTGGTCAGATCGCGGATCGCCAGACCGTCACCGGCCCCGTGGTGGGTCTTGAGCATGATCAGCGTCAGATTGCCCGGTAGCTCGTCGATCCCGTGCACTCCGGTCATGACGTGCAACTCCCAGGGCGGCCGGGACAAGTCCATCGGCTCACCGAGCGAGCGCCCGAGCAATTCACGAACCGGCGCCCACCCGGCAACCGGGGCACGATGGACGTGCACGTGATCACCGACGTCGAAATCGGCCGGGACCCAATAGGGATAGTCCAGATCCAGCGGAACTCGCTGGAGTCGACTCGTGAACAGTGGCCAGTATCCGAATCTTTCGGTGATCCACCGAACCGCGTCGTCGTGCGTCATCTCTGCGAGCGGATGGCCCGTCGTGTCGAAGAAGTAGGCGCAGACCATGTGGCTCAGATGTCCGCCGGACTCGTTGTAGACGAACTCCGCGTCTCGCGGCCCCATCTGAGATACCGCGGCTGGCAACGAGTTCCGAAAGATCATGCATGCCCCTCAATTCCGACGCTGAACGAATGTCCGAATTGTAGCGAGCTGACATGCCGATCCTCTGGGTTCTGCTCGGAATCGTTGGGTATCACCGGATCCAGCAATCGGAAAAGGTGCCTGTGATTCCGATCGATCAGGAGGCAACCTCTTGGTTAGGTGAATCCGCAATCTGCATCGCGGCTGCCGCTGCCAAGTCATCGAAACTTGCCTCCCCCGCACGAGCAAAAGCCCGGCCCACCGAATGGTGGGCCGGGCTCTAGGAGCTAGGTGGAGATGGACTCAGAAGTCCATGCCGCCCATGCCGCCGGTCGGATCGCCTGCAGGCGCTCCGGCCTTCTCGGGCTTGTCAGCGACAACGGCTTCGGTCGTCAGGAACAGAGCCGCGATGGACGCTGCGTTCTGCAGTGCCGAGCGGGTGACCTTGACCGGGTCGTTGATGCCTGCAGCGAGCAGGTCGCCGTACTCGTTGGTCGCAGCGTTGAGGCCGTGACCTGCGGGCAGGTTGGAGACCTTGTCCGCAACAACGCCGGGCTCGAGGCCTGCGTTGAATGCGATCTGCTTGAGCGGAGCGGACAGTGCAACGCGAACGATGTTCGCGCCGGTTGCCTCGTCACCTTCGAGCTTGAGGTCGTCCAGTGCGGGAGCTGCCTGGAGAAGTGCAACGCCACCACCGGCGACGATGCCCTCTTCGACGGCTGCCTTTGCGTTACGCACTGCATCTTCGATGCGGTGCTTGCGCTCCTTGAGCTCGACCTCGGTAGCAGCGCCGGCCTTGATGACTGCAACGCCGCCGGCCAGCTTGGCCAGACGTTCCTGCAGCTTCTCACGGTCGTAATCCGAGTCGCTGTTCTCGATCTCGGCGCGGATCTGGCTGACACGACCGGCGATTGCGTCGGCGTCGCCGGCACCCTCGACGATGGTGGTCTCGTCCTTGGTGATGACGACCTTGCGTGCCTGGCCGAGGAGCTCGAGGCCTGCGGTCTCCAAGGAGAGTCCGACCTCTTCGCTGATGACCTCGCCACCGGTGAGGATGGCGATGTCGGCGAGCTGAGCCTTACGACGGTCACCGAAGCCGGGAGCCTTGACGGCAACAGACTTGAAGGTGCCACGGATCTTGTTGACCACGAGGGTGGAGAGAGCTTCGCCCTCGACGTCCTCGGCGATGATCAGGAGCGGCTTGCCGGACTGGATGACCTTCTCCAGCAGGGGCAGCAGGTCCTTGACCGTGGAGATCTTGGAGCTGACGAGCAGGATGTACGCGTCTTCGAGGACGGCTTCCTGACGCTCTGCATCGGTGGCGAAGTACGCCGAGATGTAGCCCTTGTCGAAGCGCATGCCCTCGGTGAGCTCGAGCTGCAGGCCGAAGGTGTTGGACTCCTCGACCGTGATGACGCCTTCCTTGCCGACCTTGTCCATAGCCTCGGCGATGAGCTCACCGATGGACGGGTCGCCGGCGGAAATACCGGCGGTAGCAGCGATCTGCTCCTTGGTGTCGATCTCCTTGGCGGTCTCGAGCAGGCGAGCTGTGACAGCCTCGACAGCCTTCTCGATGCCGCGCTTGAGGCCGAGCGGGTTCGCGCCGGCTGCGACGTTGCGCAGACCTTCACGGACCAGTGCCTGTGCGAGAACGGTAGCGGTGGTGGTGCCGTCGCCAGCGACGTCGTCAGTCTTCTTGGCGACCTCCTTGACGAGCTCGGCGCCGATCTTCTCGTACGGGTCGTCGAGTTCGATCTCCTTGGCGATGGAAACACCATCGTTGGTGATCGTGGGGGCGCCCCACTTCTTTTCGAGAACGACGTTGCGACCCTTGGGGCCCAACGTCACCTTGACAGCGTCGGCGAGGGCGTTGAGGCCTCGCTCGAGGCCACGACGTGCCTCTTCGTCGAACGCGATGATCTTTGCCATTGCGAAGTGATCCTCCGGATAGGGGGTGACACACAAGGTGACCGCTCGTCGGGTCACCTCATCGGCACAAGGCGACCGTTTGACCGGTCACCTCATTACACGGGCGACCGATTTGCCTGGTCACCCATCTACGCCTGTGGTCTAGTCAGTGCCCGCGACGGACGACCGGGGGTGTCTATGGTTCCCGGTCTCACTGCCTCGACCTGGCACTCACGGTTCGCGAGTGCCAACTGCATTTTTAGCACTCGAGCGTGCCGAGTGCAAGGTTGAGCCTCAGCCCGCGATGCAGAACTGTCCGTTACTCAAATTGACCGCGAACGAGAGCACTCCGACGCAGTCGACGCCATTGGCATCGGCTGTAGCGCCCGCCCCGTAACCGGCGATGGCGAAGGTGACATTTCCGTCAGCCGCCCCGGCCCGCGCGATACCGCCGCCGAGCGCGAATGCCTGCGCCTGACCGTTACCGCGAGACGCCCCCAGCGCGGTTCCGAAGCCGTTGGCATATGAATTGGAGTAGCCGTTGTCGGCGGCGACGCTCACTGCCGTACCGCTCTCGGCGGCACCGGCCTGCGCGCGGCCGGCTCCGACGGACTGCGCGCCGCAGCTCGCGGTCTCGGAGACCTGGATGTCATTTGCCGACGGCGGCGAGACACACGCGACGGGCGCCGCGGAAGCAGCTCCCGCACCGGTCAGCGCCAGCCCGGCGGCGAGCCCCATACCTACAGTCATCACAGCCCCTGTTCTCGCCAGGCGGCCCCCCAACCGACTACTGGAAATTCCGCTGACTCGAGAGTATGAGCGACGGAACCAGACTGACGAGATCAAGGGCATAGAAACTCCTTCGTGGAACAAGTTCATTGGATTCGGGCGCGAGAGTACCCGCTCGAGTGAAGTCCGTCACCCCCGCCTGGTCAAGCCTCGAGGACGACCCCGAGAAGGGCCGGGAGATCCGCGACCGAATCGATGACATGATCGGGCTTCTGAACCGAGAGGTCGAGCACTGTTTGCCGAAACTTGCCTGTGCGCACCAG
Source organism: Rhodococcus sp. C3V (assembly GCF_029269915.1). NCBI lineage: Bacteria > Bacillati > Actinomycetota > Actinomycetes > Mycobacteriales > Nocardiaceae > Rhodococcus > Rhodococcus sp. C3V. The sequence continues at coordinate 321,780 of NZ_JARJBE010000008.1, forward strand.
AACTCCGGTCAGGCCGACCCGCTGCGAGGAGAGGACGTCCCCGATCAGATCGTCGCCGACCATCACCGTCGCCTCAGGTTCGACATGCATCAACTCCGTGGCTGTCAGGAACCCCGTGAGAGACGGTTTACCCACTGCGGCGATGTTTACACCCGCCACTTCCTCGAAGCCGGGCAAGTACGTTCCGGTGTCGATCCGAAGGCCGTCTACGGTCTCCCACATCATCCCGCGGTGCATCGCGACGACGGGCACTCCGGCGAGCAATAGTTCGAGCACTCGGCTCAGCGCCTCGTGGGTGAACTCCGGGCCGGCGCCGCCGAGAATCACGACCTCGGGATCGGCGTCGTCGAACTCGATTCCCTCGAGATCGGCGGACACGTCACCGTGATTGAGTACCCACGCCCTCGCGTCCGGGTACGTCGCCCGCACGTACTCCCCCGTGAGCCTGGCGGCAGTAACTATCTGGCTCGCCTCCACCTCGATACCGGCGTCGCACAACCCCTGCGCGATGAGTGTCGAACTGCGCGAGGTGGTGTTGGTCAGAAACCCACAGGCCAATCCGCGCCGCCGAACTTCGCGTACTGCTTCCCCTGCTCCCTCGATCGGCTGCCAGGACGTGAGCAGGACTCCGTCGATATCGAACAGAACACCTTCGATGTCGGCCATTGCACCAGCCTATATTCGCCATCGAGGTCCTGCCGAGGCGTCGAAACCCGAAATCCGTCCATCGCTCAGTAGGCTCCCACCCATGGACCTGCGCGACGACGACCTCTTCTCCGTTGCCGGTTCTCTGGCCGAATTGCTCGGCGCTCCCGTCACGATCGAGGACGAGAACTCGACGGTTCTCGCGTACTCCGGCGGCGAGCAGGCCGTAGACGAAGCTCGCATCGGCACGATCCTCGGTCGGCAGGTACCCAGCCGATTCCGCCAATTACTCTCCGATGCAGGAGTATTCGATCGGCTTCACCGAGAGAGCGATCCCATCTACGTCGACCTCGAAGACCCCGCGATCACGCCGCGACTGGTTATCGCAGTTCGCGAGAACGATCACCCCGTCGGCTCGATCTGGGTCGCACTGGCCGGAACACCGACGCCCACACAGGAATCGATACTTCGTTCCGCGGTATCTGTCGTGGCCGAGAGAATCGCCTCGGAGCGTGACCGGGTCGACAGCACACGTCGTCGCCAATCCCAGCGCGTCCAAGCACTGATCGGCGGTGGCGAACCCGCATTCCGCGCCGCCGACGACTTGCGGTTGGCAGGTCCGCTCACGGTGGTCGCGGTCGGAACCGTCACGGGACCACTGCCGGCGGGGTTGGTCGCCTCCTTGAGCTTGTACCTGGACACTCTGGCCGTCGACGCCGTGATCGCACAGTTGATCGACTCGACGTACCTTGTTGTCGGCGCTGACGAAGCGAACGCCCGCCGACTGTTGGAGGACTTCCTCAGCCGCGCCCGCACACGAGCACAACTTGCCGTTGCGGTGGGCCGCACCGTGAAATCAGCCAGCGAATGCCATTTGTCACGCGCCGACGCCGACCATGTTCTGGGCGCGCTGCGACACAACCGGTCCGGCGGGATTGTCGCGGGTATGAACGACACCTTGGCGTCGGTACTGGCCTTACATGTTGCCGACATATTCGACGGACTGAGCACCGCCACACCTATGCACGCCCTGGAAGGGTACGACCGTCGACATGGAAGCGAACTCGTCGCAACGGCCCACACCTTCCTCGACAAGGGCGGTGATGTCGCGAGTTCCTCCGCAGCATTGCATGTTCACCCCAACACTCTCCGCAATCGATTACGCCGCTGCAAGGAGATGTGCGGGGTTGACCTGAGCGACGCGGACACTCGACTGATCCTGATGCTTCAGTTCAAACTACGAAGTTCCTGAGCCGGCGAAGAAGGTATCGGAGCATCTCCCGTGCCGCTCCACTTTGGGGGGTATTCGACAAAATATCACCCAAAAGTATTAACGACCAGTCCGCCAAAAGTCATAATTACCGGCCACGATTCCCAAAACCCAGCAATTCGGCAATCATCAATCTTGCAATCTGGTTAGCGTTCCGCAAGATCTTCCTCTCACGGCCCAAATAGGCCATTTTGGTTGCCTGACCAGCACAAATGAAACACGTTTCAGTTTGGTTCTACAAATTCCTAGTCAAAGTGGACTTGCTCGAGCTAACCTCATTCCCGTCACGCCACATAAGACCCCGAACGCCACACGGATCTCTTAGCAGAACGATCGCAAGGGTCCGTGCACTAGTCGAACCTGCTCTTTGTGGAATGCAACAAGCATGCGCCGATGTACAAAAAGTCTTCCAGATCTATCGAAAGGATGGAACTTCATATGATCGCAATGTTCCTTCAAGCAACGGCTGCGTTGTTCACCGGATTACTGGACAATGTATGGAGCGGATCCCTAGTGCCCGGCATCGAGGGCGCCACCGGCTCGCTAGCCGGATTAATCGAGACCGGCTCATCGCAACCCTGATCCATTTCAGAACATCACCCAACGACAGGAGTAAACGATGGATCTAGGATCGATGGTGCCTTACCTCAAGGAACCGATAATTTTGCAGATCATTTCATTGCTCGTATACAGAGGCTCCATGGCGTCAGTCGACTTCGACTGGCAACCCCCACTCGGCTGACTTCAACAGAATTTCCTACCGTGATAAAAATCTACCGCAAGGAGCGTTAGCATAGTGGATACAGCAAGTATAATCGACGCAGTCACGAGCATTGATTCGCAATCATTGCTACCCCCGTTCGTTTATGTGCAGGCAATAGTCGACAGCATCTTCAAGTCTATCTCCGCAGCCATCAACCTAATGGCTAGCGGTTCTGCAGGTATTGGTGGAAGCATTCAGACCGCCCTCGGCTCGACCGTTGCCCCGTAGTCGGGAGAGGAGACAATAATGTTCGATCTTTCAATGAGCTATCTGTCGGATCTGGTGGGATTTGGCTCAATCGACCTAGTAGGTACGTTCGCGAAGTATCTCAACACCCTGTCCGCGTACACGCCGACGCCGCTCTAAGGAAAGGTGATTTACAATGCTGCAAAGATATATCACCAGTTTGATCGCCTGGGCTACTGGGACCATAGAGTTGACCGGCCTGGGAAGTACCATTCTGCAGAAGTAAATTCTCTGGTGCAACTTCTCTACTCTGAACTTCGATGATCCCCGAGGCTCCAATTCGCCTCGGGGGTCATTTCGCGTTCCAAGCACGAGAGTTTTCCAGGCACGAGAGTTCCGGGCCACGAGAGTTCCGGGGCACGGACACTTTGATCCGGCACCCGCCACGTGAGGAGTTCGACATGAGACTGCCCAACCTGCTGGATGCGGCTGTCACACAGGTGAATCCGCGAGACGCGGACTTCGTCTACAACGAGTCCGCCGGCCACCTGAAGCATCTGGTCGGCGTGTACTTCTTCGAAACATCTCAGCACCCAGCCGCAGAATTCACGCAGGCGCAAGCCGTCGATTGGGTCACCGCCAGGCTCGGACACAATCGCATGTTCACCCACCGAATCCAGCACACGCCACTGGGACTCGGCCATCCGTACTGGGTTCCAGACCCCAACCTGGATGTGGGCGACCACGTGCGGGTCAACGCGATTTCCGAGCCGGGTTGGGCACCATTTCAAGAAATGCTCAGCGCCCTGCTGACCTCGAGAATGGATCTCAGCCGCCCACCCTGGGAACTGCACTTTTTCACGGGGATCGAGGGGCTTGACGCTCTACCCGGCAGGCTGACGGCGGTTGTGCTCAAGTCTCATCACAGCGCGGCCGACGGAATCGCGATCCGAATGCTGGGTGAAGCCATATTTTCGGATGCGCAACGGCCGAGGAAATCAGCACCTGCAATACGGTTCCTACGGGGACGTCTCTTCACGCGATCAGTGCTGAGTTTCCCCGGCCAACTTATCCAGTTCGCCAAGAGCATTCCGGGCAATCGGGCTGCTGCCCGTGCGGTAGTCGAGGCGAAGAGTGCTGGAGAATGGGACGAGTGCATCTACGAAAGTACTAGCACCCGCTTCAACTGCAAGGTAAGCGGGTCGGCATTGGTGGAGCCGATCATCCTCGCAGGCAACGAGGTTCGGCATGTGAAGAACGCAGTCCCCGGAGCGACTGTCAACGACGTCCTTCTGGCTGTGGTCGGTTGCGCGATGGCGCGATACCTTACCGAGAAGAGCGAAGCGCCTCGAGGTTCTCTGTTCGCGATGGTTCCGCGGTCCATGCGCAAGCAAGAGGAGTGGGAGTCCGCAAACCAATTGGTGAATCTGTCCGTGAACATGCACACCACGATCACGGATCCGCTGAAGAGACTCGCTCTCATCGCAGAGTCTGCACGCTCGGAGAAGGCCCGTACGTCCCACACAGCGGTCCGGCGGATGAGCACAGTGTTGGAGACCCTACCCGCTCCGATAGCGCGGTTGATGGCATATTCACGTCACCATGACGACTACAAGCCGGATGGGCCGCGGTATCAGCACACGATGGTGAGTAACATTCCGCTCTCGGTCAACGGACTGACCCTGAACGGGGCATCTGGCACTGCCGTACTCGCTAATCAAGCACCGGTCGACGGTGACGGGCTGCGGCACTTCATGGTAGCTGCGAGTGGCGGCAACCTAACGCTCAACGTGATTGCAGACGCCGCAACGATGCCAGATCTAGGCCACTACCTGGAGTTGCTTCGCGCGAGTTTCGAGGAACTGAAGGAAGCCGCAAAGACGCGTGAGCTCGAGAGCAACTCGACCGTCATCGCATCCTGATCCCTTATTCACCAAGACATTACGAGCCCGGCCTACCACTGCGGTAGGTCGGGATTCTTGTCGAGCGGGTAATTCTGCACGTAACTCGCATCCACATGGTCTGGAAGCGCCTCCCGGCACACACTTCTGGCACTCACGCACAAGACTACGCAAAACAGCGCTGCCTGAGTGGGGTGTCAGGCAGCGCTGCTAATCACCGGGGTCCGGATTGACTATGGATGCAGAACGCCCGCACCCGAATTCAGTGCCGGGTAACTACCGGTCGCACCCACCGCATTGGCGGGAATGCATGAGGTCGGCGCACTGACTGTCCCGAAGATAGGCACTGACGCCTTCGATGTGAAACGGAAGTAATTCGCCGAGAAGTTATACATCTGGGCCGCGGTGCCCTGAGTGTCGAACTTCACGTCCAACGCACTGTTCCGAGTTTGGAAACTAATCTTCGGAAGCTGGTATGTCACGCCTACGCCGACATCCGCACCGTCCACGATCAGTTGCGATCCGGTATCGGTGAGAGTGACCGTGCCTGTGTAGCCCGAACCGGAACCGGCCACCAGTGCGGCCGATCCTGCGACGAACGTCGCTGGGTCATAGCGGTAGACAAGCCTGACGTCATCAATGCCGAGGAATGTGACACCCGAGACGCCAGAACTGCTGGGCGTCGTCGCTGAACCGGGCTGAAGGGTGTATGAATTTACCCCGGGCGTGGCATTCACAGTGACGTGGTTAGCCGTGACCGAGGTTGGAACTACCTGATCCACGGTCTGCCCAACACTTACAGCGCGGCACGCCTGGTTATAGCTCGTCACCGTCGTACCTGCAGTTGCCGACGCCGGTGCAACTGCTGCGAATACCATGCCCGCCGAAGCAGTTGCTACTGCTAGAGCGGCCACCGTACGTTTTGCCGTTGAAACATGCATATCTTCTACTCCTCATTCCCTTTCGGGATCGGTTTTTAGCGTTGATAGCACTTCCTGCCAAAACGCAGTTCGAGTAAAGTTGAACTACTGCATTGACAGCCTCCGCATCACCGGAATTTTCGCGGCGAAGGGGAAGTCTTTGAGGCCGTGCGCAGCACGATAGGATTTGTTCACTACCGATGCACGACCGAAATCTTGACAACGGAGATTAGCGATACGACATCACCCGGGAATCATGTCTCGATTCCGAAAAAGATGACGTCCGACCGTGAGAAACCACCTCCAATCAGCTGGTTTGGTAGCACCCATTCCACTGGATGCTCACACCGAGCGGTAAGTTGGAACAGCTGATCGACGATTGAAGGCCATTCACGATTTGCCGTTTATGTGATGACCGTCACCATACCTCAATTACTAGAACTTGTAACAGTTTTTGAAAGAAATCTCTCGACAACTTGAAATGGCGCCCCCACTTACATCCAGGATTTGCACGCGACTAATACCAAGGAACTAACATTCAGCGAAACATTAATACTAAAGTATTAACAACGCAGCTCATTCGAGAGACGGTTAATACTTTAGTATTAATTCAAAAGTTCCAGCGCATTTACGAACCGACTCACTGTGATTCGCTTCCCAAGCGAGGGCTGTGCACTCGCACAACGCATTCCCCGAAGCTGTGGCCGAACGGCCAGTCCTTTTGCCGCCCCCGCGATTCATGCTTGGGAGAAGAGCCGGATGTGACCGGCGTCTCGGTTCGAGCAGAGTCTGTAGAAGGAGTGCGTCATGGGAACTCGTCAAAGCCCCGATCGTGTGGTCGTGGTCGGTGCGGGTGTTGTCGGATTGTCGACGGCCTGGTTCTTGCAGGAACGTGGAGTCGAGGTCACCGTCGTCGATCGCGACGGCGTCGCAGCCGACGCGAGCTGGGGCAACGCCGGTTGGCTGGCCCCCGCATTGACGCTTCCGCTGCCCGAACCCGCAGTGCTCCAATACGGCTTGCGCGCGATGCTCAGCCCGTCGTCCCCGGTGTACGTGCCACTCACCACCGATCTGAAGCTGATTCGGTTCCTGGTCGGGTTCGCGCGCCACTGCACGCCGTCGAAGTGGCAGGAAGCGATGTCGGTCTACACCGAGGTCAACCGAACAGCCTTGGGCGCGTACGACGAACTCGCCGACGGTGGCGTCAAAGAGCTGACCCGCCTGGCCGATCCTTTCCTCGCCGCGTTTGCGTCCGAGAAGGACCGACAGACCTTGGTGGACGAGTTCCATCACGTCGAAGCTGCCGGCGGAGAAGTCGACTTCGACCTCCTCGACTACGACGCGATTCACTCGCTCGAGCCTTCACTCGGCCAGGGTGTGAAAGCCGGTTTGCGTCTGCGTAATCAGCGTTTCATCGATCCCCCGTTGTTCGTGAACTCGTTGGCGGACGCGGTTCGTGAACGCGGTGGAGAAATCGTCAGCGGTTTCGACGTCACGCAGATCGACGATCGGGTCGGCGGAGTCACTGTTCGCAGTGCACACGGTGATTCACGCGACGGCGACGCCGTGGTCATCTCGAGCGGTGCCCGCTTGAACAAGCTCGCAGCACCGTTCGGTGTGCGCAAACTGGTGCAGGCCGGACGCGGATACAGCTTCAGTGTCAAGCCCGAGCACCTCCCCAAGAACCCTGTGTATTTCCCCACCCAGCGCGTCGCATGCACTCCGTTGCACGATCGCTTCCGAGTGGCCGGAATGATGGAATTCCGCAGCCCTGACGCGCCGCTGGATCCGCGCCGCGTGCAGGCGATCATCGATGCGGCCAAGCCGATGCTCAGCGGCATCGACTGGACTGCGCGGGAAGAGGAGTGGGTGGGATCACGACCGTGCACTACCGACGGCTTGCCGTTGATCGGAGCCACGAAGTCGCCGCGGGTGCACGTCGCCGGTGGTCACGGGATGTGGGGAATCGCCCTGGGTCCGTTGACCGGAAAGATGGTGGCCGACTCGATGACCGGCGCTCAGACGCCGACCGTCATGCGCCACTTCGATCCGCTGCGCTGACAGCCGGTTTCACCCACTTGTAGTACGCGCCCGTCAGCAGAACCAGCCATCCGGCACCGACGAGCAAAGCAACTCGGGTATCGGCGATGACGCCGAGCAACACGATGACAAAAGCCAGGAACACGATCGCGAAGATCTGACCGTACGGCCACAGCGGCACTGGAAACTTCAGTGCCGCTGTTTCGTCTGCACTCATCTGAGCGCGGGAACGGAACTGCGAGAGCAGGATCATGATCCAGACGAAAATCGTGGCGAAGGTGGCCAGCGAGGCGATGACGAGGAACACCTGGTCCGGGATCAGGTAGTTGAGCAGGACTCCCACCAACAGGGCACCGGTCATGATGACAACGGTCATCCACGGAACACCGTTGGCGGAGACTCTCTTCATCACCTGCGGGGCCTGACCGGCATGCGACATTCCGAACATCATGCGACCCGCACCGAAAACGTCGCTGTTGATGGCCGACAGGGCTGCGGTGATGACGACGATGTTGAGGATCGAAGCGGCCGTTCCCAATCCGAGGTTCTCGAAGATCTGGACGAACGGGCTGTTGTCGGAGTTGATGGCCTGCCACGGAATGATCGCCATGATGACGGCGAGGGTGCAGATGTAGAAGAGAATGATGCGCACCGGCACCGTGTTGACGGCTTTCCTGATGGTCTGCGCCGGATCCTCGGCTTCGCCCGCGGTGATACCGATGATCTCGGTGCCGCCGAACGCGAACATGACGATCGCGAAACACGCGACGAATCCGCCGAAGCCCGTCGCGAAGAACCCGCCGTCCGACCAGAGGTGGCTGATTCCGGCATCGGTGTCGTGAACGCCGAATCCGAACACGATGATCGCGATGCCGCCGGCGATCATCGCGATGATGGCGGTGATCTTCACGAGCGTGAACCAGAATTCCAGTTCGCCGAACACCTTGACGCTCAACAGGTTTATCGCGCCGATGAAGAAGACGACAGCCAGAACCCAGATCCATCTCGGTACGTCCGGGAACCAGAACTGCATGTACAGGCCGAAGGCGGTGACGTCGGCGAGGCACACGATCACCATCTCGAACGTGTACGTCCACCCGGTCATGAAACCGGCGAGTGGTCCGAGGTGCTTGTTCGCGTACTCGCTGAACGAACCGGAAACCGGGTTACGGACCGCCATCTCGCCGAGCGCTCGCAACACCAGGTAGACCGCGATACCGCCGATCAGGTAGGCCAGGAGCACCGACGGGCCGGCTCGTTTGATGGCCTCGGCGCTGCCGTAGAACAGTCCGGTTCCGATGGCTGATCCGAGGGCGATGAAGCGGATATGGCGCGCTGTCAGCCCTCGCTTGAGGCCATCCTGCGTCGCTGCGTCGCTGTTCACTTCTCGGTACTCCAGTCGGATGGATCGTCATACGTGCGCGAACCATTGTCCGCTACCACCGCGCGTGTTCCCGCACGACCCTGTTGGACGGCCGTACAGTGACCTGACACACATGGTCCATTGACGGATCGCTTACGATCGACAAAAGTGTTTGTAACTTTACGTAGCATCAACTCGACTGGAGAGACTGTGTCCAACACCCTCGAAGCAAGCATCGACATCGACGCATCACCGCAGGATGTGTGGGCAATCGTCGCCGACCTGCAGCGCATGGGCGAATGGAGCCCCCAGTGCAAGGTCATGAAGGTGATCGGCGGGACCGTGCGTGAGGGTGCCAAGACGATCAACGTCAACCGTAAGGGCCTGCTGGTCTGGCCGACGTCGTCGAAGGTCGTTCGCTTCGAGCCCAACAAGTCGGTGGCGTTCCGCATCGCGGAGAACCGCACGATCTGGTCCTACGAACTCGAGCCGACCGCTACCGGCACCAAAGTGACCGAGCGTCGCGAGGCTCCCACCGGAACGTCGAAGGTCTCGCAGTTCCTCGTCAAGACCGTCCTGGGCGGAAACGCCGACTTCGAGGTCGAGCTCGTCGAAGGCATGAATGCCACATTGAAGCGTGTGAAGAGCGAGGCCGAGGCGGCTGCACGCACCTCTGCTTGACCCTCGACCTGGTCGAGGCATCAGGATCCGTTCCATGGATCCCGTGATGACACAGATAGCGCAGGCACAAGAATTGGCGAGCTCCGGCGATCGAGCCGGGGCTCGCTCTGCGTTCGAGAAGGTGTGGGAAGAGATCAGCGCCGCCCCCGATGCGCTCCACATCGTCTCCCTCGCGCACTACATGGCCGACGTTCAAGACGATCCGGCTCAAGAGCTCTGCTGGGACCTGCGCGCCCTCGACGCTGCCGATTCGTTGACCGACGCGCGAGCCCAGGAACACCACGCATCGCTGCAGGTCGCCGGTTTCTATCCATCGCTGCACCTCAACCTGGCTGCCGACTACCGCAAACTCGGACGCGACGCCGAGGCCGTCGAGCATCTGACGAAGGCCGAGGCGTCGGTCGGCACACTCGCCGACGACGGTTACGGCCGGATGATCAGGGGCGCTATCGAGCGACTGCGGGCAGAATTGATCCGTGACCACTAGTTCCGCCCTCTTGACGATCGGCGAGATGTCCCGGGCGTCGGCGCTCCCGATCAGCGCGCTGCGGTTCTACGACAAGGAAGGCGTACTCGTCCCGCATTCCGTCGATCCGCACACCGGTTACCGCTGGTACACCGACGACCAACTCCGCGACGCACGCGTGATCGCCGGTATGCGGCGCGTCGGTGTTCCGATCCGCGACATGATGGCCGTCCTGACCGGACCGGAACCCCATTCGTGCCTCGACGCTCATCTGCGCAACCTCGAGGACGGTCTCGCCGACGCCCGGGCCGAACTGGGACGAATCCACCGCCTGATCGACGCGCTACCTATCTCCGGCGGCGTGGACATCGACTCGTGGGATCTACGACGCGCACTCGACGCCGTGCTGTTCGCCGTGAACGAGGAATCGGAGTTCCCGATACTTCGCGGCGTCCACCTCGACATTCACGACGGCGTCGCTGCGTTTGTCACCACTGATCAGTTCCGGCTCGCGGTCGCCGAGGTGAAAGTTCACTCCGCTCTGACGGTGTCCGCTGTCGTTCCCGTCACCTTCGCGCGATTGTTGCGCGACGTCGCCGGCGTCGTGACGCTGACTTTCTCCGCGCGCACGGTGACTGCGTCGTATCCGGGAGGTGAGGTGTCCAGCCCCCTGATCGAGGACGGAGAGTTCCCCGATCACCGAATCCTGCGCGAGCACCACAACGCCGTCGAACTGAGCGGCGACCACCTTGCCGCCCTGCTCAACGGCACCGAGGACAGTGCCGTCGTCAGCGTCGGCGAAGACGGTGGTGCCCGGGTGGATCCGGGCGGAACGGATCCCCGTGAGAAGTTCCGAGTACTGGTCGACCGGCAGCGACTGCGCGACGCCGCCGCAGCCCAACCGGGGCGGCAACTGGTGATCCGAGTAAGCGGTGCGACGCTCCCGCTGGCGATACGCACCGGCGACTGTGTCGGGTACTACTCGTACTTGATGCCACTACAGCCTGTAGGAGAGAAGGCGTTCACGTAATCTATGGATGCTCTACCACCCCGTACTGTCAGTGCGACCAGCAGAAGACCTACCGAGTAGTTAGAGGAGCCTGTGGCACGCCGACCCACACCCCCCGGAACCCCGCAACCCACCGGGATCGGACATATCGTCGATCTGGTTCGCCATGCGATTCCGCCACTTCATCCCGCCGGCCTGCCGTTCGTGCTGGCCCCGCTGGGAGTTGCAGCTCTGGGCCGCAACCGTAAGTGGGTGCGCCGAGCCGGTCTGACCACCGCCGCCGCATGCGCCACGTTCTTCCGTCACCCGCACCGGGTGCCGCCCAACCGCATCGGCGTCGTCGTCGCACCCGCCGACGGCGAGGTGGCGTTGGTCGACAACGCCGTTCCGCCCGCCGAGCTCAATCTCAGAAGCGAGCCGCGCCCGCGCGTCAGCATCTTCCTGTCGGTTCTCGACGTGCATGTCCAGCGCAGCCCTGTCGGTGGAACGGTCAAAGAGGTCGTTCACCAGGCAGGCAAGTTCCTCTCCGCAGATCTCGCCGACGCCAGCGAGGTCAACGAGCGCAACAGCATGCTGATCGAAACCGCCGATGGTCACGAGGTTGCGGTTGTCCAGATCGCGGGACTGCTTGCACGCCGCATCGTCTGCTACGCCGGTGTCGGTGACGTCCTGCCGATCGGCGACACGTACGGACTGATCCGTTTCGGCTCACGCGTCGACACCTATTTCCCCGCCGGAACCACACTCCTGGTCGAGCCGGGACAACGCACGATCGGTGCTGAAACAGTTATCGCGCAACTGCCGTGAAGACGCCGAAGATGAAGTCAGCCGTGAAGAAGCCGGGAGCAGCCCAACCCGGCGCGAAGATGCCCAAACGCACCCAGGCGGTGCGGTTGCTGCCGTCCGTCATCACCATCCTGGCGCTGTGCGCCGGGCTGTCCGCCGTCAAATTCGCTCTCGACGGACAACCCGGTACCTCGCTCGCGATGATCGGCGCAGCTGCCGTCCTCGATTCACTCGACGGCCGCATCGCGCGACTGCTCGACGCCACCAGCAAGATCGGCGCCGAACTCGACTCACTGGCCGACTCCATCTCCTTCGGCGTCGCCCCGGCCCTGGTCCTGTACGTGACCTTGCTGGACGGCACCAGCATCGGCTGGATCATCGCGTTGATCTACGCGGTCAGCATCGTGTTGCGACTCGCACGTTTCAACACCCTGCTCGACGACGACGACGTCCCCGCGTATGCACGTGAGTACTTCGTCGGCGTTCCGGCTCCGGCCGGCGCACTCATCGCCCTCACTCCCCTGGCCGCGACGGCTCAGTGGGGTGACGGCTGGTGGTCTTCGCACTTCGTCGTCATCGTGTGGACGCTCTTCTCGGCTGCACTGATCGTCAGCCGCATCCCGACGCTGGCGATGAAGTCGGTATCCGTGCCGCCGCACATGGCGGCCGGCCTGCTCGTCCTGGTGACGTTGGCTGCAGCCGCACTCATCACCTACCCGTACATCCTGCTGATCGTTCTCATCGCGATCTACCTGGTGCACATCCCGTTTGCCGTGCACTCGAAGCGGTGGGTGGCAGCACGTCCCGAAACCTGGGACATCAAGCCTTCCGAACGCCGCGCGATCCGACGCCAACCCAACGTCGGTGGCCGCCGCTCGGCCGCTCGTCTCGGATTGCGGCGACCCCGCTAGTCCACGACGTACTCTCGAGAGGTGACTTCGCCGGAACTCGCCCTCACCGTTCGACTCAACACCTCTGCCGCCGACCTACGCCGCGGGGTCGTGCGCTTGCACCCCGAAGCGTTGGCGGCGTTGGGCATCCGCGAATGGGATGCCATCGCACTCATGGGAGCCCGCGGCACCGCGACCGTCGCGGGCCGTGCATCCACCGGAACCCCGGCAGGCACGATCCTTCTCGACGACGTCACCATGTCGAACGTCGGCCTGACCGAGAACTCTTCCGTCGTGGTCGGTCCGGTGACGGTGTACGGAGCGCGATCCGTCTCCGTCACCGGCTCGTCCATGGCGACAAATTCGATCAGCTCGACGGTTCTGCGACAAGCTCTTCTGGGCAAGGTCGTCAGCGTCGGCGACACGGTCTCGCTCCTCCCCCGCGATCTCGGTCCGGGTACGAGCACTTCCGAAGCCACCCAAGCGCTTTCCCGTACCTTCGGCGTCGCGTGGACATCCGAACTGCTCACCGTCACGGCCGTCGAACCTGCCGGTGGTCCGGTCAGCGTCCAGCCGAATTCGGCAGTCAACTGGGGTTCCGGCTCGGCGGGCACACTGACACCGAGTGCGCTTGTTTCCAGTCCGGCCGCCGTCGCGATCGAGCCTGCACCGTCGGTTCCGCTGGATCACCTCGTCGGCGCGCAAGCGCAGGCAGCCAAGCTGACCGAGTGGCTCGGCCTGGCACTCGACGAACCAGAACTGCTCCGTACGCTCGGCGCCTCACCGCACCTCGGCGTCCTCATCACGGGCCCCGCCGGCGTAGGCAAAGCCACGTTGGCCCGCTCGGTCCTGTCCTCGCGCAAACTGGTCGAACTCGACGGCCCGGGAGTCGGTGCCACCGAGGCGAATACCCGCCTGCAGCGAATCGTCGACGCCGTTGCTGCCGTGCGCGGCGGTGGCGTACTACTGATCAGTGACATCGACGCTCTGCTTCCGGCCACCGCGGAACCGGTGTCCGCACTGATCCTCGAACAACTGCGCAGCGCCGTCGCAACCCCGGGCGTGGCATTCGTCGCGACCTCCGCCCATCCGGAGACCGTCGACGCGCGCCTTCGCGGCCAGGATCTCTGCGATCGAGAACTCGCACTTACCCTGCCGGACGGCGCAACTCGCAAGGCGTTGCTCGAACTCCTGCTCCGCCGCGTGCCCACCGGAACCCTCGAACTCGACGCCATCGCCTCGCGCGCACCCGGATTCGTGGTCGCCGACCTCGCGGCGCTCTGCCGTGAAGCTGCATTGCGAGCGGCGACGCGGGCGTCCAAATCCGGTGATTCTCCGGAGATCACGCAGGAAGATCTTGTCGGTGCCCTCGAAGTGATTCGGCCACTGTCTCGTTCGAGTACCGAAGAACTGTCGATCGGCAGCGTCACCCTCGACGACGTCGGCGACATGGTCGAAACCAAACAGGCCCTCACCGAAGCGGTGCTGTGGCCGCTACAGCACCCCGACTCCTTCGCACGCCTCGGTGTCGACCCACCCCGCGGCGTGCTCCTCTACGGCCCTCCCGGCTGCGGTAAGACGTATCTCGTTCGTGCCCTTGCCAGCTCAGGTCACCTCAGCGTCCACGCCGTCAAAGGTGCGGAGCTGATGGACAAGTGGGTCGGCGCCTCCGAAAAGGCCGTACGCGAGTTGTTCCAGCGCGCACGCGATTCGGCGCCCTCGTTGATCTTCCTCGACGAAATCGACGCCCTTGCCCCGCGTCGTGGTCAAAGTTCCGACTCCGGGGTGTCGGATCGCGTCGTAGCCGCGTTGCTGACCGAACTCGACGGCGTCGAACCGCTACGCGACGTCGTGGTGTTGGGCGCCACCAACCGACCGGATCTGATCGACCCGGCTCTCCTGCGCCCCGGCAGACTCGAACGTCTCGTATTCGTACCGCCGCCGGATGCGGAGGCTCGCAAAGCGATTCTGCGTGCTTCCGGCAAGTCGGTACCGCTCGCCGAAGATGTCGATTTGGACATTCTGGCCGTCGATCTCGAGGGATACTCGGCAGCAGACTGCTCGGCTCTCCTGCGTGAGGCTGCACTCGCCGCCATGCGTCGGAGCATGGACGCGGCCGACGTGACGGCCGCGGACGTGGCAACCGCCCGTGAGAAGGTACGTCCCTCACTCGATCCCGAGCAGGTGGCACACCTACAGGCGTACGCGGACAACCGATAAGGACTGACCATGGCTGCTGATCTGGTTCTGCACGGCGACATCGTGACCATGCACGAGGAATCACCACGCGCCCAGGCGCTCGCCGTGACGGGCGGCCGGATCACAGCCGTCGGCGCGCGCACGGACGTCGAGAAACTGGTGGGGCCGGATACCCGCGTCGTCGACGTCGGAGGTGCCGCTGTTCTGCCGGGGTTCATCGAGCCACACGGTCACCCTTTGGAAGAAGCCATCGTTCTCGGGCCTGACGTCGTCGACATCCGGCCTGTCACGATCGCCGAGGCGGACGC
The DNA here is from genome assembly GCF_029269915.1 of Rhodococcus sp. C3V. NCBI lineage: Bacteria > Bacillati > Actinomycetota > Actinomycetes > Mycobacteriales > Nocardiaceae > Rhodococcus > Rhodococcus sp. C3V. The sequence goes on from NZ_JARJBE010000008.1 coordinate 337,207, forward strand.
CGTAGTTGCTGCCGTCGTCGACACTGTTCGTTCGCGAGGTGCTGCCGGCGCTTCTCTGAACGGTTGGGACCCGTTGCTGCAGAAGGGCCTACCCGACCCGACCATCGACTGGCTGGACTCCGTAGCGCCGGAGTACCCCCTCGTGATCATGCACAACTCGGGACACGTCGCGTATTTCAACACGGCGGCAGCAGTGCAGGCCGGCATCACCCGCGATACCCCCGATCCGATCGGCGGATCGTACGGCCACGACGCGACGGGCGCACTCGACGGAGCCGCGTACGAAATGCCTGCGGTGTTCGCAGTCGCGGGCCACGCAGTCACCATCGGTGACGACTTCCCCGCACTGGTGGCGGCCGAATGCGCCCGGCTGAACGCCGCGGGAATCACCACCATCGCCGAATTGTCGTTCGACCCCAAGATGCGGCCCGCCCTGGCAGCGATAGCCGACGCCGGACTCCTCACCACCCGCCTGCGGCTCTACGAGATGTCCAACGACGCACGCACTACCGAGGCGTCGCCGGGCGACGGAAACGACCTGGTGTGCCAGATCGGCATCAAGGTCTGGTCCGACGGTTCGCCGTGGGTCGGCAACATCGCCACCAGTTTCCCGTATCTCGATACCGAAGCCACCCGTGCGCTCGGGATCGCCTGCACGCACGGGCATGCCAACTACACCGGCGAACAGATCCACGACATCAGTTCCGCTTACTTCGCCAAGGGGTGGCAGATGGCGTGCCACGCCCACGGCGACGACGCGATCACCATGGTTCTCGACGCGTGGGAGCAGCTTCTGAAGGAGCACCCCCGGCCCGATCACCGGTTGCGCCTCGAACATGTCGGCGCGATGCGTCCGGATCAGTTCGCCCGCGCAGCGGAACTGGGCGTCACGGTCAGCATCTTCATCGACCACTTGCACTACTGGGGTGACGTTCTGGTGGATGACCTGTTCGGCCCCGAATACGGATCCGTCTGGGCCGCAGCAGGATCTGCACTCGCGGCCGGGCAACGGTTCACCTTCCACAACGACGGTCCCGTCACCCCCGCCAATCCGCTACGAAACATGCAGGACGCCGTCACCAGGCTTTCGCCCAGCGGTCGCGTCGTCGCACCCCAGGAACGGATCCCCGTGGACGCCGCCGTGCGCGCCCATACGGTCAACGCCGCTTGGCAGCTGTTCAGCGAAGATCACATCGGGTCCATCTTTCCCGGCGCCTACGCGGATTTGGTTGTGCTGTCGGCAAATCCCCTCGACGTCGAGCCGGCCGAGCTGGCCGACATCACGGTGCTCGCCACCGTCCTGGAGGGCCGGACGGTGTACGGGGACCTGAGCGCGATCGACTGATCGGTCGCCGCGGACAAGACTGTTGCCCTCCCTGCTCGAGTTCCAAGGATCGTTGCGAGAACGGAAACGACGCTGGGTGGTCTCAGAGTTCGGTGTGGACGTCGTCAACGACCTGGGCAATCGCATGTTTCGCCCAGGCCGTGATCTGCTCGTTCGTGTCGCGGTAGTACGGCAAGGCAACCAATGCAATCGACAGAGCCCATGCGCGGCCACGCGTCCAAGTGCCCTCGTCCACGTCAACATGAAGCCGGAATGTATGCCGAGTGCTCGGCGTCAGCAGAGTCCATGCAATGAGGTAGTCGAGATTGCCTGCCGCAAATCGAATGAAGATCCGAAAAGTCCCAAAAATCGGAATTGTCGAAAATTATTGCATAGGAACAGTTTTCGAGATTCAAGTCTTGTGTTCGAAACTTTGTTCGATTAGACTTTGAGCATGGACAGTCGGGAAGCGTGGCAGCTGGATGGTGAGGGCCTCAAGAGTGAGGTTCTGGATCTGGTGCGCGCCCGGCACGAGTTGCAGTCGCGGATGGTGTTGCTGATCGTCGAAATGTTTTCCCGGGACGTTCTCGGCGGGAAGGGTTTTCGGGCGATCGCACAGTGGTTGCACGGGTCGACGAATCTGGAGATCGGCGAATGCAGCCTGCTGGTCGGGTTGGCGCGGTTGCTGATGCTCGAACCCGTGGTGGGCGATGCGTTTCACCGCGGTGACGTTGATGCGTTGAAAGCCCGTCAGGTGGCGTCGTTTTGTCAGCATCCACCGAAGAACATGACGCCGGCGGATGTCGACAAGGCCCGCGGGATCTTGTTGGGGTTGGCGTCGAAGAACATCGTGGATTGCGATGCGGTGCGGGCGGCGATCCGGCGGATCGAGAAGCAGTACGGCAAGCGTGAGGACGGCGTTCCGGTGGGTGAGGATTCGGAGCGTAACGAGTTCTACGCCTCGAAAGGCTTGTACGGGCGGGTGACCGTGAAGGGTGATTTGGATGCGGTGAACGGGGCGCGTCTGATCACGTTGTTGTCGAGCCTGTCTGCGCCGATACCGGAGAAGGACGGCGTGAAGGACACCCGTACTCCGGCGCTGCGGCGTGCGGACGGGTTCTGCGAACTACTGCGGCGGTACGAGCGGGCGGGGTTGGGTCCGATCGAAGGCGGGGTGAAACCGCACATCACGGTGACTGCGTCGGCGAAAGACATGACCGACCTCAAGGCGTTGAAAGACCTCCTGCCGTCCACGGAGGAACTCGGGTTTGCGTGGGCGGATTGGGTGGGCCCGATCAGTATCGATACCGCGCGGATGTTGGCGTGCGACTGCACCGTGACGCGGATCTTGTTGGATGCGAATGGTGTTCCGCTCGACTGCGGTAAGGAAGCGAGAACGGCGACGGTTCCGCAGCGCCGGGCTCTTGCGGTTCGGGATGGTGGGTGTGCGTTTCCGGGGTGCGGGACACCGTCGGGGTGGTGCGATGCCCATCATATTGTTCACTGGAACGATGGTGGCCCAACGGATCTCGACAACCTGATCTTGTTGTGCGGTCATCACCACCGGACGATGCACCACACCGAATGGCGGGTGGAGATCGGGCCGGATCGGAAAACAGTGTTCTATCCACCGATGTCGATCGATCCGTATCAGCAGCCGATCGGCGGGAACAGCCCACCGACAGCAGCCTGAAGTGAAACAACTCGAGACGCGAGCACCGGGGCACGATCATGCCCCGGTGCTCATGCTGCGTTCCGCCATCTTCGCGGAGACGTACGGCCTACCAGCGGTTCCGAACCTCCTCGGCAAATCCGAGGAGATCTCGAACCACCACGGAGGTACCGTCGTCGAGGATTACTGTGCCGGAGAACTTTCCGAACACCTGATGCTGAATCGAACGCAGCACCCCGACGTCGAAAGTCGCGGCACGGTCGATGATCGGCTCGAAAGTCATCTCGAAGCGACCATCGTTGCTCGAGAAGTTCCACGGAGCGCCGTCGTACGTTCCCTGCGGGATGCCGAAGTCGATCCTGTCCAGTTTGTGTGCCCGCCCTCCGACAAACACGATGTTCTCGCTGGCCGCCGTAGTATCGCCGAAGCCGTACCCGATGTTGAATCCGAACCGCTCGCCGTTCACCAGTCCGGATGCAGAACCCCAGTACCAGGTGTTGTCGTAAGTCCAGACTCCCCTGCCCCAATCGAGAACGCCGAACGAGTCCTCCGAGCGAAATGTGAAGTCGTCGCTCCCGATTCGCACGGTCCCGGCAGCGGGCAGGCAGTTGATCTTCTGGTTGTAGTAAAACGAACGGGACGCCTTCGGAAACGGTGTGGCGATCACCATCCGGTCATCGGCAGGACTCGCCAGGAACAAATCGGCATGAAGACCTCGCCCACCGTCGAAAGCCGGGTAGTCGACAATCAGGTGGCGCCCACCGTCCACATGGCGAAACTCGAAGCGAGCTTTACCTTTCGACACCACCACATCACCTTCGTCCGCGCTTTCGGGCAGACCGAGCCTTCCCATCGGGAACGGCAGCATCACGTTTTCGGTGATCTCGTGTGGTGTTCGGAAATCGAGCCAGGAGACTCCGAGCAAGCCCATGTACCCGTTGTCGGCGACGGTCAGCGCGATGCCGTAATCCGCAGTGAGAACGCAGTAGTAGTCCCACTCCTTGATCCGGAACTTGGGAGCGGTGATCGCAGAGCGTCGATACTTGCGAATCTCCGATGGGGCCCAACCCGTCTCGACCAAATGTCCGCCATCGTCGAGAAGCGGGCCGGGCGACATCAGTGTCTGCATTCTTACTTCCAGCGTCCCAAGATCTCGTTCGCACGGTTGGCCAATGCCATCTGGAAGAACGGACCGAAGCTCACACGTGCCACTCCGAGCGGCCCGAAACTTGCCGGATCGTCCTGGTCCGGGATTCCGATCGCGTTGATCGGAAGTGGAAGTTCGGACGTCAGGCGGCGCTGGGTCGCGTCGTCATGCCGCCCGACGGGGTAGAGAACGTCGGCGCCGGCGTCGGCCGCCAGCTTGAGGCGTGCGATGGCGCGATCGACGCGATCGGCCTCGTCACCGACCTGCTTCACGAACAGGTCGGTGCGCGCGTTGACGACAACGTGAACTCCGGCTGCGTCGGCGGCCTGACGAAGCCCACCCACGAAGTCGGCGTGCTCCTGCGCCTCGCGCAAGCGTCCGCCTTCACTGTGAACGGTGTCCTCGATGTTGAGTCCGACAGCGCCGGCATCGATCAACCCGTCGATGAGAACTGCCGGCTCGAGCCCGTAACCACCCTCGATGTCCACCGAGATCGGGGCGTCGACCGCACCGGTGATCTGCTTGATCCGGTGCAGAAGTTCGTCGAAGGTGATGCCCTCGTTGTCCGGCTTGCCGATGGAATCGGAAACCGGATGACTGCCTACCGTCAGGGCTGCAAAACCGGCAGCCACCGCAAGATTCGCCGACCACGCGTCCCATACCGTCGGGAGAATGACCGGATTACCTGGCTGGTGCAACGCCAATAGAGCAGTTGCCTTGTCGTTGATCGAAGTCATGCGGTGGCTCCTCGAGATCGTGGGGTGTACCTCTCACCTACCGACTCTAGTGAGCGACCGGGCAGCCTGTGCTCTTGTAATCGACCTGGAACTCCTTGATGCCGTTGATCCAACCCGAGCGCAGACGGCGCGGATCACCGATCTTGGTGATGTCCGGGACGTTGTCGGCGATCGCGTTGAACATCAAGTCGATCTCCATACGAGCGAGGTTGGCACCGATGCAGAAGTGCGCGCCCGTTCCGCCGAAGCCCAAGTGCGGATTGGGGTTACGAGTGATGTCGAACGTCATCGGGTTCTCGAAGACGTCCTCGTCGAAGTTCGCGGAGCTGTACAGCATCACCACGCGCTGCCCCTTCTTGATCGACACTCCTGCCAATTCCGTGTCCTCGAGCGCGGTGCGCTGGAAGGCGGTGACGGGTGTCGCCCAACGGACGATCACGTCGGCCGTCGTCTTGGGACGTTCCTTCTTGTACAGCTCCCACTGCTCGGGGTTGTCCAGGAACGCGATCATTCCGTGCGTGATGGCGTTGCGAGTGGTCTCGTTCCCTGCGACCGCCAGGATGAGCACGAAGAACCCGAACTCCTCCGGGCTCAAGGAGTCGCCGTCGATGTCGGCCTGGACCAGAGTGGTGACGATGTCGTCTGCCGGGCAGGTACGACGTGCGTCTGCCATTTGGTACGCGTATCCGAGGACCTCGGTGGACGCGACTGCCGGATCACCCTGGTATTCCGGGTCGTCGTAGCCCATCATCTCGTTGGACCACTTGAACAGCTTGTCCCGATCGTCCTGCGGTACACCGATCAGATCCGCGATCGCTTGGAGCGGCAGCTCGCTGGCAACCTGCTTCACGAAGTCGCCCGGGCCTTCGCTCACAGCGGTGTCGACGATGCTCCGTGCACGACGGTCCAATTCGTCGCGCATGCCGTTGATCGCGCGAGGCGTGAACAGCTTCGAAATCAGCTTGCGGAGCTTGGTGTGCTCCGGTGCATCCTTGTTGAGCAGAAGATGCCGGAGCATCTCGACGGCCTCACGTGGCATGTCGTCGGCGAAGCGCGCGATCGCGGTGTTCTCCCAGCTCGAGAACACATCGCTGCGCTGGCTGACCTCTTTGACGTCAGCGTGACGCGAGACCACCCAGTAGCCCTCGTCCTGGAATCCACCGACCGTCGGCGGCTGCTCACACCACCACACGGGTGCGTTGCGACGCAGTTCGGCGAATTCCTCGAAAGGGATCCGCTCCCCGAGGACAGCAGGATCGGTGACGTCGAATCCGGCCGGCAGGTCAGGCGTGCGTGTTGTGTCCGAGATGGTCATGGCGTCCTCTGATCGGTCGAATGTGCGCTACACCACAGAGTAGCTTTCACTAACGGACTGTCAAGTGAAAGACGGAGAGTCTCGTGCAACTGACCCGTGAGAGCCCCCGCAGCACTAGGATCCTGGTAATGACAGATACCTCCGGCAGACTGACGCTGCGAGAGAAGCAGAAGCAGCGAACCCGCGCAGACCTCGTGGATGCCGCCGGCGCGCTCTTCACCGAACGCGGATACGCGGCTGTCACCGTCGAGGACATCGCCGGCCGGGTCGGTTGCAGCCGAGCCACCTTCTACCTGCACTTTCCCGGAAAGATCGACATCCTCAAGGCGCTCGGCTCGAACACCGTCGTATCCAGCACCCTCGCCATATTCCAGGATCTCGACCACGTACTCGATTCCGGTTCGCGCGAAGAATTCGCCGGCTGGATCAACCGCGCTCTCGACTGGTGCCGCGATCACCACCACATGATGCGGGCGTGGGACGAGGCCATGGTCCTCGAACCCGAGTTCCGCACACTGGCCCGCGAAGGCATCTCTGCACTGCCCAACGCGATGCCGTCGTACCTCGCCCGTTGGCCGCAGAATCGACACGACGAGGCGAAACTCCGGGTCGAACTCCTGCTGACACAAGTCGAGCGCTTCTTCATTCGCTGGGCGGAACAGGGCGCGATCACCGCGGGTGCGGACGTCGCAGCAGACGTTCTCACCGACATCTGGTTTCCGGCACTCACGCCGCCCACGACCGATGTTGCGGCACCGCGATAGGTTGGCCCGATGCCACTCGATCTTCGAGCGATCCTCACCACCGTCGCTGCGCTCCTGTCCGGGATACTCGCGGCGCTGGCCCTGACCAATCCGGTTCTCCGTGACTGGGCCATCGTGGCCTCTCCGTCGGAAGTAGATCGCTGGATCAGCAGTGGACCCACCGCTGTCGGGCTCGGCGCCGTGGTTGCCGTGCTTGCCTGCGCACTCTCACAGCGTCGCGGCTCCCGTCGGGCAGCCTGGATCGCGATCACCGTCGGGGTCGCCGTCATCGCGATCATTCGGGCAGTCGTGCCCGAGGTTGCGTCACTGGACCTGCTGATCGCCTTGATCATCGTCAAAAGTGTTGCAGCCGGTGCGATTCTGGGTTGTGTGGTTGCCGTCAGTTGGGATCGCACCGCCACGAAGAACGCCACCCTCCTCGGCGTGCTTGCCGCCTTCCTCGCGGTTCGCACGTTCGCCGGCGGGACGGGCCGGATGAGTACGTCTTCGGTAGGTGAGCCGTCGTGGTGGCTGATCGGCGCCACGGCCGCAGCAGCAATCGCCTGTGCAGTGACCGCGCAATCCGGCTTCCGGATCCGCAAGCCCGACGCGGGCGAAATCCGCATAGCGCTCGTGGTGATCGCCGCGCTGGCGATCGGGCATCGAGTGCTCGGCGCCGTGATCGATCGCCAGCAGTACGCGTCCGAGGCAACTGCCTGGATCGTCATGGTCTTGGCAGCGGGCGCTGCGCTCGCGTTGACATGGATCGCCGCCTACCGTCTCGGCGACACCTCCGGTGCTGGTGGCAAGTTCCTCTGGGCCGCAACCGCTCTGGCCGCTGCGTCGGCTCCGCTGTTCGTCGACATCGCGAAGGGTTCCGGCCACTGGGGAGACCTGAAGTCCCCCTGGGTACTGGTGCTTTTCGCAGCCCTGCCGGTCGCCGTCGGATTGCGACTGCACAAGCAGGTGCCAAACCTCGTTCCCATCGTCGTTCTCGTTGCGGTACCGCTGTCAGAACTACTGCCCTTCGACTCCGCGCACGGTGTCTGGTCAATCGCACTGAAGATCGCCGCACTGGGCCTCGCCGCCGGATTGCTGTTCGGTGCCCTGGCTCCCGGCAGCCTGGTCGACGCCACACTCGGACTCGCCATTCCCTTTGCCGCAATGACCTTCTCGTCGATCGCTGTTCTCACCGATCAGCTCGCTTTCCCACCGATGATGACGTCGATATACATCCAAGGCCAGCTCGATATCGATGCGGTCTCTCCCCACGGCGACGGAGGATTATTCGGACGCGGCGTCGGAATCACCGTCGACTACGTCACCCCTCAGACCGTCGGCACTGCAATCCTCTTCGCCTTGATCATCGGCTTCTGCGGTGCAGCGATCCTCCGACGGTCCCATCCACCCGTCGACACCACGGAATCTCGGATCGAACCGGAGCCAGTCGACTGACACACCGTCACCGGACTGAGACCTGCTATTGCGGTGCAACTGGTACCGGATTGACTATTTTGGAGCAGTGCCCATCGCCCGCAGGACGCTGCTCGTCGCGCTGAGTGGCGTGACGGCATTCGTCGTCACCGTCGTCGCCTTGGCACCGTTCGTGAACAGCCAGTCGACGTCGATTTCGACGGGCGACAGGTTCTGGTCGATCTCGACGATCGGCGCCGGCGTTCTGGCTGTGGTCGCGGTCGGGACAGCCGCGATGATGGCCCGCTGCCGGTTGCGGACCGCGGCCATGACGGTCTTCGGTGGACTCCTACTCGAACTGCCCGGGCTCTACGATCACAACTTCGAGGCACTCTCACCCGTGGGTGCGGGAGTCGCTGTCGGCGCGGTCACGGTTGCTGCCGCTCCCCGGGTCCGAGCCGCTTCCGTCGCGGGAACGATTGTTGCCGTGCATGTCTCGGATTCACTCCTCGACGAAGACGCTATTCCTCGGCGGTACGCGGACTACATCGCCGACAACACCAACCAGTTTCAACCACCAGTGTTGGGGGCAACACTGCTCGCGCTCGCTTTGGCCGCCGCCTGCGTCGCCGCGTTCTGGTTCCACGACTTCGACAAGGACCACCCCAAGGAACGGATGGCCGTTCGACCGGTGACTATCGCGGCGGTGCTCACTCTCTTCGGGGTCGCTGCGAATTGGTGGTTCGAGATCACCACCGTCACGGCGGCGGTGCCTCTACTACTCGTCGCGCTGGTGATCACGGTGATCTGCGCGCGGGTGCTGGGCGACGGCAGTCGAATCCTGCTGATGTGTACCGCTGCCGTCGCAACTCTGGCGGCGGTCTCGGCGAACCGTCCCGCAACCGAAGCCATGGAATGGTCGAAAACCCCCGCCTCCACCGCCGTCGTGATCGGACTCGTCATCGTCGCCGCGGCAGCGATCGGCGCGATCGCTCCCTCGCGAGTCGTCGGCTACGGATTGCTCCTGACGGTCACGGTCGCCGGGATCGTCAGCTACGCCACGTCGCCGTCGCCGAAGATCGGTGACGTTCTCACGATCAGCGATCTTCTTGTCGCCTTCACCGCTGCGGTCGTCACATACGCGATCGCCAGCGCGATGTACCGAGAGCCACCGCGGACCGGAGCGTCGCGAGCACTCGTCGGACTCGGTGTCATCTTCGGCCCGACGGCGCTGGCCCTGCTCGTCTATCCGCAGTTCGACTACGGATGGACGGCGTACACGCCGCTCGACGAGAACAAGCCCTTCAACGGCATCACGACGGTCGGCCCGTTCGAAATCTCGACCGACATTCTGATACTCGACGCCGTGGCGCTGATCATCGTGGCCGTCTGCGCCTACGTGAGTCTCCGATTGGGGCGGATCAATCGATCCGTTCCTCCGCCGATCAGTCGATCAGATCCATCGACGCCAGGCGATGGAACACTTTGAGCGATCCGGGCGCCACCTCGTCCATCGCTGCGTACTCGGCGAGCGTGAAGTAGCGGAACTCGGCGATCTCGCTGGTCGGGTGCGGGTCTCCGGCCATCTCCGCCAGATAACAACTCATGTGCAGGCCCGTGTCCGCGGAATGTCCGAAAGCGTGAGCCTCGAAGACGTCGAGGAACGTGACCGTCCCGTCGACCAGATCGACGTCGAGTTCCTCCCGAATTTCGCGGTGCAGTGCCTGCTCGGGCGTCTCCCCCGGGTCGATCTTTCCGCCGGCCATGTAGAACGCCGTCTTGCCCACGGAGCGGGTCTGGATCAGCTTGCGGTCACGAATGTGTGCAAGGGCAGCGGTACGGATGATCGTGGTGGGTGTCGACGAATTCACGTCGTCCAACCTACGTGTATCAGCTAGTGCCGATGATGTCCGAATCGACTCGCTGCACATCGAAACTGCCACGCCCGGTAATATGTACGCAAAGACAACCTCTCCGACAAGGTGAATTGTCTCGTTAATCCGATAGGTTCGATTTTGTTCGGACACCCCGCCGCCCGCTGACAACACGACGGAGTGCCTTTTGCTCGCTATCTTGCTTGCCCATGCCGTTGCCGCCCTCTTGGCTCCGCTTGTGGTGCGCAGGTTAGGGCGAAACGGCTTCTTCCCCCTCGCGATAGTCCCCCTCGCCGGCCTCGGCTGGGTCATCGACAAATGGGGCACCGTCGAGACGCTGCACATCACCTGGGTTCCAGGGCTGTCGATGGACATCGACTTCAGGTTCGACGCGCTTTCGGCCATCATGGCCGTGCTCGTCCTGGGTGTCGGCACGCTCATCCTGGTCTACTGCGCCCGCTATTTCACCGACGACGAACCTCGACTCGGTATCTTCGCCGCCGAGATGGTCGCCTTCGCGGGTGCCATGTTCGGGCTAGTGACCAGCGACAACATGCTGCTTCTCTACGTGTTCTGGGAACTGACAACGGTCCTGTCGTTCCTGCTCGTGGGTCACTACGCCGAACGCGCCACCAGCCGCCGCGCCGCGACCCAGGCACTGCTGGTCACCACCGCGGGTGGTCTGGCGATGTTGGTCGGCATGATCATCCTCGGCCAGGTCGGCGGCAGCTACAACCTGTCCGAACTGGTCGCGAACCCGCCGACGGGGTGGCTCCCGTCCGTCGCGATCGTCCTGATCCTGATCGGTGCGCTCTCCAAATCGGCAATCGTGCCCCTGCACTTCTGGCTTCCCGGTGCAATGGCCGCGCCAACCCCTGTCAGCGGTTATCTTCACGCTGCTGCAATGGTCAAGGCCGGTATCTACCTCGTCGCGCGCCTGGCTCCCGGGTACGCCGATTCGCCGCCGTGGCGCATCACCATCATCAGTTTGGGTCTGCTGTCGATGATCCTCGCCGGTTGGCGAGCCATGCGCGCGTACGACCTCAAACTCGTCCTCGCCTTCGGAACCGTCAGCCAACTCGGCTTCATGATGGTCCTGGTCGGCATCGGCACGCGTGACGCCGCCCTGGCCGGCATGACGATGGTCGTGGCGCACGCGATGTTCAAGGCCGCACTCTTCATGGTCGTTGGCATCATCGATCACACGACCGGTACCCGTGACCTGCGCAAACTTGCTCACCTGGGTAAAGCGGCACCCGCTCTCGCGATCATCGCGAGCCTCGCTGCCGCCAGCATGGCCGGTCTGCCACCGCTACTCGGATTCGTCGGCAAGGAAGCCGCACTCGAATCGGTGCTCGAAACGAACGCGCTCGGCCACTGGTCGTCCATCGCCGTCGTCACGGTGATCGTGTTGGGCTCGATCCTCACCGTCGGCTACAGCGTCCGCTTCATCTGGGGCGCCTTCGGACGTAAGACCCTGAGCAAGCCCAGCCCAGCCGTGAGCAAGATGCACAAGCCGGGTTGGCTGTTCCTGTTCGCGCCCGGCCTGCTCGCTGTTCTCGGTCTGGCCGCCGGCATTCTCTCGCCCCAGCTCGAGAAGCTGCTGACCCCGTACTCCACCACACTGGCCCCCGGACCTCACGCCGACTACCACCTCGCGCTGTGGCACGGATTCAACACTCCGCTGCTGCTCACCTGCATCGTCATCGCCGGCGGCATCGCGCTCTACATCGCGCAGCGTCAGATCAGCCGACTGCACTTCGAGCACCCGCCGCTCGGCAACGCCGACCGTATCTACGACGCGACCCTGCGCGGCATGGACACCATCTCGATGCGCCTGACCGGTGCCACTCAGCGTGGTTCGCTCCCCCGCACACAGTCGACGATTCTCGCGACGCTGGTCGTTGTGCCGCTGTTCCTGCTGATCATCGACACAGATGGCGGCGGAGTCGACCTTCGGATGTGGGATTCACCCATCCAGTTCACTATCGCGCTGATGATGATCTCGGCCGCCATCGCCGCGACGCTGATGCGCAACCGACTCGCCAGCGTCATCCTCGTCGGACTCACCGGCTACGGCTGCGGCGTGTTGTTCGCGCTGCACGGCGCACCCGACCTCGCGCTGACCCAGTTCCTCGTCGAGACACTGACACTGGTGATCTTCGTGCTCGTGCTCCGGAAGTTCCCCGCCGAAGTCGACGAGAGCAAGGCGATCGGCTTCAAGTGGCCGCGCGCCGCACTCGCTGTCGCCGTCGGTATCACCGTCACCACCATCGCGGCCTTCGCGACCAATGCCCGAAACACTCGTCCGATCTACGAGCTGCTTCCCGACGCTGCCTACGACCTGGGCAACGGCAAGAACGTCGTCAATGTCCTACTCGTCGACATCCGCGCATGGGACACCCTCGGTGAGATCTCGGTGCTGCTGGTCGCGGCAACTGGCGTCGCCAGCCTCGTCTTCCGCAACCGCCGGTTCGGTATCGCGCCGCGCGTCGCGGACGCCCCCTCCGTCATCGTCGACAAGGCAGCTGCCAACTCGGACACGACGTGGTTGCGCGGCGGAGACCTCATCGATCCTCGACACCGTTCGCTGGTTCTCGAGGTCACCACGAGGTTGATCTTCCCGACCATCATGGTGTTGTCGATCTACTTCTTCTTCTCCGGTCACAATGCCCCCGGTGGCGGTTTCGCCGGAGGCCTGACGGCGGGCCTGGCGCTGGTACTTCGGTACCTCGCCGGCGGACGCTACGAACTCGGTGAAGCCGTACCCATCGACGCGGGCAAGATTCTCGGCCTCGGTTTGGCGCTGGCCGCGGGCACCGCCCTGGTGTCGCTGTTCCTCGGCGCCCCAGCGCTCTCGTCCGCCGTCTTCGAGTTCACACTCCCGCTCATCGGCCACGTCAAACTGGTCACCGCACTGTTCTTCGACCTGGGCGTCTACCTCATCGTGGTCGGCCTGGTCCTGGACGTACTCCGAAGTCTCGGCGCCCGCCTCGACGCAGAAATCGAGGTGAAAGCACCATGAGCGCAAACATCGGAATGCTGATCCTGATCGGCGTCCTCACGTCGGCCGGTGTCTACCTGCTGATCGAACGAAGCATCACTCGGATGCTGCTCGGTCTACTTCTATTCGGCAACGCCATCAACCTCTTGATCCTGACCGTCGGTGGATCGGACGGGAATCCGCCCATCGTCGGCCGAGATTCGGTCCACGAGGAAATAGCGGATCCGCTCGCCCAGGGCATGATCCTGACGGCGATCGTGATCACGATGGGTATCGCCGGCTTCGTTCTGGCACTGGCGTACCGGTCTTACAAGATCAACACCGCCGACGCCGTCGAGGACGATCCCGAGGACACCAAGGTTCTCAAGCGTCGCCTGCCTGCCGACGCTCCCGACCACGACCGCTCCGACGACCCGGTCACCGGTGCCCCGAGCATCGGCGGCGACGCATTCGACAAGGACGGCAACCCTATTCCCCTCGAACAACTGGTCAACCTCGAGGACATCGAATGCTACGACGACCTCCACGACGGCGACTTCGAGGACGAACCGGTACCCGACTGGGCCACCGACCTTGCTCGTAAGAAGGAATCCGAGAAGCGGCGCAAAGACGCTCGCCAGACCAAGATCGAGGGAGGTGGAGGCGCATGACCATCTCGGACAACCTGATGGGAGCCCTTGCGCCCCTGCCCGTCTTGATCCCGATGCTGGCCGCAGCTGCGACGCTGGTCGTCGGCCGACGTCCTCGTTTTCAGCGCGTGATCACACTGATCGCGCTCGTCGGCGTCGTCGCGGTGTCGGGCTTGCTGCTCTACCTCGCCGACCGCGACGGTACGACGGCCGTTCAGGTCGGCGGCTGGGACTCCCCCATCGGCATCACACTCGTGGTCGACCGTCTCTCGGCGATGATGCTCGTGGTCTCGTCGGTGGTGTTGCTCGCCGTCATGATCTACGCGATCGGTCAGGGTATTCGCGACGGCAGCGAGGCCCAGCCGGTCTCGATCTTCCTGCCGACCTATCTCGCATTGACTGCCGGAATCTCCAACGCGTTCCTCGCCGGTGACCTCTTCAACCTCTACGTCGGGTTCGAGGTTCTGCTCGCCGCGAGTTTCGTGCTCCTGACGCTCGGTGCCAGCGCCGACCGCGTCCGGGCCGGCGTCTCGTACGTGATGGTCTCGATGGTGTCCTCGCTGATCTTCCTGGCGGGCATCGCCTTCGCCTACGCGGCGACCGGCACCCTCAACATGGCCGACATGGCCCTGCGCTTCGACAACATTCCGCCGGGCACACGAACCGCCATCTTCGCTGTCCTGCTCGTGGCGTTCGGCATCAAGGCCGCGGTCTTCCCGCTGTCCGCGTGGCTACCGGACTCGTATCCGACCGCGCCCGCACCGATCACCGCCGTCTTCGCCGGGTTGCTCACCAAGGTCGGTGTGTACGCGATCATCCGCGCGCACTCACTGCTGTTCCCGCAAGGAGAACTCGACAACGTACTGATGGTGTGCGGCCTGCTCACGATGGTGGTCGGCATCATGGGTGCCATCGCGCAGAGCGACATCAAACGTCTGCTCTCGTTCACACTGGTCAGCCATATCGGTTACATGATCTTCGGTATCGCACTGTCCACGACGTCCGGGCTGTCCGGCGCGATCTACTACGTCGCCCACCACATCATCGTGCAGACGACGCTCTTCCTCGTCGTGGGTCTGATCGAACGACAAGCCGGGTCGTCGTCGCTGCGCCGTCTCGGCGGTCTGGCGGCGGCCAGCCCGATCCTCGCGATCGTCTTCCTGATCCCGGCGCTGAATCTCGGTGGTATCCCGCCGTTCTCGGGCTTCATCGGCAAGGTCGCTCTCCTTCAGGCCGGTGCGGCCGACGCCAGCGCGTTGGCTTGGATCCTCGTTGCCGGCGGCACGATCACCAGCTTGCTGACGCTCTACGCCGTCGCCCGCGTGTGGACCAAGGCTTTCTGGCGAGCCCGGGCCGACGCGCCCGAAGGCGACCTCGCCGACGTCAGCCCGTCAGCGTTGATCGACGAGTCCGAAGAGGACATCGCGTTCGTCGACCGCGAGGATGTCGGCAAGATTCCGCTCTTCATGCTGATTCCGACGGTCGGACTTGTCATCGTCGGTCTGGCACTGACGGTGTTCGCGGGCCGGATCATCGACATCAGCGACAGAGCGGCGAAGGACCTGCAGGACCGGTCCATCTACATCGACGCGGTTCTCGGCAACCACCGGCCCGTGCCGGTCGACGAAGCTCCCGTCGCTGCAGACGACCCCGCAGCCGTTCCGAATACCGAGGCCCCGAACACCGACGTCCCGAATACCGAGGAGGCTCCGCGATGAAACGCGAACAGGTACTCCGCGTCGGGATCCTGCTGTGGCTGATGGTCGTATGGATCCTGTTGTGGGGCAACATCAGTTTCGGCAACATCTTCGGCGGACTCGCCGTCGGCCTGATCATCATGGTCCTGCTTCCCCTCCCCCGCGTACCGGTCGAGGGTCGGGTACATCTGCTGTCGATTCTGCGTCTGTTGTGGATGATCGTGTACTACGCGATCCAGTCGAGTATCCAGGTCGCGTGGCTGGCGATCCGTCCGTCGCCGCCGCCGGTCACCGGAGTTCTGCGGTACCAACTCGGGATCAAGTCCGACCTGGTTCTCACCCTGTGCATCGACGTTCTCAACCTGATCCCCGGCACGATGGTTCTCGAGATCGACCAGAACCGACGCATCGTCTACGTCCACGTGCTCGACGTCGGCTCGCAGAAAGCCGTCAGCGCGTTCTACCGCTCGGTGGAGGACCTCGAGCGGTTGTTCATCGCGTCGTTCGAACGTGATTCGGACTGGCAACCCAGCCCATGGCACCAGCGCGACTACGAATTCGATGCACCCCGGCAGGAGGACCAACCATGAACGGGTTCATCACCACGATCTTGATCATTTCCGGAGTGATTCTGCTGATCGCCGCCGTACTGACCACGTTCCGATTGCTCGACGGTCCGAGCTCACTCGACCGCCTCGTCGCCCTGGACACGATCATCGCGGTCTCGATGTGTGGACTCGCGGTCTGGGCCGCGTACAGCAAAGACACGACCATCGTTCCCGCGATCGTCGCGCTGGCGCTGGTCGGCTTCATCGGTTCCGTGTCCGTCGCGCGCTTCCGGGTGAGTGACCAGTGATCGGCAACATCCTCGACACGATCGGGGCCATCTCCATCTTCCTCGGCGCGCTGCTCGCGCTGACCGCCGCGGTGGGAATCGTTCGCTTCCCCGACACTCTGCGTCGTATGCACGCGGCCACGAAACCTCAGGTGGTCGGACTGATCTTGGTCCTGATGGGCGCCGTGTTCCTGCTTCGTGGGAGCGTCGACATCTGGATGTTGGTCCTGGTGGGCATCTTCACGCTGCTGACGGCGCCCGTGATCGCGCACAGCGTCGGCCGAGTCGCCTACCGCGAACAGCGCGAAGAGGACGACCTCATGAAGATCAACGAGCTGGAAGACCCGGACTCTCTCCTGTAGCGGCATCCCACTCGCCGTCGCGCTCGCCCCACACCGCAAGAGCAGTGCCGGGGCGGGCGAAGAAGGTGGCGAAGTACGCCACCGACATGAGAACCAGGACAGCCATCAGCAGCGGCCCGAAGATCGCCGGGTACTCGGCCATCTGCACCGCAGCGAACCGGTACGAGAGCAACAATCCCGCGAGTAGTGCCGAGCCACCGATCAACAGACGCACTCGGAACCACCCCCAGCCGCGCTCCGGATCCCGTAGCGCCGCATCGAGGGTCAAGCACAGGACGGCACCGGCAATGAGGTCGACGCCGTAGTGGAATCCGAAGCCGAGCGTCGCGGTCAGCGTCGCAACTAGCCAGAACGATCCCAGGCTGCGAATCCACCACGGTCCGCTGCGCGAGTGGATGAACAGCGCGACTGCCCACGCGGTGTGCAGGCTCGGCATGCAGTTTCGCGGTGCGGCGTCGTCGAACGGCAGCGACGACGGTGATGCGAAGTCGAAGTTGGGCACGATGTTCGGCCAGTAGTCACCGATCTGGAATCCGAACCCACGTGGACCGAAGGCGAACACCGGGCCGACCACCGGGAACAGGACGTAGAAGATCGGGCCGATCAGCCCGATGAGCAGGAACGTGCGCAGCAGGTGATGCGACGGCCATCCCTTACGTACTTGATAGAGAGCAACCACGATCACTGCGACGGGTAGTTCGACGTAGATCCAGTCGAGGGCTGCGGCACCGACGGGGCCCATGGCGTCGACGATCTGGCCCATCACCCACGACGGATTCCCGAGAGCCTGGTCGGCGAGAAAGACGTACTCGTCCCACACGTCGGTGCCGACGAGAATGGTGATCTCCAGCCACGTCTCGGCAACCTTGGCCGCGATGATGAGCAACGCGCCCAGCGCGACGCCGTGCAGAACGCTGAGTCGACGCTCACCGGACAACTTCCACACCGCGTACACCGCGATGGCCGTCAGCACCCAGGTGCCGCCGGTGCCCATAGTCAGCGGTCCACCCGAGAACCAGCGGATCGCGCCGACGACCACGTCGATCACGACGGCCACGGATACCGCGTAAATGCGTTCTTTGTTGTTCAGTCCGACGAGCGCGAGAGCGAGGCCCACCCAAGGCATGGTCGCGGAGCGGGGAACGAGGAAGTAGTCACCGAACAGGCTTTCCACCGGACCGAGATAGCCCTTGTACGACGCGAACGCCTGCACGCCCAGGACCAGCAGGGTCAATGCTGCTGTGCCGATCAGAAGGAGTCGGTGAGAACTCGACCACGAACGGTCCGACTGTCCGGGTGCGCCCCCTCGTTGGGACCAACTGTCTATCAACACCGGACAATAGTAAACGGCGTGTGAACTGAATATGGACACCCACTGGACAAACGGTTGGTATGCCCGGATTTCCAGTCCGCGAAACAGTCCTTCGCACTGTGAACCTGCTAGGTGCCCAACTCTGCGACCAAGGCGTCGACGACCGCAACCAGATCGCCGCCCGTCGCTTCCGCTACACGACGTTGCCGCTGGTAGGACGCGCCGCGACGGGGAATGTCCGCCACCGACGCCAACTCGTCCGCGCAGCCGAGCGAGACCGCGATCGGCGCCAAGTCGTCGAGTAGGCGATCCAGATCGTCAGTGACGAGGCACTCGTTTGCGTCGGAGTCGAGGATGATCTCGGCGTCCAGTCCGTATCTCGCTGCGCGCCACTTGTTTTCCTTGACGTGCCACGGCTGCATGTTCGGCAGAGTCTCACCGGCACTCAGTCTGCGGTCCAGATCGACGATGAGGCAGTGGACCAGAGCAACGAGAGCACCCAGTTCAGCGCGTGTCGAGACGCCGTCGAACACCCGGACCTCGATGGTTCCCCACTTCGGCGCGGGACGGATGTCCCAGTGCATGCCACCGATCTTGGTGATCACACCGGTCTTCATCTGGTCGTCGATGAACGACTCGTATTCGGCCCAGTTCTCGAACTGGTACGGAAGGCCCGCGGTGGGGAGCTGCTGGAACATCAACGCGCGATTGGACGCATAGCCGGTGTCCACACCGGCCCACATCGGCGAGGACGCCGACAGCGCCAACAGGTGCGGATAGCGCTGCAGCAGTGCGTTGATGATGGGGAAAACGCGATCCGCGGACGAGACACCCACATGAACGTGCACGCCCCAGATCAGCATCTGCCGACCCCACCACTGCGTGCGTTCGATGAGTTCGTCGTAGTCGGGTGTCCGGGTGACCAGCTGCGTCGACCATTGCGCGAACGGGTGCGTGCCCGCGCTGATGAGGTCGACGCCGAGCGGATTCGCAGCGCGGCGAAGCAGATCCAGTGACCTGTCGAGATCACTCATCGCCTCGCCGACCGTCGAATGAATACCCGTGACGAGTTCGACGGTATTTCGCAGTAGTTCCTTGGTGATGTGCGGGGTTTCGGAGCCGGCAAGCTCTTCGACCGCCGAAAACACCTCGGCTGCTGTGTTGGAGAGATCTCTGGTCTTGCGATCGACCAGCGCGATCTCCCACTCCACGCCCAGCGTCGGGCGCGGCGAACCTGGAAATGGAACTACCACGCAGAGAATCCAATCACAGTGTCGGTAAAAACACCGTGCTGGCTACTGCGTGGTAGTCGCCGGAAGTGATGCAAAACTCAGGTGAGTTTGTCAGCTCTTGGTGATGACACCGCAAGCAACGCGTCCGCCGGCGTCACCGGTGTCGAGGGTCTGCTGATCCGGTGCCGGCGCGTAACGCGTCGGGATGTTGCCGAAGTTGTCCGCTCCGGCGTGGATCATGACGGATGTTCCACCGTTTGCGACCAGTTCGTCGACGGTGAATGCATCGGTCGTGGTGACCAGTGTGGCGGTGCCGTCTTCGAGGACCTGAACCGAAGTGAGGTCGCCGCTCGCCGGGTGGCCCGTGTGACCCTCGGCCTGGAAGTGTCCGCCTGCCGAGAGGAAGTTACCCGGCTCTCCGCCGCTGGGGGCAACGGAATTGGTCTCGCACTTGGCGACCTGGTGGACGTGGAATCCGTGGAAGCCGGGGGTGAGGCCCTTGGCGTCGAGGGTGACCTTGACGTCGCTACCTTCCTGCGCGAACGTGACCGTTCCGACCTTGGCGCCGTCGGTGCCGTTCAGCGTTGCGGTGACCGTTTCGGCAGAAGCGCCGGCGTGAGCCGTCTCGGAACCGTGGCCGCCCGCGCTTTCGTGCGCGCTGGGATCGGCTGCACCGGTCCACACCGGAGGAGTCGTGCCGGGGACGCTGCTGGGCTCTTCGCTGTTACTGCAAGCGGTCAAGCCGAAAGCGGCAATCGCGACTACAGGGGCAACGACGCGCCAGGACATACGCCGGGTGCTGCTGGGGGCCATCGAACCGCTCCTTTGAGGTGGCGAGAAAGTGCTTCTGATCATAACGGCGCGTGTAGTAGCTGGAACCGACGGGTCAGTTCCACCTTCACGACCGGTCAGTTGGAGGTCACGATCACGATCACGCCAGGTGACGCGTTCGCGATGCCGGCGAATCGAGGCTCTGCGGAGACTCCGAGTTCAGCCGCGATCTTCTGCGCCGCTGCCTTCTCCGCCGCGGACGATCCGTAATACACCGTCGTCGTACTGACGGTGCCCTCGCTGTAGTTACCCGTCTCCTCGACGTTCCAACCTGCTGCCGTCAATTCCTCGGCGGTGCCTGCTGCCAGACCGGAGACGGTGCTGTTGTTGAGAACTCGAACGCTGACATTCGACGTGTCGGTGCCGCTCGCGGAGTTGGAAGTCGTGGTCGTCGCAGTTCCCGAGGGTCGCGACGTGGTGGTGGTATCGCCCGAAGCGGGTTGTGTCGTCGCTGCCGGCTTGGTGGTGGCCGGCGCGGGGGCGCTCGTCGTGGCAGACGCCGAGGATTCGGTCTGCTCTGCTGCGGTGTTCTCGTCGCCCGATCCACCGTCGCTCGATCCACCCAGTGAGGCTGCTCCGAGACCGATGAACACGATCGCCAACGCGATCAACACCATGGCGATTGCGCGAAGCGGAGGTCCGGACGGCTGCTCTTTCGGGGTACTCACGATGTCGACCTTATCGCCAGTGCGTGGACAGCCCGATCATATGTACGCGTGATTCAGGTGACCTCGAAGCCGAGGCGACGCGCGGCCCTGGCCTTCTGACGGCTGGCACGCAGACGACGCAGACGCTTGACCAGCATGGGATCAGCCGCCAAGGATTCGGGGCGATCGACCAAGGCGTTGAGAACCTGGTAGTAGCGGGTTGCCGACATGTCGAACAACTCCTTGATGGCTTCTTCCTTCGCACCGGCGTACTTCCACCACTGGCGCTCGAAGGAGAGGATGTCGTGCTCCCGGCGGGTGAGGCCGTCTTCGCCCACCTCGTGCATGCCTGCTGTATCTACTACCGAATCGTCGGCGCCAGTGCCTTCGGACTGGTTCCGACTACGCGCGGTTGCGCCGTCCATGTCACTCCTCGACTGCTGTGCTCGGCGTCAGCGAGACTCGTATGCCCGGTGTTCTTTTTCCGACCGAATTCTCGCGGCCGTGAGTTTCCCGGTCCCCTGACCCGAAGGTAACTCACAATTTCCCCCGCGGCCCACGTTCCGACCGAGCAACGAATTACATCGCTGTTCTTCAGCAACCATTGAACCATGATCGAGTGTGCGGGCCGTGATAACTACGCGGGCGCGCCGCACTATCCTTGTCCGCATGGCTATCCTCCCCATCCGAATCGTCGGCGACCCGGTACTGCACAAGGCGACAGAGCCGGTCACTCAGTCCCCGGCCGAGATCGCCGAACTGATCGCAGACATGTACGAGACGATGGACGCTGCCAACGGCGTCGGTCTGGCGGCCAATCAGGTCGGTGTTCCACTGCGAGTCTTCGTCTACGACTGCCCCGGCGACGACCGCAGCAGCGAGCGTCGACGCGGCGTCGTCGTGAACCCGGTACTCGAGACGTCCGAAATCCCCCAGACGATGCCCGACCCGGACGAAGACTTCGAGGGTTGCCTGTCCGTTCCCGGCGAGCAGTTCCCGACGGGTCGCGCCGATTGGGCGAAGGTCACCGGCACCGACGCCGACGGCAACCCGATCGAGGTCGAGGGCACCGGATTCTTCGCACGGATGCTCCAGCACGAGACCGGGCATCTCGACGGTTTCCTCTACACGGACGTACTGATCGGCCGCAACGCGCGCGCTGCCAAGAAGATCATCAAGCGTTCCGGTTGGGGCAAGCCCGGTCTGACCTGGACGCCGGGGACCGTCGACGATCCGTTCGGTCACGACGACGACGATTACGAAGACTGAGAATTCTGCTCTGAACGGCAACATTTCGATCGGTAGCCGGGTGGTCTTGCGATACAAGCTCCCACCCGGCTATTCGCATCCCATGACCGACGTCATCGGCATCCTCGAGGGCGCCGATCCCATCGCCGTTCGCGCCGGCGACGGTCGGCTGGTCCAGGTCTCCGCCGATCAGGTGATCGCGCTCAAGAGTCTCTCGGCCCGCCCGATTCGCATCGGCGAGATTCGAAACCTCGAAACGGCTGCTGCGGCGGCGTGGCCGGGGGTCGAGCAGGCGTGGATCGACGGTTGGTTGCTGCGCGCCGGTCACGGTGTCACCGGCCGCGCCAATTCGGCTTTGCCGCTCGGTGGTGCGGGGGCGGTTGCCGGCTTCGACGCGAGCACCATCGAGCGGATACGCCAGTGGTTCGGTGACCGCGGCCTGCCAACCCTGCTGCTCCTCCCCGATCGACTCGGCACCGCTCCGGACGGGTGGACCAGCAAGAAGGAAACCATCGTGATGGCCGCCGATCTGGACAATGTCACGCTGCCGCTCGGTCCTCCGGTCACCTCGTTCGCCGACCACCCCAACCACAACTGGCTGTCGATGTACGACGCCCACGGCGATCCGGCGTACGTCGAGGCGGTCCTCACGGCTGTCGTGGGCACTGCAACTTTCGGCGCGATCGGAAACACCGACACGACGCTTGCCATCGGGCGCGCTGCGCTCACCGAGGCACCCGACCACAAACGCTGGGTAGGACTGACCGGCATTCACGTCGCCCCTGAACACCGTCGTCACGGAATCGGGTCGCTGATCTGCGGAGATCTACTCTCCTGGGGTCGTGAGAACGGTGCGACGCACGCGTACCTCCAGGTTTCGGCGGACAACTTCGCGGCGATCGCGCTGTACGAGCGGCTCGGATTCGTCGAACACCACCGCTACCGATACGCCACCGATCCTGTCGGCGGCTGACGCTAGGCTTGCCCTCGTGCGCATCGCTACCTGGAACGTCAACTCCGTCCGTGCCCGTACCGACAGGATCATCGACTGGCTCGGTCGATCCGACGTCGACGTCCTGGCAATGCAGGAAACCAAGTGCAAGGACGAGCAGTTTCCGTACGAACGCTTCAAGGAAATCGGCTACGAGGTCGCCCACGTCGGGTTGAGCCAGTGGAACGGTGTCGCCATCGCTTCCCGCGTCGGCTTGGAGGACGTGCAGATCGGATTCGAGGATCAGCCCGGATTCGACAAGGATCCCGAGGCAGACCCGGTCCGCGAGGCACGTGCGATCGGTGCCACCTGCGGCGGTGTGCGGGTGTGGAGCCTGTACGTCCCCAACGGCCGTGAGCTGGAAGACCCGCATTACGCCTACAAGCTGGATTGGCTGGCCAAGCTGCGCGACGACGCGGAGGGCTGGCTCAAGCAGGATCCCGACGCGCAGATCGCCCTGGTCGGCGACTGGAACGTCGCTCCCACGGACGACGACGTGTGGGATCCCGCTTTCTTCGAGGGCAAGACCCACACGTCGGAGCCGGAACGAGCTGCGTTCACCGCCTTCACCGAGTCCGGGTTCGCGGACGTAGTTCGCCCGTACACACCCGGTCCCGGCGTGTACACGTACTGGGATTACACGCAGCTTCGCTTCCCGAAGAAGCAGGGTATGCGAATCGACTTCATCCTCGGCTCACCGGCATTCGCAGCTCGCGTCGAGGCGGCCGAGATCGATCGAAACGAGCGAAAAGGCAAGGGCGCCAGCGATCACGCTCCGGTGATCGTGAATCTCGGGTGATCGTGAATCTCGGAGCCTGATCGTCTGTTTGCACCCTCGGGCTTCTAGTCCTCGACGAGCAGTTCCAGATACTCGGGGTGCTCGCCGAGGTACCGCTGAACATAGGTACACACGGGCCGTACCGACCATTCACGTTCACGGGCGCAGTCCATTGCGAACTGCACGAGTACGGCTGCCAGTCCCTGCCCGCCGTACTCCTCTTTGACGACGGTATGCATGTACGCAACCACGTCGCCCGCTTCGGCTCCGCTCCCCGAAATCTCGTCTTCGTCGCGGTATCCGAGGATGCCGACCAACTCGTCGTCGGAGAGCAGTTCGAATCGTTCGTGCGACGGATTGTCCACGAGCGTGACTTCCGGTGAGGTTCCGGTTTTCGAATTTTCGATGTCGTTCATTGCGGCGACCTCCACGGCACGATGTGCACCTGCGCGATCGGCGACAGCTGCGTTCGCACGCTCTCCATAACTGTGATCCATGCCACTCATAGAATCAGCTACCGACGACGCTGTCCCGGGTTCGACCAATTTTTGCACCGGGAACGACCGGATCGCAATCGCAGTTCGCGCCGTCGTTCCCGCGAGAGGTGGGACCGAGCTGCCGTTTCCCCAGGTCCGATCGGTAGGCTCGTCGTCGTGAAGCTGCTGCCCCTGACCCCCGCCGGACAGACCCCGATTCGGGCATTGACCATCGCCGGAACCGACTCCGGTGGCGGAGCCGGCATTCAAGCCGATTCCCGCACGATGGCGATGTGCGGAGTGCACGCCTGCGTGGCCGTCGCCGCAGTGACGGTCCAGAATTCGGTGGGAGTCAGCGGATTCCACGAGATTCCGCCGGAGATCGTCGCCGACCAGGTGCGCGTCGTGGTCTCGGACATCGGCGTCGGTGCGGCGAAGACGGGAATGCTCGCGTCGACGACGATCATCGAAGCGGTGGCCGCGGTTGCCGCCGAGGTTGGGATCGGCCGCGACCGTCCGATTCCGCTCGTGGTCGACCCGGTGTGCGCGTCGATGCACGGCGATCCGCTGCTGCACGAAGAAGCTCTCGACGCGGTCCGCAACACCTTGATTCCGGCAGCCACGGTGGTCACTCCGAACCTCGACGAGGTTCGGTTGATCACCGGTATCGAGGTCGTCGACGACAAGAGCGCCCGCCAAGCGGCAGAAGCGCTGCATGCGCTCGGCGCTCAATGGTCCATCGTCAAGGGTGGCCACCTTCGTACTTCGGAGTTGTCCACCGACCTGTTGTTCGACGGCGACCGTTTCCTCGAATTCAGCAGTGCCCGGATCGACACCGGCAACGATCACGGCGGCGGAGACACGCTGGCTGCTGCGATCACTTGCGCTCTCGCACACGGCTATTCCGTTCCGGACGCGGTGGCGTTCGGCAAGGAGTGGGTGACCAAGTGTCTCGAGGCGTCGTACGACCTCGGCGCGGGACACGGTCCGGTGTCCCCGCTCTGGCGGCTCCAGGTCTAGCGCTCGAGGTCCAGGGCGCTAGTTCCGGCGCACGCGCCAGATTCCCAGGTCGACGGGAACTCCGTTGGGCGTGGTCGCGAAAAACCCTCGCCGCCATGGCCGGATCGTGAGATCGAGATCCTCCAGGGTGCCGGCTTCGAGTTCCTCGAGAGTTGTCGCCGACATCATGACGTTGCCGTCGCCGCCCAGGCCCATCATCCGGGCGGCGATGGTCACGTCGACGCCGAGCCAGTCGTCACCGATCTGACGCGGGGTACCCGTGTGTAGGCCGACGCGCATGCGTGGGGTGTATCCGTCGAGATCGACTTCCGCGAGCGCGTCCTGCGCGGTGAACACCGCCTTCAAAGCCGCATCCGGGCGAATGAACACTGCCATCAGACCGTCGCCCATCCGTTTGACGACGTGTCCGCCGTTGTCGGTGATCGGAGTTTCCACGGCCTGCGCCACCGCACGCAGAAGGGTCAGCGTCGCGCCGTCACCGGCTGCGAGCGACCAGGTGGAGAAGCCCACCAGATCGGTGAAGACGATGGTCAGTTCTTGATCGCCACGTCCGCGGCCCATCTTTTCCAGCGCTGCCTGCCACACCTGCAGTGCTCCGAGGCTCACTTCGCGAGTGGCTGCCGGCTTCTGATCGAGCAATCTGTCAGCGACGCGCGCCACGGCGCGGGCACCGCCGGGGCCGGCGAGCGAGAGCGGGTCCCCGAACCCTGGATCACCGGGTAGTGCCCGCCTGAGGCGTCGTAGCGCGTCGATGAGCTGCTGCCGACGGTTAAGTTCTGCCGCAGAGTTCAAGACGACGTCGACGACGCCTCGAACCGAGGAGGAAGAAGCACCTGCCGTGTCGGTGTTCTCCGGGGACAGATCAGCCATAACTCAAGCGTAACTCAGAGTTACAGACAGTGTGCTGCCGCCGTTCTCGCACAGTGGCCTCCTGGTCGCTCGCACAGTCGATCATTCGGTCAGTCGATCATTCGGTCAGTCGATCATTCGGTTCTGGCCTGTGTCCGGGCATCGCCGACGGGAACTCCGTTTGGCCCGCTCAAATCCTGGGCATACGTCGCAACTCCGAAGGCTACTGCAGAAGCGTTGGCAGCGAGCGCTTCGCGATCGATGTTCGCGAGGTTGTCCTGGGCACTGTGGTAGTTCGGGTCGAAGGTCTCCTCCGCTTCTCCGCCCCACTTCTCGGCCTGTGCCGGCGTCTTGCGCTCGTCCGCGCCGCTGAACACGCCACCCGCCGGGATCCCGATCTCGATGAACGGGCCGTAGTCGGAGCGCCCGTCGAAGTCCGTTCCGTCCGCCGCAATCCCTCGCCCGGCGAGAAAATCGACGAAGGTGCGCTCGATGCCCGCCGACCCCTCGGGCCCGGGCCCCTCCCCGACGGCATCCGAGTTGTCGCCGTCGTAAGCCAGGTATCCGGCGTTGGGCGAACCGAGCATGTCGAAATTCAGGTACAGGGCGATGTCGGCCCGTTCCTGATCGCTCAGACCCTCGACGTAGCGGGTGGAGCCGACCAATCCCACTTCTTCCGCTCCCCAGAAAGCGAAACGCACGGCATTTTCGATGCTCGGTGAGCTTCCCATCTGCAGCGCGGTTTCCAGTACGGCTGCGGTACCGCTTCCGTTGTCGTTGATTCCGGGACCTTCCGGCACACTGTCCAGGTGGGCGCCCACGACAACCACGTTGTCGGTCGCGCCGGTCTTGGTCTGCGCAATCACGTTGCGCGACTTCGTCGTTTCCGTCGACGTGTCGAGAATCAGCGTGAGGTCTCCGGGCGCTGCGGCAAGAGCCTCGCCCGACGCCTTACTCACCCCGCCGGTCGGAATGCGGGCGTCTTCGGGTTCACCCAAGGTAGCCCCGCCCAGCATTGCGTCCTCGTTGTTGGCAACCAGCAACGCCGCCGCGCCGCGATCAGCGGCGATCTTCTGCTTGTCGCCGAACGGGCACACTCCGCGGGTGACCAGCACGATTGCACCGTTCACGTCGCGGCCGTCGTAGTCGGTGGCCTCGCAACCGGGGGTCTCGTCGGCGGGAATCGCCACCAGACGCGCCGTGATTCCGGTCGGTCCCGTGGAGGTGGAATATGTCAGCGCCCGCACCGGAACATCGGAGCCGTCAGCGGCTTTCAGGGATTCGGTGCCGGGATCGAAGGAGCTGAAGTCGAATTCCGGGGTGCTGACCTCGAAACCCTTGTCTTCGAGCAGGTTTGCCACGTAGTCGACACTGGCGTCGTAGCCGGGGGTACCGGCCGATCGATTGCCCTCGTTGTTGGCGGCGATCTTCTCGAGTTGCTCCAGATGCCCGGTCACGGCGTCGACCGTGACGGTCTCGGAGAATGCAACCGGGTCTGTCGGGACGGCCGCTTCACTTCCCGACGCGCATCCACTCACCACGAGTGCTCCAGCCATTGCGACCACAACCACACCGAAGAGTCTCATCTTCGGAGGATATCGGCCGGAGCACAGGAAAGGGACCCAGTACGAATGGTTTTTCGTACTGGGTCCCTACTCTGCTGTCACTCCTTGTTCTCGGTAGGTCTCCCGACAACACCTACCGAGGGAGCGACAAGATCAGGCGTCGCGACGATTCACGATGACGATACTTGCTCCGAAAATCACCAGAACGAAGGCCGCGAAGTAAATCAGGCTGCCCCAGGGTCCCCAGTGGAAGTCGACGCCACCGCTGCTCGCACTGAGGAAGTGGTTTGCATTCGCGAACGGCAGGAACGGAGTGATCTTCTCGCCGAAGCTGCCGAACAGTCCGAACAGGCTCTCGATGAGCAGCGGCCAGAGCAGGAGCAACGCAATAGCGCCGGCCGACTGGCGAATGATCGATCCGACGCCGACAGCGAGAATCACGCACAGGAAGGCGTAGATCGGGATGCCGTAGATCGCGCGCCAGTCACTGCCGCTCGACAGAGTCAATCCGGCACTCGCCTCGGTACCGGCGATGGCCTTGGCCATGGCGTACGCGCCGAAGGCGAGAACAAATGTCAGTACAGCACCGAAAGCACCGATGAGGCCGGCTTTGGCGATCAGAACCGAGGCACGGTTCGGAACGGCCTGGAAGGTGGTGCGGATGGTCCCGAAGCGGTACTCACTGGTGACCGCGAGGGCCGCCATGATCATGAGAACCATGATTCCGAAACCCGAGATGCCGGCCGTGGCAACGGCGGTGTCGAGGTCCGGTGCTCCCTGGACGTCGGAGGACGTCAGAGCCGACTTGGCAACCGCGCCCATGATGGCCGCGAAGCCGAGCGCGAGCACGACGATGATGACCGAGCACCACAGCGGCGACTTGGTCGTGGTGATCTTGATACGTTCAGCACTGAGAACA
>NZ_JARJBE010000063.1:0-881 GCF_029269915.1 Rhodococcus sp. C3V
TGAGTTTTCGTTCCACTGAGCGTCAGACCCCGTAGAAAAGATCAAAGGATCTTCTTGAGATCCTTTTTTTCTGCGCGTAATCTGCTGCTTGCAAACAAAAAAACCACCGCTACCAGCGGTGGTTTGTTTGCCGGATCAAGAGCTACCAACTCTTTTTCCGAAGGTAACTGGCTTCAGCAGAGCGCAGATACCAAATACTGTTCTTCTAGTGTAGCCGTAGTTAGGCCACCACTTCAAGAACTCTGTAGCACCGCCTACATACCTCGCTCTGCTAATCCTGTTACCAGTGGCTGCTGCCAGTGGCGATAAGTCGTGTCTTACCGGGTTGGACTCAAGACGATAGTTACCGGATAAGGCGCAGCGGTCGGGCTGAACGGGGGGTTCGTGCACACAGCCCAGCTTGGAGCGAACGACCTACACCGAACTGAGATACCTACAGCGTGAGCTATGAGAAAGCGCCACGCTTCCCGAAGGGAGAAAGGCGGACAGGTATCCGGTAAGCGGCAGGGTCGGAACAGGAGAGCGCACGAGGGAGCTTCCAGGGGGAAACGCCTGGTATCTTTATAGTCCTGTCGGGTTTCGCCACCTCTGACTTGAGCGTCGATTTTTGTGATGCTCGTCAGGGGGGCGGAGCCTATGGAAAAACGCCAGCAACGCGGCCTTTTTACGGTTCCTGGCCTTTTGCTGGCCTTTTGCTCACATGTTCTTTCCTGCGTTATCCCCTGATTCTGTGGATAACCGTATTACCGCCTTTGAGTGAGCTGATACCGCTCGCCGCAGCCGAACGACCGAGCGCAGCGAGTCAGTGAGCGAGGAAGCGGAAGAGCGCCCAATACGCAAACCGCCTCTCCCCGCGCGTTGGCCGATTCATTAATGCAGCT
>NZ_JARJBE010000064.1:0-819 GCF_029269915.1 Rhodococcus sp. C3V
CACCCCCCAACACCAACCCACGCTCCACCACAGACTCCACCTCGAACATCTCGACGATGGTGGACGTGTCCGCCACTGCAGCGCTCACCACTGCGACGTATGCATCGACCAATCGCGCTGCGGTTGCCTCGTCGAAGAGATCGGTGGCATAGGTCAGATGTAGGTCCAGACCCCCGCGAGACCCGTCGGCGGTGAGTGCTTCGTTGAACACGAAGTCCAGGTCGAACTGTGTAGTGGTCACGACGTTGTCGACTTCGGCGATACGTATGCCGTCGAACTCGAGTTCGGTCAATGCGATGTTCTGCAGGGTCAAACTGACCTGGAAAATGGGCGAGTACGACTGCGAACGAACCGGATCGAGTACCTCGACCAGGCGCTCGAACGGAACGTCGGCGTTCGCGAACGCCTGGAGGTCGAATTCTCGAACCGATTCGAGCAATTCCGCGAACCGAGCGCCGGGCGACACCACGGAACGTAGTGCGAGGGTGTTGACGAACATGCCGACCAGATCGTCGAGTGCACGTTCTCCTCGGCCCGCAACAGGAGTTCCCACAACTACGTCGTATTCACCGCTGTAGCGCGAAAGCACAACAGCGAGCGCGGCATGCAACACCATGAACGACGTAGCGCCGTTGTCACGCGCGACCTTCTCCAGTTGCGCGTTCACCTCGGGGCTCAGATGGGCCGAGAACATGGCTCCACGGCCGGAGGCTTCCACGGGACGAGGTCGGTCCAGCGGCAGATCGATCACCGACGGTATTGCGTCGAGAGCGTTCCGCCAGAAGTCCAACTGTCGTGTGACGAGTGAGGTCGACGATT
>NZ_JARJBE010000065.1:0-785 GCF_029269915.1 Rhodococcus sp. C3V
CTCTCGACGAGGGTCACGATCGCCGTCTTGTTGGCTGCTCCGCAGATCAAGTCCCCCTCCCAATGACCGGGCACAGCTCTGTCCTCGATCTCGGCGGGACGGTCGGAGATCATGATCATCGGATCGGAGAAGCGGGGTTGACGCTGATCGGTATGCCGGCGGGGTTTGCGTCGGACACGTCCGCTTCGCAAGGTAGCGGCGACCTGCCGCTTGAGGCCACCACGGGCTTGGACGTACAAAGCTTGGTAGATCGTCTCCACGCTCACCCGCATCTGTTCGTCGTCGGGATGGTCCTTGATCAACGTGTTGCGGATCTGCTGCGGTGACCAGCGTTGAGCAAGGCCGTCCTCGACGAAGCTCCGCAACGGTCCGCTGTGCAGAAGCTTACGATCCTTCGGCCTGGGGCGACGGCCAGCGGAGGCGCGTTGCGCGATGTACGGCCGGTAGGTCCCGTCCGGAGCGCTGCTCGCGGCGATCTCGCGCATGATGGTCGACGCTGGTCGACCCAGATCCCGGCCCACTGCCCGCAGTGATGCGCCCTCGGCCAACAACTCTCGTATCCGCTCCCGCTCCGACAGGCTCAGGAACCGTCGATGCAGACGTTTGTCGAGGGCGGCTATCGAGATCGCTGCAGGTCTCACTGTCGTTGTCATACCAGTGGTGTAGTCGACCCGGTATCCGTCCGGGTAAATGCGTGCATGCCCGACTTGGCGAATTCCTTTGTCCCAGTCCTGAGCTGTGCGTATGTGCACTCCGGCTTGCTCGGCTGCATGCCGGCGGGAGAC
>NZ_JARJBE010000066.1:0-763 GCF_029269915.1 Rhodococcus sp. C3V
AAAGAATAAAATCCCTTACGGTATCTATGATTTAGGCTGTTATTCCCATTAATACCTTGATTTCAGTAGACACCGAAAAGCCGAAGAGAGTGCCTTCTTTTCGGGTTTTCTTATATAATCCTCGAATGGCTTCCATGCCCTTAATCGTGGTAGAGGCAGTGCGTAAACTTCGATAGAATTTATTGCGTCTCTTTACTGGACGATGGTCTTGTTCAATCAAATTATTCAGGTATTTAATGGTACGATGTTCTGTCCCTTGATAAAAGCCGTATTCTTTTAGTTTCTTAAAGGCACTTGTAATAGAGGGGGCTTTATCTGTGACTACAACCTTCGGTTCATCAAACTGCTTCACTAACCGCTTAAGAAAAGCATAGGCTGCTTGTGTGTCCCGTTTTTTACGTAACCAAATATCCAAGGTTAAACCATCTGCATCGATGGCTCGATACAAATAATGCCATTTTCCTTTAATTTTGATGTACGTTTCATCCATTTTCCATGAATAAAAGGATTTTTTATTTTTCTTTTTCCAAATTTGATAGAGTAGTTTGCCATATTCTTGCACCCAACGATAAATCGTCGTATGAGAAACGTTAATGCCACGATCATATAAGATTTCTTGAACTTCACGATAGCTAAGGTTATAACGAAGATAGTAGCCCACGGCTACAATAATCACATCCTGCTGAAATTGCTTTCCTTTAAAATGATTCATCGTCATTCCTCCTGCTATCTTTTTCTATTATTCTACCTTATTTGATAGTAG
>NZ_JARJBE010000009.1:0-294838 GCF_029269915.1 Rhodococcus sp. C3V
TTCAACGATCCGAGGAGTCGACCCATCGGGGTACGAGCTCCCGCAACAATCACAGTGGTCGTGTCGGTCATGCCAGTTCAACTTTCAGTTCGGTGCCGGTTGCGGCGACTACGTCTTCGACGCTGACATCGGGGGCGAGTTCACGCAGGACGAGTGGACCTTCTTCGCTCACGTCGATGACGGCGAGGTTGGTGATGATCCGATTCACCACGCCCTGGCCGGTCAGGGGCAGGGTGCACGCGTCGACGATCTTGGGGTTGCCGTCGCGGTCGTTGTGCTCCATGACGACGATGACACGCCGGGCACCGTGGACGAGGTCCATTGCGCCGCCCATGCCCTTGACCATCTTGCCGGGGACCATCCAGTTTGCGAGGTCACCCGTCTTCGACACCTGCATACCGCCGAGGACTGCGGTGTCGATGTGGCCGCCGCGGATCATCCCGAACGAGAGGGCCGAATCAAAATATGCCGCACCGGGGTTGACGGTCACGGTCTCTTTGCCGGCGTTGATGAGGTCAGGATCGACGTTGTCCTCGGTGGGATACGGTCCGGTGCCGAGAATTCCGTTCTCCGAGTGCAGGACCACACGAACGTCCGAGCCCAGGTATCCGGGAATCAGTGTGGGAAGGCCGATTCCGAGATTGACGTACTCCCCGTCGATCATCTCTGCAGCCGCCCGCGCTGCCATCTGCTGGCGCGTCCAACCCGTCACTGTCACTGGTGCGGTCATCGTGAGGTTCCTTCCGAAGCGCTGACGGTTCGCTTTTCGATTCGCTTGTTCTGAGGGCCGGTGTGCACAATTCTCTGCACGAAGACTCCGGGCAGGTGCACCGATGCCGGGTCGATTTCACCGGGCTCGACCAGACGTTCCACCTGCGCGATGGTGACCCGTCCCGCCATCGCGGCGAGCGGGTTGAAGTTCATCGCGGTCTTGTCGAACACGAGGTTGCCGTCGGTGTCTCCGAGAACGGCGTGCACGAGTGCGTAGTCGGCGTTGATCGCCTCTTCCATCACGTAACGCTTGGTTCCGAAGACGCGAGTCTCCTTCGGAGGCGATGCAATAGCGATCGAGCCGTCGGCGTCGTAGCGCCATGGCATTCCGCCGTCGGAGATGGGGCTACCCACTCCGGCCGGTGTGAAGAATGCGGGGATTCCGGTTCCGCCGGCGCGCAGACGCTCGGCGAGCGTGCCCTGCGGCGTCAGTTCCACTTCGAGTTCGCCAGCCAGGTACTGCCGGGCGAACTCCTTGTTCTCGCCGACGTACGACGCGGTCACTCGTCGGATACGGCCGGCGCTCAGCAAGATTCCGAGACCGTGATCGTCGACACCGCAGTTGTTGGAGAACACCTCGAGGTCGGTTGCACTCGTAGCTGCGATCGCGTCGATCAACACGTCGGGGATGCCGCACAAGCCGAATCCGCCGACGGCCAGCGTTGCGCCGTCGACGATGTCGGCGACCGCGTCTGCTGCGGACTCGTACACCTTTGCTGTCATGTTCTCTCCCTGCCAAGCGTTCATTGAGTAGACACTCACTCACTTCGATATCCAGTGAACTATCTCCAGTTCACAGGTTCAAGGAATCTCGAACATCAACCGAGAACTGATCGACTACTGATCGTCTGAAGGTATTTCGTTCATTGAATGGACGCTAGGATGGCTGCATGCCAACTCACGGGCAATCGCCGGCCATGGTCGCGCGGGTGGCTGCACTTCTGCGAGCCCTCGGCGCGTCCGAACCAACGGGCACTTCCACCACGGAATTGGGCAAGGTCACCGGCCTCGCTCGGCCCACTGCGCACCGACTGCTCACGTCCCTGGCTGCCGAAGGACTGGTCGACCGTGACGCACGAACCGGTCGGTGGTCTCTCGGCCCGGAGTTGTACCTCCTGGGGGCGGCGGCCGGAAATCGGTACGACATCACCGACCGGGCTCGCGACGTCGTCGACGAACTTGCCCGGGTCACGGGGGAGAGCGCCTTCCTGTCGGCACGCCGAGGTGACGAGACCGTCTGCATCCTGAGCCAGGAAGGCAGTTTTCCACTGCGATCTCACGTGCTGCACGAGGGGAAGCGATTCCCGTTGGGGGTCGCGTCGGCGGGGCTTGCCATCTTGAGCCACCTACCGGCGCGGGACGTCGACGACTATTTCGCCCGGGTGAATCTGGATTCGGAGTGGGGTGAGATCCACAGTGAGGCATCACTCCGTGAGCGAATCGAGTCGACGCGTGTCACCGGGTACGCGGTCAATCCAGCCCTCATC
Organism: Rhodococcus sp. C3V; assembly: GCF_029269915.1. Classification (NCBI taxonomy): domain Bacteria; kingdom Bacillati; phylum Actinomycetota; class Actinomycetes; order Mycobacteriales; family Nocardiaceae; genus Rhodococcus; species Rhodococcus sp. C3V. The sequence continues at coordinate 2,259 of NZ_JARJBE010000009.1, forward strand.
GTCGAGGGAAGCTGGGGGATGGGTGCCGCGGTGTTCGATCGCAACGGTCGCCCGGCCTGGGCGCTGAGCCTGACCGGAGTGGAAACACGCTTCCGGCCCGCGCGTCATGCCGAGTTGGGAACGCTACTCCTCGAGTATGCTCATACGTTGTCGAACCGACTGAAAACACATGCAGTGAACTAGCTTTCGATAAACACGCTTTAGGCAGGAGCGTTCTTTACCTTCGTGCGCACGTGTGCCTTCTCGCCTTGCGGGCCGAACAGGTGCAAGATCTCCACCACCTGTTCATCGGCAGGCCCGAACCAATGGGGCTCGGCAGTGTCGAACTCCGCGACTTCCCCGGGGTGCAGGACAACCTCGTTCGCCCCCAGGATGAGACGCAGATCCCCGGCGAGGACGTAGAGCCATTCGTAGCCGGCGTGGGTGACCAGCTTCGGTGGACGCGGCCCGATCACCTGCTTGAAGACCTGCACTCGGCCGGGATAGCGCGTCAACGGAACGACGGCACTGCCGTTCTTGCGTCGGCTCGGGGTGAGATGGACCCGAGGATCGCCCGTAGCGGGGGCGCCGACGAGTTGGTCCAGCGCGACCCGGTGCGCTCGGGCAAGCGGCAACAGCAGATCGAGGGTGGGACGACGCTTACCCGATTCGAGGCGTGAGAGTGCGCTGACGGAGATGCCGGTGGCTTCGGACAGGCCCTCGAGGGTCAATCCGCGATCGCGTCGGAGCGTGCGCAGTCTCGGTCCGATATCGGTGATCAACTGCTCGAATTCAGCATCCATGCTGTCCATCTTTGCAGTTTCCGCAAAATTTCTACCGGCTTCGGACGCTGGAGAGCAACGATCCTTTCGACAGTCGAGTACGGCAGAGCACTTCGAGAGATGGAGTCCGACCATGAAACCTTCGAGCGGGATCGAACCGCAAGTGATCGGACTCGATGCAGGGCGGCGATGGGGCATCCTGTCGATCTGCTGCACGAGCCTGTTCGTCGTCGGGTTGGACACCACCATCGTCAACGTGGCCCTGCCGACGATCGGTGAGGGATTTCGCGTGGGAACCCGTGGTCTGGAATGGGTCGTCAACGCATACACACTCGTCCTGGCGAGCTTGCTGATCTCGTCCGGAGCAGTGGCCGATCGTTTCGGCAGGAGACGAGTCTTTCAGATCGGTCTGGTGGTTTTCGGGGTGGCGTCGATTGCCTGCGCGCTCGCTCCGTCCGTCGAGATGTTGATCGCGGCGCGGATCGTCCAAGGCGTCGGCGGGTCGATGCTCAGTCCGGTTGCCTTGGCGATCGTCGTCAACGTGATGACCGACCCGAAGGAGCGGGCCAAGGCAATCGGGGTGTGGGCCGCGGTCTTCGGTCTGAGTATGGCGGCAGGTCCGATCGTCGGCGGCGTGCTCATCGAAAGTTTCGGCTGGCGATCGGTTTTCTGGATCAACGCGCCCGTGATCTTGGCCGTGCTCGCCCTGACTGCTGTGTTTGTACCGGAGTCCCGAGCGCAGCAGTCGCGACGACTCGATCTTCCCGGTCAGTTGCTACTGGTGATTCTTGTCGGCGGGGCGGTCGCCCTTCTGATCGAGGGTCCGCGAATCGGATGGTTCTCTGCCGCGGCGACGGCAGGGTACGTCTTTGTTGCTGCAGCGTTGGCCGCATTCATCCGCGTCGAATCACGCAAGCGCGAGCCACTGATGGATCTGGCACTCTTTCGCCGCAGAACGTTCTCGTCGGCTGTGGTCGGCGCTGTCGTGGTGTTTGTGGCGTTGAACGCGACGCTACTGCTCGGCACGTTCTACTTGCAGCACTCCCGCGGTATGAGTCCGGCCCTGGCCGGCGCGATCACCCTCCCGATGGCTGTTGCGGCAACGGTCTGCGCGCCGTTGTCCGGAATACTCGTCGGACGCTTCGGCCCGCGGCGACCGCTGCTGATCGCCGGTAGTTTCACGACGCTCGGTGGACTGTGCCTGGTCTCGCTCGACAACAACACGGCGATTCCGATGCTGTTGGCCGCTTACCTGTTCCTCGGTATCGGATTCGGGTTCTCTAATGCCCCGATCACCAACACCGCCGTCAACGGGTTGCCGAGATCGCAGGCGGGGCTTGCTGGTGGAATAACCTCCAGTGCACGCCAATTCGGTGCTGCTCTCGGTGTTGCGCTGGCCGGTGGCATCATCGGCGGCAGTGCATCGGTGGATGTCGCGCAGGCATCGAGGTCGGGATGGATCCTGGTTGCCGGATGTGGGATCGCGGTCCTGGTGATTGCACTCGCATCTCGGAATTCCGAGGAACTCCCCGGCTGATCACCTCGCGTGTTCGTGGGAGCTTCACCCTGCGCGGGTGATTCCAAGCGCGTGCCCAACCGATACAGATGATGGGGTATCAGATCGTCGTATCCGAGCGGGGAGTGCCATGTGCCAGACACCGAAGGACGCAACACCGGCCACAGTCACGGCGAATCGCGAGGCAGTCGCACGGTATGCCATGGACGACCGGCAGGATTTTGCCGACGCGGATCGAGGGTTGATCGCTCCGTTGCCGGGCAAGGTTGTCGCCGATGACGGGCATACGGTCTTCGATCCTGATGCGATGGCATACCTCGGTGACGATGTTGCCGCGCCGGAGACAGTCAATCCGAGCCTGTGGCGTCAAGGACAACTGATGCGCCGAGGTGGTCTGTATCAGGTGACGGATCGCCTTTACCAGGTACGGAACAACGACCTGGCAAATTTGACGGTTGTCGAAGGTGGCGAGGGACTGATCGTCATCGACTGTATGGCGGGGGTCGAATCGGCGCGCCAGGGTATGAAGATGATTCGTGAGCACGTCAGCGACAAGCCAGTTTCGGCGATCATCTACACGCACACCCACATCGACCACTACGGCGGAGTCAAAGGGATCGTCGATCTGGACGACGTGACGTCCGGGCGAGTTCCGATCATCGCACCGGGCACGATCGCGTCGTTCGACAAGTTCGCGATCGGGGAAAACGTCGTCGCCGGAAATGCCATGGCGAGACGGTCCTTCTACGCCTTCGGTGGATTGCTCGATCTCGATGCCAAAGGGATGGTTACCTGCGGCATCGGCACGATCAGCACGAAAGGTCCACTTGTCTCGTATATTTCCCCCACTGACAGCATCACGGAGACCGGAACGAAGCGTGAGATCGCCGGTCTGGAATTCGAGTTCCTGTATGCGCCGGATACCGAGGCTCCGGAGGAAATGCACATCTGGATCCCCGAACTCGCCGCGCTGACCTGTGCGGAGAACGCCAATCATTCGCTCCACAACATCCAGACCTTAAGAGGCGCGCGCACTCGCGACGCTCGGAACTTCGCTCGGTATCTGGACGAGACTCTCGAACGATGGGGAGACGAAGCGGCTGTTCACTACGGACCGCACACGTGGCCGGTGTGGGGTAACGAGAACCTGGTGCCGTTCATCGAATCGCAAAGGGACACTTACAAGTACATTCACGACCAGGCGCTCCGTCTCGCGAACAAGGGGTACACGCCGCTCGAAGCTGCCGAGGTGATCGAACTGCCGGACGAACTCGGGCGCAAGTGGTACAACCGCGGATATCACGGAACTCTGCACCACGACGTTCGCGCCGTGTACACCAAGGAACTGGGAATGTGGGACGGCGATCCGGTGTCGCTTCATCCGCATCCGCCGGTCGAATCGGCGAAGAGGTTCGTCGATCTCCTTGGCGCGCAGAAGATCCTGGACGAGGGCAAGCGGGCATTCGACGCCGCGGACTACCGATGGGCGGCAGAGATCCTGCACAAGTTGGTGTTCGCGCAACCGGAGAACGCCGAAGCGAGGAACCTGCAAGCCGACGTCTACGAGCAGATGGGCTATCAAGCCGAAGGGCCGCAGTGGCGTGGGATCTATCTCTCGGCCGCGTTGGAACTACGCGAGGGCGCCCAGCCTGCCCCGTACGTCACGGCAAGTCAGGACAGTGTCCTCGCGATGCCCATCGACATCCTCTTCGACTTCGTTGCAATACATCTCATCGGCGACAAGGCCACCGACGCGGAACTGCGGATCGATTTCGTGTTCACCGATCGCGGCGACGAGGCATGGACTGCGTGGGTCAAGCGCGGTGTCCTCAATGCACGTAAGGGTGCGTCACCGAACACACAACTGACGGTCTCGGGCCCGCAGGCGGCGCTCGTGGGAGCGCTTCTTCAACCGGGCGCGGCCGCCGAACTGGCCAAGGCCGGGCAGATTTCGCTCGACGGAGACGAATCAGCGCTCGAGACGCTGGGAGGGTTGCTCGATACCTTCGATCCCAGTTTCAATATCGTCACGCCGTAACGAAGGGATAGCTTTCGATGTGTACACGCTTGGTCTACTTGGGGCCCAACGACACTGTGATCACTGCTCGATCGATGGATTGGAAGGTCGACCTCGGAACAAACCTCTGGGCATTCCCGCGCGGCATGACCAGAGAGGGCTGTGCAGGTCCGAACTCGATACAGTGGACGTCGAAATACGGAAGTGTTGTCGCGACGGCCTACGACATGTGCACGACCGACGGGGTCAACGAGGCTGGGCTGTCTGCCAATCTTTTGTGGTTGGTCGAGTCCGAGTACCCGACGTATGACGGTTCGACCCCGGGATTGTCGATCGCGGCGTGGGCGCAATACGTCCTGGATCGCTTTGCGACAGTTCAGGAAGCGGTCGAAGTACTCGCGTCGGAACCGTTCACGGTAGTGACCGCTGCCGTTCCCGGCGAAGACCGCCTCGCAACGCTGCACATGTCGCTCTCGGACGCCGGGGGAGACAGCGCGATCATCGAGTACGTCGGTGGACGCCCGACGATTCATCACAGCCGTGAGTACCAGGTGATGACCAATTCGCCGATCTTCGATCAGCAACTCGCCGTCAACGAGTACTGGAAGCAGATCAACGGGACCGTCATGCTGCCCGGAACAAACCGTGCCGCTGACAGATTCGCTCGGGCGTCGTTCTATGTCGATGCGATACCGCAGACGGACGATCCGCGGGCGGCGTTGGCATCCACCTTCAGTGTTATTCGGAATGTGTCGGTGCCCCTCGGTATTTCGACTCCCGATGAGCCCAACATTTCATCGACCCGTTGGCGCACCGTCGTCGATCACAAACGCACGCTCTATTTCTTCGAGTCGGCGATGACGCCCAATACCTTCTGGGTGGACGTGGCGTCGATGGATCTCGCGGAAGGGACACCCGTCCGAAGGCTCGGACTCGGACCGAACGAGAGCACCGTCTATTCCGGTGACTCCACTGACCAGTTCGAACGGGCGGAGGCATTCACGTTCGCGGGAGCATAAGGCTTCGGGGCGTAGTAAAAATCCAATCGTGAAACTTCTTGACATTTCTACTCCGTTCAGATGAAACTTTGTTGCATATTCGGGTTTTGTCAACGGAGGACGGCATGGGCATCACAGTGCAGACACGGAACGATGGTGCGCAGCTCAAACGGCGCAGGGCGCTCGTCGCCGGCTCCGTCGGAAATTTCATCGAGTGGTACGAGTTCGGTGTGTACGGGTTCTTCGCGACGATCATCGCGTCGAACTTCTTCAGCGCCGACGGCTCCGGCGACCTCGAAAGCCTGATCAAGACCTACGCGTCGTTTGCGCTGGCCTTCTTCTTCCGCCCAGTGGGGGCCGCGCTGTTCGGTCGACTCGGTGACCGCATCGGCCGACGCCCCACCTTGGTGATCGTTCTTCTGCTGATGTCGGGTGCGACGACCCTGATCGGTGTGCTGCCCACCTACGAGAGCGTCGGAATTCTGGCACCGCTGCTCTTGACGGTCCTTCGAATTCTGCAGGGATTGTCGGCCGGTGGTGAGTTCGGCGGTGCAGTGTCGGTGATGACCGAGTTCGCTCCGCCCGGACGACGTGGGCTGTACGGCTCGTGGCAGTCGTTCACCGTCGCACTCGGACTGCTCGCCGGTGCGGGGATCGCAGCACTCCTCGCCACTGTCCTCGACCCGGGACAGCTCGGTGACTGGGGCTGGCGCATTCCGTTCCTCCTTGCACTTCCGATGGGTCTGGTTGCTCTGTGGCTCAGGCTCCGCCTCGAAGAAACGCCGTCGTTCGAGCGTGCTCGATCAGTCCAGTCCGCACCGACAGCTGATGAAGCGGCGCCTGTAGTGCAGCCGACTGTCGGAGAGACAGCCAAGGCGATTCTGCTCGGAATCGGGCGGTTGATGGGGTGGTCTGCTGCTGGTTACACGTTCCTCGTCGTGATGCCGACTTATCTTCAGAGTTCACTCAACGCGACTTTCCATCAGGCACTTGTTGCTTCCGTGCTCGCCAATGCGGGCTTCGCGGTGACCATTCCGATCGCGGGTGGACTCAGCGATCGCATCGGACGACGCGCGGTCATGCTCACCGGCACCGTGATAATTCTGGTCTTGGCTCTGCCGCTGCTCAACGTCCTGCAGAATGAGCAGACGTCTCTGACAGCCAAGGGATTTGCAGTGTTTGCCGCCGGCGCCGCAGTGGGACTTGTTGCCGGACCAGGACCCGCCATGCTCTCCGAGATGTTCCCCACCTCGGTCCGGTACACCGGATTGGGACTCGCATACTCCCTGTCCAACGCGGTCTTTTCGGGCTGCGCCGGTCTGATCATCACGTGGTTGATCAAGGAAACGTCCAATCTCGATATTCCGGCCTACTTCGTGATGGCAACGTGCGCCGTCAGCGCGATCGCCTTGAGTACCTTGCGAGGGAATGCCCACAAGCGGGCACTCGTCGACTGACCGCAGTTCTTCCGAATGCCGAAACGATGCGAGTAAGGGATATTTCATGAGAGTCATCGGTCTGATGTCCGGTACTTCGTACGACGCTATCGATGCTGCCGCAGCAGACATCCGGATCGACGGGGACACTCTTGTGCTGACCCCACTGGGGATGGTCAGCGAACCATATTCCGGTGAGTTGCGGGCAGCGGTGGCTGCTGCGGTACCGCCGGCGTCCACCACTGTCGGTCAGATCTGCCAACTCGACACCGAGATCGGACAGGCATTCGCGGCCGTGGCTGCGCGGGCGAACGCGGAACTGTGCGGTGGCAGTGCGGAATTGATCTCCTCACATGGTCAGACGATGTTCCACTGGGTCGAAGGAGCGCAAGTAAAAGGCACTCTCCAGCTCGGGCAGCCGGCCTGGATAGCCGAGAAGACCGGATGCACGGTCGTGTCGGACCTGCGCTCTCGCGACGTGGCGACGGGTGGTCAGGGCGCTCCACTTGTCAGCGCATTCGACGTATTGTGGCTCAACGGAAGAACTTCGGGTTCCGTCGCGCTCAATCTCGGTGGCATCGCGAACGTCACTGCTCCGGGTGGCGCCCCGACATCGACGGCAGAAGGTGCCGCAGTGCCGATTGCCTTCGACACCGGCCCCGCAAATGCGCTGATCGACGCTGCGGTAGGCGAATTCACTGCCGGGGAGCAGTGGTTCGATCTCGGTGGGGCTCTGGGCGCAGCGGGCACACCGAACGTCGATCTGCTGGCACAACTACTGAGCGAACCGTATTACGCGCGGCCCGCTCCCAAGAGCACGGGCAAGGAACTGTTCCATCGGGACTACCTGCTCGCCGCACTGCGGGGCTACGAATCCTTGTCTCTGGCCGACATCGTCGCGACACTGACTGCACTGACCGCCCGGACCGTCGCCGATTCCGTCAAAGCGCTGGCGGCTACCGAAGTGGTGGTGTCAGGCGGTGGCACCAAGAACCCGACGTTGATGGCGATGCTCCGTGACGAACTGGGCGACATCGCGCTTGTCTCTTCGGACGAGCTCGGCGTCACTTCCGACATCAAGGAAGCATTGGCTTTCGCGGTTCTCGGCTATCTCACCGCACACGGATTGCCTGGAAGCATCGCTTCGTGCACCGGTGCGCGTCACGCCAGTGTGCTCGGATCTCTGACGCCAGGAAGCCGTGGGCTGCCTAGAATCACATCGGTGCCGTCAGCTCCGAAAACGATGCGAATCGAGGCGTTATGACTTTGGACCGGAGTGCTCCGGCTTCCGTCGACCTGCTTGCTCGTATTCGTGCATCACTGAGTAGCCTCTCGCCTGCCGAGCTGCGGATCGCCGAAATCATCGAAGCCGACCCCAGTCTGGCCTCCACCCTGACGGTCAACGACCTCGCCGAACGAGCGTCGACAAGCACGGCGACAGTGGTCCGCACAGCCAAACGACTCGGTTTCGAGGGTTATCCACAGCTTCGTCTCGCGCTGGCGGCGATCAGCGGGTCCGGTACAGAGAACACGATCCCGCTCGGTGTGGACATCGTTGCTGCCGACTCGGCCGGTGAGGTGATGGCCAAGCTCGCCGAGTTCGAATCCGAACAACTCAAGGGCACGGCGCAATTGACAGATCCTGCTGCGCTCGAAGAAGTTGTGTCCCGGATTCGATCCGCCCGCCGCGTCGAGGTCTACGGCATCGGCGCCTCTGGCATCGTCGCGCAAGACCTCACGTTGAAGCTCTCTCGCATCGACGTCAACTGCCGGGTTCATCTCGACCGAGACGCGGCCATGGTCAGCGCCAGCTTGCTCGGACCGGACGACATCGCAGTGGGGATCTCACATTCGGGTGAGACTTCGGATGTCGTGGAACCACTTGCCCTTGCGCGTCGAACCGGGGCGTCGACGGCTGCGATCACCGGAGGGGCACGATCGACGCTCGCCGTGCAGTCACATCACGTTCTGCTCACTGCCGGTAGAGAATTCGGTTTCCGATCGGCTGCGATGGCAAGCCGCACCGGTCAGCTGTTGGTAGTCGACACAATTTTTGCGATGGTGGCGCACTCGCTGCCCAGCGCACTCTCTGCTCTACAACGAAGCCATGATGCCATTGCTTCGAAGCGGCACTGACGAGGAGTCGTCGCTGTGAGTACTGACGAGGAGTCGTCGCTGTGAGTACTGACGAGGAGTCGTCGTAATGAATATCGATCGAGGAGGACTCGCCACAATGCAATTGGAAATGCTCTCCACCGAGAGACCCAACCCTCTGACCCACGATCTCGATGTCATGTCGGTGTCGGGTCTGCTGACGGTGATGAATCAACAGGACGCAATCGTGGCCGACGCGGTAGCAGCGGTACTACCCGCCATCGAAGCCGCAGTCGACTTGATCGTCGCGGCCCGAGCACAAGGTGGTCGACTGATCTACCTGGGAGCGGGGACAAGTGGGCGTCTGGGAGTTCTCGACGCAGTGGAATGCCCTCCGACGTTCGGGACCGATCCGGGCGAGGTGATCGGCATCATCGCCGGTGGCCCAGGAGCGTTTCTGAACGCCGTCGAGGGGGCAGAGGACGATCCGCGAGCGGCTGGGGTCGATCTCGACGCAATCTCGTTGAACGCCAACGACGTCGTGGTGGGTCTGGCTGCCAGCGGTCGTACCCCCTACGTCATCGGGGGACTCGATCACGCCCGCGAACTCGGCGCTGCAACAGTGGCAGTCTCGTGCAACCGGAACGCGGCAATGAGTTCTCACGCCGGCGTGGCCATCGAAGTGGAGACCGGCCCCGAAATCCTCACCGGATCGACGAGGCTCAAGGCCGGAACTGCGCAGAAGATGTTGTGCAACATGCTCTCCACGGCGAGTATGGTTCGCTCCGGGAAGGCATTCCACAATCTGATGGTCGATCTTCGGCCGACCAATGCCAAGCTTGTCGATCGTGCGAACCGGATCGTCGCGGCAGCCACCGGAGTCGATACCGAGATCGCTGCGGAGACCATCGACGATGCCGATGGTCATGTGAAGGCAGCGGTCGTCATGTTGTTGGCCGAATGCGACTTCGCCGAAGCAACCGAACTGTTGGACCGCGCTTCGGGTTCGGTACGTGAGGCCATCGTCGGAGCCGGCAAGAGCAGTGAGGAAGTCTGAATGGAAATCGTCATAGTTCCCAGTCCGGAGGACGGCGGGCGAATCGCTGCAGATATCGTGTGCGGCGCAATCGAAAACGGAGCGCGGACGCTCGGCCTCGCGACCGGATCGTCACCGCTGCACACGTATCGAGAGCTGATCAAGAGGCATCGAGAATCGGGAGTGTCGTTCGCGGCGATGAGCGCGTATCTTCTCGACGAGTATGTAGGTCTCACGTCCGATCAGCCGCAGTCCTACGCGCACACCATCCGCACGGAACTCGTGGATCACCTCGACATCGACAATGCGCGAGTGTTCAGCCCCGACGGCGGGGCCGCGGATCCCAGTGACGCGGCCCGGCGTTACGACGCTGCCATCGCCGAAAACGGTCCCATCGACGTGCAGATCCTCGGCATCGGCCTGAACGGACACATCGGTTTCAACGAGCCCTCCTCCTCGCTTGCATCGCGCACCCGAGTGAAGACCTTGACCGAGAGGACCCGCGCCGACAATGCACGGTTCTTCGCAGACCCAGCCGACGTACCGCATCATGTGATCACGCAAGGGCTCGGAACCATCAGTGATGCACGGCATCTCGTCCTGATCGCGGACGGCGCCCGCAAAGCGCCCGCCGTCCGGGCCGCGGTCGAAGGTCCGGTCTCGGCATTCTGCCCGGCGTCGGTGCTGCAGCTGCATCCACACGTGACCGTCATAGTCGACGAGGCAGCTGCCGGCGAACTCCAACTAGCGGACTTCTACCGCTACACAACCGAGCACAAGCCTGCAGAGCAAGGTTACTGAAAAGCGGGCTGCTGAAAGCGGACTTGATCTCCAGCGCAGTTGAGGTCCTAGCCTCGGGGGATGATCAACGCCAGAGGTCCAGCGGTATCCCCGCCTGCGGCGCCCCGATTCTTCTCACCACCGCTCAGTGTCGCGATCGTCGGAGCGGGGCCGGCGGGAATCCACGCCGCCGGCGCTCTCGCCGAACTTGCGCCCGGCACCAAGACAGACGTGTTCGAGCGTCTACCGACGCCGTACGGACTGGTGCGCTACGGTCTCGCACCAGGGCACCCCGAATCCGAAAAGTTCGCCCATTCTCTGCACACCACGCTGGTCGCCAGTGACTTCCGGCTGTTCTGCAACGTGGAGGTCGGAAAGGACCTTTCAGTCGGTGACCTACGTTCTTCCTACGATGCCGTGATCATCGCAACCGGTGCGCCGCGGGATGCACCTCTCGACATTCCCGGCGTCGAGCTTCCAGGTTCTTTCGGTGGCGCCGAGTTTGTCGGTTGGTACAACGATCACCCGGACAGCTCGCCGCAGTGGCCGCTGAACGCGGAATCGGTCGCAGTGATCGGAGGTGGCAACGTCGCACTCGACGTCACCCGTATGCTCCTCGCCGAGGCGCAATCGCTGCAGGCCACGGACGTCTCCGACCAAGTTCGGGAAGGGATCGCCGGCAGTCGAGTTCGCGAAGTACACATCTTTGTCCGGCGCGGACCAGCCGACGCTCGCTTCTCCCCGAACGAGTTGCGCGCTCTCGGTGAACTGCCCGGAGTCGATGTTGTCGTCGATTCTGTCGATGTCGTACCGGACCGGCATGTCGAGCGGATGACCAAACAGTTGGCGCACACCCGACTGGCAGTCGAGACACTCCGTGGTTTCGCGGACACTGCGCCTGCCGACCGAACTGCCCAGCGTCGAGTTCACCTGCACTTCTACCGACAGCCCGTGGAGATTCTCGGCAACGGGAAAGTCGAGGCACTCCGCGTCGAGCGGACAGTCCCGGACGGATACGGTCACGTCACCGCTTCGGGTATCTGTACCGACTATCCGGTTCAAGCTGTGTACCGGGCAATCGGATTTCTCGGGACGCCACTTGCCGGGGTGCCTTTCGATCACGGACGCAGCATAGTTTCGCACCGGAGCGGCGCGGTGGTCGACGAGAGCGGTCTACCGATCGCGGGCTTGTTCGTGACGGGCTGGATGAAGCGAGGTGCCGCGGGGCTGATCGGTGCGGCGCGGCCAGACGCTCGCCAAACCGTCGAAACCTTGCTGCGACAGTTGGATTCGGCATACGAGCGTCGAGCCGGCCACGGCCGGATCGCGGAGGTCCTCGGGGCCGGCAGAGTGGTGCCCGTCGATTGGGATGGATGGCTTCGCATCGATGCCGCCGAACGTGCCCTCGGTGTGAAGCATGGGCGTGATCGGATCAAAATCAAAGAGCGCGACGAACTCGTTCGCATCGGCACGGAGTCGGCAGTTCACGCCGAATAGATTCGCTGGGGTCTGGAGTACCACCGGGGTTACGCTGAAGTGAGTCACTCCGATTCATTGTGATCGAGGTGCGGAACAGAAGTGTCATGAATGAACGTGGTGCGCAGGCCAGTGACGCGACAATCGCGGGCGGGCCCCTGACCGAACGGGGCACCGTCACCGAGTTGCGCCCCTCAACGCTGCGGGTGGTGCGTGACGGCCAGAACGGTGCAGACGGTCTCGGTCGCCTTGTGGCGGATTGGGAGGAGGGGCGAACCCCGTCCGACCTGAGCGACTATCTGCCTGATCCAGCCAAGATTCGTCGGGCGGCGCTGATCGAACTGGTCGGAATCGACATGGAGTACCGCTGGCTGAAAAATGATTGCCCGAAACGGCTCACGGATTACTGTGCCGAGTATCCCGAATTACTCGAAGAACCATTACCGGCCGAGCTCCTGTACGAGGAGTTCCGGCTGCGGAAGCAGGGTGGGGAGGACGTCGCAGCAGCCGAGTACCTCAGCGAGTTTCCCTTGCAGGCAGAGAGTTTCGAGCAGATGTTCGACCGTGATTCGATGGCCGGTCGCGAAGACGTGATGATGTTGGGACTGTCGGGTTTCGACGAGTTCGAAATCGGGCAGCACCTGGACGATTTCGAGCTGGTGTTGGAACTCGGGCACGGCGCATTCGCCCGAGTGTTCCTCGCTCGGCAACTCTCGATGCAGCGGTGGGTTGCGTTGAAAATCTCGCGCAACGTCGGAGTCGAGCCTCAGACTCTCGCCCAGCTCGACCATCCCAACATCGTCCGGGTCTTCGATCAACGGTTGCTCGAGGAACGCGCACTGCGAGTCCTGTTCATGGAATACGTGCCGGGTGGGACCCTGCTCGACGTGGTCAAACTTGTCCGCGTGACACCGCAGGCGCAGCGGTCCGGACAACTACTTCTCGACGCCATCGACAAGACCCTGGCGAAGAAGGGAGAGATGAAGCCCAGCGAGACGAGCCTGAGGAGCGAGATCGCTGCGATGTCGTGGCCGGAGACCGTGGCCTGGATGGGGATGCGACTGGCCGATGCCCTCGAGTATGCGCGTGAGCACGGCGTATTACATCGGGACATCAAGCCGGCGAATGTCCTGCTCAGCGTCGAAGGCATCCCCAAGCTCGCCGACTTCAACGTCAGCTCGAGTGAGGAGGTCTCGACCGAGGACGCTGCATGTTTTGTCGGAGGCTCGCTTGCCTACATGTCTCCGGAGCAATTGGAGGCCTGTGCGGTGGGGGCGCCTGGCACACTCGACACCCGTAGCGACATCTATGCACTGGGCGTGATGTTGTGGGAACTCCTCACCGGGAGTAGGCCTTTCACGGACGACGGTACGGGGGAGAGCCCACCGTCGCCCAAGAAGGCGCTCGAGGCCCGCCGGCGCGGGGTGGATCCCGCAGCCGAGGCACGGCTACCGGACGACTGTCCGCCGGCGCTGCGCCGAGTTCTGGTCAAGTCTCTCTCGCCGGAGAGAGACGGAAGGTGGTCTGGCGGCCGAAAGTTGGCTCGTCAGTTCGCACTGTGTCTGGACCGGTCTGCTCGCAATCTGGTGGACCCACCGGAAGGGAGTCCACGTTCGACGTTGTGGAAGTGGGCGCTGCCGATAGTGCTTGCCGCGATCGGAATTCCGAATCTTCTTGCGGCGGGCTACAACTACTACTACAACAAGATGCTGATCATCTCGGGTCTCTCGCCGCAGGCTCAGCAGCATCTCGAGCAGGTTCATCTGGTCATCGGGGTGGCTGCGTTCTCTCTCGGTGCCGCAGCGATCCTGTATTGGTGTCGGCTTGCACTCACCGTGCCTCACGGACTGCGCAACGGTCAGACGTACAGCGCGGAGGTCTTGAACAAAGCGCGTACCGCGACGCTGAATGTCGGACATCGCGCGGTGGTGATCGCATTCGGGCTGTGGGTTCTGGCCGGTATCGCATATCCGGTCGCATTGCAGATTGCCGCCGGCGGAATTCCGCAGCGAGCCTACGTGCACCTGATGTCGTCGCTGGCGGTGTGCGGCGCCGTCGCAGTCGCGTATCCGTTCTTCATCCTGACGTATTACTCGGTTCGATGTCTGTATCCGATCTTGTTGTCGCACGGCGAGTTACGAAGCGACGACGGACGCGATATTCGCTCACTGGGTCGGAGCAGCACACGTTACCTCGCAGTCGCGGCGTCGGTTCCCCTGGTGGGAATCGCGGGGCTCAGTTTTGTCGGTTCGGGTGCCGGTGAGGAACTCAACGCAACAGTCCGTGCGCTGTGTTTGGGCGGGATCGCCGGATTCATCGTTGTGTATCAACTGTTTCGACGGATCGAAAGTGACCTCCGAGCACTGCTGCGCGTCGTGTCTCTCGAGGTGTCGGCGTCTCCGTAAGTGCCGAACAACCGTATTCGAGTCGGCCTATGTGGAAGTGCTCTTGCGTGGTCGGCTGCGACGAACTGCTTTGGTGCGAGGCGGAGACTTCTCTTCCGATTCTTCCTGAGGGTCGTCACGCCAGTGAATCTCGATTTCTATCTCGACTTCGTTGCCGTCGACTTCGATCTCGAGTTCCCACCGAACCTGTTCCGGAACACTGATTTCGATCGAGTCCCCACCCGACCCCAGCTCCACTTCCGATCCACTGGCGAGGGCTTGGCCGAGGGCGATGAGTCGGTCGGCGACTTCCTGCCGTGAGAGTTCTGACTTCCTCTTGATCTCCAGTTTGGGCACGAGCACTCCTGACCTCGGCGGATTCTCCCTTTCACGGTAGTTGGACGAAGGGGAGATTGTCGGAGTTTGTGGAACCACACAGCAGGACGCGTCGACGCGCAACAAACCTGAAGGCGGTGTGGGGACGCCAGAAAGAGCGAGGAATCCGGCTCACTTCCAGCACGGACGAATCGGTCGGGAGGGCCCTGTCAGCGATGATTTTCGCGAAAGTCTGGGTTCAGTCCAGAAGATTGCGCAATAGTGGAAAGGTGCCTTCGACGCCGGATTATGCAGCCCAACTGCGTAACGCTGAGCTTCGCGTGACTCGTCCCAGAGTCACGGTGCTCGAGGTTGTGCATGCACGCCCACACGCAGCCACCGAGACTGTCTTCGATGCTGTGCGGGCTGTTCTGCCGGGGGTGTCGCGGCAGGCGGTCTACGACGTGTTGCACGCTCTCACCGACGCCGGGCTGATCAGGCGGATCCAACCGTCCGGATCGGTGGCGCTGTACGAGTCACGCGTCGGCGACAACCATCATCACGTCGTCTGCCGGTCCTGTGGGGTCGTTTCAGATGTCGACTGCGCAGTCGGAGAGGCACCGTGTTTGACGCCGTCGGCGCACAACGGTTTCGTTCTCGACGAAGCCGAGGTCATTTACTGGGGCCTGTGTCCCGACTGCTCGACAACTCAGAGTTTGCGATCACAAACGTGATCGAAGTCCGTTCTACTCGCTCATGGAGGGATTATCGTGTCCGATAGTTGCCCGGTTGCTCACGACGGAAACACCGAGAGCACCAGCGAAAGTGAAAACCCCGCAATCCCGTCTCCGACGCCTACCGGGAATCGTCCGAGAACAAACAGCGACTGGTGGCCGAATCAGCCGGATCTCTCTGTCTTGCATTCACATTCGTCGAAGTCGAATCCGATGGGTGCCGACTTCGATTACGCCCAGGAATTCGCCAAGCTCGATGTCGAGGCGCTAAAGCGCGACGTCATCGCGTTGATGACGGCGTCGCAGGATTGGTGGCCGGCCGACTACGGGCACTACGGCGGACTCTTCGTGCGTATGAGCTGGCATGCTGCCGGCACCTATCGCATTGCAGACGGCCGCGGCGGTGGCGGCCAAGGTGCTCAGCGTTTCGCCCCGCTCAACAGTTGGCCGGACAACGCCAGCCTCGACAAGGCCCGGCGCCTGCTTTGGCCCGTGAAGCAGAAGTACGGAAAGCAGGTTTCCTGGGCCGACCTGCTGGTGTTCGCGGGCAACTGTGCCCTGGAGTCGATGGGGTTCAAGACCTTCGGCTTCGGATTCGGCCGAGAAGACATCTGGGAGCCCGAGGAGATCTACTGGGGTCCCGAGGACACCTGGCTCGGCGACGAGCGTTACAGCGGAGACCGTGAGCTGTCCGGACCGCTCGGAGCCGTGCAGATGGGCCTGATCTACGTCAATCCCGAAGGACCCAACGGGCAACCGGATCCGGTAGCGGCCGCCCGCGACATCCGAGAAACGTTCGCCCGCATGGCGATGAACGACGTGGAGACAGCTGCGCTGATCGCCGGCGGTCACACCTTCGGCAAGACGCACGGAGCCGGACCGGCCGACCTCGTCGGACCGGAGCCGGAAGGTGCTCCCATCGAGCAGCAGGGACTGGGCTGGAAGAGTGCCTTCGGCACGGGTGTGGGTAAGGACGCGATCACCAGTGGTCTCGAAGTCGTGTGGACTCCCACTCCGACGAAGTGGGACAACACCTTCTTGGAGATTCTGTACGGCTACGACTGGGAGCTGACCAAGAGTCCGGCGGGTGCGTGGCAGTGGATTCCGAAGGACGGCGCGGGGGCGGGCACCATCCCGGATCCGTTCGATTCGTCGGCCGGACGCACCCCGACGATGCTGACGACCGACCTGTCCCTACGCCTGGATCCGACGTACGAGAAGATCACCCGGCGCTGGCTCGATCATCCGGAAGAATTCGCCGAAGAGTTCGCCAAGGCTTGGTACAAGCTCCTTCACCGTGACATGGGACCGGTCACGCGCTACCTGGGACCTTGGGTTCCCGAGCCGCAGCTGTGGCAGGACCCGGTTCCCTCGGCCGATGATCAACTGATCGGGGACGCAGACATCGCGATCCTCAAGAGTCGACTTCTCGACTCCGGGCTGTCCATTTCGCAGTTGGTATCGACGGCGTGGGCGTCTGCCGCGAGCTTCCGCAGCACGGACATGCGCGGCGGCGCCAACGGTGCGCGAATCCGACTGGAGCCGCAGAAGAATTGGGAAGTCAACGAGCCTGCAGCTCTCTCCGCGGTGCTTCAGACTCTCGAGCGTGTTCAGCAGGACTTCAACCAGGCTGGTGGAGCAAAGGTTTCTCTCGCCGACCTGATCGTTCTGGGTGGTACAGCGGCCGTCGAACAGGCTGCGAAGAACGCCGGACAGGACATCACGGTCTCGTTCACGCCGGGCCGAACGGATGCAACGCAGGAGCAGACAGACGTCGACTCGTTCGAGGTACTCGAACCCCGGGCCGACGGATTCCGGAACTACCTCAAGGGAGGCGAGAAGATTCCGGCAGAGATTCTGTTGGTCGACCGCGCGTACATGCTGTCGCTGACCCCGCCCGAGGTGACAGTGCTGGTCGGCGGACTTCGCGCGCTGAACGCGAACTTCGGCAAAACCCGTCACGGCGTGTTCACCGATCGTCCCGAGACGTTGACCAACGATTTCTTCGTCAACCTTCTCGACATGGGTACCGAGTGGAAGCCGTCGAAGACGGACGAAAACGTATACGACGGCGTTGATCGCGTGACGGGCGATCCGAAGTACACGGCAACTGCGGTCGATCTCGTTTTCGGATCGAATTCGCAACTGCGTGCACTCGCCGAGGTGTACGCCAGCGCAGACGCCAAGCAGAAGTTCGCCGAGGACTTCGCCGCAGCCTGGACCAAGGTGATGGACCTCGACCGGTTCGACGTGAACTGATCCAGCAGATCGTCGACGACGCCCCGCGAGCTTGTTCTCGCGGGGCGCCGTCATTTCACGCGCACGATAGCGTGGTCGTGTGGCCGATCAATTTGCGCTGGTACCAGCGGTGTACGTGATGTTCTGTCGAAGCAACCCGGTACAACGGCGCGAGGTGCTGCTGCAATTGCGCGAGGGCACGGGATTCATGGACGGATACTGGGCTCACGCTGCTGCGGGCCACGTCGAACTGGGGGAGTCGGCGATCGACGCTGCCGTTCGGGAGGCTGCGGAAGAACTTGGTGTCGAGTTGCTTTCCTCGGAACTGAAGCCGCTGACCGTGTTGCATCGCCGCCACGCGGACGGGAGCGAACCGGTGGATCATCGAGTGGACTTCTTCTACGAATGCCGCACGTGGTCGGGTGAACCACGCCGGATGGAGCCGTTGAAATCTGCAGATCTGCGGTGGTGGCCGGTTGACGAACTCCCGGAGAAGTTGGTCGACCACGAGCGTTTCGTAATCGAAGCCCATCACTCCGGTCAGCTCGCACCCATCCACAGTTACGGCTTCTGACCGGGTGACGATCTGATTCAGGCTTCGCTGGCAACGATGACCGGGCAGTGTGCTTTTCGAATCATCGCACTGCTCGTGGTGCCGAGAGCGGTGTCGTCGAACGAGCCTCGCCCACGCCGACCCACGACGAGAAGCCGTGCCTCGGTGGAGAGTTGTTCAAGAATGGCAACCGAGGGGCCGTCGAACTCGATCTGACGGATCGCGACGCCAGGGTAGAGCGTGGCCCAACCCGACAGTTGCCACGTCAGCGGCGTCGAGTGCTGGGGCGCGTGCCCGGATGCGAAGTCTCGACGCCGCTCGGCCTCTGGCGGCGCTGCGTGCACGACGACCAGTTCGGTGTTCGCTGCCTCTGCTTCCTTGAATGCGATGGCCAGAGCGCTTTCGCTGTAGGCGCTTCCGTCCAAACCGACGACAACCGGCAAGGCTGCCGCAGCGCTGCTTTCACGCGGTGTTCCGACTCTTGCGAACGAACATGTCGGTCCAGGTGCGGCGGGATCGTCCTGTGGTGCGACGATCAAGGCGGCCTCAGCTGTCAGCGCGGTGAGAATTGCGGTGTTCTCCCCGGAGATCAGATCGGTCCGGATCCGAAGATCTGGCGACACCGACTCGGCGATCTGAATGGCCTCCATGAACAGGCCGGTCGGCGATGCCGAGGTGTTCAGATCGGCGCTCGGAGCTACGAAAACGATTCGCATCCAGAGACCGTGGCGATGTGCGAACTCAGCCGCCCACGTGATCTCGCCGGGGCGCAGCGGGGATCCGTCGATGCACACGACCACCGCTCCGTCCGCGGACCACTCCGAGGTGATGAGATCAGTCGATAGTTCGGGCTTCATCGTGAACTCCTCGAGCTGTGTCTGTTGAATGCGAACTAGCTTGCAGGACAGTGCCGAACAGCAATCCTGCGACGACTATCGAGCACGCGGCAGTCGTCAGGGGCAACCACACGAGCGTCGTGACAGCGAACATGAGCACGAGCAACGGGGCGAGGAGATGGCCGGGTTTCGCTCGGCATTCGTGGTGCTGCTTTTCTGCCCAGGCTCGGTACTTCGTGCCGTCATTCATGTTGTTTCACCTCAGTTCTCACGTCGGAAACCGACTTGTGACCAAGCAGTCCGACATGCGCCTCGTCGCGCATTCTTTCGACCATGTGGGGGTAGTGCAGTTCGAATGCCGGCCGCTCACTGCGGATTCGGGGAAGTTCGGTGAAGTTGTGTCGCGGTGGTGGGCAGGACGTCGCCCATTCGAGCGAGTTTCCGAAGCCCCAAGGATCGTCGACGGTCACAATTCGGCCGTACCGGTAGCTCTTGAAAACGTTCCAGATGAACGGAATCGTCGAGGCTCCGAGCACAAACGCGCCGATGGTCGAGATCGTGTTGAGAAGAGTGAAATTGTCCGATGGCAGGTAGTCCGCGTACCGCCGAGGCATGCCCTGGGCGCCGAGCCAATGCTGGACGAGAAATGTTGCGTGAAAGCCGATCAGGGTCAACCAGAAATGGATCTTGGCGAGCTTCTCGTCCAACATCCGGCCGGTCATTTTCGGGAACCAGAAGTAGATTCCGGCGTATGTCGCGAACGCGATTGTCCCGAAGAGGACGTAATGGAAATGCGCGACAACAAAGTACGAGTCGGTGACATGAAAGTCCAAGGGCGGGCTGGCAAGGATGACGCCGGAGAGTCCGCCGAACAGGAATGTGACCAGGAAGCCGACGGAGAACAGCATGGGCGATTCGAAAGTCAACTGCCCCTTCCACATGGTGCCGATCCAGTTGAAGAACTTGACTCCGGTGGGAACTGCGATCAGGAAGGTCATGAACGAGAAGTAGGGGAGGAGAACGGCGCCGGTTGCGTACATGTGGTGCGCCCACACAGCGATCGACAGTGCAGCAATTCCCAATGTTGCGTAGACCAATCCGGTGTATCCGAAGATCGGCTTGCGGCTGAAGACGGGGAAGATCTCCGAGACTATGCCGAAGAACGGCAGCGCCAGAATGTAGACCTCGGGATGGCCGAAGAACCAGAACAGGTGCTGCCACAACATGACTCCACCGGTGGCGGGGTCGAACAGGTGCGCTCCCAGGTGCCGGTCCACCCACAGTCCGATCAAGGCAGCAGCGAGCAGCGGAAAAACGAGGAGGATCAGCATGCTGGCGACCAGCGCATTCCACGTGAAGATCGGCATGCGGAACATCGTCATACCCGGGGCGCGCAGGCAGACGATCGTCGAAACGATGTTGACTGCGCCGAGGATGGTGCCGACGCCGCCGAGAGCGAGACCGATGATCCACAGGTCGGCGCCCATGCCGGGGGAGTGGAGTTCGCTGGTGAGCGGTACGTAGGCGGTCCAGCCGAAATCTGCCGCACCACCAGGTGTTACGAATCCGGCGGACGCGATCAGGCCGCCGAAGAGATAGAGCCAGTAGCTGAAGGCGTTGAGTCGCGGGAAACACACGTCCGGCGACCCGATCTGCAGTGGCATGAGGTAGTTGGCGAATCCGAAGAACACCGGGGTCGCGTACAGCAGGAGCATGATCGTGCCGTGCATGGTGAACAACTGGTTGTACTGCTCGTTGGACAGGAATTGCATTCCCGGAACGGTCAATTCCATGCGCATGAGTAGTGCCATCAGTCCGCCGATCAAGAAGAAGGCAAACGATGTCACGATGTACATCAGACCGATCATCTTGTGATCGGTGGTCCTGAGGATCTCGACCAGTTTCGAACCCTTCGGAGCGGTTCGGGGAATTGCATCGGCGGGGGAATCGACCTCACCGACCGGCCGGGGCGCGAGATCAACCACGACGGCCGCCTACGCACATCGACGTGACGAAAGACCGAGAATGCCTGGGACTGTGGAACATAACGCAATGATCGTGGCGACCGGGAACTCGGACGAGGGGAAAAGGTCCCTAGGATCGGAACAGAGGCATGGCGTAGATCACGTGGTCCCGTACGGTCGAGAGAGTTGTCTTCACGAGCCGAAAGAAAGCGAGATGGTCATGGCATGTCGTATCAGTGAACTGGTGCTCGGTTGCCGGGAACCCGAGGTGCTGGGCCGGTTCTGGTGCGAGGTCCTGGACTTCGTCGTGCTCGATCGAATGGACGACGGTTCGTTGGAGATCGGCCCACGCGAAGGGTTCGGCGGTCCGCAGCCGACGATCATCCTCAGTCGCAGAGACGAACCGGAGAAGGGTAAGCCCCGCCTGCATATCGACGTCAACGCCACCGATCGCGATCAGGAGGCCGAACTGGAACGCCTGTTGAGTCTTGGTGCGCGGCCGGCCGACATCGGCCAGACAGGGCACGAACAATGGCATGTCCTGGCCGATCCGGAAGGTAACGAGTTCTGCCTGCTCAAGGCCCAACTGGATCCGCTCTGACGCTCAACGATGCTGGATCGGCAACGGACTTCGCCTGGGGCTCAGCGGAACACGCCACACCAGTTCGGTGACACCGTTCTCGCTGGTGATGTTGCTCGAGCCTCCGCACTGACGAGCGCGGGTCGCCAGGTTGTCGAGACCGTGGATTCTGGTTGCCTGGTCGATTCCCACACCGTCGTCGACGATGCTGATGACAAGCTCCTCGGTGGCCCGGATGGTGACGTCGATGGCATCGGCATGTGCATGCCGCAGAGCGTTGCTCAAGCCCTCGCGCACAACGGCTTCGGCATGCGGGGCAAGTCGAGACGGGACGGAACTGTCGATGGTTCCCTCGAAAGTGACGCTGGGAGTGATCGACGAGTGGCCGGACAGACCGTTGACGGCATCGAGTAGTCGCCGCCGCAGGCTTGTGGGAGTAGCCATCTCGCTCGTATGGAGGTCGAAGACTGCGGTGCGGATTTCACGGACTGTTCGATCGAGTTGATCGACAGAGGTGTCCAATACGGTTCGAACGGTGTCCTCGTCGCCTGGACGTTGCAGCACCCCCTGCAAACTCAACCCGGTGGCGAACAGCTGTTGGATGACGTGGTCATGGAGATCCCGCGCGATTCGGTCGCGATCTTCGAGGACGTCGACCAGTCTTTCTTTCCGTTGCTGTTCTGCGAATTCGACAGTGACAGAAGCGATGTCTGCCATCGCCGTCAGTTGCTCGATCTCGTCCACTCCCCACGGGCGGTTGCTGCGGCGTGACGCGAAGAGAACACCGCCGCCGAACGAGGTCCCGGAGAGGGGGAGTGCGACCACTGATTCGTCGCCTGAAACGTTCAGTGCCGGAACGGAACTGCCATGTGGTGCAGAGATCGGCCGCCGGCTCCGCGCAGCGTCGTCGATCACGGTCCCGGACAGATCGACGGCTGATCCGGTCGCGGGGACAGGCTGGGAATCAGCAGCATCGGCGACGTGGACTACCGGCTCTCTGCCGAGGTCGTAGCGAACGACGCACACAAGATTTCCATCCGTGAGGTGCCGCGTCGTCCGAACCAGTTCCGCCAGCGTCTCGTCGCGGGATCCGCCGCTGAGCAGACGTGCATTGACGGCGGCGACGGCCTTGAGCCAGGCTTCTCGCGTCCGGGATTCCTCGAATAGACGCGCATTGTCGATGGCGATGCTCGCAGCATTTGCCAGAATCTGGAGTACAGCCTCGTCGCGGTCGTCGAATGCAGTCCGTTCTGAGCTGTCCGCGAGGTAGATGCTGCCGAACACCTCGCCCCTGACGAAGATCGGAACACCGAGAAACGTGTCCATCGGCGGGTGATTGGTCGGAAACCCTGCCGAGGACGGATGCGAGGAGATTCGGTCGGTTCGAACCGGGCACGGTTCTCGAACGACCAGGCCCAGCAGGCCGTGTCCTTCGGGAAGATGCCCGATTTTGGCAACCTGCCCCTGAGTCAAACCGGAGTGGATGAATCGGGACAAGCGTCCGTCGGGGGATTTCACGCCGAGCGCGCCGTAGTCCGCTTCGAGGAGATGTCGCGCGACGTCGACTATCTGTTGCAGGGTTTCGTCGAGCTGGAGTGTGGACCCGACGGTCAACACGGCACTGAGCAGTTTGGGAATTGCAGTCGGGTTGAGAGCAGTCAGCTCCGCGCTTCCGGCGATGTCGCCGAAAAGGCTGAGCATGAGCGCGTCGCGGCTACCTGGCATGGTGCGTGCCCGTGGTGGCGGAGAAGGGCGAGCCGGACGGCGTCAGCAGGTGAGTGGTCGCCTGGCCGGAAGGATCCGGGTGCGAAGTGCCCGCACGAAGCTTTGTCGCCAGAACTGCGGCCTGCGTTCGACGTTCGAGACCCAGTTTCTCGAGGATGCGTGAGACGTAGTTCTTGACTGTTTTCTCCGAGAGTTCTGCGTGCGAGCTGATCTCTCGATTGCTCAGTCCCTTGCCGATCAACTCGAAGATCAAGAGCTCCTGATCGGTCAACAGGGCTGCCGCAGTACCCGACTCCTGTTCGGACCGGATGCGCCGGACCAAACCGATCACCGCCTGGGTGTTCAACAGCGACTTGCCGGTAGCAACCGTGCGGATCGCCGACACCAGGTCGTGGCCGCGGATGTTCTTGAGGACGAATCCTCGTGCGCCGGCGATCAGGGCGTCGAGCAGTGCGTCGTCGTCGGAGTACGACGTGAGCATCAAAGTGGCGGCGCTCGGGTAGGTCGACGCCAGTTCTCGGCACAGTTCCACACCGTTACCGTCGGGAAGTCTGACGTCCATGACAACCACGTCGGGTCGGCATTCGGGTATTCCGGCCGAGGCTTCGCGAACACACGACGCCTCGCCAACAACGTTGAATCCCGATACCTGATTCAACAGGTCTGCCAATCCACGACGGACGATCTCGTGGTCGTCGACCAGATAGATGCCGATCGTCATGGTGGTCACCTCTTCCAGCTCACGCCTGCCGTCGATGTTACCGGACGGTAATGTCCCGACAGGATCGGGTTGTCCGACCGATGGTCGACAAAAAACCCGCGTCGAAGGGTGCGAGACCGAGTCTCGATTGCACAGAGTCAAAGGTCCCGACCGTCACGAGATCTGAATCACCCAGATCTCGTGAGGCGGTGGGTGTGAGCTGAATGTGATTGCACCGGTGGCTGTTCGATCCGCTCAGTCGACGGGAGCGAGTTCGACGGAGACGTAGACACCCTTGCCTTTTCGGTGTGCGAGTGCCTCGCCGGGGCGATCGATACCGTCCAGTTGGAGAACGATCGGACCTTGTTCCGGGTAGAAATTGCGCCACCAACTCTTCTTGTCCGGCATGGCAACGCCGATCGTCACATGGTCGCCTTTTCGTTTGTAGGACACGGGCGCGCTGAAGGTGCGACCGGACTTGCGTCCGACGTAGGTGATGACGGTCATGGAACGGCCCAGTAGTTTGCCTACGATCGGAGCGCCGATCAGTGGTTGGACCACTACGTTCACGGCGGCGGATACACGTTGGAAAGTGTTCACGAGAAGCCCTTTCACGACGAATGCTGCACGAATTCGAATCCTGCACGGAAATGGTGCGTGCAGTAGTTCTATCCTGCTCGACCGGGATTGTCGCGTGGGCAGAAATTGGTACAAACCGGTGTGCCGAAGCGAGTAGCGTGGGGTACGTCGAGGGTCATTCGAATATGCGCGGTCAAGCCATGTCGTCCTCGACGCCAACCCGGTCTGTGGTCGAACGGCCGAGAACTGGAGCGCCGGTATGGCGTCGAACCCGTCCGATGTGTCGAATGCACGAGGGCAATCCGAGTCGACTGACGAGGATCAGAAAACACCGTCGATCTGCCCGGCGTGTCAGCACAGTATGAAATCCCACGATCCGCTCGGGGTTCGCTTCTGCGCAGTGACTGCCGACCGCGGTCTCGATCGAAAGTGCATCTGCGCTGCAGATCGCGAGGAGATGCAGCACTATTCGCGCTACTGAGGTGCATCCTGCATCCCAATCGGAGACGCACCGACCTGTAGTCGCCGACAGTGCTGGATGCCCCGAACCCGCCCTCGTCTATCGACGATCAGCACGTGGTGGTGAATGTGTGCGTAGTGCACTTTTACCTGTACGACGTGCAGGGCTGCAATGTGTATGTGCGCTGCCCGCCGCGCTCAGAGGTGACCGGATAGACCGCCGGTCGCGGTGTGTGCTCGCTTCGCCGAACGACTACCTGCTCCAACGCTGCCGTGCTTACTCGATCAGATCCACCTCCCAATTCGTTCGTTGAATCTGTGTATCGACCTCGCGAATCTCGCGGGCGAGGTCGTCCGCGATTGCCCGAAGTTCGGTGACGGGGACTGCCGCGACATAGACCAATTCTGATCGGAGTTGACGACCGTAACCTCGCTCTTCGCGCCCCGACGCGGCGTCCGCAGCGGCATTGACTGCAGAGTGTCTCAGACGCAGCACATCTCGATGGGCGAGTGCATCTGTGACAGTGCCGTTTCCGAGGATCGCCTGCGCATTGGTTCGATTGATCGCGCGCATCAACCATTCGAGTTCGCTCAGAGTTGACGTCAGCTCTTCGAGAAGGACGGCGGCGTCTTCGGCGGGAACTTCTCCCTCCTGGTGGCGTGCATTGTCGACGATCCGCTCGCGCAAGTGCGCAACCTTGCGAGTGGTGTCACTGCGTAGCGCCAGTGCCTCTGCCAGTTTCATGGATGAAGCTCCTGCTCTGACCTGAATCGGGAACTCCAAGCTAGCACTCGGTTGACAACCTGGGTCGGATTCCATTGTCTTGCTGCGTTCTTCCCAGTTCAGCATTCGAATCACCTTGGAGACAGCTGGTGCTGCGTGTCCTTCGATGAAGCGATGCAGCCGGTGGAGCACGCTGCGCACGGTCTCGGGTCGACGGGGCGGGCGAGGCATACGATGGTCCGCCGTCGATCTCGCGGTTCAGACTGAAATAGTCGCCCCGCGACGAGTTAGAGTGCGCCTTTCCTATTTGTTCGTCTTCGGGAGGCCAGGGGGATTGACCAGCGACTTGTCGACTGCCTCGTTGGTGATCTTCCATCGCTCGAGAACTTGCTCGTATGTGCCGTTTTCGATGAGATGATCTATCGCCTCGCTGATCGGTTGTACCAAGCCGTTGTCTTTCTTGACCAGTACACCGATCTGGCCCAACGCGGCCTCACCGGCTCCGGAGAACTGACCGATCACTTCGTTCTCGCCAGTCTGTGCAGCGTGAAACTGCGATGACGGGTTGGGGCCGAAGTAAGCGTCGATTCGACCGGAAGACAGCGGCAGGTAGTAGTCAGTGGTCTTCTGGTACACGGTGATTTCAGCGGGAGCACGCCCAGCTGCGAGGTTGTCCTCATTCCACTTCACCAGCAAAGCCTCCTGATTGGTGGCAGCGCCGACTCCGATCTTCAGTCCGGCGATGTCTTCCGGCTTCTCGAGTGAGAGATTCCTGTCCTTTCTGACCTCGAACGCGAGAGTGTCGAGGCGGTACGTCGCGAAGTCGTATTTCTCTTTGCGCTCTTCGGTGACCGTCACGTTGGAGATGAACGCATCTGCGTCTCCCGAATCGATCCGCACCGAATTCTGCGCCCAATCCGCGACCTGAAGGTCGATTTTCAGCCCGAGCACCTCTGCAATCAAATACGCGAAGTCGGTCTCGGAACCGATGACAGTCTTGTCGTCGTCGGCATAGAAGCGCAACGGTGGAGCGGTTCCAGCGTTGCCGGTGATTCGGATCGTGCCCCGGTCGCGGAACTCCTGAGGGACCTTCGCTGCGATCGAATCAACCTTGTCGGTGCTGATGCGGTTCTGCTCGGCCGACAAGTTGATACTGGATGTTGTTGCACCGGAGTGTTGCCCGGTCGATTCTTCATCTGGGCTTCCGCAAGCGGTACCCAGGAGAGTAACTGTGGCCAGGGTAGAGATCAGAAGCGTTGCGGTGCGAGGACGGGTGAACATCGGGTTCCTTCCGGGAAGAGGGTTTGTCGAAGCAGGTTGTCGAGATCACGAAGTGTGGGCTAGCTCTTCCACGCATCCACGAAGTCCACCGAGTAGAGATCGGCTTGGATGCGCAGGTCGTGAACCGCGGAAGTCGTCGCGTAGATCAGCGAAGAGGCGTGCAACGGGATCGCCAGTGCCTGATCGGCAATCAGTTCCTGAATCTCCTTCAACACTCCGTTTCTCGCATCGACGTCTACGGTCTGAGATTGTTTGACCAGCAATGCATTCAGCTCCGGAGTCGAGGCGATGCCTTTGGTCGAGCCGAGAGTGGGACTGAACACCAGCAGTACGTCACCGTCGGCGCGCAAGCTCTGGAAGTAGATCGATTCCCATGTGCCGTCGGTTCTCGCGGCGTTGTCCTCGGCAGTCGAGCGAGGTTGCAAGTTCACTGCAACTCCGATGTCGCGCAGCTGAGATTGGATCAGTTCGAACTGCGATTGGGGGAGGTGGTTGCGGTAGGCCAATTCGACGGTCAGTTTCTCACCGTCCTTGGTTCGGAATCCGTCACCGCCGACTGTCCATCCACTGGCGTCCAGCAGTGACTTCGCACCCGACGGGTCATAGGTGTACTCGGACGACAGATCGGTGTAGCCGGGCGCTTTCACCGACAAGATGCTTCGCGCTTTCTCGTCACTCGGTGTGTAGGTGGTGTCGATGATCTGCTGGGTATCGATGCCCTTCACCAAAGCACGCCGCACGTTCAGGTCCGCAAGTACCGGCGCGAACGTGGGGTTGAGCAAGAGCGAGTCGTTGATGCCGGCAGCAAGGGACGGGATGACAGTGAGTCCGGCGCCTTCTGCCCGGTCGACGTCTGTGCTCGGAATGTCGATAACGGCGTCCAGTTGTCCTGACGTCAAACCGCCGATTCGCACCGAGGATTCGGGGACCACCAAAAAGGTGATCGAATCCAGATAGGCCTCTCCCTTGTTCTTGTTGAGTGAGGATCCCCAGTGGTACCCGTCCCGACGAGCGAGTACGACCTTCGCGTTGGTCTCCAGTTCTTTCTGTACGAACGGGCCGGAAGCGATAACGCCCTGGGCGCAGCGTTCTTCGGGCGTCTTCTTCAACGATTCCGGTGCGATGATGGCGAGCGTGTCGGAGCGGGCGGCTTGAAGGAAGCCCGCTGACGGTTCCGAGAAATTGAGTGCGACAGTGGAAGCGTCGAGTACCTCCGCTCCAGTGAAGTTTGCGAGATGTGACTTCGCAGTGGTCGCGAAGCCACTGTCTCCCAGTCTCTTCTGGCTTTCGAAGTTGTCCGCGACAACCTGCGCATCCAGACGCTCGCCGTTGCTGAAGGTCACGCCGTCCCGCAGAGCGAAGACGAATCGTCGACCGTCGTTCTGGACCTCCCAGGACGTCGCCAACCAAGGCACGATCTCCCCGGTCTCGAGGTTCTGGTCGACGAGTTTGTCGTAGAGTGGATGGAATGCCGTAGCAGTTTGACCGTTCAGGGTCTTGTCGATGCACGGTGGAAACGTATTGATCGCAAAGGTCAGATCGCCCCCTGACACGGGCTCGGAGTCGGCGCTCGCAGCTGGCGTTGCAGTGCTGCAGCCGGCTGCAACTGCAAGCGTCGACGCCAGGATGGCGACTCGGATCGGTATGGATGAAAGCCGCGACGTCGTCATGGGCTGAGTTCCGTTCATCGTGGGGAAGTGCGAGTGGTGTCGAAGATGTGGGACCGCAGGGTCGTTCCGGTGTATTCGCGCCGGAACACGCCCCGATCTTGCAGAAGTGGCACGACGGAACTCGCGAAGTCGTCGAGCCCCCTGGGGAAGTGGGTAGCGGTCAGGATGAAACCGTCAGCTGCTCCCGATTCGAAGAGGTGCGTCAACTCGTCCGCCACTTCTTGCGGCGAGCCGACAATCTCGGGAGTGAGATCATTGCGCGCGAACAACTCTGCGGTTTCGGCGATGGTGAGATTTCGGGATTCGATCAGGCGTGTCAATCGACGCGAGGGGCCACCACCGCGGTTGAGAACTTCGGCGATCGGAGTGGACGGATCGAACTGCGACAAGTCTAGTCCTGCGGAGTGGGAGACCCACTCGATTGCCGCATCCGGATGGATCAAGGATCGCAGGTACTCCTGCCGTTCCTTCGCGATGCTCGTCGTCTCGCCGACTATCGGTTGCACAGCGGCGACGAGGCGCACCGAATCAGGGTCGCGTCCGGCCTCTTCCGCGTAGCCGCGAATTGCCTTGCGCTTCGCTCGAAGATCTTCCTCCAACGGGTCGATCGCAAAGACCAGATCTGCCCACCGCCCACCGAATTCGCGCCCTCTCACAGATTCACCTGCCTGGATGAAGACCGGGCGGCCCTGAGGTGATTGTGGCAAGGTGAGTGGACCCTGCACCGACAAGTATTTGCCCTTGTAGTCGGCCGCGTGAATCTTGCTTGTGTCTGCGTAGATTCCGCTGTCGCGATCGGCAGATACGGCGTCGCCGTCCCACGACGACCAGAGTGCGGTGGTTGCTTCGAGAACTTCGTCGCCGCGCTCGTACAGTTCTTCTCTCGGAAGCCGATCGACTTCGGGAAAGTTGTCGTTAGCCGGACCGGGTGCCGTCATCACGATGTTCCAGGCCGCGCGCCCACCGCTGAGTATGTCGAGGCTGCCCAGAGTTCTCGCCAGGTTGTACGGGCTGTTGAAGCTTGCCGAAAGGGTTACGCCGAGACCGATACGATTTGTTGCGCCGGCCACCACTGCAGCCAACTGCGTCGGATCATGTTGAAAGCCGGTCAGCAGACCGTATTTGG
Source organism: Rhodococcus sp. C3V (assembly GCF_029269915.1). Classification (NCBI taxonomy): domain Bacteria; kingdom Bacillati; phylum Actinomycetota; class Actinomycetes; order Mycobacteriales; family Nocardiaceae; genus Rhodococcus; species Rhodococcus sp. C3V. The sequence continues at coordinate 32,241 of NZ_JARJBE010000009.1, forward strand.
TGTGGCCGTCGACGTAGTGCACACGCTCAGGTATCAGTATCAGGTCGAATTTTGCTCGTTCCGCTGCTTGCGCGTATCGCTCGTAGAGCGCTCTGTCCTCGAAGGCATTCTCCGAGTACGAATGCCGCCACATTCCGGCACTGTGCATACTCGGAAAGACCATGTAGGCGCCGAGGATCATCTGTCGTGTCATCGCTGGTCCGGATTCCTTGGTGTGTGATGGATGTCAGTGGAGACGGGTCGTTCGGGGTCGGCGCTCCACCCCGACCACGACGCGACGTAGACCGCGGAGCTGATGCCGACCGCTGCAAGCGCCAGTGCGTTGTGCGACGCGGCAACTCCGCCGCCGCAATAGGACACGACGGTGGCACCACGCTCTATTCCGAACTGGTGGAAGTATTCTCGTAACTCGCGGTCGGGAAGTAGGAATCCGTTGTCGTCGAGTAGGTCAGTTGCCGGCGCTGAGATAGATCCGGGGATGTGGCCGGCGCGGAAACTGCTCGATCCTCGGGCGTCGAGCAATCTGCCGGCCGATGCCGCGCGCAGGGCGTCTTCTGCGTCGGCGAGTGTCGTGCTAGTGGTGGAAGGTGGTACGGGAATCGAATCGTTTGTCGATGTGCGTTTCCGGGCTGTAACCCATCCGGACGATCCGCCGTCCAAGTACCGCACTGAACGTCCTGCCCAGCGAAGCGTGAACCACGCGCGGGCCGCAAGCAGGGGGCTGTCCGAACTGTAGACCACGATGTGAGCATCGGCGGATACTTTCAGATCGTTCAGTGTTCTTCCGAATGCGGCGAGGTCTGGCAGCGGTCGATTCCCGTCAGTCCCGCCTCCACTGCTTTGAAAGTCGTTGATCGACAATGTGATGGACTGCGGCGCAGTAATGATTCCGGCTCCGCCCTCGCTGTTGTCTCGCACCACGTTGACGACGACGAGCGTCCGATCGGAACGAATGAGTTCGCGGAGTTCGGTTGCGGAAACAATGACTGCGCGACGCTCGATTCCCCCTGCTTCTGACATGAAAGATATTGTGTAACAATTGCTTCAGTCAAGAAAGAGATAAGATCGTGGCAATCTTTACTCATGGCGCCACGGCTGCCAGCACTTGTCCGGCATCGATGACATCTCCCACCGTTACTGTCACCGCCGAGACGATTCCGGGTGAGGAAGCACGAAGGGCAGTCTCCATCTTCATTGCTTCTACGACCGCGACGACATCACCTTCCGACACCCGCGTTCCAGTCTGCAGCACTGCCAGCACGGTTCCCGGCATCTTCGATGTGATCTCTCCGTCGCTGAGATCGGAATCCTTTGCTGTATAGACTTTCTCGTCCACCTTCACGGTCCAGCCACCAACGCACACCCATATACCGGTGCCGACTCCGAGGCGCCCAGCGGTGGTTGTCAAACCATCGGCGACCAGACTGAGTGTCACCTCGTCGGTTCCACCCCTGACGACCACCGAAATGTTCCGGCCGTCGGCGGCGACAATCCAGTGGTTGCTTCGTTGTGAGATGACGGTTGTCGGCACGACGCGGCCGTCGGCAATGAGTTCGCGTCCGATCGGGTCGGATCCCAACTTGCGCAATGTCTCTCGATGTAGTCCGTGGGGGCCGGTCCACGACGACCCGGTGACCGGCGATTGTTCCTCGACGGAAGTCCACACCATCGCAACAGCAGCGGCGGTGGCCTGGAGCTCTGCAGAATCCGGGATCAACCGAGTGAGGTGCTCGTCGACGAAGGAAGTGTGAATGTCATCCGCGCGCACAGCCGGTGTCGCCAAGAGAAGTCGGAGGAAACCGATATTCGAGGTTCCACCGAAGTAACTCGAGTCGGCCAAAGCTCGGTCCAATGATTCCAGTGCGGTTGACCGCGTCGGACCGCTTGCTATGACCTTTGCGATCATCGGATCGTAGAACGGCGGAATGCTGCCGACACCCTCGAAAGCACTGTCGATGCGAACCCCCGACGGCCAGGCTATGTCCACGGAATGTGAAGGTGCGGGCCGAAACCCGTTCGACGGATCCTCGGCGTAGATTCTGGCTTGCACCGCGAAACCCCGCAGCGCGATATGGCGCTGCTGTAACGGCAAACGGGCGCCGAGGGCGATGTCGAGTTGCAGTTCGACGAGATCGACGCCGGTCACTTCCTCGGTGACCGTGTGTTCGACTTGTAGGCGCGTGTTGACTTCGAGAAAGTAGTAGCGGTTTTCGGCGTCAACCAGAAATTCGACGGTTGCCGCATTCACGTAGCCGACGCCTCCGAGTAGTCGCAGAGCGTCGTGCTGCATGGCTCCCAGGACCGATTCGGGGACAGAACTTGCCGGTGCCTGCTCGATGATCTTCTGGTTCCGACGCTGTAGGGAGCATTCACGGGTGAAGAAGTGAACTCCTGTACCGAAGGAATCGAAGAGGACCTGAACTTCGATGTGACGCGGACGCTCCACCAGCGTTTCGATCATCAGGTCGCCGCGGCCGAAGTTCCTTTCGTTCAAACCGATTGCAGAGGTGATGACCTCTCGTGCGTCATCACCCGGATGTAGTCGAACCATCCCCTTGCCGCCGCCCCCGAACACCGGTTTCAGCAGCACCGGCACGTCGAGAGATCGAACGTGACCGAGGACGGTATCGGGATCGGCGCTTGCCTCGCCCCACGCGGTGAGAGTCGGGATGCCGGCGTCAGCGGCGGCCTTCTTCGCTCTTGCCTTGTCTCCGAGTAGAGCGATGGATTCAGCGGCCGGACCGACGAATGTCAGACCTGCAGCGACGACGGCTTCAGCGAAATCGGAGTCTTCGGAGAGGAATCCGTAACCCGGGTGCACGGCATCGCAATCCGCGGCCAGCGCGGCCGCAATGATTTGATCCGAATTGGTGTAGGACTCCGAGGGGATGTCTCCGTCCAGAAGCACGGTGTGATCGGCGAGGCGATGCCACTGTGCGTGTGAATCGACGGGGGAGGAGATCGTCAATACCGACATGCCGAGACGACGGGCCGTGCGCGCGATGCGCGTGACGATTTCACCCCGATTGGCGATGAGAAGTCGAGTCATGTTCTCACATCCTGAAGACGCCGAAGCGCGTTGTTCCGTGATTGCGGGGAAGCATGGACAGCGCGAGTGAAACCCAGGATCGCGTGTCGACCGGGTCGACGATCGCGTCAACCCAAAGCCTGGATGCGACGTACACCGACTCGCCCTGCCGGTCGTAACCTTCGCGTATCGGCCGTTTGATTTCCTCGATTTCCTCTTCCGTGAGCGGAGTTCCGCGTGTGCGCGCAGATTCGATCTTCATCAATGCCATCACCGACGCTGCTTGCTCGGAACCGACCACGGTGGTCTTCGCGTTCGGCCACACGGCCATGAAGTCAGGACCTATCGAGCGTCCGCACATCGCGAGATTTCCCGCCCCGTAGCTTCCGCCGATGACGATGCTGAGCTTGGGAACCCTGGCGCAGGCAACGGCATTGACCAGTTTCGCGCCGTGTTTGGCGATACCTTCCGCCTCGTACTGCTTCCCGACCATGAATCCGTTGACGTTGTGCAGGAACAACAATGGGATGTCTCGTTGTGAGCACAGTTCGACGAAGTTCGCGGCCTTGAGGGAGTCCTCCGAAAAGAGCACACCGTCGTTCATGATGACCCCGACGGTGTACCCCTCGATGTGGCCGGTCCCGCAGACGATGGTTCGGCCGTAATTCGCTCGGTACTCGACTAATTCGCTGGCATCGAGCAGGTGGGCCAGAACGTCGCGCGCGACGATCGGGGTTTTCGAGGAAGCCGGGATCACCGTGTCGAGCTGCTCGGGGGAGTGAAGAGGTGGTCGCGGAGATCGTGACGGCGCCCGTACCTCCCGTCGATCACCGCGGGCGACGATGTCGGCGATCATGCTCAGAGCCTCGATGTCGTCGTTGGCGATGTGATCGACGACGCCGCTGATCACCCCGTGCACGTCGGCGCCGCCGAGCTCTTGCGGTTCGACGTCGACACCGGTTGCAGCCTTGACCAACTGAGGGCCGCCCAGATAGACGGTGCCGGTACCGCGGACGATGACGGTCTCGTCGCACATCGCTGGGATGTATGCACCTCCAGCCGTGCAGGAACCCATGACTGCTGCGATCTGAACGATGCCGTCTGCCGACATTTCGGCGATGTTCTTGAACATCTCGCCGAAATGGTGCTCGTCGGGGAAGATCTCGTCCTGCATCGGAAGGAAAACACCTCCGGAATCGACGAGATAGACACACGGCAACCTCAGCCGACGAGCGACGGATTGCAATCGCAGTTGCTTCTTGACGGTCAGCGGGTAGTAGGTGCCGCCCTTGACGGTGGCGTCGTTCGCGAAGATGGCGCAGAGTGAGCCGCGGATGAGCCCTACGCCCGTGACCAGACCAGCCGACGGGAGTTGCTCGTCGTACACCTCGAATCCGGCCAGTTGTCCGATCTCGAAGAACGGGGACTGCACGTCGAGAAGAGCATCGATGCGTTCGCGAGCGGGCAATTTGCCGCGAGCCCGGTGCTTGGCGACCGACCGCTCGGGTGCCCCGTGAACGGACAAGTGTTGCGCGTCCGCAACTCGCTCGCGAATTTCCTTGTATGCCAGTAAGTTTTGCTCGCGGGTACCGGGGTCGAGTTGTGCGGTGCGTTCAATGACGGGCATGGGACGTACCTACTGTCGGTTCGGAGGAAGCTGTGCGGAGGGAGAATACGAGCGCAGTCGCTGCTGCAGTGATCAGTGCGACGATTGCCGACCACACGCGTTCATCGGATGCGAGAGGTCCGACTACAGAGGCGATGCCGGCAATTCCCTGCTGTACGAGTCCGCAGTACGCGACGGCGATGGCTCCGCCTTCAGCAAAATGCGTCACTGCTGATGCTGCCGAGTTCGGGAAGAGAAGCGATTGCCCAAATGTCAGTGCGATGTATCCGAGCAGGAAGACCGCGAGCAACGGCGTGGAACCGAGTGGGGGATACCAGCAGAGCATGAGGACGAGGCCGGCAAGCAGCATGCACAGCGCACCTCGACGCATCAACTTCTCTGAACCGACGGTTGTGGCCCTTCGATTGACGTAAAGCGCGCCGCTGAAGTAGGCGGTTCCGTAGAGGATTCCGAAGGCTCCGAATGCCCACGGTTGCAAGTCGAATCGATCGCTGAACAGGAAGGGGCTCGATTGCTGCACAAGGACTATCGCGCCGAAACCCAGGCCCCCCGCAATGGCTGGTTTGTAGAACTGGGGTGTCAGGACTATGGCATTCCACCGAACAACGCGTTCGTTGTTGTCGCGGACTGTGGTGTTCTCGGTCCTCAGTGCCACCGCAGCGAGTGCTGCTCCGAGTACTCCGAGCACGCCGAAGCCGGTTCGCCACGAGGTGAACGACGCAAGAGCGCCGCCGATCAGTTGGCCACCGCCCAGTGCCACCACAAATGCCATCGACAACAGCGACAAGCGGCTAGCCAACTCCGAACCGGTGAACTTGTCCTTCACCATCATTCGCACGATGATGGCCGCACCTCCTGCTCCGATGCCTTGAACGATCCGGCCGATCAGTAGTACGGCGGCGCTCTGGACCAAAGCCAATGCAATGCAGGCGATCACGAACAATACCAAGCTGGACAACAGTGCCGTCCTGCGTCCGAGTCGATCTGCCAACCGCCCCCACACGACCACCGGAAGTGCGGCACTGATCACGAAGAGTGTCACCGACCACTTCACCACGGAATCTTCGATGCCCAGATCCGTCGCGATCTTCGGCAGTGAAGGGAGGTAGATGGTCGTGGCCATTTGTGCTGTCAACACGACGGCACAAGCCAGCGGTGTCACTGCGACAGTGCGGTCGTCGCTCATTCCGTGACACTTCGTAGGACGTCGGCGAAGCGCTCGATCGTTGCATGTGGAAGGTCCGCCCGAAGCATCAGTCTCAGCCCGGCTTTGCCCCGGCCGATGACAGGGAAGAAGACCGCCGATGTGTAGAAACCGCTAGCCAGCAGTTTCTGTGCTGCGGTGATGGTTTGTTCTTCCTCGTGGAGCGTGACGAAGCGGATCGGGAGTCCATCGCCCGATGCCGGCGTGTCGACGAGCGAATCGAACAGTTCGACAACCGTGCGGAGTTGCCGCTGCCGCTTGTCGACCTCTCCGCTGCGGTGGAGCTCCACGGACGCCGCAATAGCACCCAGCCCGGCTACGTTCACACGCTGCGACCACGTCAACGGGCCGCCGTAGCGAAGTGCGAGATCACGATTTCGACTGCCCCCGTTCCGGCCGAGTGCGATCGCACCGCCGGAAGCACCGAATCCCTTGTTCAGTGATGTCAGCAAGAATGTTCGATCATTGAGGCTGCCGATGAGATCCAGGACCGCGCCACGCCCGTTGTGTCCGATGACCGAGGTGCTGTGCGCCTCGTCGAGAACGAGAATCAGTCCGTATTTGGCCTGTAATGCAAACAGTTCGTTCAGGGGCGCCTTCCCGCCTGTGCTGTAGACGGTGTCCGCCACGTATGCCACCTGAGAATTTGTTCGGCAAAGACTTTCGAGTTCATCGACGTCGTCGTGCCGAATGGTCACGATCGTCGTTTCGTCGGCGACGCTCGCCTTCATGGCATTGAGGCAGAAGTGTGCGTTCTTGTCGAACACCATGAGGGGAGGTTCACCGCCGGTGAGCAACCCGGACGCGACGAGGGGGAGCAAGCTCCACGCAGCGTTTGCGGCGGATCCGAGGGTGAGCACATGTGCGTCAAGCAGTTCGCTCAACGCGGCCTCTGTGTCGTCGAGAAGGCTGGAGTGGACTCTCATCCGCGAGATGGAACTGTTCAACGTTCGTTCGCGCTCGAGAGCGGCGATCGCACCCGAACGAATTCGGTCGTCGGTGTCGAGCCCCAGATACGAGTACGTGGAGAAGTTCTCGAATTCGTATCCTTGGATCGTCCGGTGTTCGAAACCTGCGACGCGATCGGCAGTGAGATCGGCCAGACCCTCACTGACTGCGCGATCCCAGAATGGGTCGCTCAAATCAGCAGCACGCCTGAGGTTGGAGTACAGATTCCTATCTTTCAAGCTCTCGGCAACCGTCATTTCGCGGCTGTTCCCTTCACTGGATTCGATAGCGGAATTACTGCGTTGATGCACTGAGGGGCATCGCCGTCAGTTGACATTGCTCATTGAGAACGAAAGACAATTCGATGTCAAGCATTACGGAATCGAGACGCCGAGAAAAAGGAAGAAACCCTATGGTTTGAAACTAGTTGAATCTGTAACTTAAGACGTTGTTGCAGTTCAGGGACGGTGATGATTTATCACGATTTCCCGTGATAAATCGGATAATGCCGTGAGTCACAGACTTGTGTGCACTTCCACGTGATGTTCGAAGAATATTATGATCCGCATGCGTCAAAGGGTTGGCACGGAAGCGATAAGGCTTCTGTCTCATATTTTTCGAGGATCTCGTGGAGGTTCGGCAATCAGGCGATCCTGTATCTGGAATCGATTTTCTTCTTAATGAATTTCAAAACGTGTTAGGTCCGCCTATCGAATTCTTTACTCGGAGTATGGATGATCCGGCAATGAATCATCCTCGTTGCGACCACTTGCTGCGCAGAAGCATCAGTGCGGTAAGGGTGAGGCCCCATCCGATTGTGGACAGTGCGACGCCCACGCCTGCCTGTCCGGTGACATCGGCACTGGCGTCGATGCTGAATGCTGTGGTGAATCCTGCAGCAGTGCCGGCAGCGGCCGTCATACCGCCGGCCTTCATCCATCGCGAGCAATGGGCGGAACCGAAACACGCCAGAATCACTGTCAGTCCACAGGCGACGACCTGCCAGGTGGGGAACTGTGTCGGAGCAGGCAGGCCGGGGCCGCGGAATCCGCCTTTGTAGTCGGCTGACCAGCTGAGCCAGCCCACGCAAGACAGAAAGCCCAGTGCAAAGGCCAACAGGCCGGTGCGCCACAGTCCGAGTGAGCCCGATCCCGTGTGCCCGCCGCCGAGGGCGGTCGTGGAGTGCTCCAGGCCAGTTCGTTCCGAACGCCAGATTGTCCAGATGATGCTCGCGCCGATAGTTGCGGGCACGCCGACGAAGATGAATGCAATCCAGAGAAACTGCGGCCAGGAGAACTCGAGATCGACAGTCATGGTCGGAGTATGCGCGTACTTCGAATCATGTGCGCCCATCTGTCAATCTGGCGAGTTGCGGGTCAACCTTCCTCGACCTTCTCCACATGTGTACTTGTAGGGTCCAGGTCGATATTCCGTGTGTTGATCAGTCGAAGCCTGGGAACCGGATCGCCCGTGGTGTCGTCGATCAAGATCGAGTGTGGCTCACCGTCATCGAAGGCGTGGCGCTCTCCCCACTGTCGCAGGCTAATGATCACGATGAACAGATCCATACCGCGTTCGGTCAGGATGTACTCGTTGCGGGTACCTTGCGCGTTCGGTTGGACTTCGAAGATTCCCTGCTCGACAAGGACTTTGAGCCTGTCCGTGAGAATGTTCTTTGCGATGCCCAGGTTTCGTTGAAACTGACTGAATCTCGATGACCCGTCGAAGGCGTCACGCACGATCAGCAGCGACCATCTGTCGCCGATGATGTCGGCCGCTCGGGCCGTCGGGCAGTGCGGGTCTGTCCATTGTGCGCGATCCGGCATCGAGTTCCTCATTGGTTGCGTTTTGAAACTGTATTGACGTAACCTCCAAATGGTATCAAAACGCAACCAAGTTGAGGTGGAAGTGCCTGTACGTCATGCTGTCGAGAACTCGCGGGGCAAGTTGAAAATGTCTCGCGGACTTCGCCTGTTGCTCGCAGTGCTCTGCGGGGTCTCGGTAGCCAACATCTACTACGCACAGCCGCTCCTCGGGCAAATAGGCTCGGATCTTTCCATTCCTCCGGCCGGCCTCGGTTTCGTAGTCGCACTCGCCCAACTCGGTTATGTGGTGGGGTTGATCGTGTTGGTGCCATTGAGCGATCTCGTGAATCGAAAGAAATTGATCGCAATCCAGATCGTCGCTGCTGCAACGGGAACGATGCTTGTTGCTCTGGCCACCACGAATCTGCAGCTGTTGATCGGGATGGCGGTCGCAGGCACGTTCTCGGTAGTTGTTCAAGTCATAGTTGCCTATGCTGCGGCAATCAGTGACCCGGACGAGCGGGGCGCAAACATCGGTGTCATCACCAGCGGCGTTGTCGTCGGCATCATCCTCGCTCGGACTGTCGCCGGCGCAGTTGCGGATCTGGCAGGCTGGCGGGCGGTCTACGCGGGATCCACTTTCATTTCGGTACTGGTCGCGGCCGTCGCGCTGACGATGCTGCCGAAAGATCCTCGTTTGCAACACGATAGGCGTTCGTACGTGCGTGCAATGGGGTCTGTCGTGACGTTGACGCTTACGAACCGACTGTTTCGCACCCGGGCCCTGATCGCCTTGTTCCTTTTCGCGTCCTTTGGTGCTTTGTGGAGCGGAATGGCCCTGCCGTTGAGTGAGGAACCATGGCGGTTGTCGACCACACAGATCGGGCTCTTCGGAATCGCAGGATTGGTTGGAGCATTGGGCGCGGTCGGTGCCGGTCGGTGGGCCGATCAAGGCAAAGCGCAACGCGTCACCGGGGCGTCTTTGGTCGTTCTCTTGCTGTCGTGGGTATTCAACGCGCAGGCGACGCACTCGCTGGTGTTACTCGTAGTCGGTGTTGTTGCGTTGGACTTCGCCGTACAGGCTGTTCATGTCACGAGCCAGAATCTGATCGTCGCGAACACACCGGAATCGTCGGGGCAGATCATCGGTAGTTACATGGTGTTCTATTCGTTGGGCAGCGCGGCTGGGGCGGTTTCCACCACTATGGTTTTCGACGCGGCAGGGTGGGGCGCTGCAAGTATTCTCGGCGGCGCCTACGCGTTTGCAGCCTTGATCGCATGGACGATCGATCGATTGCGGACCCGCAACACTCTAGGGAGTTGGGAGCCACGTCCTGGCCGCGACGACCAAGGCGTTCACACCGATGGTCAGGGTCGGCTCGATCACGGGAGCGTAGTGCGGAGAGTGGTTCGACGGCACGGTTCGCAAAGCCGGATCAGTCATGTCACCTGTCGTGAACAGTGAAGGGTCGGTACCGCCCAACAGCCAGTACGACAGTGGCGCACCGGCACTGGTCGCGAGAATGCCGACATCTTCACTACCTGCTCCCGCACCGGGATCGAGAATCTTGTTCGTCCCCAACCATTCGGCAAACGCATCGAGTGTCTTGTCCAGCGCTGCCGGATCATTGACGACGATCGGAAAGTGCTCCGTCTCTGTGATGGTCGGTGAGGTGGGTGCACCGGCGGTGGCCGCTTCGCCCCGGACGATGCGGTCGACGCTGTCCAGGATGCGCTGACGCACACCTGCGTCGTAGCTGCGGATGTTGAGTTGCAGTTCTGCTTCGCCGGGAATGACGTTGGCGGCATCTCCAGCATGGATGGAGCCGACGGTGAGGACAGCTGTGGCAGTACTCGGGACCTCGCGTGAGATGACAGTTTGCAAACGCAACACGGTTTCGGCTGCCATGACCACGGGATCGACCGAGTTCTCCGGCATAGATCCGTGGGCGCCCTTTCCGACCAGTCTCACACGAAGTGAGTCCGATCCCGCATACGAGGGGCCGGCGTGCCCGGCGATCGTGCCTGCCGGTAGCGGCGATACATGTTGTCCGAGAACGATGTCGGGCCTCGGGAATCGCTCGAACAGTCCGTCGTCGACCATGGCTTGCGCACCCGCGCCAAGTTCCTCAGCCGGTTGGAAGACGAGGACAAGAGTGCCAGACCAGGTCGTCGTATCCTGAGAGAGGATCCGGGCCGCACCGAGTAAGCAGGTCGTATGCAGGTCATGGCCGCACGCGTGGCTGACCGAGACGGTCTTTCCCTGATCGTCGGTCGTTGTCACGGTACTGGCGTAGTCCAATCCGGTTTCTTCCCGAACCTGGAGGGCGTCCATATCCGCACGCAGCAGCGCTGTGGGGCCCGCTCCGTTCTTCAGGACTCCGACGACTCCGGTAGTCCCGACACCGGTGGTGGTGTCGAATCCAAGTGCTGTTAAATGTCTTTCCACCAGACTGGATGTTCGTTGCTCGTGAAACCCCAGTTCCGGATGGCTGTGGAGGTCCTTGTACAGGTCGATCAAATCCAGATCCACGGCGATCGTTTCGTGCACTGACGAGGTCATGAGTGTCCTCTCGGTAGCGTCTTTTCAGGCTAACCGGGATGACGGGTCGGTAAACAGGACCTTAGGTCCCACGGTGCCGGTGATGCGGAGTCTGGTGCTACGGCACGTAGAACGATGTGACACCTGGGGTGATGATGGATCCGGCCACGGACAGCACGGCAACAGCGACTGGACCGGTCCCGGTCTGCACGATCGCCTCTGCTGGGACTCCGTTGAGACCGTCCGAGAGCCGAGCGGAGCCGGAGGCCCCGGTCGAAAGGTTCAGCCAGCGCACTTCGGACGAGAGCAGGCATCCCCACCGGCCTTCCTTGCCTCCGGTGATCGTCACCGTGCCGGGTTGTTCACCGACGACAGCTACGCAGCGGACGGCCGGCGCGTCGAAGCTGCCGTTCGGGTTGCCGTACGGCGCAGGGTTGACCTGGAATGGAATGGTCACCGCGGCGGATGCGAGCGCTACCGACGTCAGAGTAGAAGCGATCACGACGGATGTGCAGACGCTCAGTCGGCGAACGAGATTCATCACGGAGGCCTCCAGCCATGTCCAGGTGATTTGCTTGTCTTCCCCGACGTAACGTTTTGGTCGTAGCTTCCCTTCTTGCATCGCCGCATTGAAGACGACAGCCTCACCATATCCGGTTGCACAGGAGAATTCAGGTACTCGTCGCTATTCGCTACATGTGGCGGCCTCAGATGCCGTCCGTCGAACCGCCTCTGCCGTCGTCGAAGCACGTACTACGGCAACCGGTGTTCCGGCTGCGGGATCGAAACTCCAGTCCTGCCGATAGGACTGGAGTAGATCTGGATCTGTGATCATCGCACCTGGCGACAATCGCTGGGCGAGCGTGTTCAAAGCGTCGACATTGACCATGATCTGGTTTCAGTCTTCCGCTCCGAGATGTGAAACTCATTGTGTCCAAGGCATGTCCGTGGACCCGAGAGTTGAAAGTCAGTATCTCGAGTGCGGTTGAGATCCACCGAATATGGCGTACGTCATATGTTGCTGAGGTCGGTCAGTACCTGATCGAAGGCGCCGGTACGTCCAGGTGTCACTACCTTCTGAAACAGTGTCAGGACACATTCGTCAAGGGCGTCCGTTGCCGTGAGGGTTCTTCTGGCGACGGTACTTCTAGCGGACCATCGGCCACGTTCCATGTGTGCCAATGCGATTCCGTCACGCCGGGCTGTTGCCTTTCGGCCCGATGAATGAACGAAGAGGTATGTTCTGCCCGCGATATCGACTTCGCACAGCTTGTTCTTGCGGCGCATGGCCTTGGGCTTCTGGTCGATCAGGGTCCCGATCGTTCCGTCGGACAATCGAAGTGATGCAGGTCGGCCTTTGCGGAATGTGAGCCTGGATCGATCCTGCTCGGCTGTTGACGATTTCCTCTTCCGCCCGCCGGCAACGCTCTCCGATCCGTCGTCGGATGCGGGAATCAGTTCGCCTTGAACGTTCCCCGACGGATCGAATATCGATACGGCCGAACCACCTTCGGCGAGGTTGACGAACCAGCCGGTCTCTGTAGGGGTGTTCCATTTCATGTAGATGATTATTCTTCATCAGTGCCGAGGAACATCAGCCGACAGCCCGAGACGAGGATCGCGGTCAGGATTCGACAGTCACCTCGACGACGCCATCGTCGCCGTTGAAGCGAACTGCCGGCCAGTACCCGTCCATGAAATGCAAACCGCACGAGTCTGTCAGACGTTGACAATCGCTTCGACGGCCAGACGGTGAAGAGCCTGGTGATGCTCGAAGGCGTGGCGTAGGCGGGGAAGCATGCCGCGTACAAGGGCGCCGAGCGTTTCGTCGACGATGCCGAAGCTGGGATTTGTCCTCACCTGAGCAGCGTAGACATCGAAGAAGGCAAGCCGCGATTCTGCTGGGGCGGGCACAACGCCCGACCCGTGGCAGGAGCCGTTCTTCGCCAATCCACTCGCAATGTCCCGCTGACTGGGCATCCGGAACCTTCTGCGCCGCGACTGCCTTAGCGTTCTACGTCGATAACCACGTGAAGGGATTTGTTCAATGGCGAAGAATCAGGCACCCCCCGCGACACAAGCCAAGGACATCGTTGTCGATCTACTGGTGATCGGGTCCGGTACCGGCATGGCTGCCGCCCTCACCGCGAACGAGCTCGGCTTGTCCACGCTGATCGTGGAGAAGACGCAGTACGTTGGCGGTTCGACGGCGCGGTCCGGTGGAGCGTTCTGGATGCCTGCCAACCCGATCTTGGCGAAAGCCGGTGCGGGCGACACCGTCGAGCGCGCGAAGACATACGTGCGTTCGGTGGTCGGTGATACTGCCCCTGCCCAACGTGGGGAGGCATTCGTCGACAACGGTGCGGCCACCGTCGACATGCTTTACCGCACGACGCCCATGAAGTTCTTCTGGGCCAAGGAATACTCCGATTACCACCCCGAACTGCCGGGAGGTAGCGCCGCCGGACGTACCTGCGAGTGCCTGCCGTTCGACGCGTCGGTACTCGGCGCGGAACGCGGTCGCCTGCGGCCCGGTTTGATGGAAGCCGGACTGCCGATGCCGGTGACAGGTGCGGACTACAAGTGGATGAACCTGATGGTGAAGAAGCCGAGCAAGGCTTTCCCTCGCATCATCCGCCGCCTGGCGCAGGGCGTTTACGGCAAGTACGTACTCAAGCGTGAATACATCGCAGGCGGTCAGGCGCTCGCCGCCGGCCTGTTCGCAGGTGTGGTCCAGGCCGGTATCCCGGTGTGGACGGAAACGTCGTTGGTTCGGCTCATCACCGAAGATGGCCGCGTAACGGGTGCAGTTGTGGTGCAAGACGGACGTGAAGTGACGGTGACCGCTCGGCGTGGTGTCGTTCTGGCAGCCGGCGGGTTCGACCACAACATGGAGTGGCGCCACAAGTACCAGTCGGAGAGCCTCGGTGAGCACGAGAGCCTGGGCGCAGAGGGCAACACCGGCGAAGCGATCGAGGCAGCACAAGAGCTCGGCGCAGGTATCGGATCGATGGATCAGTCGTGGTGGTTCCCCGCGGTGGCAAGCATCAAGGGCCGCCCGCCGATGGTGATGCTCGCAGAGCGTGCGCTGCCAGGCTCGTTCATCGTCGACCAGACCGGTCGTCGATTCGTGAACGAGGCGACGGACTACATGTCGTTCGGCCAGCGCGTGCTCGAACGGGAAAAGGCCGGAGATCCGGCCGAGTCGATGTGGTTTGTTTTCGACCAGGAGTACCGCAACAGCTACGTGTTCGCAGGCGGTATCTTCCCTCGTCAGCCGCTTCCGCAGGCATTCTTCGACTCCGGCATCGCGCACAAGGCGAGCAGTCCGGTCGAACTTGCCCGCAAGATCGGTCTTCCCGAGGAGGCTTTTGCCGAGTCCTTCGAGAAGTTCAACGAGGCCGCTGCTGCCGGTAGCGATGCGGAATTTGGTCGCGGCGGAAGTGCATACGATCGGTACTACGGCGACCCGACAGTGTCCCCGAACCCGAACCTGAGGAAGCTCGACACGAGTGCCCTCTACGCGGTGAAGATGACGCTCAGCGACCTCGGCACCTGCGGCGGTGTGCAGGCAGACGAGCATGCACGCGTGCTTCGTGAGGACGGCAGCGTGATCGACGGCCTGTATGCGATCGGCAATACTGCGGCCAACGCATTCGGTCACACCTACCCGGGCGCCGGTGCAACGATCGGCCAGGGGCTGGTTTACGGATACATTGCCGCTCACCACGCAGCCGAGAAAGTAGCTTCGACTCAGCAGTAGATCCACTAGGCAACAGATCGCCGAACGGGAGATCAGCACGCGTTTCCGATGCCGGGAACGTGCACTGGTCTCCCGTTCGGCTTGTAGGAGCAATGCCGCCTGTATGTCCCATCTCGGTAACGCTGACGCGCCAGGTGACCAAGACGCGGTATCGTCTCCAGAAGTGACATGGGGCACTGGCGATTGTTCGAACAGATGCCATCAACCGAAGGCGCGCCTGATATCGACCGGTCGGGTCGAATGCGCAAAAACAGGTATGTACCCAGGTAATTCAACCGTGGTGTGGAGCGTCGTGAAGCGACAGCGTATGAGGTGATTCCTCATCCGCAACGCAAGGATCTCCATGTTCCACCCCCTTTCCGACCATCCGGGTAGACACCCACCCTGTCGATCTTCGAATGAGAAGCCTTCGGTTTGTTCCGGCATTCGTAGTCCTCGATCAACGATCGATTCAGGCACTGCCTCGATGTAGAACCCGTATCTCCTGTGCTGTCACCAGGAGATGCAGACCTGCGGGTCTATGCGCGCGCTCGCGTTCGAGAGCGGTCACCGTACCTCTCTCCATGGCGCGATCCGAACATCTCACTCCAACGGAGTCTTGGTGCGATACACCGAGTAGCTCAGCACGTATTGAGTGCTGTCTGCGGGTAGAGCCTGCACCTGCTCCGAGCACATCAGTCAAGGAAAACATGAGTAAGCACAGAAAACACAAGCCTTCCAGCACAAAACGATTCATCGCCGTAACTGCGGGACTGGGCGCCCTTGTGGGGGCCGGAGCAGTAGCCAATGCAGGTACCGCCGGTGCGCAGGGCTGGTCGGCGAGTTGCAATTGGGAGTGGCCGGTAAGCGGATCACTTTCGCAGGGTTACCACGCGGGACATGACGGAGTCGACTTCGCTGTCAACGTCGGCACCGCGCTCCACGCGCCCACATCGGGCACGATTTCTGTTGCCGGACCCAATGATCCGGGTGGATATGGAACGTACATCCAGTTGGAAGCGGACAGTGGCGAGCAGATTCAGATGGGCCACCTCTCCGAAACATGGGTCGGTGTGGGGCAACACGTCGAGGTAGGCGACGAGATCGGGGCAACGGGTAACACCGGTAGCTCCACCGGCCCACATCTGCATCTCCGCATTCACAGTGGAGGCGCCGTCGATCCCATGTCCTTCCTGAGTTCGATCGGGGCGTGCGATACCGGGTCGAGTATTGTTCCCGCGCCCGCGCCGGCACAGGACGTAGCACCCGAATTTGCACCGGAACCGGCGCCTGCTCCCGTTGTCTACTCTGAGACATCCGAATCTGCACCGGTAGAAAGCATTCCGGAGTCGGAGACTCCAGCGCCCGGCTCAGAGGTAGTCGTTGCAGCCGGTGATACATTGTTCGACCTCGCGACAGAACGAGGTCTCACCTGGCAGCAGGTGTGGGACATGAATCCGCAGATCGTCAATCCCGATCAGATCCTTGTGGGCGACGTGATCAACTTGTGAGAGTTGATAATTCGATACTGATCCGGGGATGAGTCAACGGCTCGTACACGACCGGTTTCAGTACCCCAGTTGACTCCGAGTTCCACTTCGTGCGCGTGAGCGCTGCAGCCGGGCCGTGCATTTCACGGTCCGGCTGTTTTGCGCGCTCCGAGAAGTGATTCCTACCGAAGTACTGATGTGTGGTGGTTCGCTTCTTGGGCAGCCACGGCCAATCGCTGGGCATCTTGCCGATACTATTGAGCCCGTGAACCGGTCCGCGATCACCTCCCTACGTCGACGTTGGTCAGATGAGGGCGTCGATAATTTACGGGCGCAGCTGCTCGATCAGTCGCGGATCGTCAAGCCGCCCCACACTCTCGTCTCCCCATGGGCGGAGACCGATGACGGGCTGATCGATGTGCGTGGCCTGACAGCGGGTAGCGCTGGATTGGACATCCGGTATCTCACGTTGGAACGGATTGATCTGAGTTTCGCTCGGGGTCCGATCTCCGTCTTCGAATCCGAATTATTCGACTGCCGTTTCGATTTCGTGGCACTGACCGGACAGCCCCGTTTCAATCGCCGATTCGAACGGTGCAGTTTCCGGGGTGCGACGCTCTCTCGTCTGGCGCTCGGACCGAGGGTCGTCGATTGCGATTTCACTGGAGCCAAAGCACGCGGGCTCCGCTCCGTGCCCAATACTGTGTTCGAACGATGCGCATTCGACGACACAGACCTGACTGGTGCGCAGTTCGCCGATACCTCATTCGTGGAGTGCACTTTCGGCGGCGCACGATTCTCGGCGGCCACGAGTTTTGTGCGGTGTTCCTTCACCCGGACCGCTGTCGAGTTCTCCGAGGCGCAAGTGTCGCGAACAACGTGTGACGGCACCGCGATTCCGGATCAATGGGAAGGTGAGGCCGATTCAGCAGTCGCACTGGAGCGGTATGCCGGTCGATATGCCCGAGCACTTGGCGTGGGGGACACAGAGGGTATGGCCCTCGATCCTGAAATGGATGATTCGTAAAGGGGGCAGATCGATGACTCGCGGGGTCACGTTCAGGACAGTATTCGGTGGACCGTCGGTGCCGCTTGACTTCATCGAGGAGTTGACTCGGCTCAGACACCGGCTGAGGGGCATCGCGATGCAGTACGACTTCGATCTGTTTGTTGTCGTTGGTGGCGACATCTCCGTGGTGACCGATCCGACCGGGATCCGGCTTCCGCGTGTATTTCTGGGCAGGCGTACCGCTACGGCGCAGGTACAGATGAACACTGACGACGTGATGGGGGTGCCCGACCCGCGTGCATTTCTGTACACGACGATCCATGCGGCACTGACGGAACTGATCACGCGTGTCTCAGACCGCGACAACGACTTCGATGCGGACGGGGAGCGAGCGAAGATCGAGTTCTTGATCCTCGATGACATTGGCGAGCGCGAATCAAAGCTGTGATGGCAAATGACAAATGCTGCGCTCCCGAATTCGTCAGGCTGTTGTCACTCTCTGGCATCAAACACTGCGGTGACCACTTCACAGAAAATCGCCGGGTGCCGGCAATGGACGAACCTCACTATGAGTTCTGCGGTGCGCGGTAGCGGTGACAAGTAGGTAGCGTTCAGCTGCGGCGTAGTCGGTGATCGATGTTCCGTCGGGCCCGGGGGTTTGAGTGATCAGGTCGAGGTATCGGCGGCGATAGAGGTATGCGTCGGGCTGGGTCAACAGGTACTCCGCGGCAGCGACGACGTCCAGGCTCGGTGCGGCTCGTCTGAGCTGGGTGCGCGCCGGCTGGTACGCAGCTCTGGCGTGTTTGGTCGGCCCGGTGGCCGTGTAGTGCCCGTCGCTGTGGTCGTCGTCTCGGGCATTGTCATTCATATCGTCGCCTTGGTGTGAATGAGCTCGACGTTGCCGTTGTAGTAGCCGAGGACACGGTGATCCATCATCCGCCGCCACAGTGGTGGTACGGCAGCGCAGACGATCATCACCGCGTATCCGGCAGGGAGTTGCGGAGCGGTTGGAGCGCTGCGCAGAGATTGGTAGCGCAGACGCGGATTCGCGTGATGGTCACTGTGTCGTTGTAATTGGTACAGGAACAAATTGGACAAGAGATGATCACTGTTCCAACTGTCTTCGGGCCGGGCTTTGACAAAGCTGCCGTCTTGTCTTCGCGCACGGAGCAATCCGTAGTGTTCGAGGTAGTTTGCGGCCTCGAGGAACGTGATCCCGGCCAAGGCTTGCAGGAGCAGCCAGGGCAGTATCTGCCACCCGAATAAGGTGATCAACGTCCCGAACAGTGCGGCGCTCAGCGACCATGCCTGCACGATGTTGTTTCGAGGCGACAGTGCGGGTGAACCCTGCCGGCGCAGGCGTGCTGATTCGATCCGCCAGCCCGATTTCAGACCTCCGAATACGCTGCGGGGCAGGAATATCCAGAACGATTCCCCGAAACGAGCACTGGCGGGATCGCGCGGCGTCGCAACGTTGACGTGGTGACCGTGATTGTGCTCGATGTAGAAGTGCCCGTAGAACGATTGAGCGAGCACAATTTTCGCCAACCGCCGCTCGAGGCGGCTGCTCTTGTGGCCTAGTTCGTGTGCGGCATTGATACCGACGCCCGCAACGACGCCGACGGTCATCGCCAGTGCGATCTTCTCTCCGGTTGCCATCGGGGCGTGCGCCCAACACCATGCGGCGAAGACGAGGCCAGCGTATTGAAGTGGCACGAACAGGTAGGTACACCAGCGGTAGTAGCGGTCGTCCTGCAATGCCGCGATCACGTTGTCGGGTGGGCTGCGGCCATCTGCGCCGACTGCGACGTCGACGATCGGGATGACGAGAATCAGGATCCAGGCACCGGTCGCCCAGAACAGGCCGAGGTGCAAATATTCGACCAGCAGCCAGGACAGGAAGGGACTCAGCGGGATCAGCAATCCCAACGGCCACCAGTAACGCTTCCGATCCCGCCATGCAGGAGCGTCGACACCTGCTTCGGCGCTCGCTCGAATGTCGTCGGTGTCTGTCATCGAAACTTCTCGAGCACGGGAAAGTGGAATACGGTCATTGCTCTCCAACGGTTCGTGCGGACTTTCGAAGTGGTGTGCTGCGGCGTCTCAGGCGGTTAGGCCAGGTCGGCGAATGCGATGATGTTGTCGTTGTAACTGCGTGCGGTTTCGTCGAAGGATCCACCGCACGTGATGATCCGGAGTCCGGGGTGGTCGATGTCGCCGTATACAACGTCGGTGGGAAAGTCCTCTTTGGGGAAGTGTTCGACACTGGTAGCGGTGAACACTGCGCGACTTCCGTCTTCGCGGGTGACGATGATGTCGGCTCCTGTTTCGAGATTCCGCAGATCGAAGAAGACCCCGTCGGTGCCTTGCCAGTCGACGTGGCCGGCGATGATTGCCGGTCCGACCTCACCGGGGGCGGGAGCGCCGGTGTACCACCCTGCGTCCTTCCCATCCGGTGGGACCTCGAGTGCTCCATCGGTATCGAGTCCGAGATCGATGATGTCGGTGTCGACGCCGATGGACGGGATTTCGAGGCGCGCGGGGCGGTGGTCAGCAGTTACCGGCGCCCTTTCGGGCAGTGCAGAGTCAGTGGCGCGCGGCGCGGATGTGGTGTCTTGTCGAGGCGACGAGATTGGTTGTGAATTTCCGCTGTCGGATTGTCCACCGGCGCATCCGACCACCGTTACGAGTACTGAAACAGTAAGGGCGAGAGCCGTGATGGCTCGGCGAGTTCGCGGAGCCATCACGGAGTTTTCGTCTTTCATCTATCGACTTGTCCGACGGATGACGAGGGCCGACATAGCCACGACGCTGAAGAAGCCGACGAGCAGGGCGATCCACCCTCCACTGGACTGTCCGCCGCGTTGGGATTGTGTGCTTCCGTCACCGGTGTCGACCGACCCTCGTGGTACCTGCTGCACCTGAGGGGCTCGAACATTCGGGGATTCCGGGCCTACCGGTTGAGTGGTCGGGGTACCCGTTCGAGAAGCTGACGTCGTCGGCACCCGAGACGGGACGGTTACCGTCCCGGGAACGGTGGGAGGTATTCCCGGCAGTGGTGGGAGACCGGGAATCTCGGGTATGGACGGAATGTTTCGGCTGGTCGTGATGATCGGCGGTACGTCCACAGTGGTTGTAGTCGTGCCGTTCGGCCCTGGTGTGGTGGTCGTCGCTTCCACCGGTGTACCAGTCGTGGTTGTAGTCACCTCCGGCGGGACGACCGTCGTGGTTGTAGTCACCTCCGGCGGGACGACCGTCGTGGTTGTAGTCACCTCCGGCGGGACGACCGTCGTGGTTGTAGTTGTCGCGGTGTCAGGCGGGACCGTAGTCGTCGTAGTGGTCGGAGTCGTGGTCGTGACAGGAGGCGCACAGGTCGGGATCGTAACGGTGTTCGTATCCAGAGTGACCGCGCCATTGATCGCCAACAGTCGACCCTCGACGGTTGCCTCGGTTGTGGCAGTAATGTCTGTCAGCGCCAAGAGGTTTCCTCGGAAGACGGAGTTGGCGCCGAGGGTGGCGGAACTTCCAACCTGCCAGAAAACATTGCACGCCTGCGTTCCGTTGATCAGTGCAACGGTGCTGGACGACGATGTGATCAGCGTTGATCCCGCTTGGAAGACGAAGACTGCATCGGGGTCACCTTGCGCGTCGAGGGTGACGGTTCCCGACAGTGCGATCGACGAACCGGAGTTGTAGACACCCGAAACCAGTGTCCGACCGGTCAAGTCGGCTCCCGTCGGTTGTGTGGGTCCCTGACCGGCAAGAGTGTTGTAGGCAGTCAACACGTCGGGTTTCGCTCCCTGCGATACCGCGTCGCCACCATGATTGGTGCCGGTAATCGTCAGGTCCGATACACCGGTGATGGTTGGAGTCGGATACGTGCCGATATCGCCGCCGAGGGTTGTCGGTCCGGTGTTGGTGATTCCTGCTCCGGCAAGGACTGCAAAGGGCTCAGCGGTGCCGAGTCCGACAGCAGTCGCTTCCGCGCCGGCAGTGCCGGCCGGCAAGACGAGAATGCCGACGGAGAAAACGGAAATCGTTGCAATACCCGAGAATTGAAAGAACCGCGAGCGTCGTGTTGCGGTGGGTGCTGTCATGTTCTGTTCATCTTCGATCCTTTGAAGAAGGGACTCATGCGACGAAAGTGAGTCCGTACGTCCGCGCCGACTCCGGCGCCGGGACGTATCGATGAGCGCCCACGTAAATCCGGACATTCCGGGTATACGATGTGTGTATACGTTGTATGCATAGGGCGTATCCGAACAGTAAACCAGCCGTACTGTTCTGTCAACGCGTAGGCATACGATGTATGTTTTGTGAATGACCGGACACTCGCCAGATCGCACTAAGGGTTTGATTCCCGTCGCGGACCGCGAGGAGCCCCTCACCAGGGCGCTCGTACTCTCGACGGCGTTGGCGATCATCGACGAGGAAGGTGCCGACGGCCTCTCCATGCGCCGACTGGGCAAAGCGCTCGACAGAAATCCGATGACTCTCTACAGGTACGCGGCCAACAAGGCGGCCCTGCTGGACGGGGTCGTCGAGACCGTGCTCGAACAACTGGTCGTCGACCCGTCCGATCGCGACTGGAGGGGGCAGCTGCACGCAGTTGCGTACGGGTATCGCCGCCTCGCGCTCGCGCACCCCAACGTGGTTCCTTTGCTGGTCACTCGGCCGCTGTCCACCCCGCTCGGATTGCGTCCTCCCGGGACGTTGCGCTACGTCGAAGCGATTCTCGAACTGCTGATACGGGCCGGTTTCACTCCTGAAGACGCATTACACATCTACCGAGCAGTGTTCGGCTTCCTCAACGGGCACATTCTCAACGAGCTTCAGGAAATAGTCGAAAATCCCGAGGAGACGGACGATCTCTTGCGGCTCGGTCTGCATCGGCTTGCGCTTGCCGAGTTTCCGAGACTGCGGTCGATGGCTACGATCATGGCTCACTACGACGGGCAGGACGAACTCGAGCGCGGTCTGGCAATCCTTCTGGAGGGTCTGGCGACGGCATCTCCTCCGACGAGGGTTGAGGGCTGACCACTTTCAGTTTGGGTATCGACATGAGACGACCTCGACGGCCACACAATTCAGGGGACCGACGAGGTCGGTAAGCGTCAGCGCAGTCACTGACGTCTACATTTCAACCGTACGAGTCACGGTTGGCAGGTGGCGGCGAGCTTCGTCCTTGTTGTGTGAGTGTTTCGTCCTGCTTCGCCCATTTCGGGCGGTTCCTGACCTGCTGCAGGTGATGGCTCTTCGGTTCGGCCGGAATGCGTCATCGAGCTGAACGTGTGTAGAGCGCCTGTAAATGTCTTCCGTCCGCCTCGGTGGACGGACGGAAGGCATCAATTCATTTGTGGGTGACCGTATTCGGCGAACACGGTCTGGTTTTGTCAGGGTTGAAATTCTTCGTTGGTGGGGTTCTCGGGCGGGGTGGCCGCGAGGATGCGCTTCCACCAGCCTTGCCGCTGCGGGTCTTCGTTCCAGACGACCGGTTCAGCCAGAGCTGCGGCGGGGGCCATGATTGGCGCGGGCATAGTGGACCTCCTGGATGAAAGGCTCTCGTACAGTCGATTTCGTGCCAAGCCGTTCAGGTCAGGCTTCGATCTGTCCTTGGGTTTTCACCTCGGAGTTTGCGGTGCGGGACGGCGGTCCCGACGAGATTTCGATCCGCCGCGGTTTCGCCTTCTCTGCGATCGGCAAGGTCACGGTCAACACGCCGTTGTCGTATGAGGCGACGATCCGTTCGGAATCGATGTCCTCACTGATGGACAGCTGCCTTCTGTATGTTCCTGTGAAACGCTCACCGGCCAGCCACGTCACTCCCTCTTCGGAAATGGCGCTGCGGTGCGCGGTCAGGGTGAGGGTCGAGCCGTCTACCTGTACGTCCACTGATCCTGGGTCGACGCCGGGAAGATCGGCGTGAAGGACGTAGTGGTCATCGATCTTGTAGAGGTCCATCGGCATGAAGCGTGGACTTCGGCTGCTGCCGGTTCCGGTGGCAAGCAGGGACTTGGTGATCGCGTCGATGTCGGTGAAAGGATCGAAACGAAGCACAGCAACACACCTCCCGTATCGTCTAAGAAAGGTCACCGTCACCTCGACGGCGACCGAACTTACTGTGCGAGAACATGATAACCAGCCAAACTGGCACTCTGCAACCTTGAGTGCCAGATTTTTTCGGTGAACTTCGGTCCGATTTTCGGAAGTATCCGAAATGGCGCGATCAGTTCGCCAGGGATGTCAGAGGGTCCGGCGAAACACCTTGTCTTCGTCGACTGTGACGGCACCGGATGCGATGAGTCGTTCGAGGTGTAGCTGAGCTGTCCGTCGTTCGACGGCGTCGACGTACGGTGCCGATACGTGGGGGCGGTAGACGAGTCGATGAGCGACTATGTCTTCCAAGGGTTTTGGTTCGCCGAGGAATTGGATGAGACGGTCTTCGCGGCTCAGTAATTTGTCGCGGTATGCGGACAACCGGCGACGGAACTCGTCGCTGCCCTCGACCACGCCCTTCTGATGGAATGTTCCGTACCAGCGTGCGTCGATCGTTGCGACGTGGTCGATGGAGTCGAGGAAGTCGTTGACGCTGCTACCCAGGTCGCCGTACATCGGGCCGAAGGAGGTGAGGTCGATGTCGGCGACGTAGAAGAAGCCGTCGGGTTCAACGAGGACCCCGCAGTGTCCGCGGGTGTGCCCTGGCAAATGAATGACTGTCGCAGTGCGGTCGCCGAGGTCGAAGACGTGGCCGCCCGCGATCCCCGACACGTTCTCGTGGGTCGGGGGTATGCCGTATTGCGTAGCAATCGACTGCTGGACCTCGACTCGTTCGTTCGGAGGAAGGCCGTAATTGGTGAGCATCGTGTCGAGGGATGCGACTGCGGGTGCGTCGAGATGGTGCGCATAGGCCGGGGTGTCGAAATGGCGTAGTCCGGCGATGTGGTCCTCGTGCCCGTGGCTGACGAATACGAGGTCTGCGCCGACGGGGTCGCGGTCGAGGGAGAGCGAAGGGTCGATGACGAGCGTGCTTTCAGATCCGTGCACTACCACGGTGTTCCCGTAGGGGACGGCACCACCGTTCTCAGGAACCAGTACCGAGACCTTGCCGAATTCTGCAGGTGTGAACATCTTTCGCCTTCCTCGTGACGATCGTGTCGTGACGACACCGGCTTGCAGGCTCGAATCAGTGGAGATGTTGTCGAGACGTCTCGACAGTATCCGTTGCCCAAGCGGCGAGGTGCATCGGATAGTGGCAGTAGATCCAGTCAGTGTGCAGTGCCGGCTATTTCGTCGAGAGTCCGTTCGACGGCTCGGGCGATCTTGCTTGCAGGTGGGAGATGCTCGGCATCGGCCTGGATTCCGATCCAGAATGTGTCGTTGTAGGACGCTGCGGTGAAGCCGACGCGGACATTGCCCGCCAACGGGCCCAGAGGCCAGAGTTCGACTAGCGCTGCCCCGTCGAGCGTGAGCGGGCCGCGCGGTCCATGGACGTTGGACACGACTGCACCGATCATGTGCTGCCGCTTTGCGAGCTTGTCGAAAATGCCGGCGATACGCGGTGACCGAAAGGTTGTTCCCGCAGCGCGTGCGGAAGGTTTGGCCGCAGCGGTTTGCTTCGCGACGATCGCGACTGTGCGTTGTGGGTCGGTTTCACGAAGTGGAAGGTCGATGATCATGAACCCGACGGCATTGCGTGCGCTACCGATCGCTGTGACTGCGACGGGTACCGATACCGC
This sequence comes from Rhodococcus sp. C3V, assembly GCF_029269915.1. Lineage (NCBI taxonomy): Bacteria > Bacillati > Actinomycetota > Actinomycetes > Mycobacteriales > Nocardiaceae > Rhodococcus > Rhodococcus sp. C3V. Next base: position 57,372 of record NZ_JARJBE010000009.1, read on the forward strand.
AATCGACTTGGGGATGGGCTCGCCGCATTCTTGGAGGATGAATCGTAGTCCGCCGCCCACCGCAACGAGATAGGCATCGTTCAAAGTGCCTCCCGCTTGCTGCGCGGCATGCTCGATCAGCGAGGTGCGGACGTTGACGGACGAGATCGATCTCGTGGGACCAATGGCGCCCAGTAACACCCGTGATCGGATTGGCCGGTGCAGGAAAGTACCGATTCGAAATCGGAGGAGGTCGAGGGAACCGGCGGCCTTCGGAGGGATGTTCGGCACGGGAGCGCCCGGGTCGGTACTTTTCGAATCAGGTGAGGCGAACAAGCGCTCGAAAAGGTCGCTGGCTCTGGCGCCGTCGAGAACCGCGTGATGCACTCGGATCACAATGCCGCACAGACCCGGTCGAGCTGCAGGAACGAAGGCGATGTGCCACAACGGTCGGGTGGTGTCGAGGGGTTGCATCACGAGTCGACCACAGACGGATTCGAAGTCGGGTTCTGTAGGCCCGCGTTCGTCAAGCGAGAGATGGAGGTCGAAGTCGATGTCGTTTTCCGTCCACCACCATGACCCGTTCCGCATGATCGGTCGCTGCCGCAGTAACGGCTCCTGCGCGATGTGAGCGGCGAGGGTGCGGTGAAGTCGCATTAGATCAGGTCGACCGTCTCGATCGACGAAGCCACCAGGAGCGAGCAGTCCGGCAATAGTGACCAGGTAGGGCTGGACGTGCACACCGAGCTGGAAGCTCGCAGCGTCGACGGGTGATATCGGCACGTCGGGTGTGGTGTCGACCATCTGCTGAGCCTAATCGAGGCGACACGGTGGACGGCGATGGTTTCGGCTAGCGGATCACCAAGTCGTGGTCGGTGGCGCTGAGCGTGATCGCGGCAATGGGGTTTCCGCGCATCCAGTCCTGCACGAACGCGTCCAGAGCGGGGTTCGATGCCCGATCCGCGTACGCGTCCGACGGGATCTCGATTGCCCCGACGAGGTGGCGCGGATCGGCATCGAGGCCGGATGCGCGGGGAGCCATCCGTAGTCCGTCGGCGGTGTGCAGGACGACCGGAAGAACCGTGCCATCCGGTGCAGTCACGGTCGCGGTCCGCGTGGTGGCGACCGGGTCGAAATGGTCCACGTCCAGTCGGTATCCGGACGGTTGTGCGTGCTGGCCGATCGCGTCGAGCAGACGCGGATCCACCACAGAGTACGGAAACCCGATGTCGATCAGAGCCTGACCGTCGATGGCACCGTCGCGGGCGGGCAGGGTCGTGGACAAGTGCCAGGGGGCAGCGGGGGACAGGGTATCCGTCGACCGGTCTGTCGGCGCGTTTTCGATCAGTGTGCCGAGGAGGGACGCGCCGGTCGGCGTGAACTCCCAGGCATCCCCGACGAGATCCTTGTGCCAGAAGCCGGATTCGGCGCCGCGGAGACCCTCGACGCGCAACTCCCGCCGGTTCGGGCCGGGACCGAGTGAGTGCACACTGATCGCGGATGTGACTTCACCGGGAATTTTGGGCTGGTGCACCCAGTCTGGGGCCGGAAGTCGGATCGCGGCGGTGCTGCGGTCGAGTGTTTCGGCCACGAGGTTGGGTGCCGACGGCTTGTCCGACTGATCTTCCCAGCTGTAGCGGAAGAAGATCGAGTCCGATCCCGAAGAATCGAAATCAAATGTGCGGGTGTATATGTCGCCGTACTTGTTCATCACGAAAGTGGTTGATCCGGCCGCCGACAGCGAGTCCGCCTGGAATCGCCCGCCGAGCGGGCCGCCGATCTCGTAGCTGTCGTCGTTGGGCAGCCACGGGTCCGCGTAGGTTATCCGGCTGCCGTCCCCGGTCAACGTGGGGATCATCGTCATCTTGGCGAGTCCGACGAAGTGAATCCGTCCTGCGACGTCGGTGAAAGTTTGGTTGTCCCAAGGCGACGAGACGCTCAGTGCCCACCCGTTCGGGTGGTCTCCGGGGAGTTGTCGGCCGGGACCGCTCCACAGCGGTGCGCCCCATGCCGAGGTCCAATTCCACACCAGCGGATCCTGGGATGCGTTGTCCATCGTGTAGATCCAGCCGTTGTCGTCGACCGCGACGAGTTCGTCGTCGTCCAGTGATATCCCGACCAGTCGTCCACGCAGGCACTCGGGCATCGGCACGAAACGCCACGGTTGAGCCGTTGATGCGCCTGTCTCTCGCGGCCGAGCGAGTAAGTCGTGGTCGACTAGCGCGAAGTCCCAGAAACGATTGAATTGCGTAGTTGGCGTGCGGATCTGGACCGAGCTGGGGGCGGTTGAACCGGTGAATGTCGGTAGGTTTGCCAACCCGACTCGACCTCCACCGGAGGGCGCACCTGGTGGCAGTTGGGCGGTTCCGAATGATATGCAACTGGCCGGCCCAGGTTCGGTGGGCGCGGCAGCGGCGAGGGGAGTGGACCACAGGAGGGCGGCGGAGAGTAGGACGCCGACGCTCAGCAGTCGCGGTCGGTGCGGGTGCGAAACTCCACTCGCGGTCTCGTTCACCGTCCGATTGTCGCATGATCGGCACGTTGAATCTGCGAATTGTGAGGTTTGTCCATCTGTGTCGGTTGCGGCGAGAGTGCCGATCGCTGCGTTGGTTGTTGTGAGTGGAACGAGAGTGCGTGTACTGCAAAGGTATTCGCCGTGTAGCTGAGTTTGCCATGACCTGCAGATACGGTGGGGTGATGAGAAGGCCGAAGTCGCTGGGTGAATGGTTGGTAGCTGACCCTCCGGAGTCGTCCAAGCCACCGGGGCCGATTCTTTTGGCATTCACCGTTGTTCCGCTCATTGCGTTGGTCTGCCGGCATTACGGTTGGTGGCCTTCGCCGTTCGGGGAGTACAGATGGTTGGATCCCTTCCTCGTCAGCGCCGCGGCTCTGCTCATCTTGATCGTGGTCGGTCTGGTGTGGGCGATCCGCACCCTCTATGCCCTTGGCCAGGACCGGCGGTGGTCGTGGTGGATTCTGTCCTCCCCGATCGCCGTCATCGCTGCAGTAGCTCTGGTGTTGTTGATGCCGCCGGCAACTTTCCTCGACAAGAGCGGAGAGTTCGAGACCATCGCGATTGGTCTTTTGGAGCAGCCTGAATCGACCGTGGAAGAGCTCGAGATCGGCCAGTTCGATATCAGTAGTGCCCATGTCGTGCGGCCGGATGAGGTCTACTTCATCGACAACGACAGCATGTTCATCACCTCGAGTGGGTGGGTGTACTCGCCCAGCGGCCCACCATCGGGGTTCGATGATTTCTCCGCAACTCACCTCGGCGGACCTTGGTACGAGTTCACGGCGGTATGGCGTGACTGATAAATCGAGTGGCCTGTAACGCAGGCCTGTAGCTACCATCGCGGTGTGGATACGTACACGGTGACGCCCCATGGGCGTGAGGGGGTTGTCGGCGTCGTCTTCGCCGGCGACAGATAGCGCATTTCGGACCCGACAGCACTTGGTGCTGATCGGGCCATGAGCTGTACCCACCTTCACCGAGCCACGATTGGTATACACCCATGATCATTTTGACCGATACATCTATTCGTTCCAGCCTCGTCAACGCGAGTCGTAAGGAGAAGTCCGATCTCACCCTGCCGGACGGCTTCGGCACCATCGACTTCGACGCTCTCGACTACCTGGGCTGGCGAGATCCGAAAATGGGCCGACGCGCCTACGCGATCGTCCCGACACTCGACGGGGAGACCATCGGAGTCTTGCTCGTTCAAGCCGAGGCCACTCCGCGATCGCGCGCCCAGTGCTCCTGGTGCCGCGACACGCGACTCCCCAACGAGGTCGTCTTCTACGGCGCCAAGTTGGCCGGGCCCGCCGGTCGACGTGGCAGCACGGTCGGAACACTGATCTGCCGAGACTTCCAGTGCTCGTCCAATGTTCGTAACGACCCCCCGCTCCCGTATGCCGGCTACGATGCCGCCGCTGCGCGCCAGAACCGGAAAGATGAACTGGTGCTGCGGGCTTCGAGTTTTGTCGAGCGGGTGGCTCGGCAGTAGAGCGGACCAAATCGGGGACGAGATAGCACCCTGTTGCGACGTTCGTCCCCCTTTCCTGACTCAGGGAGGGGGACGAGCTGTCTAGACGGGTTTGATCCGACGAGCACTTCGAGACGACGCGACATGTGGCGTCGCACATGATTGCGCGGTCACGGCGTTGCTCGACGCAACGTCGCCCAGGCTCCGGCGATGCACGCGATGGCAAGGGCCAGAGGGAGTAGTGCCATCGGTACCACTCGGGGAGTATCGACAAACCACGAACCGATCGCCGGCCACCACTCAGCCCAGGTGATCGCGATCGCTGACAAGCCGAGCAAGCCGAAAAGCCCGGTGAGGGAGGCGAGTAGACCGGTGATCCTCCACCGCTGGTAGATAGCACCTGCCAGCATTGCGATCGAACTGGTCAGCAGCAGCGTCGCGAACAGTGCGAGCAACTGTACGGCGGTGTTGTCGGTGAAATAGCGTGCGATGCCGAACATGCGCATGTGCACACCCCAGCCGTTGGTGGCGGACTCCAGCACGGACAGCAGTTGCAGCGCGATTGCGAAGACTGCGGACTGTGCCAGCGCCATAACCGTGGTGGCAGTGAAGAACTCGCGGCGAGTCACGCTCAGTCCGAGCGCGAATGGGAACGTCTGCGTCATCGACTGGAGGTAGAACGCCAGCACGAAACCGTAGACCGAGAACACACTGCCGGTGAATCCTTCACCCTCCTCGTTCCCGACGATCGCGTAGATAGTGAAGCTGATCAGGAACGAGATCAACAGGATGCCCACCGGCCAGGCGATCAGCAACGGCCACGCGACCGTGTGCAGTTGTAGGACGGCACCGATCCTGGACCGAGCGGGCGTCTTCGGGACCGTCCGTGGCTCTGTCGTTGCGATACTCATACGGTGATCTCCTTGCGCTGCGTCGAAGTCGCGATGACAAGTTCCTGCAAAGATGCCGGTTCCACTTGGACTCCTGCCTCCCGCAGTCGGTTTCGCTCGGTCTCTGTCACATCGGCCTGCAACATGATTCGGCTGTGGGCGCCCAGTGTCTCCCGGCGCAGGACCCCGCCGGACGCAGCAACGGCATCCACCGCATCAATGGGACCGGATACCAGCACGGCGCGACCTCGCAGTGCGTCCGCGTCCTCGTCGACGACAATCCGGCCGCTGTCTACGACAATCACGTGCTCGAGCAGATTGGCTACCTCGTCGATCAGGTGAGTCGAAAGCACCACAGTGCGAGGATGTTCGGCGTAGTCCGCAAGCAGGCGATCGTAGAACAGTTGGCGTGCAACGGCATCGAGACCGAGATACGGCTCGTCGAAAAGCGTCAGGGGCGCGCGGGAGGCGAGTCCGATGATCACCCCCAATGCCGACCGCATGCCGCGTGAAAGCTTCTTCACCTTGCGACAGAGGGGAAGTTGGAAGTCGTCGAGCAGTGTCTCGGCGAACGCGTGGTCCCAATTCGGGAGTAGATGGCCGGCGGCGACGAGTACGTGCTTGACCTTGAGGTCTTCGGGGTACGTCTGGCTTTCCTTGACGAAGCACACGTTTGCCAGGACGTCGGCATTCTCGAAAGGGGCGGCCCCGAAAACTTCGACGTCGCCGCTGGTGTGCAGGTCCTGCCCGGTCAGTATCTGCATGATCGTCGTCTTGCCTGCGCCGTTACGGCCGAGTAGGCCGTAGATCTTGTTGCGGCTGATCTCGAACGAGACGTCCGCGAGCGCGTCGACATCCCCGTACTTTCTGTCCACGGAGCGCATCGAGGCGACAAGTTCAGTTTCGTCGAAACGCCTGACTCGGGGCTCGGTCGTTGTCGTGCTTGCGTTCATCGGTCCGCCTTCCTGTCGTCCAGCATGGATTTGAGTTCGCCGAGGGAAATCTGGAGCCGGTCGGCCTCCGCGACCAGCGGCTCGATGTACTGGCGCGCGAACGCTTCTCGGCGTCTGAACCCGAGTGCGTCGCGGGCACCGACCGTGACGAACATTCCGATTCCCCGTTTCTTGTAGAGGATCCCCTCGCCTACGAGCTGATTGAGGCCCTTGGCTGCCGTCGCCGGATTGATTCGGTGGAACGCCGCCAGTTCGTTGGTTGAGGGCACCTGCCCGTCTTCCGGCAGGGAGCCGTCGATGATCGAGCCTTCGATCTGCTCGGCGATCTGCTGGAACAGTGGTCGTCCGTCGTCGATCACGATGATCGATGGCCGATGTTCACTGGTTCATTACTCATGTAATGAACCATAGAACGTCGTGGGGCATGTTGGCAATGAGATCGCGGAATCTGGCACCGATGACTTGGGTCTCCGAGCGCTGCCTATCGGGACATTCATCGCAGAGGCTGATGGAACAGCTTGGATGCAGACCAGCTACGACTTCCAGATCCCGGGGCGTTGCGCACAGGCATTGAGCTTCTGCGGAACCATGGAACCGCCGATCTAGGTGGTCGACCACGGGACGGGGCACCTTCGGGTGGCCGGTAGTTATTGCCTCAATGAATTCGGCCACCTCATCGAAGACGGCAACTATGTCGCGGGGGTCATTCTGCATGGACGTTGTAGATGGGAGTTCGCTATGCGTTGACGCAAACACCAGTCAGCATCGGCAGTTCGCCACCCAACGTGAAGCCGGCGAAACCAGAAGCCGCGGCTTCGGGGCGTAACCCGCAGTCGTAGAACAGAAGCCGGACCGCACGCCGCGGTCGGGCCCCTTTTCGTCAACCCAAAGACGGAGTCGTATCCACCGCAAGTAGGGACTTAGCGCCCCGTTTTGGTGTTTCTGTACTGATTTGCAATCCCGATACGTACGCTTCCGGCCAGGGAATCGGACACTCGACCAGCAGGGGTATCTATGCCGAATGTGACAGTGAAATTCGGGGGTTCAGACCCGGAAACAGCAGACCTCGCACGCCGGGCACTGCAACCAGTACTAGACAGCATCTACCGCACATACCGCAGGAAACCGCTCCCATTCGTCGAAGCCGCACTTAGACGCGCAGGCCGAGGAAGCTTCTCACAAGCAGGAATTGAGCGATTCGCCGACTACATTTCAAGAGGAGACCGACCGATTCTCACCACATAGCGGCCGCTCGTGATCGGGCCGAAGACCGAAGCGCTTCCACCGGCTACCTGTTCGACGACCTAAATTGGTCAGTGCCAACTAGGTACAGGTCCATCGTGGTCAACATCAACATCAAGAGACAGCGCCCGCCCGCGTCCGAGATCGGTAGCTTGCCTCACCGTGGCAAGGGCACTCGAGCCAGCAGACGTATTCGATCAAACGGAGCTGAGAAGGCTGATTCAGCAGATGCACATTAATCGACCTCTGTGTGAATTCTGCTCACGGTGCGCACTCGCGTGATCAAACCAGTCGGCGCTGTGACATTCGGTTGCTGATCCTATTCGGGGCGGCCTCGACCGACTATTTGGGACCTGTCAAACATACGCTCCCCTTCCTGGCCAGGTAGGGGAGCTTATGTTTGTGACCACCGCACGATCCACGCATCTTCTGATATGCAGGTTTCAGGCAGAGCTGAAAATGTCATCCACATGCGGTCGGCCGATCTTCTCTACAAGTCGGGAGCGGTTAGTGGCCCTGCGCCTTCTAATGAGAGGGGGATCGTGGAACCGTTCGCCATCGCCACGATCACGTTGACGATAGCAAAGAGGACGTTATCCATTTGAATTCACCTCCTCGCTCCGTCTAGGGCCCGGCAGTATTCGCTACTGCATACAGGGCAGATGTCCGGCTATCGAAATTGAGACCTGCAATGTAAGCGGCGAGCCTGGACCGAATGAGGTGACTGTCCTGATATATCCGAGGCCATTCGAGGAGTTGTAGTCCACCAACCAAGATCCACCAGAAGCACCTGCGCCAAAGTTGCCCGGTTTGGCAGTTGCGTGAGAAGCCGTAGTTCCGAACGTCATAACCAGGGAAGACGCTGCGATGCTTGCGGGGAATGAGGTTTCGACTCTGGACACTTACGGCCTTCTATCGAATTGGGGCCAGTCTGCCGGTTTCTAAAGATCTTCGGGAAGGTAGCGCGACGCTAATGTGACGGTCCTCGAAACTGGGGTATTTTTTCGAGCTTTATCCGGCTCTCCGGATTCGGAGTGTATGAGTTGATCCACGGATGATCCGAGCAGGCACAAGATGTAGGTTGGTGAGGGTTTAAATGTGCAGACCGATGGCGTGCGTTGGGACTTACGGTCAGCGCTGTCCGGTACTGAGGAAGAATACGTACTTGATGCTTTTCGAAGGTGATTTTTTGACGCACTTGGGTCCTTTCACAGCTGTGATTGTGAGAAGACCTGCATTCGTGCGTGAGTTGTGGTCCTCGGCGTATGGGTGCGCTACGGCAGATCGTTTTTGCAATATTCAACTGACAAGCTGCGCGGAGTCCGAGCGGAGACAGTTTCCAAACCCATTTGTTGGTAGTCGCGCTCGAATCACTGATGGACGGCAAACGAACCGAGGTACCGGCGACCATCGGCTTCGAGGTCGACAGCACTCTCCTGACAGTGCGCGCAATGGACACCGATTCAGGCCGGGGGACGACCAGTCGGACTGCATCGATGAACTGCAGAATTCCGAGACGCGGTCCTCTAGCACCCCCATTTTCGTTGGATTCACATTGACTGATCACTGAATGGAGGGGGTTGTGTACCTGCCGTGTACCTGTCACAGGATTGGGTCCCAAACAAGCGAAGTTCGACTGCCCCAAAAGGGCTCTGAACTGCGGAGAATCTGTGGAGCCGATGACGGGAATCGAACCCGCGTATTCAGCTTGGGAAGCTGATGTTCTACCATTGAACTACATCGGCGTCGCAGCCGACCGGACGTGTTTTCACCGCCGATCAACGTGCTTTCCGAACATTATCAGACGAGCTTTCAAGCGGCGGTGTCCCCGGGCGCCATTGATCAACACAGGCGTGTCGAAGTCGGCGCCTTCGGTAAATGATTTGCCCAAAATTTTTGCGCAGGAACACCTTTCGGGATGGAGAACTTGAGATAGGTGGGGCTGGGCTCTCCCGTGGGAGTCCAGAACCCGCGCATCGTGTTCGGTAACCACAGTGTGATCGCCCCGGCGATGGGCCGGCACTGCCCGCAGAACCGGTAACCTCTACCTGTGCTGCTCTCCGATCGTGACATCCGTGCCGAAATCTCCGTTGGACGTCTGGGTATCGACCCTTTTGACGACTCTATGGTGCAACCGTCGAGCGTCGACGTGCGCCTCGACGGTCTGTTTCGGGTTTTCAACAACACGCGGTACACGCACATCGACCCGGCACTTCGCCAGGACGAGTTGACCAGCCTGGTCGAACCGGCAGAGGGCGAGCCGTTTGTGCTTCATCCCGGCGAGTTCGTTCTCGGTTCGACTCTCGAAGTGTGCTCACTGCCGAACGACCTGGCCGGCCGCCTCGAAGGTAAGTCGAGCCTCGGGCGCCTGGGCCTTTTGACGCACTCCACCGCCGGTTTCATCGACCCGGGTTTCAGCGGCCACATCACACTGGAGCTGTCCAACGTCGCAAACCTGCCGATCACGCTCTGGCCGGGAATGAAGATCGGACAGCTCTGCCTGCTCAAGCTCTCGAGCGCTGCAGAGTTCCCCTACGGAAGCTCCGAAGCCGGATCCAAATACCAGGGCCAGCGCGGCCCGACACCGTCGAAGGCGTACCTGAACTTCAACCGCGGCTGAACGAACGAACTTCGGGGGGAGTCGGATGATCGGAATTTTCTACGGTCTGGTTTTCATGAACTTGTTGTTCGTGACCAGCACCGTGTGTTTGATGAAGCCGTCCAAAGCCAGTGTTGTTGCGACCGCCTGTGCAGGGGTGGCGTGGCTGTTCTTCAATGGACCGCTGGAAGGTCAGGTCTTGTGGTCGTTGAACAGAGAACACGGTCTGACGGTCTCGGATCTGATGTCGCTTGTTGCCTTCGGCATCGCCGCTCGTGGTTGGAATCAGGTTCGCAAAGCCCGTGAAACCGTCGACGCAGATCGTTTCTGACCTGCGCGCTCACCTGGATTGACCGCCACGATTCGGACAGATGTTTCGACCTGGAGCACAACAGTCGTCGAATCGGGCACAATTACTGGTTATGTGGTGGATTGTCGGAGGCGTACTACTCGTATGGGTCGTGTGTTCCATTCCGATTGCCATCCTGGTGGGGCGGGGTATCGCGCGTCGGGACCGCGCGGAATTCGACGGGCGAAATCAACAGTGGGCCGACGAGGTTGTCAGGTCGATCGAGAAGCAATCGGAGCAGGACAATGCCGATCGACGTAAGCCACCACTGATCAGCTGACCAGCTGGACTTTTCCGGAGGTGAGTGGGCATGGAACTTCCATCCGATACTCCCGACGACGTCGTGGCCGCGGCCGCCGGCGGACCAAGGGTTCCGCAGTTCGATCCCACAGTGGGGATTCCGGTAGTTCCGCCAGGGGGAGATGCTCCCCACCGGTTGGTGGTCATCGGCGATTCGCTGTCGCAGGGATTCCAGAGCGGGGCGATCTTCAATACCGATCTGTCGTATCCGGCGATCATTGCTCACCAGCTGGGCCGGCTCGACCAGTTCCGCTTTCCCCGTTACGGCGGCCCGGGCGGGCTTCCGCTCAACATCGAACTGTTGCTCCGCACCCTCGAGGAGCGCTTCGGCCCACGGCTCGACCTCTGGGAGGTTCCGCTCGCACTCTTTGCTGCACGTGCGTTCATGGATCAGGTGGAGGACTACTGGGAACGCGGACCGGGCAGTGAGGCGCCGACGTTCTCGGCAATCAACCACAACCTCTCGGTGTACGGGTGGGATCTTCGTGACGCTCTGACCAAGACGGCGCAGGGCTGCGAGGATGCTCTTCACCAACCGCACGACGATTTGATCAGCCAGATCGTCGAGAACAACGGTGAGCGCGCCGCACTGCGGGTTCTGCCGCGAGGCTCCGACGCCGAGAAGCGTATGACCGCGTTCGACGCAGCAGCGGAACTGGGCAAGGAAGGCATCGAAACTCTGATCGTCTTTCTCGGGGCCAACAATGCGCTCCGCACCGTCACCGAACTCCGAGTCGAGTGGAGCGGCAACAACTTCCGTGACCCGGACGGCAAGCGCGAATACACGGTGTGGCAGCCCGAGCACTTCGCGTCGGAGTACGCCGAGGTGCTGGCCGCGATCCGCAAGATCAACGCCCAGCACGTCATCCTCTGCACCGTCCCACACGTGACCATCGCACCGATCGCCCACGGGCTCGGCGGCAAGATCGAAATCGGATCCCGCTATTTCCCGTACTACGCGCGACCGTGGGTGCGCGACACAGACTTCGACCCACAACGCGATCAACACATCACCGGCGCGCAGGCATGGGCCGTCGACAGCGCAATCGACATGTACAACGACGGAATCGAGCAAGCCGTCGCGAATGCCCGTCGGGTGGGGAAGGACTGGTACCTCTGCGATATTGCCGGGTTGCTCGAGCGCGTGGCCTCACGGCGCTACGTCACCGACGTCAATGCGCGGCCGTCATGGTGGACGCCGTACCCCCTCCCCAAAGCACTGACCGACTTGCAACCCGTGCCGGACTCGCTGTTCCTCTCCGCCGACGGTCGCGGCGGCCGCGCATCGGGCGGCCTCTTCTCGCTCGACGGCGTTCATCCCACGACAGTCGCGTACGGGGTGATGGCGCAAGAACTGGCGAACATCATGGTCACGGCCGGGGTCCAGTTCGACCGCGCTCAGGTCGATTTCGACCGACTCGTCCGACGCGACACCTTGGTGCGCACTCCGCCGCAGAATCTCGATTCCACGCTCGGCGTCATCGGCTGGGCTGACGAGCATCTCGGCTTTGCCAAACGTGTGTTCGGCCTCTGATTTTCAGCTTGCCTTCGACATCGTCGGTGCAACGATGCGTTCCGCGTACTCCCGCAACAGCACGACCAGGTCTACGTCGTCGACGGAAAGTCTGCCGGTCGGACCTATCACAGCCAAGGCACCGACGACACACCTTTCCGCGTCGTGGATCGGGACGGCGACGGCGGAGCGTCCGACACGAATCTCGTCGACCTCACGGGCGGCCTCACCGCGCCGGATCCGCGAGAGTTCGAGTTCCAACTGGTCGCCGTCGGTGATGGTGTGTGCGGTGACCTTTCGCAGTGGGGCCTCGGCCAATTCGGGTCGGTTGGCGAGGAGCAGCTTCCCGATAGCCGACGCGTGAACGGCTGTGACCAGTGTCCGTTCACCACTGAGTTCGTGGTCGGGATCGCGATCGACGAGCCGAATTCTGTTTTCTGCAAACGACGCGAGGTAGACGCCGAACCGTAGCTGCTCGCGGAGTTCTTCGAGGAGCACCGAATTGTCGATGGGTGTGGGTTCGGCGGCAGCCCCGGCTAATTCACGGGTGCGTCGGCCTAGTGCGAAGCCGGAGAGGTCGGCGATCCGAACCAGGTAACCGTCGGCGACAAGGATGTTGAGTAACCGATACGCAGTGGCAGGTGGGATGTCGGCCAGGGCGGCAATGTCCTTGGCGGTGGCTCCCGATCCGAGCCTGGCCGCCGACTCGAGGAGGGCAAGGGCGCGCTGAACCGCTCGGGGTTCGTGCCCACCGAGGTCGCGTGGTCGGCCCACCATCAGCGGGCGCCGGCAGTCGGCTCGCCCACCAGCACGATGTTTCCGGCTGCGTCGGTGGCGAACACCCCAGCTCCTGGTAGTACGTCCTCGGTTTCGGGACTGTCGAAAGCGCCGACGTGCAGCAGACTTTTGGGGCTTCGGCGTCGCAGGTAGAACTGCCAGAGTGTGCCCGAAGTCAGGATCACGAGCACGGCGATCGGTGCAACGTACGCGTGGTCGATCGTGTTGGCATAAACCAGGTAACCGAGGACTATCGCTCCGGCACCACTGCCACACGACGCGGCCGCGAGAACGCCGGAAGTGTGCTCGCCGATCCGTGTCAGGAAGACAACGGATGCGATAGCCGCCAGTGCATAGGCCACGATGACGGCGCCGCGAACAGTCAGTCGAACGTCGTCGAAGATTTCTCCGCGCCCGAGAACGGCAAAGGTTCCGCCGCCCAGCAGGACGGTGCAGACCACGGTAGTCAATGCGAAGTAGGGCGTACGGAAGGCACTGTGAACCGAGGCGAACCGGCGGGGGAGTAGGCGCTCGACACCGAACGAATAGACCAGGCGTGACGCAGCATTGGATGACGCCATCGAGGACGCCAGCCACGAGCACCCCAGACCGACGTTGAGCGCGATCACGACACCGGGGCTCACGCCCGTCGCCGTTCCGTGGAGATAGGCGTTGACGAGGGTGTCACTGCGCCCGGACCAAGCGGCCCAGCCCGCGAAGATGAAGAGCGATCCACAGATGATCGGAGTGAGAAGGACTGTGCGGGTGACGGTTACCAGCGGGCGACGGGCCTCGGGGCCGAAGAAGGCCGCGCTCTCGAATCCGGCGAGAGCGAACACGGCAGCCAGGGCGGTGAGTAACAACCCGTGGCCGGAGGTGGGTGGAACGATCTGTGCTTGTTGACTTCCGGAACCGCCCAGGATCATGAGCCCGACGATGAACAGAAGTGAACAGCTTTCGACGACGAGGATCGCGAGCGCGGCAAATCTGACACTTCGCACGAGAGCGCCGAGAATCAGCAAGGCTATCCCCAGATAGAGCGCGATGACGTGAAAAGTCTTGTCCACGTGCACACCCGCGAAGCCGAGCAATGCGATTGCGGCCTGTCCGCCGTGATAGAGCGTCATCACCGCGCTGCCGACGTACTTGACCAGCATGGCGATGCCGGTGGTCAATGCTGCCCGGGTGCCCAGGCCACGAAAGACGAAGCTGTGCAATCCGCCCGACGCAGCCATTCGGCGAGTGAACTGCGAAACGCAGAAGGCTATGAGCGTCACCAGCACGGTGGCCGCGATGATGGTGATCATCCCGCTCAACAATCGGCCGTGTGTCAGCATGGTGACGGGCAGAACGACCATCGACACAGCAGGGGCAGTGGTTGCCACCGACTGGGCCAGCACTTCGGCGCCCGAGAGTTGCCGACGGCCCAACGCCCGCAGCGGTGATCGCGCCGGGGGCTGCTTCTCGCGCGTGGTGAAGGACCGCGCGATGGCTTCGGTTAGAGCGGACATGTCGCGTCACGCTAGTCCGGTTCTGTAACGCCGATATTGCGGGCATGCTTCCGCTGATCGCACTCGGGTGAGAGAGCAAGATGCGAACGCTCGCACGTTTCTCACTCGGTCCCCACCGACTGTTTCCTGCGCGTCAAGTTCCGGACCCAACGCTCCTGAAGTCTGTGTTCAACACCAACCACCCGGGTCACCGGGAGCACACTGGGGAGCTCGAATGCCATACACACGTAGATCTTTCATGCGCAGCCTGGGAATCACCGGCGGCGCCGGCCTGGCACTCGGTGCTATGTCGTCCATCGGCCTGGCGCCGGCAGTGGCGTCGACGCCGAGGCGATTTCAGGCACCTGCTGCGGGTGACCTGATCGGAAAGGTCAAGGGAAATCACTCCGTCGTGATCCTCGGCGGCGGACCGTCCGGGCTGTGCTCCGCCTACGAACTGCAGAAGGCCGGATACAAGGTCACCGTCCTCGAAGCACGCAACCGCCCGGGTGGTCGGGTGTGGTCGATCCGCAACGGCACCGAAGAAACCGACCTGAACGGTGAGACACAGACCTGTTCGTTCTCCGAGGGGCACTTCTACAACCTCGGTGCGACGCGTATTCCGCAAAATCACAACACCATCGACTACTGCCGTGAACTGGGCGTCGAACTGCAGATGTTCGGAAACCAGAACGCGAACACCTTCGTCAACTACACCGGCAACAAGCCGCTGGCGAATCAGTCGATAACCTACCGAGCAGCCAAAGCCGACACCTACGGATACATGTCCGAGCTGCTGCAGAAGGCCACCAATCAGGGCGCTCTCGACCAGGTCTTGAGCAAGGAAGACAAAGAAGCACTCTCGTCCTTCCTCACCGACTTCGGTGATCTCTCCAGTGACGGCCGCTACGTCGGATCCTCGCGTCGAGGGCACTCCGCGGAGCCGGGCGCCGGCCTCAACTTCGGAACCGAGATCGAACCATTCGGGATGAGCGATGTCATCCAGGGCGGCATCGGGCGTGCATTCTCCTTCGAGTTCGGTTACGACCAGGCCATGACGATGATGACCCCCGTCGGCGGCATGGACCGGATCTACTACAAGTTCCAGGACGCGATCGGGATGGACAACATCGAGTTCGGCGCCGAAGTCAGCGGCATGAAGAACGTGCCGGAAGGCGTCACCGTCGACTACGTCGTCGACGGCAAATCCAAGTCGATCACCGCCGACTACGCAATCTGCACGATCCCACCGCACCTGATCAAGCGGCTGAACAACAACCTGCCCTCCGACATCCTGCTCGCGTTGGATGCAGCCAAGCCGTCGTCGTCGGGCAAGCTCGGTATCGAATACTCGCGTCGGTGGTGGGAGACCGAGGACCGCATCTACGGCGGCGCGTCCAACACCGACCGCGACATCTCCCAGATCATGTTCCCCTACGACCACTACAACTCCGACCGCGGCGTCGTCGTCGCGTACTACAGCTCGGGTAAGCGTCAACAGGCTTTCGAATCGCTCACCCACCGTCAGCGGCTGGCCAAGGCCATCGCCGAAGGCGCAGAAATCCACGGCGACAAATACACTCGCGACATCTCGTCGTCCTTCTCCGGAAGCTGGCGTCGCACCAAGTATTCGGAATCCGCCTGGGCATCATGGGCCGGCGCGGGAGATTCCCACGGCGGCATGGCAACTCCCGAGTACACCAAGCTGCTCGAACCCGTCGACCGGATCTACTTCGCCGGCGATCACCTCTCCAATGCCATCGCCTGGCAGCACGGGGCCTTCACGTCCGCGCAGGACGTCGTGACCCACCTGCATCAGCGTGTTGCGCAAACTGCCTGACGTGCTTCGTTTTCCATCACTTTCTCTGGAGGTCACATCATGAAATCTCGCAGAACCAAGGTCCTTGCAGCGGCATTCGCCGCCACTACGCTACTGGGCTTCGCCACTGCCTGCTCGTCTGACGAGGCGGACGCCGAGACCACATCGAGTTCGTTCGTCTCGAAATCGATTCTCGAAGCGGGGCAGGCAAACCCGATGATCGCTCAGGGCGTCGCGATCGGCGGCGACACCGCAATCTACAAGACCAGCGGCATCGGTCCGTCGGCAGGAAACAAGGCGGCGCCGGAAGGTTCGCCGGAGTCGTACATCGACGGTCAGTTCTCCGGCGGTGTTCTGCCGACCGGTGTCACCGTCACCGAGGCGCAGGGCATCAATGTACTCAAGAAGATCCGCGACAACCTCGAAGCTCAGGGATTGAGTCTCGAAGACGTCGTGACGATGCGCGTCTTCCTCGACAACGCGCCGGGATCGGACAAGGCCGACTACACCGGATGGAATCGCGCGTACCGGCAGTTCTTCGCCAACACCAATCTCGACACGGGTGACACCGAGTTGGTGCCGATGGGCACGGCCGAGCCGATCGCTCCGATCGAGCGAAACAGCGCCCGGCCCACCCGCTTCGCCCTCGAGGTTGCCGGACTGCCCGTTGCCGGTTGGCTCGTCGAGGTAGAGGTCGATGCGGTGTACCCCGACGGCAAGGAACCCGCCTGATGGGCGCGCTCAGCCCGACTCACTGGGCGATCGTCGCAGTAGTGCTCGTGGTGCTGTTCGGTTCGAAGAAGCTGCCCGACGCGGCCCGGGGCCTCGGCAGGTCGATGCGGATCCTGAAGTCCGAAGTCGGTGAACTGCAGTCGGATACGGACCTCGCGTTGGAGCAGCGAGACTGACCCCCGTGCGCGGTCGAGGAGTCCCCACACTCCTCAACCGCGCACAGGTCTACTAGATCAGACCTTCGGAACGAGCTACCGACGGTGGTGACGGCGGACCCTTCACGAAGACATCGATCAGCACGTCCTCGTCCTGGTACGACGCGAACTGCGCCAACCCCGGCGTCTGGCGCACAGCCGAATGAACGGCGTCACCGTTTTGCGGGTACTCCGGTACGACGTGACGCCAATGGGCGCACAGCAGCGTTCCGCCAGGCTCGAGATGCTCGACGACCTGCAGCATTGCCTCGATGAGCTTTTCGAAGGTCAGGTAGTAGCCGACTTCGCTGATGACGACGAGGTCGAAGGTTTCGTCGGACCAGTCGTCACCCAACGCCCAGAGCCGAAATTCGGAGTCATGTCCGGTAAGCCTCGCTCGAGCGCTCTCGAGTGCGGTCGGGACGATGTCGGTGGCGAGAACGCTGTCGCAGCGCTCGGACAACTTCTCGGTGAGAACCCCGATCGAGCACCCCGGTTCGAATGCGCGACGGTATCGAGGTTTCGGGAGCATAGCGACACTGAGTGCGTACTTCCGCTGCTCGTACCAGCGGGATTCGAAATCCCATGGGTCGGACTGTGCGGCATACATCTTGGCGAAGTAATCCGCGGGGAGTTCACGATCGCTCATACGAACACCGTCTCGTACGGCCTCAGTAATCGTTCCATCGCGTGGCGGGGGAGGATGGGTGCATCCGCGGGATGATCGGAAAGCGGAGCGATCTGTGAAGTGAACTCATTGGTGGCAGCAGATTTCGCAGCCTGAACGTCGGAGGGCAAGGTCACCTTTCGTGCTCTTTCCCACGGGACTGCCGCATGATCCGGCGCGGCCCAATGCCACGCCCAGATGGGATACTCGATCAATCGCGATCCAGTGTCCGCGCACGCCCTCGCCGCCGCGTCTCCGGTGGCTTCGTGGTCCGGGTGGCCGTCCCCGCGCCACGTGGAGGCGCACCAGGTATCCGCCGAGGAATCACCGAGAATCGAGCTGAGGCGGTCGGTCAACTCCTGTCGGTTCTCGCCGATCTTTCCGTCCGGGATGCTCAATCGAACCGGTGTGGGAATTCCGAGGACACGCGCTGCCCGATCCGACTCGGACCGTCGACGGCGTTCCATCTCGGGCTGAGTCACGGTCGGTGAATCGGGATGCGAAGCTCCGCCGTCGGTGACAGATACGACCTGAACACTGATGCCGGAAAGTATTGCCAGAAGAGCGGTTCCGCCCAGACCGAGTATTTCGTCGTCGGGATGGGGAGCGACGATGATCAATCGTGAGCATCCGGTGAGATCCAGTTCCGGAAAACTTCTTCCCCACTCCCGCCATGTCGATTCGGGAGTACCGCCGTCGTCGACAGGTTTCTGCGCGAACAGTTTCGAGTTCACCACGGCCGTTTCCCCTTGGCTGCAATCCGGCCCAGCTCGGCGAGATCCTTCTCGGCGTGACTCTGCCGCAAGTAGACGGTGAGATCGGCTACCCGTGCGGCGTGCGCGGCGTCCATGCAGAGCGGTGCGGCGCCGAGAGCGCGTCCCACCCGATCCAGGGTCTCGGTAGCGGCGCGCTCGACAATTGCGCGCACACGGAGTGCCCGATGCATGGCCTCGGCATTTTCGTCGAAGGGATCCGCATCGATCTCGGCCGCCGCGACTGCGAGCGCGTTGCGCGCTGCGGCGAGCGCTGCATCGACCGCACCGAGGTGTGCGAGTACGTAGGGGTCTTCGCTGCTTGCAGCCTTGTCGTACAACGGATCAGCGACGCCGCAGGCGCCGCCGTACCAGCATGCAGCCACGCCGATCGCGCCGTGCCAGAACCCCGGGCGGCTCAGGTAGTCGCCTGCCGTCCCGACCGGTATGGCCGGAACCATGTCGAAGTCGACCGCGCTGGAGTCGCTTTCGGCCATACCGACGGCCTTCCACGAATCGGGAACGGGATGCACCCCAGGTAGTCCGAGCTCGACCGCGAAGAGGGAGGGGACACCGTCGACCAAGGCGGTGATCAGTGCATGCGTGCAGGTGTTGGCGCCGGAACACCACAACTTGCGACCGGTGAGCGTCCAGATCCCCACGTGCTCAGACGCATTCACCACAGGTTGGGGTGGCTCGGCCGCCCACACTCCCCACAGCTGCCCGGGTTCGGGATCCGGTCCGTCGAGTTCGGTGAGTATCGCGACGGCATCGGTGTGAGCCTCAGCCATCCGGCCGAGAACCACATTCTCCCGTGTGAGCTCTGCCAGGGAGGTCCACCGTGCGGCCGTCGCGCCGCCGCCGGGCAGCGGCAAGTACAGTCCACCTGCGTCCAGGAGTGTGTGTAGTCGTTTCATCGTGCCAGCTCCGCTTCTTCGTTATCGGCGGTCGTACCACCCAGGTTACGGATATGTCCGGCAAAGCCGCCCGGAGTTCGGCCGTCGAGACGCGCAGACGTGGTGACCGCAATGTCCTCTGCCCACGCGATACAGGCACCGGCCTCGCTCAACCGCCGGACGAGATCGACATCCTCGTCTTCTTCGAGATCGCAGAATCCTCCGACGTCCCAGTACATATCGGCGCGGACACCGAGGTTGGCACCGTGGACGTGACCGTGTCGACCATAGGGATGTGCGTGGTACATACGTTCGTACCGTTCGCGAACGGAGTGCGGATGGCCTTCCCAGTCTGCGATGCGAACGGTGCCCGCGACGACGTCCGCAGTACGCGCATACTCCAATTGGCGCGCAATCCAGGTGGGGCCGACCACCGAATCGGCATCGGTCGTGGCGAACCACGCTGAGGCCCCCAAATCCGAGCCGAACGCAGAGAAACCCGTCGCTCGCGAACGGCCGACGTTCTGATGCTCGACGCGGAGTACTTCCACCCCGTCGGGGATGACCCCCGCGGTTCCGTCCGAACAGTTGTCGAGGACGGCAACCACTCGGACGGGGACAACGCAAGCCGACGCCGCTGTTGCGAGTGCACGAAGGCAATTGGGGAGGTCTTCGGCTTCGTTGTGGGCGGGAACTACGACAAGAACCTGGTCGATTGGCACAGTGACGATCCTTTCCTCACCCTGGTACGGTCGGGTCTTCTTTCGTCCCGGTTCTCAACAGATAACCACATTTCGGACGGGTGCCGCCGCGCGACCGCCAGCAGCCGTGCAGGTCGAAAACTGTTTCGGTGAAACATCTCTGGATACGTTTGAGAGATGTGCCGGCGGGGTACAAGACGGGGTTTTGCGACTGTGCTTTCGGGTGCAAAACGGGGTTTTGCACCGAAGAATCTTCAGAACCGGCGGTGGCGCACCGAATCGACGAGCATCCGGGCCACCTCGTGCAGTTTCACGTTGGTGTGCTGCGATTGCTGAACGAGCCGGCTGAATGCTTCGTCGGCGTCGATGCCGTGGATGGCGATCAGCACGCCCTTGGCTTGTTCGATCTCGGCACGAGATTCCATGGCGCAGTGCAACTGTTCGATGTGCTCGTGTGCCTGACGCCAGCGTCGTGAATCTGCGATCGCCGCGCCCGCACCGGCGGTGAACAATTTCATCAACTCTTCGTCGAAGGGCTTGAACTCTGTCGAGGCGAATCCGTAGACGTTGAACGCGCCGAGAAGTTCGGTGCTTCCTTCGCCCATGGTGAGCGGCACGGACAAGTAGGACCGGACACCTTGTTTCCGGGCCTCGGCGGTGAATTCCGGCCATTTGTCGTCGTGATCACCCACCTTCGACCGAACCGACGACATGGTGCGCGCGGCGTCAACGCACGGACCACGATCGGCGGAATGCTGGGCATCGTCTATCGCGGAAAGGTAGTCCGCGGTAGATGCAGCAGTTCGTGGGCCATCGGCGGACAGCACCGTCACGCTGACAGCATCGGCATCCGGCAGCGCTTTGACCGCCGTCTCGGCCAGACGTTGGAGCATGGAGTCGAGATGCGCGTCCGTGTTCAGAGTGGACCGGAGTCCGGCAATCGCTTCGGCGAGGGTGTCGAGCGAATCTGCTGCGGAAGCAAACGCCGCGGCTCCCTGTGGGGTGTCCGCATTGCCTGTCATGATTCAGGTCTACTCCGCAAATTGCGGCGATGTAACCGTTCCAGGCGGTCTTTGCTTCGATGTTGCATGAAATCCGAGGTTCCTGGGTAGCCGCACGCAGCGATGTGCGATGTCGCCTGAAAAAGAGGAGCCGATGATGATCCTGCGTTTACCTGGTGTGTATCCACCGCAACACGACACGTCGTTACTGGCGGATGCGCTGCTGTTCGAGCGCCTCACCGCTCGCAGTCGGGTGCTGGATCTGTGCACGGGGACCGGCGCCCTCGCTGTCGCGGCATCCGCGGCAGGCGCAGGCCACGTCGTCGGGGTCGACATATCTCGCCGAGCGTGTGCCAATGCTCGTCTCAACGGGATCCTCAACGGAACCTCGATCGACTCCCGTCGTGGCGACCTCACCGAGGCGGTGCACGGCGAACTCTTCGATCTGGTGATCTCCAACCCGCCGTACGTCCCTGCTCTTGCAGATGATCTCCCTACCGCTGGAATCGAACGTGCTTGGGACGCAGGCAAGGACGGACGCGCCCTCATCGACAGGATCGCAGCCACCGTTCACGAGGTGCTCGTCCCGGGCGGCACACTGCTTCTCTTGCAATCGGTGCTGTGTGGGGTCGACAAGACCGAGGCGATACTCGAAGAACACGGTATGGCCGTAGAGATTTCAGCCCGGAAGTACGTTCCCTTCGGGCCCGTGATGCGCGAGAGGCGCACCATGCTCGAGGCACGAGGGTTGATCACCACCGGTCAGGAAATCGAACAACTCGTGATCATTCGCGCAACGAAGTCTTGCCCTTCTCCCAACTCGATGTGAGGTGATCGCCGAGAAGATCGTCGAACGCCAGGCACGCTGCGGCGCCGAACAAGATGTCATCAGTGCGGTGCGGCTGCGAAGAGGCGAGACCGCCGGCAAGTTCCCGAACGGCGATCTGTTCGTGAACGGAATCCGCTTCCACGTGCTCGTCGTAGAACAGTGTCGCGTCCGAACCGAATCCGAGTCGGCGCAGTCCTGCGCTGTATCGTTTGCTCGGCAGCGCAGACGTGGTCTCGACAGCGCACAGGTGCCCGACCAGCGTTCCGAGATGGCGGCGATGAAAACCGAAGAGCGAGAGAGCATTCAACGACGCCAACGTTACCGCGGGAACAGAATCGATGTAGTGGCCGTAGCGGTCCGAAAGACCTACAGCCCGCATGGTGTCGGCAAAAAGACGCGAATGCATTCGCTCTGCGCGGCCGCCTCCGTACTCGTCGCTCTGCACTTCGACGAGGGCGGCCTTGACGGCACCGGAGAGGCGCGAAATTCCGAGGGTGTGCACATCCGCCTCGCGGAGCTGATTGAGCGAACGGTGAATCAGCACCTCCGAGAACTGATCGATCGTTGCATCCTTCGCCATGAAGGACGCAAGACCGGGGCCTGCACTGGGGGCGGTCATCGACCAGAGGTCGGCCACGACGTCGCCAGACGACTCCACTGTCCCCACGAGTTGCGCGATGGCGGACTCGAAACGCTCTTCGAGCCGAGACCGCACCGCGAGCAGGTCCGGATTCCATTCCCATTTGTCCGAGACGTTCTCGATTCCCTGCAAATGAAGCTCGTAGAGGAGCGTCAGGGTCAGCTGAGCGTCGTCGTCACGAAGAATGTCGTAGGTGAGGTCGGTGGACTGTGCATCCTCGTACGCGTCAGCGGCAGCCGTAATCTCCCTCGGATCGGCCGAGGAGCGCAGAATGGAAACGAGAGTGGCGCTCAGTGGGCCGCGGGCCTGTGGAACAGGCATGGAAGTGGGCACGCCAGTGGCCGAATCGAGAACTGAAGAGGACATATGACCGCGTTTCCCGAATCGTCATCTGCCGAAACACCGAGTGTTCCCGGTAACAACACCACCATAACCGCCTGCACGGACGGCCCGCTGCTGGTGCGTGGTGACTTCGAGTTGCTCCGTGACGACGGAACCCCGATAGAGAACAAGCGCTCTACGGTTGCATTGTGTCGATGTGGGCGGACCGGCATCGCGCCGTTCTGCGACAGCTCCCACAAGAAGAAGCGGGCGAGAGCGACGTAACCGGTGCCAATTCGGAACAAGCCCGACCCGTGAACCAAGACGATCCGGAAACCAAGAAAAGGCTGGATGCCGGCACCATGCGGTGCAGCGTCCAGCCTTTTCAGTCTGAAGTCAGACTGGGATCGAACTCAGATGGCGCGAACGTTCTGAGCCTGGGGGCCCTTCTGGCCCTGTCCGATCTCGAACTCGACCTTCTGGCCCTCGTCGAGGGACTTGTAGCCGCTGCCCTGGATCTCCGAGTAGTGAACGAACACATCCGGTCCGCCACCTTCCTGCTCGATGAATCCGAAGCCCTTTTCACCGTTGAACCACTTGACACTGCCCTGAGCCATAACCAAATTCTCCTGGATCCATCGAGCCGAGCCCTCCCATCGAGAGTCCGGTCTCACACCTGATCCTGCCATGCTCTTCTTTTTCTGTCTCCAATTACATGCATGGCGAGTTGCAGTATTTGACGGCTTTGTCCCGTTCCGGGACCACGTCGCAAGCAGGTGATTGTTCAACTATGCGCGTTCACCTGCTGTGATGTATTCGTCCCTTCGATGCAGCGCGAAATGACAACACCTGTGTTAAATCTGGATTCGCGGCGCAGAATGCCACCCCGATACCGAGGAGGGGACCAAATACCCAACTCGATCGGGGTCGAGATCAGTCCGAATCGTCGGGTTTGGTGTGCCCGTCGAACGTCACATGGATGTTCTCGTGGGGAACCGCGCGTTGTGCTTTTGCTTGATCGGCGAAGGTGCGCCGATCGCCTTCGATGAGTTCGGTGTTGTCGGTGAACGGAGCCAACAACGCCCGCGGATGGAGTTTGTCGACTCGCACGACGTTGATTTCCGCACACATGACGATCGAGGCTGCAGCGAGGAACAAGAAGGCCAACAAACCCAGAACGATGGCAAAGACGCCATTGGTGGTAGAGGCACCCCGCACCACAGAGGTCACATAGAGGGCACCGAAGGACTGAAGTGCTTGCCAGAGAACAGCAGCGGCGATCGCTCCAGGTGCCACATCGGCTACCGAGAGCGGGCGGGCGCAGGTGAGCCGGAAAGCGACGATGAAGATGCCCGCATTCAAGACGACTACCGCAAGGGTCAGCAGGAAGCTGAACGAACCGCCCAGATGAAGCGCACCGCCGATGTTGGAGACAGCGGTGGTCCCCAAGATCGCGAGACCGATCGTGCCGAGGAGTAGTAGCCCTTGGAGACGCCCGCGGATGGGATCCGGTCGCATGTTTCGGGGCACCGACCACACCGTGTTCATCGCGTTCTGGCAAGCCAGAGCGACACCGAGGCCACCGTAGAGACCACCGACGATTCCGATCACCAGACCCGTGACACCGCCGCCGATCTGTTGCGCATTGCCCAGGTCGTCACCGATCACCGGAAACTGATGCAGCGCGGAGTCCAAGATCTGTTGCTGAAGCTCAGGGTTGCCCGACAGCACGAAGCCGAGAATGGTCGAGAGCAACAGAAGAAGAGGAAAGAGCGAGACGAAGCCGTAGTAAGCGATCAGCGCGGCTAGATAAACACCTTGATCGTCGAGGAACTTGTAGAGGACCGCTATCGGGAACCCCAGGGCCGGATGCTTCTGTTGCAAGGCATCGAGGCGCTTGGCGATTGTCATTCTCGGTCTCTCTCAGCTCGTCGGACAGCCCGACGAACCTTAGTCGCTGCGAGCGCCCGGCGCTCGACGCCGGGGCAGCCGTGGCGTCAGGAGGCTTCGAGTGACTTCTCTGCTTCGTCGAGCGCGCGCATTGCTCCCTCGACAGAGTTGGTGACCGGGAATTCCTCTTCCGCCCGCGCCGCGCGAAGCAAGCGTCGAAGCGGGTGTGACCCGATCGCGGCCCACTGGAAGTCGTTGGCTCGCGAACGGGAGTTCAGCTCGGCGAACAGTTCGAGGCAGACCGCACCGACGAACAGTGAGTTGGACAAGTCCAGAATGACGCGAGGCCACTCCGCAGCGTACGAGTTGAGAAGTTCTCGTAGTTCTGGGGCGGAGAGTTTGTCGAGGTCGACGTCGACCCGGATCAGGACTGTCGAGGGCGCTATCCGCCAGGCCGCGAAACCATGCGTTTCCACGATCGGCCCCAATTGTGTTGAGGGATCGATGGAATCGATCGGTGTGTGGTCGAGTTCATTCAGATTCATGGCAGATCCGGTCTGTGTGCTTTCATCGAAAGGCTGACGACCGATCTGGCGGCGCGGAAAGTGAATGCGTCCAGGCGTGGAAAGCTTTAGAGCTCAATGGAAATGAACAGTACAGATGTGCGCAGGAAATACTCACCTGATCCAGAGCCTTGATGCGAACCGAGCGCCAGTGGCTTCAACCCCGGCTGTATTCTCAACCTCGGTACGGTTCAGTGTAGCTCGAGGGCGTGAATCGGTCCAGGTGAGAGGTCGAATATTAAGCGGTGCAATGTTTTTGGCTCGACGCTTCGGTATGGTGGAAGATCAGCGTCACCGGACGAAGGGAATCAGATGAACGACCGCGATGCACTCACGGCCATCTCGACCAAGCTCGACACACTGATCGGCGCGGAGACCAACGGTTTGCGGGACGAGGTTCCGCCCGGTTCCAGTGTGCAGCGCACCGAGCAGGACGGCGAGCACGGCCGGTGGGGGCACGATTACCGCCTCGCCAACAAGTATCTCGAGGCCCTCGACATCGGCCAGCCCGGTCTCATCGATCGAGACGAGCTGGAACGTCTTGCACAGGAATACATCTGATCCTCGAGACGTACCTTCAGAAGATTTCACCCATCTCGGTGCGTAGCTGCTTCAGTGACTGAGTGAGGATTCTGGATACATGCATCTGAGAGATGCCGACCTTTTCGGCAATCTGGGATTGGGTGAGATGGCCGAAGAATCTGAGAACGACGATCGTGCGCTCGCGCTCCGGTAGTGCCAGGAGCGCGGGCCGCAGGGTTTCGTGATTGTCGATCCGACTGATCGCTTCGTCGTACTGTCCCAAAGTGTCTATCAGAGTCAGACCACTCCCGTCGCCGGCGGAAGCGGTGTCGAGCGGTGTGGTTCGGTACGAATTACCGGCGGTCAAACCTTGTTCGACCTCGTCCGGTTCGATGTCGAGTTCCTTGGCGAGTTCCGCGACTGTCGGTGCACGGCCGAGCGTCTGGGACAAAGTCGTGAGCGCCCGGTTGAGGGCAAGGTGCCGTTCCTGAAGGCTACGAGGCACTCGCACGGACCAGCCGTGATCGCGAAAATGCTTGCGAACCTCACCCATGACGGTCGGGACGGCGAACGAGAGGAAATCCGATCCTTTGTCGACGTCGAATCGCTGCACGGCCTGTATGAGCCCGATGCGAGCAACTTGCTCCAAGTCCTCGAAAGGCTGGCCACGCCCCTGGTATCGGCGAGCGACGTGTGTGGCCAGGGGTAGGCACAGTTCGATGATCGAGGTGGTTATTTTTTCTCGGCTGGGATCATTCGGCGGAAGCGAGGCCATCGAGACGAACAGTTCGACAGCTGTTTCGTACTGGTCCTTCTTGTCCGGTGGGACAGCGGTCACGCACGCTCCTGGGGCAAGCCCTTTTCAAGCGTCATCGTCAGGGTGATGTGACCGTCCGCGTCGATTTCCGACTGTTCCAAGCGGACGGAATCGACCAGCGCTTCGAGAACGAACCATCCGAAGCTGTGCGACTTGTCGGGTATCTCGGAGTGCGCGATCACGGACACGACAGTCCGAAGTGTGCGGCCGACGGTGTCGAATCGGCAGGTCAAGTCGCTGGACGGTATCGCGTGGCCGATGAGGATGCTCGCGACTTCGTCCATCGCCAGAGCAAGGTCGGCTGTTCCGTCGACATCGAGTCCGGTGTTGTTGGCAACCGTTCGGGTGATTCCGCGCAGAGTGGGAAGTTGAGAGTACGACGCGCGGACGCGGAGCGAGGCGATGGAGTCGTGAGTTAGTTCGGTTTCGGTCGGACTCGACAGAGGGATCAAGGGGCTTCCTGTAGGTAGATGTGGCGTAATTCCGGCGGACCGAGGCAAGGACCGGTACCGGCCGTGCGTGCCAGCCATCTCTACCCCGGAAGTATTCATGGCCTTGGATTACCCTTCGCCCGGCGAACTAACCCTCTTTACCCGAACTAGAGGATGAATTGTGAGACACATCACCTGTGGTGCGGACGTACCGAATCCTCATCTTTCATTTTCGCGTCGTTCGGGTACAGCCGCTTCATGGACACCCATTCGGACAGACAGATCCCCGTACACATACGACCGGAAGGTGTCACTGATGACGAGGTGAAGGCGGCAGGAGTGCTGTCGAACGCCCTTGAAACGGTGGAACGGGCACGCGGTGCTCTGTACGACTTCCATCAGCTGATAGGGCATGCCGATCTGATGCTCGACGAGGTCGTCGAGCTACTGCGATCCAGCGGCAACGACGACCTGGCCGATCAGGTCGAGGGCGAGTTGATGGGCCGGAACGTGGTCGAGGGGCGCTGGACTTTCCAGTTGGTCGAAGAGTTCGACGAGAACTACTGGTCGTTTTTTCGTGAATGCGAGAAAGTGGTGCGCGACAAGCTGGCAGGCGGAGTGCCGCACCTCTTCGAAGCCGAGATGAAGGAGCGACGCCGCACGCACGGTTTGCGGCACCACGAGGCCAGGCCCTGAGGTTCCTATCTACTCTCGTGAGCTCGTCGCGGCACTGATCAGTGGTTCAGTTCGAGCTTTGCGCAACGATTCTCGCTCGGTCGCCGTCATGCCGCCCCAGATTCCGTGGGGTTCCCCGGTCTGGATGGCGTGCACCAGGCATCTCTGCACGACAGGGCATCTGGCGCACACCAGCTTCGCCGAACTCTCGCGCTTCGCTCGCCTGGAGCCGCGCTCGTTCGTGTCGTCGTAGAACAGAGCGGGGTCGGTGTCGCGGCAGGTGCCGGACAGTTGCCAATCCCACTCGTCGGCAAGGGGCCTGGGAGATGTGTAGGAGCGCATGAACATGGACGTTCCCTTCGCTGCGTGACGAACTCGACTCGGATCGCGGATCCAGGTCGGGTGTTAAGGCAAAGCTCGGTCCCGCCGGCCTGAACCGGCGGGACCTTCGAGGCTCCTCCCTCGAGGGGGAAGATTTCGGGGGTACCTCTGGTCGGTCATTACCCAGCCGTACAACTTTTGAATCCCGGTCGTCAGGAATTCTTTCGATCCACGGCACGTCGTTCTGCTGCGGCGACAAGACCACCGGCGATGTCGCGCACCTTGACGTTCCATTCCTGCGACATCTGGACCAGAAAGTCGAAGGCTTGGTCGGCCGAGCACTCACGCTCGGCCATCAGTAATCCCTTGGCCTGCTCGATCAAGGGCCGAGAATCCAAAGCTCTTCTCAGTTCGTCATTTTCCGCGCGAAGGCGGGTGAGGACGTCTGACGCCGAACTGGACTGCTGAGCCAGCGGTCGTTGAACCTCGTATACACGATGAAGCACACCGATGACCCTGCCGTCATCATCGGTGACGGCGGAATTCACCGTATTCCAATAGCGGGTGACAAACATCCCGCTCCCGCGCTCGTCGCGCACGTCGTAACGCTGAGTCGGCAGTGCGTCCCGAGTTCGGGACCGCATCGTGCGCTCGAATGACGCTGTCAACGAGAAGATTCCATCGGCAAACGAGTCGTCGGGATTGTCGGGGAAGGCTTCGAACACTTCCACTCGGTGCAATTGATCGAGGCTGCGACCGGATACGGCAAGGTATTCGTCGTTTGCGCCCTGGATACGAAAATCGCTGTCCACGAGCAGAAGAGAAGAACTGCTTGCCGCAAATCGATCGCTACGAACGATCGAGCGGAGAGTGCTCGAACTCATGATTGTGTCGTTTCTGTCCTGTCTTCGACGGTTGCGGCCCCTGATATTTCAGAAGTAGGTGATCGCGAGAACTCCGAGGGCGGTGCCTGCCACGATCGATCCGAACAACAAACGCTGCTGCAACACGAACATCTGATACTCGCGACGTGTTTGTGTCGACGTGCCGCGCGAGTCCGCAGACATGCTCTTGCCCTTTCCTGTTGTGGGGAGTGCGGTTTCGGCCGACCCCCGATCGGCCGAAACCGCGGACGGTGTGTCAGTTCTGACGCGCCTCATTTGCGGCATCCTGCTCGGTGGACGCGCCTTCGTGTACGAGGCTGCCACCCGAGTTCTCGAGGTGAGCACGAACGAACCACTGGAACTTTTCCAACTGCGCCGTCTGGCCGATCAACATGTCCTCGGTGATCGGATCGATCTTGCCGACGCTGTCGATTGCGGTGCGACTGTCGGTGATGATCCCGGTGTAGACGAGGTCGAGCGCAGCGAGGTGCGCACGAGCGTCGTCTCGGCCGACGGAGTAGTCGTCCCACGTTCGATCGCGCTCGATTGCTCCCGCAGTGCCCTTGGGCGAGTTACCCAGTGCCGCGATACGTTCGGCCACATCGTCGGCGTAGCCGCGAACCAACTCCACCTGGGGGTCGATCATCTCGTGCACGCCGATGAAGTTGGGGCCCACGACGTTCCAGTGAACGTGCTTGAGCGTGAGGTGAAGATCGTTGTAGGCGCTGAGGCGTTCCTGCAGAATATCGGCGACGGACGAACCGTCTGCGCTGCTCAGTCCCGGTACGGTGAACTCGGACATATGTTTTCCTCTCGTCTTGATGGGGATCGCCCTCCAGTGGGGCGGTCTCGCGCCATCGTCAATCGGATCGCGTGTCGGTCAGGTTCAGTGCGCGAGTGCTACTGGCTCCTCTGTCACCGGGTCGCCGTACATCATCGCGATTCGGCGCTTGACCTCTTCGGTTGTCAAAGTCGCACTTGCGACAGTGATTCCGATGCCGGTGGTGCTCTCGCCCTGTGTGGGCGGGATGTCGATCGTCGTCATCTTGCTCCCGGTGAAGAGTGTGCCGTGAGGGAGTCGGCTGAACCACCGACTCCGACGTCTGGGTGTTCTGCGCCTTCGAGCTCCAGTTATGGCGCTTTCAGGTGCTACAAAATCTATATCAGCCGATGTAGATAATTGGCAAGGCTACTTCGATTCGCGGGCGAAGGAAAGCGCATTGTGCAATCTTGTCGAAATCGGCTTTGATCTGCCATTTCATGCCTTTTCTGCTCGACGATTCTTGTTGTCAGTGGTCCTGGACACGCTTGAATCTATGTCCTGGGCGTCAGATTCACTGCGTGATGGTGCTAAGGTCGGGTGACGCCGATTGAGACAGCCGACACCGAACTAGGAGGTTCCAGTGACGTCGGAATCCCAGACCCGGGCGCTGCGCGGCGTGTACGGGATCTCAGTGATGTCTGAACTGTCCGGGGTAGGACCTCAGACGCTGCGCCTTTACGAGCGAAGGGGCTTGCTCACACCAACCCGCACCGATGGCGGTACGCGCCGGTACAGCGAGGCCGACCTGGATACGCTCGGACGAATCACCGCGCTGATCGACGACGGAGTCAATCTCGTCGGTATTCGTCTGATTCTGTCCCTCGAGGCCGAGAATGCAGTCTTAGCTGCTCGAATCAGCCAGTTGACCGCCGAGGGGGACTAGTGGTGCTGCTCGAGACGATGCCGTTCAGGATGGAGTTTCGGTGCGGGTAGGGTCGCCGAAGTCCGCGTCGGCGGAGATTTTGTTCCCTGCCGCTGCGATCTGTTCGAGCGCGGCGTCCAAAGCATCGACCAACCATTGATGCGACGCCTCCGCGAGGAGGCGATCCGGAGTGTCGGTGTTCTCGGATTGGAAGAACCGCACCAGCCATGATTCTCCGTTGTCGGGTCGATCGGAGAGTCCAGCCGCGGTATTGGTCGCCAGAAGGAACCGGTTGTATTCGAGGTCAACACGAATGGCGTACTCGCCGAACAGGTTCACCACGTTGGCCGGCCGATGAGTAGCGGCAGCGAGCGCAATGAGAGCGTCGTTGTAGGTTTCGGAGTACTTCATCGTGAGGGGCATGGTCGGCCTGTCTTTCTGGGCCGATGCAGCATTGCACGGCTATGTCGAGGAGATCAGTTCGCAGCCGCTGCTTGACGATGAACTGAAACCAATCCTAGCTCGAGTCTCCGAGCGCACTGACGCAAGCCCGTGGGGGTCAGTTGTTGCGCGCAAAGTTCGACTCACGCTCCGTGAGGAACTGATCGTCCGGAAGCGGTCCAGGTGGGGCAAGCGCAGTCAGGAACGACTCGGCCCACTGATGCACATCGTGTGTCATGACCTGTCGATGCAGCGCAGCCATACGTCGACGGCCTTCCTTCGGATCCTGATGAACCGCGGTCAGGATCGTATTCTTCACGCCGTCCAAATCGTGCGGGTTGACCAGATATGACTGTCGTAATTCCATTGCGGCACCGGTGAACTCGCTGAGAACGAGAGCACCTCCGAGGTCGCCACGACAGGCCACGTACTCCTTGGCCACCAGATTCATCCCGTCGCGCATCGGCGTCACGAGCATGACGTCGGCAGCGACGAACAGTGCGATCAGTTCTTCACGGTCGACCGGCTGATACAGGTAGTGAACGACGGGGCGGCCGATCTGACTGTGGTCACCGTTGATGCGGCCCACCTGCTCTTCGATGACGCTACGCAGGTCGATATAGTGCTGCACGCGTTCACGACTGGGCGTCGCGAGCTGCACCATCGTGTACTTCTCCGGATCCAGACGGTCCTCGTCGAGGAGTTCCTTCAAGGCTTGAAGCCGCAGGTCGATACCCTTGGTGTAGTCCAGCCGGTCGACTCCCAGCAAGATTTTCTCGGGATTTCCCAGCTCTTCCTTCAATTCGCGCGCGCGACGCAGGACCGAATCGCTTTTCGACTGGCGCTCGAGTTCGGCAGAATCGACGGAGATGGGAAAGGCGCCCACCTTGACGACGCGAGAATCGAAATCCACATGCCCGAGCGCACTTCGAACACCGACGCCCGCGGTCGTCGTCTTGAGGCCGAGAAGTTTGCGGGCCAAGAACAGGAAATTGTTTGCGCCACCAGGTAAGTGGAAGCCGATCAGATCGGCGCCCAGCATTCCCCTGACGATCTCCTTGCGCCACGGAAGCTGCATGAAGAGCTCGACCGGAGGGAACGGGATATGAAGAAAGAACCCGATCGTCAGATCCGGCCGCAGCTCGCGCAGCATCGCCGGCACAAGTTGCAACTGATAGTCCTGCACCCAGACAGTCGCTCCGTCCGCGGCGCAACGCGCGGTTTCCTCGGCGAACCGCTGGTTGACCGCGACGTAGGTGTGCCACCACGACCGCTCGAACGTCGGAGCCACCAGAACGTCGTGGTAGAGCGGCCACAACGTGTCGTTGGAGAACCCCTCGTAGTACTCGGCGAGGTCCTGAGAGGTCAGCTCGACGGGAAACAGACGAAGGCCGTCAACCACTATCGGATCGACCTTCTCGTCCGCGACCCCCGGCCAGCCGACCCAGGCGCCATCCCGCTGTCGCAGGATGGGTTCGAGCGCAGTGACGAGCCCACCCGGACTTCGCTTCCAGTTCTTGCTTCCGTCTTCGTCGGTTTCGAGATCGACCGGCAGTCGGTTTGCGACGACGACGAATTCGGAGAGCTTTTCGAGATCGGTACTCACGCCGACATCGGCTCCGCCAGGGTCTCGTCCAGGACGGAGGTCGAGGACAGGTACGCGACTGCATCGGCTGTCGAGTCGGTGTACACGATGTCGGTGTCCATCTTCAGAAGAGACAGCGGACGCCTGACAGGGTGCGCTGCGACGAGCGTCCACGGCACTCCGAGCCTCCGTGCCTTGGCCGACAGAGTCTCGATGATGGAAAGACCTCCGACGGAGATGAACTGGACGTCCGAGCAGTCGAGTACGAACGGGTGTCGCTCACCGATCAGGTCGTCGACGCAGGCAGCGAAATCAGCTCGGGACCGGACGTCGATCTCGCCGCTGACCACGAGCGACTGAATGTTTTCGGCACAGGTCGTCGTGAAGGTGGGGGGACTGTCCGTACGCTCATCTGTAGTTCTCGAAAACTCGTTCATCGAAACTCCTGACGGATTGCTCGAAACGGTTCGTTCGAACGGTCTGGTTCGAAACGGTTTCGTTCGAAACCGGGAAACGGCACGGGAAGCAACGCACGAACCGTGCTCGTCTTCAACGGCTGGGTACTCAACCGTGCTGAGTGCCTACCTTACCGCATCGCGAAAACCCAGGTGAAAAGCGTTAGATCCGTACGGATTTCAAGGTCCCGTGAGCGTCGGCCCACGGGACCTTGGTCCCGATGGTTCAGACCTTCCGGGATCAGTCGGTGTCAGTCGCCGGGCCGGTGCTCGAGGCTCCGCCCTCGTCGGCCCACGTACGTTCGCCCGACGGATCGGTCTGAACGTCCTTGGGCGCGGTGTCGGAGCCGGTTCCCGGGCCGTGGTCGGTGCCGGTGGTCTGCGGCTCGTCCGTCTGATCCGTGCGGTCGGTGGAATTCTGTTCACTCATGGTGTGCGTTTCCTTCGGGAAGTCGTTGTTCATGTACTTGTCGTTTCCTGCTCACCCGCGAGGGGTACTCAGTAGGGGGTAGTGCGTCACGTCGAGCCAGTACGTCACGTCGAGTCCATACCGGCAAAGTCAGCTGTCACCGAAGCAGGAGATTTCACGTGAACCATATGACCGTGACGACCGAACACCTGCGTGCACTGCTGGGCAGTGGCCCCCATTCGGAACTGGTAGCGGTCGGGGGCGAGATCGAGATCTACGTCCCCGATGAAGAAGGGTTCGGTCTCGAGGGTATCTCGCTTGTCACTCGCGAGCAGTTGGCCGAACGTCTACCGTCCTCACCCGACAACCCCGACGAAGGTGAACTACGTATCGCCGCAGAATCGTTGAGCGAGATGATCGCCGAACTCGGCGGTTGAACTCCGAAGTTCGGGGCAGCCGACGTCAGATCTGCGGGATCGGATCCGGAGGGTACGGGTTCGGTGGCGTCGGAGTCGGTGGCACGGGCGGCGGATTCATCGGATCGGGTGGTGTCGGCGCCGGTGGTGTCGGCGGCCCCGGGTCGGGGGCGGGGCCCGGATCCGGTGGTGGGGGAGTGGTCATGAGTGCCGGGTTCCCAAACACTTGCCGAACAAACACCTAGTGTTCGGAGTGGCTTTTGGTGTTCCCTTCGGCAGGTAGATCATCGACGATGTCGACTACGGCGACGTGGATGCTCTCTGCAGAGACCGGTGGGTCCGTGTCGCCGAGGATCAGGTGAACGACATCGACGACGGTGAATCGAACCCGGTCCGACAGTTCGGCCAGATCCACTCCGTATGGCGCTGCCAGTTCGATACGTAGTGAACGTATTTCGTGGCCGTCGACGAAGAACTCGATGCTGCTCGGCGAGCAGTGGTGCCGAGAACGTATCTCGGCGGCCAAGTGGGTGCGGAGTACGTGATCGCTCACCGACACCGTGCCTAGACGTGGACCTTCCGACGCGTGTGCGTCGAGCGGCCAACCGGACGCCGAGGTCGACCGTAGCGCCCGGATCACCTTGTCGCTGATTCGATCCCAGCCCGGCTCGGGAGCGTTCCGCAGGACGTCGGATGCGTGCGCCATCAATGCGTCGGTTCGTGATTCAGTCATCGCCACCTCGTCATTCGTTCACTCAGGTTAGCCCGTGCACGATGGTGATGCCCGCGCACCGCATCCGGGGTGAGTCTTAGAATCTTGCCGATTTGAACGAACGTGAGCATCTCCACCTCTCGCAGCGTCCATGCCGCACGCTGGCGATAAGGCAGTTCACCCAACGCTTCTTCCAATGCCTCGAGGAACGCGGAGTTCGAGGTCGTGTCGAACGGGCCGGCCTCGGGAGACGGCACGAGAGGATCGAGCAATCTGTCGTCGATCGGTTGAGCTCTCTTGATTCGATAGCTGTCCACGATCTTTCGGGAACAGATCGCGAAAAGCCATGTTCGCATCGACGATTCGCCACGAAATGAATCGAGTCGGCGCCACGCGGCCACGAAGGTGTCCTGGACTACCTCGAGAATGTCGCCTTCATCTGCGAGCATTCGACGCGCATAGCGGTGAAGTGCAGGTCCGTAGTAGTGCACCAGTGACTCGAATGCTTCTCGGTCGCCGAGTATCGCAGCGTCCACCGTTGCGGTGTCCAAGCCGTCAGGTGCTTCGGTGAGCCCCTGTGTGTGCGGTAACGCCACAGTCGCTCCTCTCGCGGAAATGCGGAAAACTCGGCTGCGTTCGAAGATTGTTCGCCCGGCCGGGGCGTTGAATGTTACGGACAGTAACTAACAAGTGTCAGTGATGCACGTCACCCGACTCGGGCATTCGGTTTTGCCTTCGAGTGACGACTACACAGGTAGATCGATCAACAGGAGGAGATGACAGTGGTCAGCACACAGGTTGCGACAGCATCTACGAAGGATGTTGCATCATCGAACGACTCGGCTCTCGTGAGCTCTCAAGGAAAGACGTCGATCGCCGACACCGTTGTCTCGAAGATTGCCGGCATCGCTACGCGAGAGGTGAGCGGTGTGTACGACGTCGGCGGCGGAGCGTCCCGGGTTGTCGGGGCACTGCGCGAGCGGATCCCCGGCGCGAGTGTCAACCACTCCCAGGGAGTATCGGTCGAGGTCGGCGAAAAGCAGGCAGCGGTCGACATCGACATCGTGGCCGAGTACGGCGTATCGCTCGCCGATCTGGCCACCGGCATTCGCCGCAACGTCATTGCGGCGCTCGAACGGATGACGGGTCTCGAAGTGACCGAGGTGAACATCACAGTTCACGACGTCCACCTCGACGAGGGCAGCGACGACGAAACCGGCGAGCCCAAGACTGCACGCGTGCAGTGAGTTCCGAAATCGCTGACACCATCGCGGCGGCTGTGACGGGGGTACCTGGGGTCGCCTCGCTTCATGCCGGAATGTTCGGCGAGGTTGGCACGTACCTCCCCGGCCGCCGCGTCGTCGGCGTGCGGGTGACGGAGTCGTCGACAGACATCCATGTGTGCATCTTCGCCGACGCCGCCGTTCGAGACACGGCTTTACGTATCCGCCAAGCGGTTTCAGGACTCGTTACAGGCCCCGTGAACGTGACAGTGGAAGACGTAGTCGGTCGTGCGCACGATGCCTGAGCACTCTCGTGGTCCAGTTCCTGATCGCCGATCCGCACGCCGAGAGGCGATCAGGAGCTACCACCCCGACGTGGGCGGATCTGCCGACGCGCTCAATCGAGCGCTCGAACGCGTCGACCGGGACTTCGCGTCCCCGATCGGTGTGGGTGTGCGCAGGACACTGCGCGGCACGATGCGGCAGATAGCGAAACCCGCTCGGACCCAGTACACGCGTTTGCGCGCTCGGTTTCCGGGTGCAAAGACCTACACCGAGATCTGACAGGCACCATCGAACATCATCCACAACGGAGGATTCACATGACCACCTCGACTGTCGGCCTACTGGCAGGACTACTTCTCGGAGTCGCAGCTGCTGCAGGCGGTTTCACCGGATTCCTCATCGCTCTGGTTCTCGGTGTGATCGGATATCTCGTCGGTGGTCAGCGTGACGGCGAGTTCGATCTCGGTGTGATGCTGAAGGGTCGCGGACGTGGCTGAGACAGCTCGACCGGAGTCGTCTGTGCTTGGTGAGCCGGGCGATCGCGGAACGCTGACGATTCGAGACAGAGTCGCGCAGAAGTTGGTTCTCGAGGCGACGCGCGGAACCCCGGGGGTGCGCCATCACGCCGCCGGCATGGACAAACTGACCGGGCGCGAATTGCCGAGGGCGCGAGTGCTGGTATCCGGCAAGCGGGTACGGGCCAAGGTGGACATCGCGATCGAGTGGCCCGGATCCTTGTCGGTCATCGGTACCGCGGTGCGAGAGAACGTGACAACCCAGTTGCAGTCTGTATCGGGCCTGGACGTAGACGGCGTGGACGTGGCGATCGTGAGCGTTCTCCCGGCATCGACCAAGCGTGACGCGGGAAGGAAAGTGCGATGACCGCCGACAAGGTCGCACCACCCACTGCCTCGAGGGCTGCTGCTCCTGTTCCCCTTGCGGCGCCCGGATCGGCCGTCACGGGATTCCTCATCGCCGCGGCGCTACTTGCGCTCGGCGTGGTCGGCGTCCGCGACGCGCTGGTGGATACCGGCGTGATCACCGGGTCGCAGTGGATACCAAGTGCTGCCGCATATGTGGACGGGCTCGCGTACCAGGGTTGGATGTTGCCGGCGGGGATCGCAGCCGTCGTTCTCGGCCTGTGGTTCGTCATCCTCGGACTCAAACCGCGACGAAAGACTGCCAATGCCTTGGTCGGAGTCGCGAATACGTGGATCGATCCCGCCGATGTAGCGGCGATAGCGTCTGTTCGCGTCGAGTCACTGGCCCAGGTTCGATCCGCTTCGTCACACGCAACCCGGCGCAAGCTGGAAGTGAAGGCCTCGGTCACGCCCGATGGAGCCGCCACCGCTGAATCGGAAATCCGTGCGGTGCTGGGGGACTTGGCCGGGTCGCTGTCACCATCGCCGCGAATCAAGGTTCGTATCCAGACGGGATCGCTGTCATGACTCGGACGGCGACGGCGATGGATCGCGTGGCGACATGCGTCGTGGGGATGCTCGCGATAGCGCTGGGAGTTGCAGCGATCCTGTGGAATCGCGACGTGATCAAGGATTTCCCGGCGCGTATCGAGATCCCGTGGGCTGAAGATCTTGTCGATCACTCGTGGTGGCCATGGGCTGTCGGAGCTGGGGGAGTATTGCTAGTCCTCCTCGCGTTGCGGTGGTTGATCGCGCATGTGCCGCTGCGTCGGGTGAAGGAGATCACGGTCCCTGGGTCGAACTCGCACAATTCCATCACCGCGGATCTGGGTGCGGTGGCGGAAGGGGCGAGCGCATCACTGGAGGACTTCGACGAAGTGTCGCGTGTCCGAGGAAAAGCGTTGCTCGATCGTGGAGTTCGCACGATCGATTTGCGAGTGACATTGAGACGTAGCGTCGTATCCGGATCGGAAACGTTGTCCGAGTTGATTTCTCGCGTCACTGACACGGGGGATCAAGTCGAGTCGATGGTCGGTGATCCATCCGTCGCGACCAGAACTCACATCGCCGTGGAAAGCGCGAAACGCGATGAGCCGAGAACTCTCTGATCAATCGAGGTTTGAGCCTCCCGGTGACCGGGTATTGGTAGACCTCCCGATCGTGCACAGAGTCATGGATGTTGCTGTGGCACTGTGTGTCACGGTGCTCCTTGCGACCGTCACTTCGATGGCGATCGCGATCGTAGTGACGCTGATCATGTGCGCGTCGGTGAGTGTCGTTTCTCGTATGTGGTGAATCGCCAGTCATTTTGGTTCTGTCGTGAACACCTGATAGAAAGGTAAGCAGACAATGTGGCTGCTACTGAGTGCACGATCCCCCGCGTCGTGCGGTGGAGAGTCCGGTTGTGTGCAAACACTA
Source organism: Rhodococcus sp. C3V (assembly GCF_029269915.1). Lineage (NCBI taxonomy): Bacteria > Bacillati > Actinomycetota > Actinomycetes > Mycobacteriales > Nocardiaceae > Rhodococcus > Rhodococcus sp. C3V. The sequence goes on from NZ_JARJBE010000009.1 coordinate 95,655, forward strand.
CCCGCGATCACGGTCTAGTTGCGCGGGCCGATCGCTCGGAACTCTCCCTTTACCGGCAGTCTCTCATTGCGCCGCCCCTCTTTACTCTAAGGAGTTCAAATGCTTCCTCTCGGTATCATCGCCTGGATCATCATCGGTGGACTGGCGGGTTGGATCGGCAGTAAGATCATGAAAACCGATGCGCAGCAGGGGATCTTCCTCAACATCGTTGTCGGTGTCATCGGCGGTCTGATCGGTGGTTTCCTGCTTCGAGTCTTCGGCGTCGATGTCGAGGGCGCGGGCTGGATCTTCAGCTTCCTCACTTGCCTCCTCGGCGCCGTCATCTTGCTGTTCCTGGTCAAGGCAGTCACCGGAAAACGCTGACACGCATTTGTCCACGCAGTTCGAGTTCGACTGAATCCACGACCGAATTCCACGGCCGAACGCACGACCGAATCCAAGAAGGAGAAATACATGTCTGACTTCATCGACAAGGCAAAGCACCGCGCTGAGGATCTCATCGGCGAAGCGAAGGAAAAGTTCGGAAACGCCACGGGCAACGATGATCTGGCTGCCGAGGGTGTTGCCGAACAGGGCGAGGCGAAGGTCAAGAAGGCCGGCGACACTGTCAGTGACAAGGTCTCGGATATCAAGGACAAGTTCACAAGCTGAGTGAGCTTCGGCGCGGTTGATCGGCACGTCCGGTCAACCGCGCTTTTGTGTGTCTCCTCGGCCGTTGCGGCTACCGCGATACGCGAACTTGCGCGTTTCTGCGAGCCACTCCGGAAGCATGCGCATGTGGGCCGGTGTGTTCAGAATCGGATCGAAGGACGGCTGGAGGCAATCCGGGTGGTCCTCGACCTCGTCGAGACAGAGATGCCCGATCGGTATCAACTGAAGTTGAATTCTCGCGAGGTACACGGAGAAGTGCAGCGGGGAATGATCGACCGCAGCTTTCAATGCAGACAAAGAAGTGCCGGCCGGATGGACACCGCGCGGTGTCACGATCAGCCACGCCGCGGCACCGCCCGCGCGTGAGTAAGGAACCAGTGTGCTGTATCTCGCGCCGTTCCACGAGAAAGCCGGAGCTGGAAACATTTTCGAGAAGGTAGAAAGTCCTGATGTTGCGAGAAGAATGTCCCACGGGTTTTCATCTGCGCCGACATCGTGCAACCGAAGCGCCAGGCCGAGTACGTCGGGTAGGTCTCCGGGTGTTCCGAGGGCTTTCGACATTCGAGCGGTGACGGTAATCGTCGACGACTCCGATACCGGCCACCATGGGGTGGCCGGCTTCAATGTTCCCTTCAGTTCGATCCCGTGAGGGTGAAAAACCCTGGCCATGCGCAGCGATGATGCGAAGTGGAACGGCGCACCGACCAGCTTCCCGATCGCACTCTTGCCGGCGGGGATGATCGAATTGATCGTCACAGCTTCCTTTATCTGAGAATTCTCCGCCCGTGAAGCGCCCGGACTGGACGGACGTTCAGGCGTATTGACGGGCTTTTCAGTGGCGTCTTTCGACTTCCCAGTGGTGGTGATTGCTAATCATGTGACATGCCGTAACAAAAGTCTCGCCCGCCGGGATAATTAGCCAAACGCATAAATTGGTCGTTATGGTTTGTTTGTCCGTAACGGTGCGATCGGACCTGCGACCGTCGCGAACTGGCGAGATTGCTACTCGTGATTTGTGTTTGGTGATTGCGCGGAAACAAGAAATGTCGAGGAGACACGCTGATGGGCCACTCTCGAACCTGGCTGACGCGCGCGCTGGCAATGCCGGTGGCTGTCGCGGTCACTTTGTTGCTTCCGCTCGGCAGTGTCGCCTCCGCCCAGGATTTCGAGGACGACGCAGATACTTCGGTGGCCGCCGCAGCCACAACTCCGATCTCCTTCACCGAACTCGGACGAGGAACAGACATCGTGTTCTCCTCCGATGACGCACCCGTCTTGGTGACCGTGCCGGTGCCGGACGGACTCACCGCAACAGCCGTGACCGGAATCCTGACCGCCCCGACCGACTTCAGTAGGGGTTGGCTCGAAGTGACTGCGGACGGCAGATTGGTGAGCCGCGTCGACTTCGACGCCGGGCAGGCCGGAACCGGCCTACCGATTTCGGTTCCGTTGCAAGGTCTCGAAGTGGTCGACCGGAGCGTGACCGTGTCGATGATCGCTCACCTCGTTCCCGTCGACGACCGCTGCTACGACCGAACGAGATACCAGCCCCTTGCGCTCCGGGATGCCTTTGTCGCCTACGACGGTGCCGAGCAGCAGCCCACGACTGTTGCAACCTTCTTTCCGCCGATTTTGAGGAAGGCAACCATCTACGTCACGGATGGTTCGTCACGGTCACAGCAGAGTGCGGCTCTGCAGCTGAGTGCAGCGATTGTCAACAAGTACGGAAGTCAGCCTGACGCCGTGGTGGTGGAACAACTGCCGAACGGCCAGAGTCTGCCGTCCGCTGAGCCGGGACTGTTCGAGAGAGCTGTAGTACTCGGCAACAGTGGGGACGCCGGCATCGATCTCGCGGCTGCTCCGAATGGTGCACCAGTGCTGCGAATTTCAGGGGACGACAAGACCCTCGTTCCTCAGGTCAGTCTGTTGGCGGCGAACTTCGACGGCTACTGGGCGGCGAGCAGGGCGCTCGCGTCACCGGACAACACAGTTGCCCAGATTTCCCAGGACGCCATCACCGTCGGTGAGCTGAAGCTCGGAACGTTGACGGCTTCCGGTCTCAATCACATCGAGGTCGACGTCCCGTTCAGCCAGTCGCAACTGGGGCGTCCGATGAAGGACGTGTCGATCCGAATGATCGGTTCCTATGTACCGCTGCCGAATTCACGCAACGGAGAACTGTCGATTTCGCTGGGGGACTCACGGCTTGCTTCGCAGACGGTGAACGAGACAGGGCGCTTCGACATCGGCGTCGATGTTCCGAACGAACTCCTGCGTCGCGACCTGACCTTCGAAGTCTCGATGGATGTGACCGGCGACTTCCAATGCGGCACCAGTAGCCCGTCTTCGCTCACTGTCGATCCGGCAAGCACCATCACGTCCACTACCGGATTCCCGCCGACGCCTGGAGGATTCCAGGCATTACCGCAGTCGATGCTGCCCACACTCGATGTCGGTTTGAGTCACGGTGATTTCGCAGATCTCGTTCGCGCGCAGCGCCTCGTTGTCGCGATGCAGCGGTTGAGCTATCTGCCGCTGCAACCGCGTGTGCTCCCCTTCGGCGACGCGGCGACCAGTTCGCTGCCGGCGTTGTTGATCGCGGCGGACGGGAAGCTTCCCACTCCGGTGGCTCTACCCATGGACACAGCAGATCAAGGGCTCCTGCGCTTGCAGGGTCTTGAATTCGGTGGACAATACGGTGCCTTGCAGGTGGTTTCGGGTTCGCACAACGAAGTGGTGGCGCTGACCTCTGAGGGTGATGCGGCCGATGCCGACGGTCTGCTCAACTGGTTGGAAAGTGGGAAGGACCGGTTCGCAGAACTGACCGGCGATCTCCTGGTCGCGCCTCGGGGAAGTGAGCCCTTCGATGTCGGAGTCAACGTCGCCCCGTTGGGCACCGCGGCCTCGGCCGAAGAGGAGACCGGACTGAGCGCGGTCACGATCGGCTGGATCGGATTCGGGACCGTGGTTCTGATCGCTGTTGCCGTCGGTGGTGTGCTCGTAGCTCGGCGTCGCGGACAGTGACCGTCACCGATCGCCCGGCCCTGTCCGTCGCGGTCCACGATCTACCGGGCCGCAAGCCATGGCGGATGTTCGTCGCGCTCTTCGCGATCTACACCGCGTTGGGCGTGTGGATGAACGCGGGTATCGGGTTCATCTTCACCGATTCGCTCAGCCGCGTCGCCGCGGTGTCGGCGATGCTGCTCAGCCGTGATCCGCACTTCGCGGCGATCGGGTTCGTGTTCACCCCGTTGACGGCGGCAGTCCAGATTCCGATGGGCCTGATGGGTCATTGGTGGCCGGATCTGCTGCGGTGGAACATCACTGCGGTCGTGATGTCCGCGGCCTTCATGGCTGGTGCTGTGATTCAGGTACGCGGGATCAGCCGCGACCGTGGGTGTGCGCGATGGGTCACCGTCGTCCTGACCGTGCTGTTCGCTGTCAACCCGATGATCGTCATGTACGCGGCGAGCGGAATGAGCGAAGCTCCGTTCCTCTTCTTCGTTCTGTGGGCGACACGTCGGTTGATTCGGTGGATGCGAAGCGACGACGTACACGACCTCATCGGTGCCGGCCTCGCTTTCGCTCTGGCGTACCTCACCAGATACGACGCATTGGCCCCGCTGTTCGTCGCGGTGGTGCTGGTGACCGTGGTGAGTTGGCTTCGTTTCCGCCCGACTGCTGACGAGCTCGGCGAGGGCGCGGGGCCTGGCTTGCGGCTCTGGGCAGCAGCCCTCGACGGTGCCGTAGTGCTGATGCCGGGATTCCTTGCCTTCGCCTTGTGGTCGTTTGCCAGTTGGCTCATCACAGGTCAAGCGTTCCAACAGTTCTCGTCGGTCTACGGGAACAGTTCCATCCTGGAGCAGGCTGGTGCCGGAACCGACTCACCGATCGCCCGTCTTGCGTTCTCGATTACCGAAATGGCCGTACTCGGCCCGGCGCTCCCGGTGCTCGCGGTCCTTGCAATCATCTACGCACTTCGGCGGCGCGACACCGAAGTGGTCGTGCCTCTTGTGTTGTTCGGCGCCATCCTCGGTGCCCAAACCTTGCTCTACGTGATGGGATCGACGTTTCCCCTTCTGCGCTTCTACATTTCGATCATTCCGCTGTCTTTCGTGTTGGTCGTCCTGATCGCACCTCGCGGTGCGCCGGTCGTCACGCGTCGACCGGGGGCTGCTGCGTCACGCTCGGTATCGACGTACCCCGAGCAGTCGGGGCCCTCTCTGCCCCTTGTGATCTCTCTGTGCTTGCTGGTCGGGTCGACGCTGGTCACGTTTGTCGCGATGGGTAATGCGCGGATCGCAGTGCTCGAGCATTCCATTGCCAGTGCGATCATTCCGGGCCGGCAGAACCTGGAGGAGCAGACGAATCTGCGCACGTTTGCGGCCGAGCGTCGCATCGCCAGCTACCTGGACGACTTGGCTCTGCCGGAGGGGTCGGTTCTGCTCGACACCGTGCAGAGCTATGCCGTCGTGGCGTCGTCGAACAACCCTCGGCAATTCGTCGTGCCTTCCGATGCGGACTTCGTGCGCGTACTGAACAACCCCGCCGAACATCACGTCGAATACATCCTGTCGGTGCCGAACACCGGTCGCGGTGTGTCGGACGCGGTCAATCGGCGCTATCCGACGATGTACGACACCGGGGCCGGCGGTGTGGGAGCGCTGGTACTCGAGGTTCCCAACGACGGCGGCATGGACCCTTCGGCCTGGCGTTTGTATCGCGTCACCGGTGAACGGCAAACGGGTCGATGAGGCAATTCGTGTGGGAGGATTGTCCGTATGACGTGGATGGTTGTAGATGTCTTCTGAAGAAGTGCGTCCGCGTGTGCCTGGCACAGTGCGTCGCCGTATCGCTGCCGCTGTAGTCAGCTTTGCAACCGTCGCGGTGGTGACAGGAATGTTCACGACGCCGGTGGTTGCCGATTCGCCCAAGACGGTTCGGGTGGGAGTGTCGTCGAGCGGACTGACGCTCGACGGACAGCCATGGTGGCCTACCGGGCTGAATGCTTATCAACTGGCCACTGATTGGTCGGTGAACTTCGGCTGTGGCGCCATGGTCGATCTCGATGCCTACTTCGGTTCTCTGCCACCGAACTCCGTCACGCGTTTCAACGCGTTCCAGGCGCTCGCGGTGAACAAGGTGTCCGGGGAGATGGATTTCGGCCCGATGGACGCGGTGTTCGACGCTGCGGCGCGACACAATCAGTTCACGATTCCGGTGCTCTCACCCCAGGACAGCGGGTGTGATGACGGGCTGTTCAAATCCAGGGACTGGTACACCGACGAGTGGAAGGTCGCGAACCTGATCCCAGGTCGAGCCACCATGAGCTTCCAGGACTGGATGCACACCGCCGTCGACCGTTGGAAGAACGAGCCTTCCGTCGCGGCGTGGGAATTGGTGGGGGAGCCGGAACCGAGCCTGTGTACCGATGCCGCCTGCAATTGGTGGACAAGAACGTGCCCGTCTGATTCCGCGCAGGTGTTGCGGGAGTTCTTCGACACGGCAGGCGCCGAACTTCGGGCGATCGATCCGAACACCCTGATCACGGCCGGATACGTCGGGGGCGGTCAGTGCGGCACTGCGGGTGACGACTACCAGTACGTGAGCGAGTCCGACTTCGTCGACGTTCTGCAGTATCACGACTACGGAGCAGACGGGGTTCCGCTTCCGGGCGACCAGTGGAACGGACTGGCGCGTCGCATCGAACAGGCCGCGAACGTCGGGAAGCCGTTGTTGGTCGCCGAGACAGGCGAATTGGCAGGCAGTTGTGAATCACTGGCGACCAGAGCCACGAATATCGAGACGAAGCTGACGGGGCAGAAGGTGGCCGGTACGGCCGGAGCTCTCCTGTGGGCATTCGTGCCGGATCCACGGCCGAACGAATGCACAATGGATATCGGGCCTGACGATCCACTCTTCGACGTGATTGCTTCACTGGCAAGTTAGGACACTGCTAGTAGTCCACTGGGAGTTCCATCCAGTGGGAGTATGGTCACGATTTGATAACAACCTGAATCTGGTGTTGTGGCGTGATGACCGTATTTCGTTCGTATTCAATGGTATTCAGTGGCATTCACCTGTGGATAACCGAACTTGAAGACGGGTGAAGTCGCACGGGACCATCGATGCGGCGCTTCCAGGACCTTCGTCCGGGTCGGTTGGGGACGGTCCGGTTGAGGTGCTGAGTTCGGAAGTTGTGTCGTACCTGTCTCTTTGGCCAGTTGCTACGTCCCGCCGTGGTCAACGTCGAAATACGATCACAACCGTTCGCCGCGGTAACGGGTAGTGCGCGGAGTGCGGCGTGCCCCTCGTGGAAGTGACATCGAGGGGTGGTGTGTAGCTCTCGCGCGCAACGAATTCCGAGTTCGAGTCAACTTGCGGCGGCATCGGCCGCCCGGTAGACCTTGTGCGCAGGCTGTACATGCGATGTGAGCTTTCGGTCGTCGAAATGAGGGGACGACCGCTGCATGCGCGTAACGGTAAGTGTGTGGAGCATCGTGTGAGCGGAGAGGTGAACGATGACTGGGTGCGCTGAACGGCCTTTCAAGACTGCTGTGGTTCCGGCTGCCGGAATGGGGACTCGTTTCCTCCCGGCCACCAAGACGGTTCCGAAAGAGTTGCTCCCCGTGGTCGATACACCCGGGATCGAGCTGGTCGCCAGCGAAGCGGCGCAAGCAGGCGCGGAACGTCTGGTGATCGTCACTGCGCCGGGCAAGGCATCGGTCGTCGGGCATTTCGTCGAGGACCTGGTGCTCGAGGGCAAGCTCGCCGCCAGCGGGAAGCACCATCTACTCGAACGTGTGCGTCGGGCTCCGGGCCTGATCTCGGTGGAGCCGGTTGTGCAAGAGTCTCCGCTGGGATTGGGACACGCTGTCGGTCTGGTCGAATCGGTGCTGGATGCGGACGAGGACTCGTTCGCGGTGCTGCTTCCCGACGATCTGGTCCACCCCTGCGGCATTCTCGACGCGATGGCGAAGGTACGTGCCGAGCGTGGTGGTTCTGTGCTGTGCGCGTTCGACGTCGCGCCCGATCGTGTTGGGGCCTACGGAGTATTCGACGTCCAAACACCTGTGGAGGGCAGCGATCCCGATGTACTTGCCGTCATCGGCATGGTTGAGAAGCCGGCTCCTGAGGATGCTCCGTCCACTCTCGCCGCGGCCGGACGATACCTTCTCGATCGCGCCGTGTTCGACGCGCTCAGACGAATCTCACCCGGGCAGGGTGGCGAACTACAACTGACGGATGCGATAGCGCTGTTGATCGCGGAGGGGCATCCGGTTCACGTCGTCGTCCATCACGGAACCCGCCACGATCTTGGTAACCCGGGAGGCTTTCTGCGAGCATCTCTCGACCATGCGCTCAGTCGCACCGAGTACGGACCGGAGTTGCGAGTCTGGCTCAAGGAACGATTGGATCAGCCGGATCCGCAGTTGACGTACTGAATAATGCCGTCCATGACAGCTGAGGTCGAAATATGTTTTGGTGCACGAGAATCTGCACCATGTTCGGCTAGCGCGTATGTGAATGTCGGTAGCCCGGATTCATTCACTTTGTCGGTCGATACCGCGTCGGGTGAGTTCGTCCACCAGGGACTGTGTCGAAATCGTCGCGACGATCGACGGTGGAGTCATCCCCGGCTCCGCTTCCTCAGAGGTCAGATAACCGGCGGCTACGAGGACCTCCATGATCGGAGCGTCGAAGACCTGACATGCCGTCCGCATCGTGTCCTGCGTGGGAGGGCGTTTAGCCGACAGCCATCGACTCAGCTCGGAAGGTCGAATCTTCAGCGCACGCGCAGCTTCCTGGATGTCGCCGAACGAGCGAAGTTCCAGTTGATTCTCGACCCATGCGGAGAAACCACTCATAGCGGTCATATTGCCTGAGCCGAGACGTATATGCCACTTCCTTTCGGCCACGAGTCGAGGACAATTGGATATCTGCCATGTCGTGGCAAAGTTTTGCGTCGACGATTCGCTTATTTGCAGTTACGCGACGTTGCCGACAGAGGATGACTTCTGCGCTGAGCGGGGATTATTCAGCCCGGCGTCGGCGAAGGGTGAAATCGAGGGTGAAATGCAAAAAATTCGATTGTCGGAAGCAGGAACTCAATGACAACGCCGAGTCAAGTCAGACCTCAAGGTCTTCGGAATGATGCCGCTTCGACGGCAGGGCGAACAGGCAGAATTCCTTTGTCGCCGACTACCGCTGTGTGGATGGCGATCGCGATCGCAGTTCCGATATACCGCTCGTTGCCCGGCGCCGTCACGCAGTTGTGGGCGATGGCAGTGCTTGCGGTCATCGTGGCGTCAGTAGCGCTGGGACGAGTTGCTCGGCCGCAGTTTGTCGGCGTCTGGTTGACCGCCGGCTACGCCGCTCTCGTCGCCACAGTAACAGCGACGCGTGGCAATGATATCGGCGGAAATCTTTATGTTGGAATCCAACTTTTCATAGTTCTCGGGCTCGGAATATTTGTGATGGTCGCCAATGTCCGGCGTGATCCGGGTTTTGTCAGGCGTGTATGCATTGCGTTCATAGCAAGCCAATCGGTTTCTGCTCTGGCCGCCGCTATCCAATTGGCCGGTTCATCCGTCTTCGGTTTCGGTGTTGTGAACGGTCGTGCTCCAGGTCTGGCAGGTCACCCGAACGTTCTGGGCATCATGTCCTCACTTGCGCTGATTCTGTGCCTGGGGACTGCAGTGCGAAAGGTAGGAAATCGGGTCGTTCTGGTGCTGATATCGATTGTGAACGCGGTGGGACTGCTGGCAACCGGTAGTTTGAGTTCGTTGTCGGCATGCGCGATCGGATTGATCGTCGTGGCGATTTCTTCGCGAGTGAAGATCACCACCATCGTCAAGAGTTTTGTCGGCACCTCTGTTCTCTTCTGGGTCGCAATCACCTACACCGAGTTCGGAAAGCACCTGGAGACGCCGGCCGATCGATACCTTCAGGTCACAGGGCAGACCAAAGCCGTCAGCACACTCGAGATCCGTAACGACACTTACGGATTCGCTTGGGATGCTATTCGCGCGCATCCGCTGTCCGGGGTGGGTCTGAACGCTGCCAATGCGGCCTCGTTCGACAACGTCACAGTCGTCCACAATGTGTTTCTACGGTCTTGGTACCAAGGCGGGGTGGTGCTTGCCCTGGCTGTGGGACTCATCATCTGCGCGACGGCATTGGTTGCGTTCAGATCGATGAAGTCCGGCAAGAACGCCGCCGCGGCCGGCGTGCTGGTCGCGATGATGACATTCGCACTGACCTCGGCATTTTTCGAGCAGGCGTACTACTGGCTACCGGTCGTACTCGCGTTTGCATGTCTTTCGGCCGGCAGTGATCGGACCGCAAGCTTCAAAGCTCACCCGCGCAACAAGAGTTGATCGGGAATTGAGCTTACGTGTTCAAGCCATGGAAGGTCTTCTCCCAGTAAGACGGGTTGCGTATCAACTGATATGTGCCTTTGATGGCTGCGATGCTCATCAAGACCCAGTAAAGCGGAGCGGTCAGGCAAGCTATCAGCAGCATAGGATTTCGCGTCTCTCGGCATGCCACCAGGTTCATGTAAAGGACTGCGGCGTTACCGAATACGAGTGACACGAGGGCGGGAAAATAGACGTAGTTGGGAAACACGTCGTGGATGACCTCGGGCTGGCCGAGAATCCAACCCAGACTGATCAGCCAGAACGCCATGTTCAGTGTCGCCACAATGGGTGTCCCCGCCATCAAGATGGTGAAGCGTAGAAATCCGACCGTGCCGAGTCCGCGCCACAGTTTCACAGGTTGACGCATGTGAACCAACCAAGTCTGCAGGTAACCCTTGTACCAGCGTGAGCGTTGTCGGATCCAGTTGATCGTGTCGCTGTTGGCCTCCTCCAGCGTCGTCGAGTTCAGAACAGCGGTCCGGTAGCCGCTCTCCGCGATGCGAACTCCGAGATCTGCGTCCTCCGTGACGTTGAAGGGGTCCCAGGCGCCGATCTCGTCGAGCACACTTCGTCGAAGGTGATTGGACGTGCCTCCCAAGGGAATCGGTGACTGACTGCGCATCAGTCCTGGGAGGATGAAATTGAACCAGAGGGCGTAGTCGGCCGTGAACCACGCGGTCAACAAATTCTGAGTCCCGTTGTGAAATGCGAGTTTCGCCTGAACGCACGCGGTATTCGATGGAAGCTTCGCGAAGGTTGCCACCACACGGCGTAACTGGAGCGGATCCGGTGAGTCCTCGGCGTCGTAGATGGTGATTATCTCGCCCGTAGAGAAGTGCAATCCGTAGTTGCAGGCTTTGGGTTTGGTGCGCGGATCTGCAGCAGGGACCTTCAAGATACTCACCACGGCATCGACTCCGGCGGCAGTCGCCGCGTCGATGGTGACGGTGTCATCCTCTTCGAGGAGCAACAGCACCTGCAATTTGTTCGAGGGGTAGTCGATCGCACGCATAGCGGAAATCAGGTCTCCGACTACTTCCGGCTCGTTGTACGCCGGCACAAGGATTGTGTAGTGCGGTAGTTCTTCATCGGAAAGCGAGCTTGCCTCCTGATCGCTGATCGTCACGATCGAGGAGGCATCCAGACCTCGTGTGAACAGCACTAGGCGATCCACCATCGCCCATACGTACCCGAGCGTGCATGCCAATGTGAGAACGATGAGCGTGGGAGTAAGGAAGAAGACCAGACACACAACGGTGATCACGAGAATCAGGAACAGGATGTTGCGCTGCCACGGATAGAACGCAACTGATGCCGACGAAATCGGTTTACGTTCACGCAGTCCGTTCACAGCATCGTGAAGTGCAACTCGTTTGAATTCTTCCGAGCTTTCGTCCTCAACCGAGAGATCGGGATCTACCACTTCTGTGCCTCCACGACAAGCCTTCCGAGGGACTGGAGCATACCTAGATCCTTGTACTGAGATTCGCTGTCGACAGTAGATATCCTGCCTCTGAGTAGAACTGCCAAGGTGTTGCTTCCATTCGAAGCCATCGATGGTTTCGGTTCGGGGAACAAGGCATTCGGTTCATGATTGTCCACTGTCAAGAGTGTGACGCGTTGTGCGGCACCGTCGCCGCGTGTCCACACGAAATTGAGGTTGCTCCAGGTGAGTAGGAGGGAGTCGTCGACAACTGTGTACATTTCCGCGACAACTCCACGAGTCAACTCAACTCGTACGGTGGGGCTGACACGTGCGTTCTGGAGATCATAGGTTGTATTGCTCGGATAGACAGACAGAGTAGACGGGCGACGCACTTGAACAACGTCCATTTGGACGGTGCGTGGTCGCATCTGGGTGTCCCAGGCAGGGTTGGGTGTGTCAGCACGAATTGTCTGGCGAGTGAGTGCCGAGGTGGAACCGAAGTATTTTCTCGGCCAATCGTATTCGTCGGTTGAGATCTCACGCCAACCGGCGGGGACGATGAGGCGTGGATCAGCAGTCGCCGGCGGACCTACTGAGACCGGAACGCTCTGAGTGGTGGGCACTGGCGTAAAAAACATCACGATTGCCGCGGCGAACACCACCAGGATCGTCCAGTTGCTGGTTGACGTCGAGGGATTCCGGAGCGGACGCTCGAACGGCTTCCATGACCTTCCACGTCGCTCGTACAGGTAGAAGAACCCGCCTACCAGTAACGCACTACCTATTGCTGGTAGCAGCTGGACGCTGAACAAGGGTGCAGTCGGGTACTGCCGCGAGAGGTAGTAGACCAAGGCAGCACCCAGGACGGACGAAGCGACGAACCCGGCGAATCCCCGTCTCCAGGTCCTACTGACGGCGATCGTCGTTGCGGCCGAGGCGACCAGCACCATGATGATGCTGTAGTCGAATCGTGTGCCGCCGAGTTCGGTCGCCAGCGTGCGGTAGATGAGCGGCGCCAGGACGATCGGAACAACCCAGATTGCCCAGTAGCGGTTCACCGGACGCAGCCCGAACATGAGAACCGCTGCGCTCCAGACAAATACCCATGCCGCGATTACATCGATATGCATCAATTCATAGTTCTCGGCAAAACGTGGCATGAGGAGTGCCTGTAAACCCAGAGAAACAAGTAAGCCGATACCACCGACAATCTTGTCCGTCTCACGGTCGTGGATCGGAAGGTCCGGGCCGCGTCGCAAATCTGTTCCGACGGCGGCTATCAGGCAGAGCAAAGGGAGGACAAAAACGTATCCGATGGCGGTACCGCTCGCGGTGCTCCTCCACAAATTGGTCCAGGTGGGCCAGAAAGCAAAGATTGTCGCGGCTGCAATCATCAGCCAACGTACTGTGAGGCGGGGGATAATTCCCGACTGCGTGCGTAGGTCGCGAATCTTCAAGATATGTAGTCCTATTCGAACTGGTCGTCCACTCCGGCTGTGTCGGCTGCAGCGAGGTTGTGTCAGCGAACCCGACTTTGGTCGACCTTACGTGATCGATCACAAGGTGCGAATCCGAGCACCGGTCGCTGCGGAACGGCCGAAGCGGGGCAGAAATCCCACATATTGAGACGAAGGAAAATTTTCTTTTCGGAGCTTGCTTGTTGCGAACTGGACGAGTGACCTGATCTTGTTTCGATGTTGAAGCCTGTATCAGCAAGGGCTGTAGGGCTATTCGCCTTCGAATTGCACATCGAATCGGCAATAGGGACCAAGATCCCTGCCGGGGACGTAGGTCCCCAACGGCGCAGGCACCTTATGTCGGCGAAAGTCATTGCGTTGGTTACCAATGGAAATGATCCTCTATTCAGGCCGTATCGGTAATGCGTTGCCCTGTGGCAACCGCCTACTGACGAGTAAGGTCCTTCGCTTTGCCGCACTTTCGTCGAAGTAACGCGATAGTTGCCTCTGAATCGATCTTTCGTTCTGTTGTTCCAGGCGCTCCGCCTCCGAACGGTGAGAGGCAAAGCGCTTGCGTTGCGGCCACATTGGAATAGGTAGGGGTGCGGGCGACTACAGGCCTGAACTGGGGCGACTTTGCGTTTGATCCTGCGCGCGGACAGTGCTGAAATGTAATCCACTCGGAGCGTGAGAGCGTTCCGATTCTCGAACAATTGCACTCTTCGGATCGAAGCGAGCAATTTGCTGTTCCAGTGGATTGCTCAAATCTGGTGAATCACGCTCAACACCTGTCAACGACACACGGATTCAACGACACACGGATTCAACGACACACGGATTCCACGAATGAGGAAGGGACTGATCACGTGACGGCGCTCGACGTGTCCACACTGGGCAAGACCAAGCACACGCTTCCCCGCGCAGTGCCCGACCTCCGCCGCGGATCGACTTCTCGGAGGGAATGGGAAACGGCGTACCGCAGAAGGCTGTTCCTGGGCGATTCGGTGATCATCGTGGCGACGGTTTTCCTGGCTCAATGGCTGCGATTCGGTGGAGACAGCCGCGCAGTGAGCCCCGGAATCCTCGGGCAACTCAGCTACACCGGTGTGTCAATTGCATTGGCGGCGATGTGGTTATCGTCGTTGGGGATCTTTCGCACTCGCTCGATTCGTGTGATCGGCAGCGGACCCGAAGAGTACAGACGAATCTTCGTCGCGACAGTTCGCCTCTTCGGACTCATTGCGATTGTCAGCTTGCTGTTGCAGTTGGACATCGCGCGGCTCTATCTGGCCTTCGCATTTCCTGTCGGTCTGACCGCGCTGATGGCGAGCCGCTGGATCTGGCGAAAGGTGATTGCGAGGAAGCGCTCGCGCGGCGATTTCCAGACGTCCGTCTTAGTCGTTGGAAGCCCGGTTGCAGTCAAGAAAATGGCCCAAACCTTCGAACGAGCTCCCGGTGACGGGTACCGGGTCGTGGGCGTCTGCCAACCCAGTCAACTAGGTCGTCGCGACAGAGTCATCGTGGTCGACGGCAACGAAATACCGGTCCTCGGGGACGAGCACGATGTGACCGACGCACTCGACTTGGTCGGAGCCGATGCGGTGGCGGTTACGGCGACGGAACACCTCGGCTACGACGGTATGCGGAAACTGGCCTGGGATCTGGAGTGTAAGGACGTCGATCTTGTTGTGGCACCGGGAATCCTGGATGTTTCCGGTCCGCGACTGTCGATGCGGCCGGTGGCGGGCCTTCCACTGATTCACGTCGAACGTCCGCGATACCACGGTGCTCAACGGTTCGCCAAGACAGCCTTCGACGTCGTTTTCGCATCTGTAATTCTCATTTTGATCAGTCCCGTTTTGATCGTGACGGCGTTGGCAGTCAAGTTCACCAGTCGGGGTCCTGTGCTCTATCGGTCGGAGCGAATGGGATTGGACGGGGTTCCCTTTCCGATGCTGAAGTTCCGATCGATGGTTCAGAACGCAGATACGCAGGTCGACAGCCTGCTGTCGGATAACGAGGGCGCCGGTGTCCTGTTCAAGATGCGTGACGATCCTCGGGTTACCAAGGTGGGGCGCGTCATTCGAAAGTTTTCGATTGACGAGTTGCCTCAGTTCGTCAATGTGCTCCGGCGCGAGATGAGCGTAGTTGGTCCGAGACCGCCGTTGAGGCGTGAGGTAGAGGCATACGACGGGGCCGTGAAAAGGCGACTGCTGGTCAAACCGGGTATCACCGGTTTGTGGCAGGTGAGCGGGCGCTCGGATCTTTCGTGGGAAGAAACCGTTCGGCTGGATCTGTCCTATGTCGACAACTGGTCGATGGTCGGGGACGTGATGATCGTCGTGAAGACGCTCAAAGCCGTAATGGCGAGTGACGGCGCATACTGATCCGTTCAGTCAGTCAGTCAGTCTTTCGTATTCGTATCGCGAATCCGATTCGCCATTCCCGGCGAACCCTGCCTGGGATCCGAAGTAAGGGAACTGCGCAATGCACACTGGCCAATCGGTGGTGCTCGATGAGAACTTTGGGGGAGCAGGCTCGATGTCATCAAAAAAATACTCGATGTATCTGGCGGTGATTCCAACGTATCGGAATCCGTGCATCGAGGTGTTGCGTGAGATGGAGGAAGGAAATCTCGATATTCTGGCTTCGGACTACGGGTTGGATTCCACGGTACGAACTGGCATCGACACGGATTTCTACGACCGCGTTCGACGGATCGGAATCTTCGGTGACAAGGTTCTTCTTCAGGTGGGTTCTTGGAAAAATCCGCTTTCAGCGTCCGTGACCATCCTGGATTTGAACCCCCGTAGTCTCACATCGTGGAGTATTTTGGTCCTTCGACGAATAGCGCGTCGCCGTACTCTTCTTTGGGGCCATTTGCATCCCAGGCAAGGTTCTTCGTCGAAGACGGCTTTCCTTCGGAGAACGATGCGCCGCTTGTCTCAGGGGACCATTCTTTACGGGTACGCCAGTGTGGTCCCAGCCAAGCTCGAGGTTCCAGGCCAACCAGTTTGGGTTGCACCCAATTCTTTGTACAAACGCGCTGACATTAACGCTGGTAACACCGGTGAATCGCGTAAATCAATTGTCTATGTCGGCCGATTGGTTGCCGAGAAGAACGTCGATCAATTGGTTCCGGCTTTCCACCAATCAGGCCTCGTCGACGAGGGTGCCGTGTTGGAAATCGTGGGTTTCGGCAATGCGGTGGAAACGATAGAACGGCAAATTCTCGATTTAGGTCTGGAAGAGTCCGTTGTGGTACACGGACGCATTGAAAGCCCGATCGAACTTGCTGAAATCTACGCACGCTCAATCATGTCGATCTCTCCCGGATACGTCGGGTTGAGTGTCACTCAGAGTTTGGGATTCGGAGTCCCGATGCTGTACCCCGAGGACGCCCCGCACGCCCCCGAGATCGAGCTTGCTGCTGTCGGTCCTATGCATAGTTACTCACCGACGACCGAGGAGTCGCTGGCTGCGGCGCTGCGAGACTACTTCTTGCATCTTGTCTCCAATCCCGTTCCAGCGGAGAAAGTTTCAGCGAAGGTAGGGGATCTCTATTCCGCCGAAACCATGGCATCGGGGATCTCTGCTGCGTTGCGCGGTCAGGTCGTCGAATTCGACAATGAGGGATGGCCCAAGGAGATGGTCGTACGATGAGCAACCGATCACGCCTACCGTCAGGTGTCAGGCGAGCCCTTCGCGGAATAATGAATGGACTCGCAATATCGAACGGGAATGTTTCAGTAGGGCGCGACTTCAACGCCGGCCGTGGAGCCATCATCAGTGCGCCTCACCGGCTGAATATCGGCGATAATGTCAGCGTCGGACCCCGAACCGTTATTCAGGTAGACGGCTCCATCGGATCCCACGTCATGATCGGAATGAACGTCTACATCGTGGGGCGCGAAGACCACGCGATCGACGAGGTGGGTATTCCGATGCTCGCGTCGACGTGGGTGGGGGACCGTCAGCCTGGTGCACGCGATTCTGTCGAAATTGGAACAGACGTATGGATAGGCGCCTGTTCGGTGATATTGAGCGGTGTGAAGATCGGTGACGGTGCGGTTATCGGAGCCGGTTCGGTCGTGACGAACGACGTCGAGAGTTTCTCGGTGAATGTCGGAGTTCCGGCACGGAAAGTCGCCGAACGATTCGAGAGTGACACGCAGAGAAGTGCACACCTGCAAGCTGTGCACGGACTGCCGTCCTGAGTTAGCTGAAAAGGGAAATGAGCACGATGGATAATCAGGGAAATAAAATCCTGATCGTGGGAATCAACTATTCTCCTGAGCCAACCGGTATCGCTCCGTACACGGAGGGTTTGGCAAATGCGATAGCGGATGCCGGTGCTGACGTCAGGGTAGTGACAGGGTATCCGCACTATCCATTCTGGCGAAAGATGGATGGCTTCTCAGGTCTGTCTTCCGTAGAGCAGTCAGAAAATCTGACGGTTCAAAGACTTCGTCATTACATCCCCCGGAATCCCAGCTTCCTGCGAAGAATTCTGATGGAGGCAAGTTTCGCTTTGAGGGCGACCTGGGCGACTCTCTTCCATCGAGCAGACCTCATACTGTGTTTAAGTCCTACAATTTTGTCCTCGGCGGCATTTGTCATCAGGACCAGGCTCCTTCGATCGCGCACACCCGTGGTGCTGTGGGTGCAGGACTTCTACGGACTGGGCGCGTCCGAGACCGGTCAGCTGAGCGGAGGCCTGTCGTCTCTCGTCGATCGAGCCGAATCCTGGATCTTGCGAAAGTCCGATCACGTCGTCGTGATCCACCCGCGGTTCGCGAAGCATGCGCAGGACAACCTCGGAGTCGACTCGAGCAGCGTCACAGTCATCAGGAACTGGACCCACCTGGATCTCTCCCAGTCTGCCTGCACCCGTGAAGATTCGCGAAAGCGATTGGGTTGGGGTCCGGAACAGAAGATAGTTCTGCATGCCGGCAATATGGGTGCAAAGCAAGGGCTCGAGAACGTGGTGAACGCCGCGCATTTACTTGGGCCGCGCCAGTCCGACATCAAATTCGTGCTGATGGGGGATGGGAATCAGCGGGCCCATCTCGAAGAGCTGTCCGAGGGATGCACCGGGATCGAATTCATGGATCCTGTTGGCGGCGAGGACTTCACCGATGTGCTGCGAGCAGCGGACGCATTACTTCTCAACGAGTTGGCTGATCTTCGCAGTATGGCCGTTCCGAGCAAACTTACATCGTATTTCGCTTCAGGGGTACCTGTCGTCGCGGCTACATCTTCGGACAGTGCCTCCGGCGAGGAGATCGCCCTGTCCGGGGCGGGAGTACGTGTTGACGCCGGAAATCCGGAAGCATTGGTACGTGAAATAGAGATGCTGGTTTCCGACCCCGTCCGTGCCGCTCAACTCGCGCGAAACGGGGGGGAGTACGTGCACGAAACCTTGTCTCCCGGCTCTGCCACCACCGCGTTCGGTGACCTCTTCGACGGACTCATCAATCGAGACAGTTTGCCGACTCGACCGACGCAAGCCCGAGCGCGATGACACACCCGCAGCTCTCCCTCGGCGAATTCACCGGGGCAGGATACGACAAGGGACGTCCGGCATCAGTGCAGGTCGCCTGGCTCGCGGTGGCACCACTGTTCCGGGCCTGGTTCGTGCCGGCACGCATACGAGTTGCCATTCTCAGACTGTTCGGCGCTGAGATCGGTGATGGAGTCCTGATTCGGCACGGCGTGAAGATCCATTGGCCGTGGAAACTGTCGATCGGTGATAACACTTGGGTGGGTGAGGGAGCATGGATCCTCAATCTCGAACCGGTGAGTATCGGGTCGAACAGTTGTGTCTCGCAGGACGTCTTTTTGTGCGCGGGCAGTCACAGCAGACAGTCACGGACTTTCGAGTTCGACAACGGACCGATCGTCATCGGCAACGGAGTGTGGATTGCGGCCAGGTCCACAATTCTCCGCGGCACGTCGGTCGGTGACCACTCGGTTATCGGCGCAAATTGCCTTGTTACATCCGATGTTCCGGCGAGTTCGATCGTCCGCGCCCCGGTTTCGTCGATCGGACGACCATGAAGGGCGCACGACCGCGCTGCGCCGGGGTTCCGCACTCGTTCGAGTGCCCGGGTGGTGGAACATGAAGGTGATGACGAACCCCTTGGTGGTTCAGTTCACGGGAATCGCCGGCGGACGTCTTGTCGGTGCGTTGATTCAGGCACTGAGTATGGTCCTACTCGCGCGTATCTCCGGTCCGTCCGGCTTTGGAATCTTCGCTGCGGCTTATGGTGTCGGACTGGTGCTTCAGACCATTCTGAACTTCGGGTTCACCCCATTTCTGGTTCGGATCCGTGCGTTGGGTGACCAGGAACCCCTCATCGCGTCGACCTTGGAGTTCTCGCGCCGCGCCAACCTGGCCGTCGGCGCATTGCTGGCATTTACCGCGGCGGTAGCCGCGGTCTTCGAGCCGAAGCTTTGGTTCGTAGTGCCGTTGACAGCTTGGGTTGTTCTGGACAATTACGTCGAGACGCTGCTCTCGCTACCACTCGCTGACGGGAATACCTGGCAGAACGCGGTGTCGTTGCTCCTCCGGCGAGCACTTGCTCTCGTTTTTGTTGCGGCCGCTTGGCTCGCAGGAGTCGACGCAGTGTTCTGGTATTCCGTGGGCCTCGCGTTCTCTTCGATGATCGCTGTCTTCGTGGCCATTCGGCTCGGACCGGCGATCACTCGTGTCAGATCGAGACGCTCGTACAAGTCGATCATCGGCAAGTCCTCGCACTTCTGGTTGAATTCCGTTGCTACTCAGACGCGCAACTTCGACGTACTGCTGGTTGGACTTGTCACGTCACCGGCCGTCTCCGGAATCTACGGCGTGACGAGTCGTATCACCACTCCGTTGCGGCTGATTCCCACATCGTTTGCGGCAGTTCTCATGCCTGCGGCGGCGCGCTCGACGACCGGGCGAATCACCCAGGGCATTCTGCGACCCGCGATGTACGTATGCATCGCAAGTGCGGTGATCTTCGGTGTGATCGCAGCTGTCATCCCTGTACTCGTTCCACCGATTTTGGGCGATGCGTACGTAGACGCGGTACCGGTAATGCAGGTCGTCTGCTTCAGTTTGATCTTCGCAGCGATCTCGTCCCAATTGAATGCGATCCTGCAAGGTACGGGCAGAGTTGAAATCGTCTCCTACATAACGGTTGTGAGCACCTTGATCTGCCTCGTCGGAATCGTGCTGGCTGCCCCCCGTTACGGGGCGCTCGGAGCGGGGTGGTCGCTCTCGCTCAGCTATGTACTTCAAACCGCATTGCTGACCTGTGTCGTTGTCGTTGCAATGAGGAGGGATCCCCATGCGTAGGTTCTTCATGAGTATCGCAGCAGCTCAGGGCAATCTGGGTGACATCGAGATACGCCGAACAGCAGTCGACTACATGCGTGAACTGGGGTTCAGACCCGTTGTATTTTCGGGCAGTATGAGCGCGGAGTACGTCGATGCCTTCGATTGGGAACCAACCGACGAGGTGATGGATTCGGGTATCAGCTTCTGGCGAGCGATTTTGTCCGATACAGTGCGCCGAAAGCGGGCAGTGATCGTGATGGCACCTGGGCCGGCGGTTCTGGGGGCATCAGCAGCAAGCGTCGTCAAGCACTCGTTGTTGGTGACAGTCTTTGCGGTGCTTCGCATGTTCGGTACACGAGTCCTCGTTTTGGGACGGTCGATCGAGGTACGAAGCCCAATGGCGGCAGTACCCGAGAAGATCCTCGTCGGCGTAGCCGACGTCTACGCGGCACGTGACAAAAGGACGTGTGAGTACCTGCGAGGTAAGAGTCGGTTCTATCCCGATCTCGCGTTCGGGGCCGGTGTATCCGACGGAGCGAAGTCTGCTGGCCGAGAATCTGCGCGCCGAGAAATAGCCTTGCTTTCACTTCGGCATGACCGACCGGTGAACTACGCGTCCCTTCGGTCGATCCAAAGTCAGTTCTCGGCAAATGGTTTGGATTTGATGGCCTGTTGCCAGGTTGTCGAGGACGACAGCCACAACCGCGAAGTTGCTGCGACGCTGGGTATTCCCTACGTGGGATGGGACGATGACACGACCCATCGGCAACAGGAGTCGGCTGTCCGCGCCCTGTACGAGCGCGCCGCCGTAACCGTCAGTGACCGCCTCCATGTTTTGATCCTGAGCGCTCGAGGCGGATCGATACCGGTGATGTCGGGTAGTAGTTCGGTACCGAAGCTGAGGGATTCGCTGGAACCGGTACTCGCACCGCAGGCCTCCTGGATGGACGATGCGACGGGTGGCAGCTTGAATCTAGGGCACGACGAATCTACCCGAATCTCTCGCGGAATGGACTCCGCTGCCGCGGAACTGGAGGATCTGAGATCGCGGATCAAGGAGGCAGTAATGCCGTGAGGGTTTCTCAGTTCTGGTTGTGGGTTCGCTGCTCCCACACAACACAATTCGGCCGATGACTACTCGCAGACAAGTATCTGCTTCGAGGACGGAGTTTCAAGTGAAACGTGCACTGATTACCGGAATTACAGGCCAAGACGGTTCATACCTGGCCGAGCTGTTGTTGAGCAAGGGATACGAGGTCCACGGACTTATTCGTAGATCGTCCACGTTCAATACGGCTCGAATCGATCACATGTATGTGGATCCCCACACGCCGGATGCAAAACTGTTCCTTCATTACGGAGATCTCAGCGACGGGGCGCGTTTGGTCACTCTTCTCGCACAGATACGCCCGGACGAGGTCTACAACCTCGCAGCGCAGTCACATGTACGGGTAAGTTTCGACGAGCCCGAACATACCGGAGACACGACGGGAATCGGGTCGATCAGGTTGCTCGAAGCAGTCCGGATGGCTGGTCTCGAATGCAGGTTCTACCAGGCGTCCAGTTCCGAGATGTTCGGTGCGACACCGCCTCCGCAGGACGAGCAGACTCCCTTCTATCCGCGATCGCCGTACGGTGCGGCGAAGGTGTACTCGTACTGGATCACCAAGAACTACCGCGAGGCGTACGGGATCTTTGCCGTGAACGGAATTCTGTTCAACCACGAATCTCCGCGGCGAGGCGAAACATTCGTAACTCGCAAGATCACGCGAGCGGTGGCGCGGATCAAGGCCGGCCTGGAAAACGATTTGTACATGGGTAATCTCGATGCAATCCGCGACTGGGGTTACGCGCCGGAGTACGTGGAGGGAATGTGGAGGATGCTTCAGGCCGACGAGCCGGACGATTACGTGCTCGCGACAGGCGGTAACTACTCGGTCAAGGATTTCCTGACGGTGGCCTTCGAGCACGCCGGTTTGAACTGGGAAGATCATGTGCGCTTCGACGAGCGCTATCTGCGGCCGACGGAAGTAGATGCGTTGATCGGAGATGCAGGTAAGGCGGAGCAGAAGCTCGGCTGGAAGGCGACTGTACATACTCCCGAGCTGGCTCGAATCATGGTCGATGCGGACATCGAGGCTCTGAAGTGTGAGGGCAAGCCCTGGATCGACCGCCCGAACCTGGTGGATTGGGAGCACGCTCGATGACGGGGGAGTACGCGCAGAAGTCCCTCGATCGGAACGATGCGGTGTACGTCGCGGGCCATCGTGGACTCGTGGGTTCAGCGATCTGGCGTCGTTTGGAGGCCGACGGTTTCAATCGCCTTGTCGGTCGCACGTCCGCCGAACTCGATCTTCGCGACCGCGGTGCCGTGTTCGAGTTCTTCGCCGCCGAGAGGCCGAAGAACGTGGTCCTCGCGGCAGCCAAGGTGGGCGGGATACTGGCGAACAGCACACTGCCGGTGGACTTCATCTCCGACAACCTTCGCATCCAGGTGAACGTGATGGACGCGGCGGCCGAGTTCGACGTAGATCGCCTGCTGTTCCTCGGATCATCCTGCATCTACCCGAAATTCGCTCCTCAACCGATTCGCGAAGAATATTTGCTGACCGGTCATTTGGAACCGACGAACGATGCATATGCCATCGCCAAGATCGCGGGAATCCTGCAGGTACAGGCTGTTCGAAAGCAGTTCGGGCGTCCGTGGATCGCCGCGATGCCGACCAATCTCTACGGCCCGGGTGACAACTTCTCTGCCAAGGGCTCTCATGTGCTGCCAGCCCTCATCAGACGCTTCGACGACGCGCGCCGTGATGGAGCTGCTTCAGTCGTGAACTGGGGCAGCGGGACGCCGAGGCGCGAGTTTCTCCACGTCGACGACATGGCGGATGCCTGCCTTCATTTGCTCGACCACTATGACGGAGCAGAACACGTCAATGTTGGTACAGGCGAGGACCAGAGCATCGCGGAGATCTCTGCGATCGTGGCGGACGAGATCGGGTTCGACGGCGAGATCGAATGGGATCATTCGAAACCTGACGGGACGCCGCGGAAGTTGCTTGACATCGGGAAGCTTCGAGATTTGGGGTGGCAGCCCAGGATTGATCTTCGTGCGGGGATCGCATCGACCGTGGAGTGGTATCGACAGAACGTCGATTCGATCAGGACATGAAGTACTACAGCATTATTCGACGTAAACTCGACTTCGACAGGCAGACATCGTTATGACTTCTCGTATTGCGGTATTCGGCACAGGCTACCTCGGGGCGACACACGCAGCTTGCATGGCCGAGTTGGGTCACGAGGTTCTCGGGGTGGATGTTGATCCGAACAAGCTCGCTATGCTCGAAGCTGGGGAGGTTCCTTTCTACGAACCGGGACTCGAGGAAGTACTGCGCCGCAACATAGCCGCGGGACGTCTTCGATTCACGGCTTCCTACGAGGAGGCCGCAGAGTTCGCCGACATCCACTTCCTCGGCGTCGGTACGCCGCAGAAGAAGGGGGAGTTCGCGGCCGACATGCGTTTTGTCGATTCGGTGATCGAGACACTCGCACCCCTCTTGACCAGGCCGACCGTAATCTTCGGGAAATCAACTGTGCCAGTCGGTACAGCAGAGCGATTGGGTGCGCGGGCACGGGAACTGGCGCCTGCCGGACAAGACGTGGAGGTGGCGTGGAACCCGGAATTTCTCCGGGAAGGCTACGCGGTGAAAGACACGCTTCACCCGGACCGGCTTGTGCTCGGGGTCGACCGCAATCGACCCGGACGTGCGGAATCGATTGCGCGTGAAGTGTACGAGCAACTCTTGAACGAAGGTATTCCCTTTGTTGTGACCGACCTTGCGACTTCGGAGTTGGTCAAAGCATCAGCCAATGCATTTCTGGCAACGAAGATCTCGTTCATCAATGCGATCTCGGAGGTGTGCGAGGCTTCAGGTGCGGATGTGACCGTTCTTGCCGATGCCATCGGCCATGACGAGAGAATTGGTAGGCGATTCCTCAACGCCGGAATCGGTTTCGGTGGGGGCTGCTTACCGAAGGACATCCGTGCTTTCATGGCACGTGCTGGTGAGCTGGGAGCAGATCAAGCACTCACATTCCTACGCGAAGTCGACAATATCAACATGCGTCGTCGTACTCGGATGGTCGAACTGGCTCGAGAAGCGTGTGGTTCTCTACTCGGAGCCAATGTGGCGGTTCTCGGTGCAGCCTTCAAGCCTGACTCCGACGACGTGCGCGACTCACCTGCGCTGAACGTTGCCGGGCAGATTCAGCTGCAAGGCGCTGCCGTCAATGTCTATGACCCGAAGGCGATGGGAAACTCGAAGGCGTTGTTCCCCACCCTCACTTACACTTCGAGCGCACTTGAAGCGTGTGCAGGCGCTGATGTCGTCTTGGTTCTGACCGAGTGGGCCGAGTTTCGAAAGTTGTTGCCGTCGGACCTCGAACCTGTCGTCCGCAAGAAGGTCATCATCGACGGACGTAACTGTCTGGAACCGACCACCTGGCGCGACGCAGGGTGGACCTACCGAGGTCTCGGAAGGCCGTAAACCGGTGAAACCTTCACGGAGGGTGGGTGTTGTAGGCATCGAGGGGAAGTGGCCGTGTGCCCGGGACCAAAGTCCGTCAGCGAGCGAGCTGTGGCCGGGGGAGATGCTGGGATAGCCGCTCGTGCATCACAGGGTGAGGGGCATGTTGCCTTGTTCGGTTGGTATGCATCAACTTCCGGCGGCAAGTTGCGTAGTTGGTCGTCGACGGACGTTGGTCCTACGGCCCGCGGTGGTATGTGACCCTTTCATGGTCGGCACAGTCGACTGACGATGTCTAGGAAGTTTCGAGGCTCCGTTGCGGTGGTGAAAAGACCAATGACGCAGTAGAGTTCAGCCTGGCTGCACGTTGTGTCTGCTCTGCGCGATGTGTGAGTGGGCCCGATGTCAGTGTCGCGGGTTTGTCAGTGTCGCGTGTTCGCCACTTCCCGATCATGCATCGGCCAGGAAGTGAGATGTGTGAGATGCCGTGAAGGCCTCTCCCCCCTGGCTGTTTCGGCAAATACCTCGCGCTGTGACGCAGGGACACGCGATAGAAGATTGGCTGCCTCGTTCAGCCTGCATTGAGTGCAGCGGCTCGACAGCGGCTGTCGATTACTACTCGAAGACGTGATACGTGTTCGAGCCGAAGGAGATTCGACGATGGATGTACGGGACTACCTGAAGATTTTGCAGGCACGGTGGAAGATAGTCGCTGTCGTCACTGTGGTCGTGATCTTGGGCGCATTGGGCGCCTCGTTGATTGCCACGCCGATCTACCAGGCTTCCACGCGCCTGTTCGTGTCGACTTCTACCGGAACAACCGTGAACGAGGCTTACCAAGGTAACCAGCTCTCACAGCAGTTGGTCACTTCCTACGCCAAGCTCCTTACCGGCGAGACACTGGCACAGAGAACGATCGATTCAGTCGGGCCCGATCGACTCGGCGGGCTTTCCGCTGCGGAGATTTCGTCCAAGGTGACCGCCACATCGGCGCCGGATACAGTACTGCTCGATTTGAGCGTGCAAGATGCGTCGCCTGAACTGGCACGTGAAATCGCAAATGCGCTCTCGGACGAGTTTGTCGTGATGGTCAAAGATCTGGGTACGCCCGCAAATGGTGGCACAGCACCTGCGCGCGTCGTTGTCGAACAGCGAGCACAAACTCCCGCGGAACCGGTGTCGCCGAAGACTTCGCGGAACGTGGCGCTCGGTGCCGCGATCGGGCTTCTGCTGGGGATCGGGTTGGCTGTGGTGCGTGATCGCCTGGACAACACCGTCAAAGAGCGCAAGGTGGTCGAAGACATCGCCGGCGCGGCGATGGTGGGAACAATTCCGTTCGACAAGGAACGCGAAGTTCATCAAGCGATCAACTTCCACGAGGGCAACTCCGCAAGTGCCGAGGCGTACCGCGAGCTGCGAACCAATCTGCAGTTCCTGGCCGTGGATCGCCCACCGAGTGTCATCGTCGTTACGAGTTCTCTTCCCTCCGAGGGAAAGACCACGACTGCGGTGAACATCGCACTCGTGTTGGCCGAGGCAGGCAAGAAGGTGTGTCTCGTCGAAGGTGACCTCCGTAAGCCTCGCGTTTCGAAGTATCTGGGACTTATCGGAAGCGTTGGTCTGAGCTCGGTCCTGGCCGGGCAAGCAGATCTCGACGACGTACTTCAAGTCACGAGCAATGCTGACCTGACGGTTCTTGCCTCAGGTCCGATTCCCCCGAACCCGAGCGAACTTCTGGGCACTGACACTGCCCATGCGGTCTTTACCGATCTCCGCAGAAGGTTCGACTACGTCATCATCGACGCCTCGCCGTTGCTTCCGGTTACGGATGCTGCAGTTCTTTCAGCGCTGGCGGACGGTGCGCTAGTGATTGCTCGTCACGGCACGACGAAGAGGGAACAGCTGAGCAGGGCGGTCGGCAATCTCCACAGTGTGGGCGCGACGATTCTCGGTACTGTCATCACGATGACCCCGCTGAACGGTCGTGGTGTCTACGAGTACAAGTACTACTACGATTCCGATCCGGTTGTCGCTGACGTGGCCGTGGAAGGGTCCGTGGACAGCAATCCAGTCGGCGAACGAAAGGTCACGTCGACAGTCATCTGACCTGGTCGTACGTTAAATCCCGACGCCTCACAGGGCCCTCGAGCAATGCTCGAGGGCCCTTCTGTATGTGGTGAATCGGACGCAATTCTCTAGTCGGGTCCTCTGAGTCTGCGACGCGCAGTGCGGAATACGGGTTCATCGGCCGTCGCAGTAATTGGGTAGGCACGGGCATGCGGGATGTGACGCTGCGGTCTGAGCTGTCCCTGCTTGACCAGTGCCGCTATGACATCGAACATCGCTGCTATAGCCGTCGAATTGGTTGCGTACGAGTCCTTGTGGGCGTCCTGGCTGAGTCGTGCGACGAGTGGGGCGGGCCCATAGGTGGATCAGCCCGGTTCGGCGTTGTGGGTTGCGCACGGTCTCAGGCTCGACCTTGCATCCCGCGATGGGTTCGGGCAGTTGGTGTGAGAGTTGCTGGCGCAGTCTAGTGCAGTACCGGGACGCGATATTGACCCTGCCGCCGACTGATGGATCGTTCGAGACGGCAGATACCTTGGTGCTATCCAGTTGCGACACAGCTTGAACGAGTTCTGGGCCGATGTCCGTGCCCACACCGGCTGCTGTAACCGTCCTCGGAATCCTCGGAGCCCTTGGCGCTTCTCTTCTTTCGACACCGATCTACCAGGCCTCGAGCCGGTTGTTCGTTTCGACGTCGGCGGGTACCTCGGTCAACGAGGCACTGCAGGGCAGTCAACTTTCACAGCAGCGAGTTCTGTCCTATACAAAACTCCTGACCGGCCGAACACTCGCACAGCGGACGATCGACGAACTGGGACCGAGGGTGGTCGGCGGGATGTCGGCTGACGAGTTGGCCTCCAAGGTCACTGCCACGTCGGCGCCCGACACTGTGTTGATCGACCTCGCAGTCAAGGACGCGTCACCGGAACTCGCACGCGAGATCACGAACACTCTCTCATCCGAATTCGTGGCATTGGCAAAGGAACTGGAGACACCCGAGAACGGCGGAACACCGCCTGCACGTGTGGTCGTCGAACAGCAGGCTCAACAGCCGACTGTTCCGGTGTCACCCAAGACTTCGCGCAACCTCGCGCTCGGCGCAGTGGCGGGACTGGTTATGGGGATCGCGCTTGCGTTGATTCGTGATCGACTCGACAACACGGTGAAAGATCGTCGAACTGTAGAAGAGATCGCGGGTTCGGCGATGGTGGGCACGATCCCGTTCGACAAGGACGTCGAAGTCAATCACGCGATCGCTTTCAGTGACGGAAGTTCCGTGAGTGCCGAAGCCTTCCGTGAATTGCGCACCAACCTTCAGTTCCTCGAGGTGGACCATCCACCGCGTGTCATCGTCGTCACGAGTTCGCTTCCCTCCGAAGGTAAGACGACCACGGCCGTGAACATCGCTCTCGTCTTGGCGGAGGCCGGCAAATCAGTGTGCCTGATGGAAGGCGACCTCCGGAACCCGCGAGTATCGAAGTATTTGGGATTGCTTGGAAGTGTCGGCGTCAGTTCGGTGCTCTCCGATCAAGCGACGCTGGACGATGTGCTTCAGCCGACTGAGTTCGACGGGCTGACAGTGCTCGCCTCCGGACCGATCCCGCCGAACCCGAGCGAACTACTCGGCACGGACACGGCCAAACATGTTCTCGAGGAACTGCGGGCGCGATACGACTACGTCATCATCGACGCCTCGCCGTTGCTACCCGTCACGGATGCCGCGGTCCTGGCCGCGATGTCGGACGGTGCACTGGTGATCGCCCGACACGGCTCCACGAAGTGCGATCAACTGGCGCGCGCGGTCGGAAACCTACAGAGTGTGGGTGCGCACGTCCTGGGCACGGTCATCACGATGACGCCGTCTCGCGGACGCAATGCGTACGAGTACAGCTACTACTACGAGTCGGACAAGTCGCTACCGCAGTTGACCGCGGTGCCCGCGCTCAACGCTCACCGAAGTGAAGTCGGCTGAGCAGCGGGCCGAGGAGATCGGCGATCTCAAGTCCGATCTCGTGAAACACGTTCTCTTCCTTACCCATCGGATCCATGACGTCCTCGGGTTCGGTGGCACGAAATCGGGGTCTGGCGGCGGCGAGGTCCTCGACAGTTCCTGCATCTGCGAGCGAGCCCAACCGTGCGGCTTCTCGAAGTGTGAACGTGCGCTTGAGCCGCGCCGGAGCCATCGCCAGGACTTTGTCTCGCTGACTTTCGGTCATCGTGAGAATGAGGTCGGCGTCCGACGCCAGCGCTGCTGTCATGCGTCGGGCTTGAAACTCCGTGGGGTCGCCGCCGAGCCCCGCGAGAACCCTCGCAGCAGTTGGCTCGATCGGGTGTCCGACCATCGCCCGGGTTCCGGCACTCGAGGCGGTGAATCCGGTGACCCCGGCTTCGGCGGCATAAGCACGTGCAAGGCGTTCGCCCGTGGGTGATCGGCAGATGTTTCCCGTACAAACGAAGAGAACGTGCATGGCAGAAGCATAGGTTGCACACGCGACGCACTCGTCGTACGCCCGATGTTGGTTTCGCGCCCACCTGGCGTACGCGTTTCGGAAAGTTCGGACGCATACCAACAACACATGAAGATGACCGTGTTCGGAACGGGATACCTGGGGGCGACCCACGCAGTGTGTATGGCCGAACTTGGCCACGACGTGCTGGGAGTCGACATCGACCAGTCCAAGGTCGACAAGTTGTCTCGTGGGGAGGTCCCGTTCTTCGAGCCGGGTCTGACCGACATGCTGGAGAAGAATCTGGCGTCGGGTCGGCTGCAGTTCACGACTTCCTACTCCGATGCCGCGGATTTTGCGGACATCCATTTCGTCGGTGTGGGGACGCCCCAGAAGAAGGGGGAGTACGCCGCAGATCTGAGTCATGTTCATTCGGTGATCGACATGTTGGCGCCGTTGTTGCGAAAGCCTTCGCTGATAGTCGGGAAGTCGACGGTGCCGGTAGGCACGGCAGCGGCTCTCGGCGAGCGACTCCGAGCGACTGCGCCGGCGGGTGGCTCGGTAGAGGTGGCCTGGAATCCGGAGTTCCTGCGTGAAGGACACGCGATCGCGGACACCTTGAGCCCTGACCGGTTGGTTCTGGGGATCGATCGTGACCGGCCGGGAAACGCCGAAGGCGTTCTTCGCGAGGTGTATGCCGAGATACTGGGCGCGGGGGTGCCGTTCCTCGTGACCGATCTGGCGACGTCCGAGTTGGTCAAGGGATCTGCGAACGCGTTTCTCGCGACCAAGGTGTCCTTCATCAATGCGATTGCGGAGGTGTGCGAGGCGACCGGCGCCGACGTCACGATGTTGGCCGACGCTCTCGGGTACGACGCTCGGATCGGTAGACGATTCCTCAATGCGGGCTTGGGGTTCGGCGGTGGTTGCCTGCCGAAGGACATTCGGGCGTTCATGGCACGCGCCGGGGAGTTGGGTGTCGACCAGGCGCTGTACTTCCTCCGCGAGGTCGACAGCATCAACATGCGACGACGGACAAAAGCTGTGGAACTGGTGACGGCAGCCTGCGATGGCAGTTTGCTGGGAGCTAACGTGTCGGTGCTGGGAGCCGCGTTCAAGCCCGAATCCGACGATGTACGCGATTCGCCTGCGCTCAACGTTGCGGGAATGATGCAGTTGCACGGGGCGGCGGTCACCGTTTTCGATCCGAAGGCAATGGATAATTCTCGCCGACTGTTTCCCACCCTTCACTACGCAACCTCCACGTCAGAAGCTTGCAGGAATGCTGATGTGGTCTTGATCGCCACTGAATGGGACGAGTTCGCCTCACTGATGCCCGCCGATTTGGAACCACTCGTTCGGCGGCGGGTGATCGTTGACGCCAGAAATTGCCTCGATCCGGACCTGTGGCGCGCCGCCGGTTGGAACTATCGCGGATTGGGGCGGTAGGTCGAACGTCCAGGTAGCGAAAAAATAGCTGCGAGAAGGCCTTAGGTGAGATGCGCGAACCTCGCAGACCATGCCCAGTGGGTAGACTTCCGGCCGGGGAATGACGGGGTCTGGTGACGGAACCCGTCGACGGTCGACGAAGGTGGATCATGAACTTGGTTTTGGGTGTGACGGTGGGAGCCAGCGCTGTGCGTTTGGCGCGCCCGGGGACGCCCGACCACAGTGGTCCGGTGTTCCGATCCAGAGCGGTCGATCGAGGCCGCGAGATTCCCGAGGAAGTCGCAGCGGAGGCAACCGGCGTGGCCTTGACCGAGAATGCCGACCTCGGCAGCAATACGGTCGTCGCTTACCGGGATCAAGCGCAGGCCGGAGCACTCCAAACAGCGTTCGAACAGAAAGGCATCGACAACTTCGAGCTGGTTCCCGAAGTAGTCGCGACGCTTCGAATGCTCGAGGAGTTCGGTGCGTTGACCGATCAGAGCACACTCGTCGTCGTCGACATCGGTAGTTCTGGATCGACGATCAGCATTGTGGACAGGCAGATGCGGTCTACCGTCGTCACCGCCCGGTCGACGCGGGTCAGTGGAGATCACTTCGACGAGCTCGTCTACTCGGATCAGACCGTGCGTCGCCGTATAACTACGCCGGCCGACCCGGGCGGCGATGCCGAACTGCAGGCGCGATGCCG
Organism: Rhodococcus sp. C3V; assembly: GCF_029269915.1. Lineage (NCBI taxonomy): Bacteria > Bacillati > Actinomycetota > Actinomycetes > Mycobacteriales > Nocardiaceae > Rhodococcus > Rhodococcus sp. C3V. Next base: position 127,112 of record NZ_JARJBE010000009.1, read on the forward strand.
ACTCGCGAAGGAACAGCTGTCCTCACGAAGTGCGGTGTGCCTGCCCGGCCCCGGCGGGCTTCTCCTGCTGTCGCGGGAAGTTTTCGATTCGTTGGTCGTCACGTCGGTGGAGGCCTTCGCACGCGAGATACGAGAGGTCATCGCAACGTCCGGCCGTAACCCCGACGCGATTCTCCTGATCGGTGGCGGTGCACGCATTCCGATCGTGCGGGCGACCCTCGCCGCGTGGCTGGAGTGCCCCCTCATCGCGCCCGAGCAGCCGGAACTCGTGACCGCTCAAGGCGCTGCGCTGATCGCGGAGTCGTCGATGACGCCATCGGCGCGCGCGGTATCTGCCCCGGTTCAGGTTCCGGCTGTAGCGCCGATCTTTGCGCCGTATCCGATCCACACCCCGGCGGAGGTACCCGTTCCGGTTCAGGCGTTCAGCCACGGAGGGGTCGCAACGCTCGCGGAATCGGAGCGGCCGAATGCCTTGTCCGAAGTCACTTCCGGCACGAAGTCCGTTCCGCAAGAACAGGTGCCGAGCCCTTACGCGGCGGAACTGCCTCAGCCGCGACCGAACCGACACGAGCAACGATTCGATCCGGCCGCAGATCTCGTGGTCGCCGACAGCGACCAGGCCACGGACGGATTCGGCACAGAACGTGACGCAGACACCGAGGCCGTGATGGTTGACGCCCAGGCGTACTCGGCGATGTACGAAGGCGAGGGACCCGGGGCAGGAACCGCACACCCGTCCTGGCTCGCCGGGACACAACCCGTTGAATCGACATCCAAAGAGCCGAGAAACCCGCTACGGTTCGCGGGCCTCGGCGCCGGTGTGATCGCGGCGATCGTGATCGTGGGGCTGGGATTGGGCTACGGAGGAAAGGTCTTCGATTCCGAGGACGCCGGACCCGTGGCAACCGAGGTGACCACGACGGCACCGACGACCACGACTACCCCGCCGCCTACGACCACAACGACCCCGCCCCCGACGACGACGGAGGAAGCCCCTCCGGTCGTCGAGGCTCCGCCAGTCGTGCAGGACACTTACGTGCCGCCCGCGCCCGCGCCCGCGCCGCCACCGCCGGCGATCTACATCCCGGGGCTTCCGCCGATTCTGTTGCCGGTTCTCCCACCGATTCCCGGACTCTGAGGCTCGCTTTCAGCGTTTGGAGTGTCGGCCACCTGACGTGGGGCCGACCTTGACCGCGCTACCGGGCGGACGGGCGAGAATCACGGCGATGGCAGTGGTGAGTGGAACCGAAAGCGCCAGGGCTATTCCGCCGACAGCGGACCTTACGATCTCGATTGCGACGGCGTCACCGACCAGGACGTCCTGAAGTGGGCGCCCGCTGACGCTGAAGAGCAGTAGCAGTGGCAGCGCCCCACCCGCGTACGCGAGAACCAAGGTGTAGACCGTGCTGGCGATGTGATCACGTCCGACCCGCATCGCACCGCCGAAGACTTTTCGACGGGACGCATGCTTGTCGAGTTCGGCCAACTCGAATGCCGAGGATGCCTGGGTGATGGTGACGTCGTTGAGAACGCCGAGCGAGCCGATGATGAAGCCCGCCAGCAGCAGGCCGGTGATGTCTATGTGCTCGATATAGGTCTGAACATTGGTGTTCTGCTCTTCAGACAAACCGGTGAGGTGTGTCAGTTCAATGCAGAGGTAGGAGAGAACCGCGGCGAGCACCATGGCGGCAAGGGTGCCGAGCAAAGCAGAACTGGTCTTGAGTGAGACCCCGTGCGCCAGATAGAGAACCGCGTACAAGATCACCGCCCCGGCGACCAGCGCAACCGGTATCGCAGGCTTGCCGTCGAGCAGAGCGGGTAGGAGAAACCCGACGACTACGCCGAAGGCGATCACCAGGCCGACGAGTGCGCGCAGCCCTCTCCACCGTGCGACTGCGATGATGACGACGGCGAACGCGATGACGATCAACGCCAGCGGGAGCCCACGCGAATAGTCTTCGAAGGAGTACTGCGTGTTTCCGTTCGGGTCGGTCTGACGCACCAGCCGAATGTGGTCACCCACGCGAAGGTCCGGCTGACCGGCGCCCGGAATGACCTCGAGCAATGTCTTCGTTCCGGCATTCGGCCCGGATTCGATATCGACGATACTTCGCTGGCACTGGTAGGCGGAGGTAGGCGGCGGTTGCGGGGCACCGACGAATACCCTTCCGGCAGAGGAACTTCCGCAGTCACCGAGATCCTGCATCGTGACGGTGCCCGCCTCGGTTTCCACCGAGCTGCCGTCGGCATTCTGGAAGGGGAGTGGGACGGGAATGGTGTTCTTGTCCGGCCACAGTGCGACAGCTGCCGCGACGACGACCATGCCGATGACGACGAGCAACCCGATGACGACGCGTGATGCGGTGGGGCCGATCTGAATGGGGCCACCGTGGCCATGGCCGTGACTCATCGGAAACTGAGTGTCGGACTGGGGATTTGCACCGGTGCAATGTTATCGGCTCCGAAGCGAATGGTCAGCTTCTGACGGCAGTGTCGGTGAAAGGCAGTGTCGCCGCAAGGCAGAGTCGGCGAAAACCGGTGCTACCGATGAGGGGTTGTGAAACTGGGATTGGTCGAGCTGGGTGGCGGGGAACAGGGGGGGTTGTCCCCGCCACCAACCTGGTATCCACAGGGGGGGAGGGATACCAGGTGCTCGCGGCACCGAAGTGCTGCTAACTAATGTACCCAATTTCAAACCGATTTGGCGCGTTGTCCAACTACCAATTTCACAACGAATCACGTACCGGTTGGACCGTTTTCACATCGGGGCAGGTCACTAAATAGTTAAAGAGTCAATCAAACCGCCTGGTTTGCGAAAAATGTGACCAAGGTCGCACAAATGCCCCGCAGTTTTACGTTTACGGGGCATTTGTACAACGAATTGTTTACTCGATTTCAGCCGGATTCAGCGTGAGAATCTACTGTTTGTAACTGGTGAGGAAGTTGCCGAATCGCTCGATGGCCACGGCGAGATCTCGGGCCCACGGAAGGGTGACGATCCGAAGGTGATCGTGATTCGGCCAATTGAACCCGGTGCCTTGAACCATCAGGATCTTCTCCTGGAGAAGCAGGTCCTGAACCAATTTCTCGTCGTCGTGGATCTCGTAGACGTTCGGATCCAGACGAGGGAACGCGTAGAGCGCGCCGCGAGGCTTCACACACGAAACGCCCGGAATCATGTTCAATCGCTCCCAAGCGACGTCGCGCTGCTCGAGCAGGCGGCCGCCGGGCAGGATCAGGTCTTCGATGCTCTGGTGACCGCCGAGGGCGACCTGAATGGCGTGCTGTCCGGGGACGTTGGGGCACAGACGGGTCGACGCCAAGAGATCGAGTCCCTCGAGGAAGCCGGCCGCGTGATCCTTCGGGCCCGTGATCGCCACCCAGCCGGAGCGGTAGCCGGCGACGCGGTAGGCCTTCGAGAGGCCGTTGAACGTCAGGCACAGCAGATCAGGGGCAAGTGTTGCCAGCGAGATGTGCTTGGCGTCGTCGTAGAGGATCTTGTCGTAGATCTCGTCGGCGAGCAGCAGAAGCTGATGCTTGCGTGCCAGATCGACCAACTGCTGCAGAACCTCCATCGAGTACACCGCACCCGTGGGGTTGTTCGGGTTGATGACGAGGAGAGCCTTGGTCTTGTCGGTGATCTTGGATTCGATATCGGCGATATCGGGATTCCAGTCGTTGGCCTCGTCGCAGAGATAGTGGACGGGCGTCCCTCCGGACAAGCTCGTCATCGCAGTCCACAGGGGGTAGTCCGGTGCTGGGATCAGAACCTCGTCGCCGTTGTTGAGGAGGGCCTGCATGGTCATCGTGATCAGCTCGGAAACACCGTTGCCGAGGTAGATGTCGTCGACGTCGAGCTCGGGGAAGCCGGGAACCAGCTCGTAACGCGTCACGATTGCGCGCCGCGCCGACAGAATGCCCTTCGACTCCGAATAGCCCTGTGCATAGGGCAGGGCGGCGATCATGTCCCGCATGATCACATCGGGGGCGTCGAATCCGAACGGTGCCGGGTTGCCGATGTTGAGCTTGAGGATCCGGTGTCCTTCCGCCTCCAACCGGGCGGCATGCGCGTGCACCGGTCCACGGATTTCGTACAGGACGTTCTGGAGCTTCGACGACTGCTCCAGCTCGCGCTGCGGCTGACGGTGGCGGACGGGTTCTGGTGTGCTCACGAGTTACATGATTCCACCACTGTGCAAGTGCATTGTCGGGGACCGTGTCGCACGCCCCGTTGGCTATTGTCGAGCGATGACCCCCAGCGAGCAGATTGCAGCCCCGTACGGATCGTGGACTTCTCCGATCGGAGCAGCTGATCTGGCTGCAGGTGGGCACCCTGTCGAGGGTGGACGATACGTCGGTGACGAGATCTGGTGGGCTGAACTTCGTCCGACCGAGGGTGGTCGGACCTCGATCCGTCGATCTGGTCTCGACAACCAACCCGTCGACATCCTCCCCGCGCCGTGGAACGCGCGTACCAGGGTTCACGAGTACGGCGGTGGCGCCTGGACGGTCACCGAGTCCGGAAAACTGGTCTTCAGTGAATTCTCCGATCAGCGGGTGTACATCCTCGAAGGAGTCACTCCACGGGCTCTGACGCCCGAACCGGCGTCGCCGGCCGCATTGCGATACGCAGACCTGCAGATCGTGAACGGCGAGGTGTGGGCGGTTCGGGAAGCGCACGCGGAGGACGGGGCGATCACTCGCGATATCTGCGCGATTCCGCTGGACGATTCCGGCAACATCCGCTCGATCGTCGGCGGCTCGGACTTCCTCTCGTCACCGAGGCTTTCGCCGAGTGGAACCAAGATCGCCTGGATCGCATGGAACCATCCGCAAATGCCCTGGGACGGTACCGAACTGAGGGTAGCTCCACTCGTCGACGGCGTCGCTCAGGCGTATTCCGTGCTGATCGGCGGACTTGAAGAGTCCGTCCTGCAGCCGGAGTGGATCACCGACGACGAACTCTACGCAATCAGCGATCGCAGCGGCTGGTGGAACATCTATCGCGTCGGCGGCAAGATCAGCCCGATTTGCCCGGTGAACGCGGATTTCGGTGGCCCGCAGTGGCGCTTCGGTGGGCGCTGGTTCGTCGAACTCGGCAACGGGCACCTTCTCACCGCACGCACCGTCGGAACCGACACGCTGGCGGTACTCGACCCGGCGTCGGGGGAACTGCGCGACATCGCGACCCCGGGTGTCACCAGCATCGGCCTCATGCAGGTTCGCGGCGATCGGTTACTGCTCATCTCGGGAGGCGCGAAACTGGCGGGCGCGCTACGTGAACTGGACCTCGGTACCGGCGAACTCACCGAAATCCGTTCGTCGGTCGAAGAATTGCCCGAGTCTGCCTACCTTCCGGAAGCGCGAGCCGTCGTGGCTCACGGACACGGGCGAGAAGTTCACGCCGTTGCGTATCCGCCGCGCAGTCCGCGATACAAAGGGCTCGACGATGAACGACCGCCGTATGTCGCGTTTGTTCACGGCGGGCCGACGGCGCACGTCGCACCGGCCCTCAACCTCGTCTACGCCTTCTTCACCAGCCGCGGAATCGGCGTCGTCGACGTGAACTACGGCGGGTCGACCGGTTACGGACGTGAGTACCGTAATCGATTGCGTGGTCAGTGGGGTGTCGTCGACGTGCAGGACGTCGTCACCGCCGTCAACGGGTTGGCCGAGCAGGGGCTTGCCGATCCGGCCCGCCTTGCCATCGAAGGCGGATCCGCCGGTGGTTGGACCGTTCTGGCCGCACTGACGACGTCCGACGTGTTCGCTTGTGGTGCTTCCTATTTCGGCGTGGCCGAACTGGACCTGTTCGTGCAGGAAACTCACGATTTCGAATCGCGTTACGTCGACGGTTTGATCGGCCCGCTGCCGGAATCTGCCGACCTGTACGCGGAACGTGCTCCACTCAACAACGTCGACGGGTTGAACTGCCCGGTGTTGCTTCTCCAGGGTCTCGACGATCCGATCGTGCCACCCTCGCAGGCGGAGCGATTCCGGGATGCTCTGGTGGCCAAGGGCATTCCGCACGCGTACCTGGCCTACGAGGGTGAATCTCACGGATTCCGCAAGCAGTCGACCATCATCAGCTCACGCAACGCCGAGCTGTCCTTCTACGGGCAGGTGCTCGGATTCACTCCACCCGGCATTCCGACGATCGAGCTGTGGAAGCCTGCGATCAGTAGCTGACGGCCCCGTGGCTGCGCGCGAAGGCCGCCAGGATCCTACTTGCCACCAGTGGCGGGGTCGACAGGTCGGCCCACGTCCACCTCGCGACCTCCCACCCTGCGTCACGGAGTCGGTCTTCGCGGAGCTTCTCGTTCCAGAGCGCGTCCTCGGGGCTGCGACCGGCGGGCACCAGTCGGCCGTACTTGATGCGGCCGTCGAACTCTCCGATGGTGCGCTGCTCACGCCACAGGAAGTCGACGCGGCCGGCGAACCCTCGAGCGTCGTGGATGTCGACCTGGGGTTCGGGGAGCGGTAAGTGTTCGTGCAGGAACAATGCGAGGCTCCGTGATTCACCGACGCTTTCGATACGGGAGTCCATCGCGGTGAGCGCGTGGAGCGCATGTCGATGGCGCGGATGGTTCGGGCTGAGTGCCAGCGATGCTGCAACCGCGTCCTTGGGAAACTTGAACGGTGCAACGCTGAATTGCCCACGACGAGAGCCTGTTCGAAAGTGAGTATCCTCGCGAGATCCGCAACAGTTCGTGCCGGAGTCGTGACGCGCAGCCCATCGACTTCGGTGATCTCGTTGTCCGCCAGCCATGTCGAGTGCACGTGACGTCGAGCGGACTTTCGGCCACCACCTCGCCGGTTCCGGGACAGGTGAACGACCTCGAGCGGAGTGTTCCAGAGTTCGAAACCGTGCAGAACCGCAGCCGAGACGTGGCTGACAGTGGCACCGGGTGAAGCGGCGCAGGCCACGGCCTCTGCCCGCAATCGATGTCGTCCGTATGCGTCGAGGCGGGACAGGTGGCCGCTGTCCACGTACGCACCACGATGGATTCTGGCCCAGGTTCCACTAGCGCAGGCCTGTCGGATCTCGGCATCGGTGCGACCGATCGACAGTTGGTCCGGCCTGCGGATGATATGTGTCTGTTCCCCCATGTCGATCGATCTTGCTGCGCCCGGCGATGGAAAGGAAGCCGTGACCCCGGGGGTGTGGATAGCCGTGAGTGAACACCACTTGTCCACAGTTCGAACCGGTTTCGCGTCGCTGGAGAGGGTGTTCGGTATGGGGAAACGGTGGCAGGTTCCCGGTGTCGCGCTCTAGGAAACCCTTGCGTCCGGAGCGTTCGCGTGCCAGGCTGTTCAACTATGACTACAGGAAAGGCGGACACCGCCACCGTCGCGTGAGCGCCGCACCGATTCGCTCGTCGGCATCACATCGAGCGACATTGCCCGAGAACTTCAATCTCTTCGATGAAGACAGTCTGGCCCTGGAAAAGATCCGCGACGTGTGGCTCGAACGCGGATTGTGTACTCGTCCTGCTGATAGAGACACCGCAGAAGCCTCTGTCGCGCAACTGTATCGGCGCTCCGGGCTCCCGAAACCGGAGTTCGTCTGGGTCCCGTCGCCGTCTGCTGGTTCGGACCTGATCGTCACCGAAGGACTGTCGACCAAGATGTCATTGGACGGCACCGGCCTCGACTGCGCTTCCGGGTATATCGCGAGCATGTTTGCGGCATCGCGCCGACGCATGGACGCGCGGATCGAACGTCGGAGAACTGGCTGGCAGATGGAACGCCGGCAGGGGGAGCGCCTGGTCAGGGCGTCCATTTGGGAATCGTTGCACACCACGCTGTTCGACGGCGTCGCAGCTGCGATACGAACGATGTCGACTCGGGTGGCCGGGGAAGTGACCTGGTACGGGCAGCAGGACGCACATCGAATCGCGTACTACGACACATGTCATCGATTCGGTCTTGCGACTTTCCGCTCGGAAGACCGTGAACTCCTCGACGTGCAGACCGCACTGGCCGACTCGACCGGGTGGTGGTGGGCGTTCGACGACGTGTGCATCATGGCGGAACGACCCACCGCCTTACATGCCGAACCGATTCCGGGCAGCGCGCAGGGAGCACGGCGCTTGCATCATTCTGATTCCCCCGCAATCGAATTCGTAGACGGTACAACGGCGTTCGTTCTACACGGAGCGATCGTTCCAGAGTGGGTAGTGCTCGACCCCACCGCCGAACGCATCGCGCACGAGCGCAACGTCGAGATCCGTCGATGTGCAATCGAGCGGATCGGCTGGGATTCCTACATCGAGCTGGCGGGCCTGACACTGGTCGACCAAACCGACGATCCCGGTAACGCCGGTTGCCTGCTGCAGCTCTACGCGTCGCCGGAGGGCTGGGGTCGAAGTGGACGGATTCTCCTCGCGGTCAACGGTTCTCTCGAACGCGACGGGCATCGGCGTCGATACGGCCTTCACGTACCCGGATGGTTTACCTCCGCGTTGGATGCCGCCGGATGGACTTACGGCATCACCGGTACCGACTATTCCCGTCTCGTTCGTCGAACCTGAATCCCGAACCCTCTACCCTCAATCCTCAAACCTTGGGTGATACTTATGAACTCGAACATGACCTTGTCCGCTCTCACCAGCCTCACCGGCCTCGATGTCTTCGACTACCTGGACCAGGAAGTGTCCATTCCTGTGATCGACGGACTTCAGGCGCAAGGCGATCTCATCGTGATCCCGTTTTCGCTGCTCGCAAATATCGTGGCGCCTCTGCCATGGACACGCTCTGTGAGAGTGCCGCTCTCCGGCGTGGAACTGCTGCGAAGTGCGGCGGGAGGGAACCCCCACAGTCTGGTTGCAGACGAAGGGGAGTGCACGTGGTCGACGCCGGTGAAAGATGCTCGGGGCCTTGCACTCGGCATGCTCGACACCCGAGTGACCGCGTACCTCATCCACCCGGAGCACGGCGCGACCGGCATCGCTCCGGGACGATACGTCATCGGCCGGCAGCAGGAAAGGGGCGTCGGGCGTGCGCGCGGTGCGGTGATGCTTGTCGCCGATTGACACGCCGGCCTCGAGTTGGCGGGGGAGTGAGCACCACTTGCACAGGGCGAGCACCGGTTTCCGTGTGCTGGACGGTGTGTTGGGTCGAGGGAAAGGGTGCTCGGTCGGCAAAGGCTCCCGCACAAACACGAATGCCCTCACCGTGACGGTGAGGGCATTCGTGTGTGGTGCGCTTACTTCTTGCGGCCAGGAGCCTTCGCGCCGGCCTTGAATCCGAGTCCGCCTGCCTTGGGGGCGGGCGGCGCGGCAGCAGGCGCCGGAGCTTCCGCGGGTGCGGACGCCTCAGCAGGCGCTTCAGCGGGTTCTGCCTTCACAGGTTCGGCCTCGGGAGCCGGGGCCTCAGCAGCCGGCGCCGGGGCCGCAGCGGGAGCTGCCTTCCGAGCGCCGGGAGCCTTTGCGCCCGACTTGAATCCGAGTCCGCCGGCCTTGGCGGCAGGCGGAGCCTTCGGGGCTTCCGCCTCGGCGGCCGGAGCCTCTGCCGGTGCGGCCGGAGCCTCTGCCGGAGCAGCAGCAGGTGCTTCAGAAGCAGGAGCAGCCTTTGCTCCAGGAGCCTTGGCCCCGCCCTTCATCTGCAGTCCCTTGCCGCCGGGTGCCTTGGCGCCGGACGCCAGGCCCAGACCCTTCGGCTTGGCGACGGGTGCAGCAGCTTCGGGTGCAGCAGCCTCAGCAGCCGGAGCTTCCGCTGCCGGCGCGGCAGCGGCCTTTGCTCCGGGTGCCTTGGCGGCGCCCTTCATCTGCAGTCCCTTGCCGCCGGGTGCCTTGGCCCCGCCTGCCAAGCCGAGACCCTTGGGCTTTGCGACAGGTGCTGCCGGTGCAGCAGCTTCGTCAGCGGGAGCTTCCGCGCTTGCGGCGGGAGCCGCCTTCTTGGCGCCGGGAGCCTTGGCCCCGCCGGCCATTCCGAGCCCCTTGCCTGGTGCCTTGGCACCGGGAGCTTTTGCGCCTGGTGCTTTGGCGAGGCCCTTCATGGCCAGACCCTTGCCTGCCGGTGCAGCCTTGGCTTCCGGAGTCGCGGCGGCTTCCTCGACTTCGGCGACCCGATCCTGCTCGACGGTCTCAGCCTTTGCCTCAGCAGCGACCGGTGCCTTCTCGCGCGGGATCACCTTGATGTTCTCGCCGAGCTGGGCGGGATCGAGACGAGTGACGGAGTTCAGCATCAGCTGCGCGACGTCGACGACCTCGACGCCTTCGCCCTGGCCTTGCTCCTGGCGGGCAGTGACGCCGTCGGTGAGCATGACGCGGCAGAACGGGCAACCCGTGGCGATCTTCTTGGGGTTGGTGGAGAGCGCTTCGTCGACGCGGTCGACGTTGATGCGCTTGCCGATGTTCTCTTCCATCCACATGCGAGCACCACCGGCACCACAGCACATGGAACGTTCGCCGTGACGCGGCATTTCGACGAGCTTGGAGCCTGAGGCTTCCATGAGTTCACGGGGAGCGTCGTAAACCTTGTTGTGGCGTCCGAGGAAGCACGGGTCGTGGTAGGTGACGTCTTCGCTCACGGACGCAACCGGGATCAGCTTCTTCTGGCGCACCAGACGGTTGAGCAGCTGAGTGTGGTGCACGACCTCGTAATCGCCGCCCACCTCCGGGTACTCGTTGCCGAGGGCGTTGAAGCAGTGCGCACAGGTGACGACGATCTTGCGCTTCTTCTGCTCGATACCGTCGAAGACCGAATTGAGCATCTCGATATTCTGCATCGCGAGCTGCTGGAACAAGAACTCGTTGCCGGCACGACGTGCGGAGTCGCCGGTGCAGGTTTCGTCGGCGCCGAGGACCATGAACTTCACTCCCGCGGTGGCGAGGAGTTCGGCAACGGCCTTGGTGGTCTTCTTGGCACGGTCTTCGTAGGCGCCGGCGCAGCCGACCCAGAAGAGGTACTCGTAGTCCTCGAAGCTGTCGGCGTCCTTGCCGAAGACGGGGATCTCGAAGTCCATCTCGTTGATCCAGTTGAGGCGATCCTTGGAGTTCTGACCCCAGGGATTGCCCTTGTTCTCGAGGTTCTTGAACAGGCCGGCGAGCTCGGAGGGGAACTCCGATTCGATCAGGACCTGGTAGCGACGCATGTCGATGATGTGGTCGACGTGTTCGATGTCGACGGGGCACTGTTCGACGCAGGCGCCGCAGTTGGTGCAGCTCCACAAGGTTTCGGCGTCGATGACCGGGGCCATCTCGCCTTCGACGGTTTCACCGACGAGCTTGCGGTCGGCCTCGAGGCGTGCCGCCTCGGGGATGGCTGCGAGGGCGCCTTCCTTGACATTGCCTTCGCTGTCGACGAGACCGATCTCGTCGCCGCCCATGTCCTTGCGTCCACCAGCGAGCAGGTACGGGGCCTTGGCGTAGCCGTGGTCACGCAGCGACATGATGAGCAGCTTGGGCGAGAGCGGCTTTCCGGTGTTCCACGCGGGGCACTGGGACTGGCAACGACCGCACTCGGTGCAGGTGGTGAAGTCGAGCCAGCCCTTCCAGGAGAAGTCTTCGATGTTTCCGGCGCCGAGAGTGTCGGTGTCGGGGTCGACGTTCTCCATCGTCAGGACTTTGCCCTTGGACATCATGGGCTTTGCCGCGCCGAGGGCGACGGTGCCGTCGTCTTCACGCTTGAAGTAGATGTTGAAGAACGCCGAGAAGCGGTGCCACGCGACGCCCCAGGTTATGTTGCGGCCCACGATCGCGAGCCAGATCATGCCGGTCATCAGCTTCACGAATGCGAACACCGAGATCATGACGGGGCTGGCGGGAAGCAGTTTCGCGACCTGCATGGTGAAGAAGTCGGTCCACGGGTTGGCGTGACCGTAGGTCGCGATCTTGCCTGCCTTGACCATGATCATGCCCAGGCCCTCGAGCAGGACGATGCCTTCGATGACGTAGGCAGCCTTGAAGTTGGAGCCGCCGAAACGGGACAGGCGCGCGGGCAGACGCGGGTGGTTGAGCTGACGGATCACGATCAGCGTGGTGATACCGATGACGGTGCCCAGGCCGAGGATCTCGTCCCACAGGTGCCACGCCCACGTGTTACCGAAGATGGGCCAGTGGAACTCGGGGTTGAACGTCTGGCCGTAGGCCTCGAACCACAGCAGGAACCCACCGAGGAAGCCGACCATGACGAGCCAGTGGGCCCAGCCGACGCTGCGGAACTTGTTCATGCGCGTGTGCGCGATGAACTCGATGATCATTTGCTTGAAGCGAGGGAAGAACGGGCGCCATCGATCGGGTGCCGACTGGCCGATGCGCACGGTGTTGAACATCCTCAGCGCGCCTGAGAGGAAGATGTACCAACACACCAAGCTCAGCAGAGCACCAATCGTGCCCAACGTAATCGTCAGGGCATTCATGTCGCGGCCTTTCGTTTCAGGGCGACGCGTCGGCCACCTCGGGACAGCCCACTGATACTAACCTGCGTTATGTTACCCGCCAGTAACTAGCATTACCAGCCTGTAGGTACCGGCTGGTAACCGCTCGTGGCCTGGAGAGATCGATCTTCTGCGTCGGACGGGCTGGGCCAGACGCAGACATGTCTGGTCGTCACGTTAGGCGGTGCCCGTCAGGTGTCCATCTGTCAGGCAGCCCTAAGTCGGGTTCCGAGCAGGTGAGAACAACCGACCGGCTGTTATCGTTACGCCCGTCACGCACAGGGGAAACGGGTGGTGTGAGTCATCGACTGACGCCCGCCCGATCCCGGGGAGGATCAAAAATGTTCATTCGAAAAGCTGCGGCCGTCGCAGCGATGACCATTGCCGCTACGGGCATCGCTGCAGGTACTTCTTACGCAGCTCCGGAGACGTCACCCGACGTTTCGTACACCGCCGAGGTCGTCGACCAGGCCGTTGTCACCACCATCGACGCCGGAGCATTCCGGGTCTCGGGCGACGGAACTCACGTCGACTTGCAGAACAGCCAGGGCGCAACTCTCGTGAGCCTTCCGCTCGCGTTCAACCTCGGCGACGTTCAGTTCCCGTTCGACGAGACCGTCAGTGAGGACGGCAAGACCCTCACCCTCAAGCCGAACCTGGACCCGGCCAGCTCCAAGCCGAAGCCGGTCGCTGCCGAGTTCACCCCGGTTGCTTCGCCTGACGAGGATCAGAAGGCAATCGAGAAGTTCCAGTCACAGCTCGGGCTTGCCACGCAGATCGGTAGCCTCACCGGCACGATCGTCGGGGCGGTCATCGGTTGCATCGTGGGTCTGCCCGGCCTGGTCGTCGGCTGCCTGCCCGGCATGGTCACAGGGGCCGGTATCGGTGGAGTCGCCGGTACCATCCTCGCCGGCGGCGGAACTGCCGTCGTCGCGGGCTTGGACCTGATCAAGGTTCTGAACGCTCCGGCTGGAACAACTCTCTTCCAGTAGAACGTCACGAACGCCGAAACGGGCGCCACACCTTCAGAAGGTGTGGCGCCCGTTTTGCTGTCTCGAGGAATGCGTGTGATCAGTAGTCGCGAACCTTCAGGCCTGGGTTGGCGGCGAGGATGTCGTTGATCGGCGTCGCGTACTGGGTCGGGGCTTCTTGCCCGAACAGTGTCTCTGCCTGAGCGATCTCGCACAGGGGAGAGGTGGCGACGTTGGACGCACTCGTGATGCCCACTGCCAACGTTCCGGAGACGATCGGGCCGCCGCTGTCACCCTGCAGGACGCAGATGTTGGTGGTGAAGCCGTTGTCGAGGGTGTGATCCAAAACCTTTGCGACGCGGTTGACGCCGGTGACGACGCCGCAGCTGAAGCCCGTGGTCGATCCTGCCTTGCAGACCGGGGCGCCCACGACAGGATCGGCGGTACCGGTGATGTTGACCGAGCGGTTGAACGGGACCCGCACGCTGTTGTTCTCGAAGCGGTACTTCGCGTTGTCGTCGATGTTGATGATCGAGTAGTCGCGCCCGTCGAAGCTGCTCTTGGCGAAGTACCCGACGCGGGGCCCGGTCTGGTTGTTCACCATCGGGAAGACCTGGCTGGAGTTCGAGGTGCCGGCAGCGGCGCGATTGGGATCACAGTGACCGGCGCTGATGTTGACCGTGCGCCCTGAACCGTCGGTGCCGTTGAAGCCGAACGAACAACGCAGTCCAGTGTTACCGGAGGTTGCGCCGAAGGCGTCTCCGCCCAGTGCGGCGTCGCCGGTTGCGGATCCGGTTGCGGGGATGAGGTCCGCGACGATCGGGGGAACCAGTAGCGGAGCAGCGGTATGGACGACGGTCCGCTTCAGGAACTCAGGCAATTCGATGCCGGCGGCAGGATCGGCGGTGAGGGCGACTCCGTTGCCGACGACGTCGACGGCAATGCCACGCACGAGGTCTGCGACCTCGGCAGGCTGCGAATCGAGCCAGGTGTTGAGTGCCGAGAGTTGACTTTGCAGAGCCTGCTCGCTCTGCGCGACGTCCTTGACCTCGAAACCGGCCTTCTCGGCGGCCTCGCGGGCAGCATCCTTGTCTCGACCGTCAGCGAGAGCGACTACGCCCTTACCGAGGTCGTCGAGCCACACTCCGGCAAAAGAGTCGGGAAACTGGACGCGCGCGATGGCGGCGAACTCCGCGAGCTTCTGCGCGAGTTCGGAACGCGAGACGAACTGGTCGGGCGTCAGCGCCAAGTCGTGCTGTAGGGCTTCGGCGAGTTCGACGGGCAGATGGGCTGCCTGATCGGATACCCCGGATTCGTTCGGTTCTGCGTTCGCGACCGCGGTGATCGGTCCGAGGAGCAGCAGCGCGGCCGAACCGAACACTGCGGCGCGACGTGCGATGGAGCTTCGCATGTGGGCCTTTCCACTTCGTTGACCGCGTACCACCCCCCTGGGAGCACACGGATACGGCTCACGGACTTGTGGTGAGCCGATCACAGTCGACCATGACTATATGGGTTCGAACGCGCTATTCCCACCCGTTACATGAGCAGACAGCGCTGACCCCGACCGACAACAGCACTGTGCCCGCCGATCGCGAAACGGATCGGCGGGCACAGTGCGTGAATCAGTGGTTGGTCAACCTGCAGTGCGGACGCGGATTCCGGCACCGACACCGCCACCGGAAGCGCGATCCGCCGCGTCGAGGATGTCTCCGACCGGAATACCCAGATTCGAGGTTCCACCGGAGGTCGCCAGTACCAGGTTCGCTTCGTTGCAACTGGGTGCTCCGCTGCTGTTGGAGCCGCTGGTGATGCCCAGAGCCAAGGTTCCGGAGACGATGGCGCCGCCGCTGTCCCCGGCGAGGGTGCACGCGGTACCGGCGAATCCGCGAACGGTTCGTGAATCACCGTCCGCCATGACCAGTTGAGTTTCGACGCGATCGGCTGCCACGACACCACAGGTGAAGGACGACGTCTGGCCGGACTTGCAGATGGGAGCGCCGATCACGGGACGTGCTGTTCCCGTGATCGCGAGGGTGGTCCCGTTGGCACCGCGGACGGCAGCACGGTCGAGGCCCGCGTCGATGCCGGACTGGTCGAACTTGATGACCGAGTAATCGAGATCGCCGGCGTTGTTGCCGACGGAAGACTGTGAGAATGCTCCGATCAACTGACTGTCGTCGACGTTCGCGTGATTCGGCAGGTAGACGGGCGACTTCGAACCCTCGGCCGGATTGCAGTGTCCGGCACTGATATTGAGAGCATTGTTCTGATCGTCGACGGCGTTGAACCCGAACGAGCAGACCGAGATGTTCTCGGTCGGTGTCTCGCGAATGGGGCCTGTCGACGTGATGTAGGTGTCGCCGCCGAGTGCTCCGGGATCAACCGATCCGCCACCGTCCGGGCTGAGAACGATCTTGGTGTTCTCGAGCAGGGTCGGAAGATTGAGCGCCTGCCCGACGGGGCTGTTCGCGACGTCGATGACGACCTGGTTGTTCAGGACGTCGATAGTCGCCGAATTGACTGCGCGTGAGATTTCCTTGGGCAGCCCGGCAATCCATCCGTTGACGTCGGCCAGCGTCTTCTCGAGAGTGTCGGCGGAGACGGGGGCGACGTGCGTGCGGTAACCGTCGTCGGCCGCGATGCGTGCAGCTTCGGTGGTGGTGACGGCTACGACGGGTTGACCGTCGAGTCCCATCCACGAGCCGGCGTAGTCGCCAGGGCGCTCGGACTTGAATTCCTGGGCGTATGCACCGAGTTCCTGAGCTTTGGCAGCGCGGTCCAGATACTCCTGTGGGGAGATCTTCAGATCGCGTGTGATCGCCTCGACCAGCTCAGCCGGAAGCTGATCTGCCCCGAGCTGTTCGACATGCGTGTCGGAGGCGGGCTCTGCCGATGCCGTCGTGGTGAATGGAGCTGCGAGCAGTAGTGCCGAGGCGCCGACCACAGCGGTGCGGATCGCCAACGAGTTACGCATGAAATCCCTTCAAGTCCCCGGCACCGAGCCGGTAGGTACCGCACCCACCATAGGGGAAAAGTTTCGACGAGGAATATGTGCCTGTTGTCGGCAAGTCGAATTATTCTGTCTAACTTGGCATTCCGGGTCTCGGGGCCAATGGCATGACGGGCATGTCGGGATTCGGAACCACCGGATCGGTTGTGTCGGTCGGGTTGGACGGCTGCGTCGGCGTTGTCTGTGTATCAGTGGGGTCGGTCACGGCGGGAGTGTCCGGGGTATCCGGATCGACCGGATCCAGCGGTCCGACGACCGGCGGCAGGTTCTCGATCCGAAGGGGATCGATCTGGATGGTGATCGGCGATCCCTGTTGCGCGGGGACGTTCGCCGTAGTGGATTTCTCTGTACCGGTGCCCGGACTCACCGGGATGGGCTGGGATTCGGATGAGGTCGATTCCGCTTCGGATGCCCACGACTGCGCCGTCGGCTGCGCGCCGAGAGCGGGTACTTCCGGTGGAGGTGAGGTCGCTGATTGCGTGCCTGTCCCGGATGAACTCGTCGGGGTGGCAGCTGTGTCCGTCCCGGGGGACAGGGAAGACTGTGCGTCGAGAATCCTGGGTGCTGAAATGGTCGGAGTGTGTCCGATGATGACCGCGGCCGCGCAACCCGACACCGTCAGAAAGACTGCGGCGGCTGCTGCGGCGATGATCGGTCGGCGCTCCGACCGCCACTGGCGATTCAGCCAACCGTCGATGCTCGGTTCTTTCGTGACCGGTGCCTCCACGCCGGATTCCGGCTCCGGTTCGATCAGAACGAACGGCGGAAACTCTTCGGGGGTGTCCTCTGGCTCGGCAAAATCGGTTGGCTGGGGTTCGGGACAGGTAGAGGTGATCGAGAAGGGTGCGGCCAACGCTGCGGCTCCGCGAGCAGCACGGTCGTCGGCGTCAGGATCCGCGAGCCAAGCCGCAGAGGCTTCATCTTCTGAAATCAGTTCGACGCCGTCGAGATTCATGCTGTCGAGTGCGCCGCGCAGTACGTCGACGGAATCGCTCGACCAACCCGCGGGGATCACCGCAGAGATGTTCAGGTCCTGATCGGTGAGTGTCCGGACTTCCTTGACCAGGCAATACATCGCTGTCGCTACCAGTTCCTCCCCTCGCGTCATGTGCTCGGAGAAGTTGTCGGTATCGTCGGTGCCGACCCTGTCGAGGAACCCGCGCAACCCGGTGGACCCCGCCGCGGTTCCGCCTAGCTGCACGGTGCCGTCGGGGGCGTGGTGCAGAACCGATTCGCGTTCGAGGGTCACCAGCTCCGAGTCAGGTCTCGCGATCGCAGCAATGCTTCGTTTGTTGCCGACGGCGAGTCCGACTCCCCACTTCATAGCGATCCCCGTTTCACAGTTACCGAACTTTGCTCGGCAGGCATGTCCTGATTCCTGTGAAAACTATCACTTAAACGGATATACGCAACCCTCTGGACAATATGCAGCTAACTACTTGTTCGGCGGTGTCATGCTGCGAAGGATGGTGAGCAGTTCCGAACGAGACTGCGCCCCGACGCGCCGCTTGATCCGTGCGACATGGTGCTCGACGGTTTTAGCGGAGATGTAGAGGCGTTCGCCGATTTCCCGATACGTCAGTCCGACGACGACGAGTTCGGCAACTTCTTGTTCGCGCTCGGTCAACACCGACGGTGGCGCCGCACTTGTGGCGGTATCGGTTGCACTCGTCTCGGCCGTCGACGTTGTGCGTAGCGAGCGCGCAACGTGGAGCAGTGCCGTGGCCGATTTGGTGTCCGGGGTGCGCAGCGCTGCTTCGCCGGCGAGGCGAGCGGCGTCCCACGGGAGTCCGATCCGACCGAGCGTTCGTGCGGCGGCTTCGACATCGTCTGCGTCGACGTTGCCTTGCATGAGTAGGAGCCACTGGCGTCCGGCGGTCGCCAAACCGGCTGCGTAAGTGTGAGTTTTGGCTGATTCGGCGAGTGTATGGGCGTGTGGGAGGAGATCGGCCGGCGACTGCGAGAGGATCGACGCCTGGACGCCGTACCAATGCAGCGGCGACGACCACAGCGGCGGCTCGCCGAGCGCGCGGAGGAGGGAGCGCGCGTCGTCGACGAGATGCTCGACCTGCTCGGTCTCCTCGAGCCGTACTGCCGCAAGCCACAGTTCGCCGATGGGAAGCAGATCGAACAGATCAACGCTGCAGGACGAGAGGGTGCCTGCCGCGCCCGACCAAGCTCGACGCAGCTGGGCGAGATCGCCGGAACGCCGAGCAAGACCCACGATCAGAGCATGCAGAAACAGTGCGTCACGCTCACGGAGGGGGCCGCGGACTACCTCCTGCGGTAGGTCTTCGAGAATCGCGTCCTGCCCGCGGACCATCGCGATCCAGGCGCCGAGAAGGTGAAGTCGCGCCCACGTGTGGCTGCATGCGTCGTCGGCGGCGATCGCGGCCGTGACGACAGCGGCGGCCCGTTCATGGGCGCCGTTGTGCAGGAGTGCAAGAGCTACCAGCGCCGGGGCGGAATCAGGCTGGAATTCAGATGTGTCGGCTCCGCCGGGGAGCGAGAGTGCGCGCGACATCGTGTTGAGCGCACTCGGCGCGCTCCCGGTGACCGATTGCATCAGTCCGTTGGCCAGTGTGGTAGCGCCGACCGTCGAGCTCGACGGTGATCCGGTGTGCCCGGTGAGCGCCGCGTTCGCGTCATCGACCTTGCCGATGCCGAGGAAAGTGATTGCGGCGAAGGGGGATTCGTTTCCGGTGCGCCCTGGCCCCAGCCAGGTGTAGAGATCTGCAGCGGCGCCGAGTTGGCCGCATGCTGCGGACGAAGCTGCGCGGATTCGCACCGCCGCAGCCAATCTCGCGTCGTCGAGATCGGGTGCGGCGATGACGGAATCGGCCAGACGGCAGGCAGTGTCGAGGTCACCACTGCGAGCCGAGACCTGGGCGTACAGCAGCGTGTCGGCCACGCCGAGAGGCTCGATCGAATTCACGCGGCGAAAGAGATCTGCCGCGACCGCCGGCGTGCTCGCCTCGACGGCGTCTCGTAGTACACCCGTGAGATCGCGGTGGCGGATGCCGGAGTCGAAAAGTCTTCGTGCTGTGTCGATATCGAGGGTTCTCGTGTGTGCGCGTGATTCGACGATTCTGATCAGCTCGCTGCGGATACGCCCGGTGCTCGTCGACTCGGCGAGCACGCTCGCGACGAGTGGTGATCGCGAACCGAACAGTCCGGTCGCCAGTGCCCGGTCGAATGCAGCTGTGAGGCTGAACTTCTCCTGTCCCAGATCGAGCTCGAAGGCGTCGATGTCCGGGACGGCGAGTGAAACTTCGAGGATCTCGCGCTCGATCGGATGCAGAGCGGTGACCTGGTGGAGGATGTGTGTGCGTATGGCGTTCGGCATTTCCAGGCGGCCTGCCGAGGCGGCGGCGAAGTACGCTTCGATCGCCCCGAAGGAACCACCGGACAGATGCTCGAGCGCCACCACGGCGCGGTCGTCGAGCGTGACTCTTCGCTCGGCCGCGATCTCCCGAATATCGTTTCGGTTCAACGGGTTCAGATGCAACACGGTGCCGAAACTCGAGATGTTCGAGTAGATCGGTGCGAGTGGTGGATCGATCCGATCGGAGGCTACGACAACTCCGAGGTCGTCACGTTGGACAAGCTCTTTCAGGGCACGGATTTCATCGGAGGTCAGAGCCTGCGCGTCCGCGATCACCACAATCGCGTCGGCGGGGACGTCATGCGTGACTGCGGTGACCACGGGTCTGTCACGCGATTCGATTCGCTTCCGTACAACCCTCGTCACTTGGGGCCGAGCGCTGGCATCGGTCCCGGTGACGAACAGGCGCAGTGGCGATGCAGTCAGGTCGACGTCGCGCAAAAGTCCTGCGATGAACGACGATTCGGTGCCGTTGTCACGGTTCATCGAAAGACCGCCGGTCAGCGGATCGGTGCGGTGACGCCGCCGACGACACCACCGACCACGTTTCCGACACCACCGACGACGTTACCGAGACCTCCGACCACGCCGCCGACTCCGTTGCCGACACCGTCGACCAGACCGCCGACTCCGTTTCCGATGCCGGTCGCAGCGTCACCGATACCGGTCCCGACGCCGGCTCCAGGCGCGGGTGCGGGCGCTGGTGCCGGGGCGGGAGCAGGTGCGGGCGCCGGGGCGCCGGGTGCGGCAGGTGCAGGCGCCGACAGAGCGGTCTCGCCCGGTGCGGGCGAGGATCCCGCCGGCGCGCCGGCAACCGGAACTGCCCCCGGCGCCGTCGTCGAGCCGCCTGCGGCAGCAGGAGAACCGGGCTGATTGCTTCGAGTGCCGTTGTTCGCAGTCGTGGATCCGGTGCCTGCCGCTTCCGCTGCCGTGGTGCTGCCGGGAGTAGAGCCCGCGGTGGTCGAAGCGGTCGAGGAGGTGGACTCGCTGGTGGTGTTCGCCGAACTGGACGGAACGTTGATCTTGTCCATGGCAGTTCCGATTCCGAGCCCGCCTGCGGCGAGCACGATGAATGCTCCCACCACTGCAGCAACGACGCCGACCCTCGACGAGCGTCGAGTCGCCGTGTTCTCTTCTTCGGTCGGCTCGGCAAGCAACGGAGTGGAGAAGGCGGGAACCGGTGCGGGCTTGCGAGACGGCTCGGCGGGAATCACTGCAGTGGCGGCGGCCGGTACTTGCGAGTCTCTGGCGTCGAGTGCGAAGGCCGCGGCGCCGGACGCCGCGCACGACGCTGGATCGGCGTCGGCGATCACCGGGACACGAAGCTCCGCCGACAGTAGTTCGGCGACAAGGGGAATGGACGAGCTTCCGCCGGCCAGGACAACCTGATTGACGTCACTGGACTCGACGCCGGCAGATCGCAGGCTTTCGCGAACCAATGCCACCGATTCGGTGAGGGCGGGCCGGATCAGATCTTCGAGTTCGGAACGAACGAGTCGAACGTCGCTGACGGCACCGGGAAGCGCCACGCGGGCAACGGTTTCCGTCTCGGTGGAAAGTTCCTCCTTGGCTGCGCGGGCATGCTCGCGCAGAGTTTCCAGCGCTGCAATCGTCTCGGGTGCAAAGGGATCAAGGGTTGCGAACTGGTCGGAAACCGCATCGAGCAGGTGAACGGTGACGAGGTGATCGAATTCGTCGCCGCCGATGTCCTCGCTGCGCAGCGGCTTACCGAAGATCTCGCTTCGTCCGTCGGTCGTGGACATCATCGTGACGTCGAGCGAGCGAGCGCCGAGGTCGTAGACGACGGTCAGACCGTCGTTGGCAGCGTTTCCGGAAGCGGCGAGCCACGCCATGACGGCCGCGGGTTCGGCGACGAGAGTAGCCCCGTGAACCCCGGCGTCGTCCAGCGCGGACTCCATGGTGCGTGCTGTGTGGCGGTTCCACCCCACCGGATGAGCCAGGACAACAGTTGGCCCTTCTTCGCCGCCAGCCTGGCCGACGAGCGCGCCTACCGCTGTCGCTGCGAGAGACTCGCCGCGGTACTCGGTACCGTCGGCGGCAAGTATCGGGATCGGGTCTCCGACGCGCTCGACAAATCCGGTGATGACGGATCCGTCGTCCAATTGCAGCGCACTGGGTAAGCGGACCTGTTGCGTTTCACCGGTCGAGCCGTCGGTGACAGCTACGAGAGTGGCCGAACCGATGCTGATGCCGAGCCCTGCCGCCATGAACGAACTCCCCTGGTCGTGGGCGACAGAAGGACTGTCGCGGTTGTCTGCGATGTCGGTTTCAGGACCTAGATCGTTACCGGATCGGAGGCGTCGCGGCGAAGTAGGGGACCGATCCCCTAATCGGAGCAAATCCCCCTATTCCGAGCGGGCGTACCCCGTAGGGGGCTTCCCCGTCTGTCCACGCAGAAGAGGGGGGTGCTCCCCGTTGGCCCCAGTCGCAAAAGTTCTTAGCGTTGATTCCACTCGCTACCTCTGGCAGCGCACCAGTTTCCGGATCACCGGCAACAACCCACCGGCAACAACCCGGTCAACGAACTTCAGGAGAACCCGCCATGGCAACGAACGCCGTACTCGAATTCATCCTCGGGCTACTTCGTGACGACGAGGCAGCTGCCAACTACTGCGCCAACCCGACCGCGGCACTCAACGCTGCCGGTCTGTGCGACGTCAGCCCCGCCGACATCGTCGCCGTCGCTCCGCTGGTTGCCGAGTCCGGACTGTTTGCCGGTGGCGGCGCCGACCTGTCCGCGATCGTCAACGCCGGCGTGTCCGCTGCGGGTGCCATCGGCGGCGGTCTCGGAATCGGTGGTGGTCTCACCGGTGGACTGGGTGGCGGCCTCGGCGGCAGCCTGGGTCTCGGTGCCGGTGCAGGCCTCGGAGTCGGAGGCGCCCTCGGCGGCCAGTTCGACCTGGTCGGCGACTTCGCAGCAGCCCTCAGCGCTGCGCTTGCCATCGGCGGCGAGATCAGTGCCGACCTCGGCGCAGCCTTCGGCGCCGTCATCGAAGCCGGCCTCGGCCTCGGCGGTGCACTCGATCTCGAAGGAGCTCTCGATCTGGGCGCACAGCTCAGCGCGGCTCTGGGCGGCGCCCTCGGTGTGACCGGCGGCCTGACTGCGGAGCTGGGAGCAGCCCTCGACGCCGCGATCGGCGCAGTCGGCGGACTCGACCTGACGGCAGGGCTCAGCGGAGCTCTCGCACCCGTCTTCGCCATCGGTGGTGACCTCGGAGCCGATCTCGGCCTGGCTCTCGGTGGACTCCTCGGCGGCGCAGCAGACCTCAGCGGTCTCCTTGACATAGGCGGCGAACTGGGCGCGAGCCTGACCGGCGCACTGGAATCCGCTCTTGCACTCGGCGGCGGCCTGGATCTTGCCGGCGCTCTGACAGGCGACCTCAGCACGGCATTGTCCGGCGCACTCTCGGGCGTCCTGGGAGCCGGCGGCACGATCGGCGCCGATCTGGGTGCATCGCTCGGTGGCGTCCTCGGCGCGATCACGGATGTCAGCGTTCTCACCGATATCGCGGGCGGCCTCGATCTCGGTGCTGCCCTGAGTGGCGCCCTCGGCGGAGCACTCGGCGTCGGCGGCGGTCTGGAAACTGCATTGGGCGGCGCACTCGACGCAGCACTGGGTCTCGGCGGCGGACTCGACCTCGACGCCGTACTCGGCGGCGGCGCAGACCTCGGCGCGCAGCTCAGCGCGGCACTCTCCGGCGCCCTCGGTGCCGGGGGAACGGTCGGAGCCGACCTGGGTGGCGCACTCGGTGGACTGCTCGGGGGAGCACTCGACCTCGAAGGTGGTCTCGGCGCAGACCTCGCGGCAGCTCTGGGCGGAGGCGCGAATCTGTCGACGGCCCTCGAGGGTGTTCTCGGTTCGGCACTCGGCGTCGATGCCGGGCTCGCGGGCGGTCTCGGCGGCGCTCTCGACGCAGCGCTGGGCGCAGGCGGACTTACCGGAATCGACCTCGGTGGTGCACTCGGTCTGGGCGGTGAAGCAGGCTTGGCAGCCGGTGTCGCTGCGGCTCTCGACACCGCTCTCGCAGGTGCAGGCGGCTTGGGTGCTGTCGGTTCCGTGGGCACGGACCTGACCGGCGCGCTGGACGGTGCGCTGGGCGCGGGCCTCGGGCTGGGGGGCTCTCTCGACAGCGTTCTCGGTGCCGAAGGTGCACTCGGTGGAGCGCTGGACACGGCACTGAACCTCGGCGGAATCGAGACCGGTTCGATCGGTGCCGACCTGCCCTCCGTCGACCTCGGCGCAGTGAACCTCGGCCCGATCTCCGCTGAACTGCCTTCCGTCGACCTCGGAAGCATCGCGGCGGACGGCCTGAACCTCGGCGCTGTGACCGGTGATCTCGGAGCAACTGTGGGCGGTGCTCTGGACGCAACAGCAGGTCTCGACGCAACAGCAGGTCTCGAAGCAGCCACGAACGCTGCGGCCGGCTTGAGCGGATCGCTCGGCGGCGCACTGAACGGCGTCACCGATCTCGGCGGATCGCTCGGCGGGGCTGTCGGAGCAGTCACCGACGTGACCGGTTCGATCGGTGCCGACGCAGCCGCAGCTGCCGGTGGCACAGTCGACGGTGGCGGTACCGTTGGCGGCGGTGGAGTCGCTGACCTGGGCGGATCTCTCGGTGGAGCAGTGAGCGGAGTGTCGGACCTGACGAGTTCGTTGACCGGTGCGCTGAACCCGTGGTCGTCGATCGATGCGACCGATGCTTTCGGTTCGGGTTCCACTTCGGGTCTGAGCGCCGATACCGAACACTCGCTCTTCGCCGAGGATTCGGTTGCAGCGCCGGTCGATCACATCGACCCGGTTGCGGTTGTCGATCACCTGCATCCCTGATCTGCTGACGCAGGAACTGAAATCGGTCAAAATGACCTGATGTAACAAATCCGGCCCTGCGCGCGCTATGCGTTCGCAGGGCCGGATATTCGAGTCGGGAAGAATTGCGGGTCAACGTAGCTCATGAGTGATTCAGCGAGTCAGGTAAGCAGCCGGAAGGCGCGCGTCGCGTCGTCGACGGCGTCGTTGCTCGAACGAACAGCCGTCGTGGCGAAGGATTTCGGGCGCACGGATCTGGTGCGTCGACTCGAGAACGCTCAGGTGAGAGTCAACGACCCGCGTATTCGCATCGTGGTGGTCGGACCCCTCAAGCAGGGCAAGAGCCAGTTCGTCAATTCTCTGCTCGGCATCGACGTGTGCTCGGTCGGTGACGACGAGACCACGGCCGTGGCGACGGTAGTTCAGTACGCGGAGACTGCGGTCGCCGAACTGATTCTCGCCGATCCGGGTGCGGCGCCCATTCGGGTGCCCCTCCCGCTCGAGGAACTGATGGGGATCACCCCGGCCACGCCTCGCGCCGAAGGGCGTGAGGTTCTGCGTGTGGAAGTGGGTGTTCCCAGTCCGCTGTTGGCCGACGGTTTGGTTCTGATCGACACCCCTGGTGTCGGCGGTCATGGAAATCCTCATGCTGCAGGAACATTGGGATTGATCACTGCGGCCGATGCAGTGTTGGTTCTGTCGGACTCCAGCCAGGAGTTCACCGAACCGGAGCTGGGATTCATCCGCCAGGTCGTCAATCTGTGTCCTGCGGTGGCCGGTCTGATCAGCAAGACCGATCTGTACCCGCACTGGCGACAGATCCTCGACGCCGATCGTGGACATCTCCAGCGCGCCGGGTTGGACCTGCCGCTCATTCCGATCTCTTCGGTACTGCGGTCGCACGCACTGAGGCTGGGGGACAAGGAACTCGAGGCGGAATCCGGATTTCTGGACCTCTATCAGTTCTTGCGGGACAACGTGGTTGCGCGTGCCGAGTCGAACACGCGACGCGCAGTTGCGATGGACGTGCGTTCCTCGGCAGCACATCTGACGTTGGAGATGGGCAGTGAGCTTGCGGCGCTGAAGGATCCGTCGACCGCTCAGGCAGCGGTCGCGGGACTGCAGCGTGCCCGGGTAGCGGCCGAGGAACTGCACAAGAAGACCTCACTGTGGCAGCAGAGCCTCGGTGACGGCATCGCAGACCTCGCCGCCGACATCGATCACGACCTCCGGGACCGGTTGCGCCGGGTGACCCGCCAGGCCGAGGAGACGGTCGACGAAGGCGATCCCGGTAAGGACTGGGACGTCGTGGGGGAGTGGCTCGAACAGGAGATCGCCACCGCGATCGGTGACAACTTCGTGTGGGCGCATGATCGCGCACAGTGGCTGGCAGAAGTTGTGGCGCAGCACTTTGCGGAGACCGGTGACGTCGCGCTCCCGCATCTCGACGTCGCCGATACCGACGGTTTCCTGGAACCGGTCGGTGCATTGGCGGACCTCGAATCCGGCCGAATCGGCATCACTCAGAAAGTCCTGGTCGGCATGCGCGGCTCGTACGGCGGCGTGCTCATGTTCGGCTTGATCACCACGATGATGGGCATGGCTCTGGTCAACCCGATCTCCATCGGCGCCGGGGTTCTGCTGGGCACCAAGGCTTATCGTGAAGACAAGCAGGCTCAGGTACTCAAGCGTCGCGCTGAGGCGAAAGCGGCCATCCGACGGTTTGCCGACGACGTCAGCTTCCAGGTGGGCAAGGAGTCGAAGGATCGCCTACGCCTGGTGCAGCGGCTGTTGCGTGATCACTTCACCGACATCGCCGAGCAGGCGTTGCGCTCGATCAACGAATCCCTCCGCGCCACTCAGGAAGCCGCGCAGTTGGAGTCGAGTGAACATGCCGCTCGGATCAAGCGTCTGGAGACCGACATGCGCGTCGTCGCGGAGCTCGACGCCGTTGCCGGAACGCTGATCGGCGAAACTCCCGCTCCTGCTTCGGCAAAGGTGACCAACGCATGAATGCCACGACCACCGTGACCGCAGTGGAGTCGGCACACGCCCTGATCGACCACGCCAGACGTGCCTACGCCGATCAGCCGCAGACGCGCGCCCAGTTGGAAGAATGTGCGGCCAGGCTCGACGAGCCACTCCGGGTGGCGCTCGCCGGCTCCCTCAAAGCGGGTAAGTCGACGCTGCTCAATTCGCTTGTCGGACAGGATATAGCGCCTACCGACGCGACGGAATGCACACGCGTCGTCACCTGGTATCGGAACGGGACGACGCCGCAGGTGACCGCGACGGCCGAGAACGGTGCCGAGTTCAACGTGCCGGTGACGCGCCGCGACGGCAGGCTCACGTTCGATCTGGGCGAGTACACCGCAGACTCGGTGGACCGCATCGACGTCGACTGGCCGTCTTCGGCATTGGCTCGTACGACGATCATCGACACACCGGGCACCTCGTCGCTCTCGACCGAGGTCTCGGCCCGCACCTGGGACATGCTCGTTCCCGACGGTGAGGCACCGGGCGCGGATGCAGTGGTCTACCTCCTGCGGGCTCTCAACGCCAGTGACATGCAGTTCCTCGGGAAGATCGCGGATCACGTGGGCGGAGAATCCGGGCCACTCGGAGTGATCGGAGTTCTCTCGCGTGCCGATGAGGTCGGCGCAGGCAGGCTCGACGCGTTGTCTTCGGCGAAGGACGTCGCGGCGCGATTCGCCGAGGAGTTGGAGCGAACCGGCCTGTGCCAGTCGGTGGTTCCGGTGGCAGGTCTACTCGCGCTCGCTGCTCGGACGATGAGGCAGAGCGAGTTCGCGGCCTTCTCGGCGCTCGCGCAGGTTCCGGCCGAGGATCTGAGCCTTGCACTGCTCTCCGCGGATCGCTTTGCCAGGCAGGACAGTCCGCTGCCGGTCGATGCGGCGATGCGGGCGCAATTGGCCGATCGGTTCGGGCTCTTCGGAATTCGCCTCGCCGTGACGTCGATCAAGTTGGGGGCGACCGATTCACCGTCCCTGGCGGCCGAATTGTTGGAGCGCAGCGGCCTGGACGAACTGCGTCAGGTGATCGACGTTCAATTCGGGCAGCGGGCAGATCAGCTCAAATCGCACACGGCGCTGGTGACGCTGGGAAGAATCCTCGAAGCCGATCCGAGCGAGGAAGGCGATCAGATCGCGGCGGAGGCGCAACGGTTGCTTGCCGATGTTCACGGCTTTCACGAACTTCGCCTGCTCGGGCGTCTTCGTTCGGTACACACGGATCTGCCACCCGACGACCTGGCACAACTGCAAAGACTGATCGGCGGCTACGGAATCCGGGCAAGTGACCGGTTGGGCTGCGAACCGGAAGAATCGCCGGAGGTGCAGCGTGCGCGGGCCACGGCGGCTGTCCGCAGATGGCGCGAGTTGTCCAGACATCCGCTCTTCGACAGGTTCACCTCGCGCGCCTGCCTGGTCGCCGCCCGCAGCGCCGAGGGCGTCCTGGCTGAAATTGTGCCCGAATAGGGACCCGTTCACTATGCGAGCGCCGGACGAGGGTTCTATCTTGAGTTCGGGATGATCCGGACATAACTCCCAGGTTCGGGTCCCACCTCGATGGGAGCGCGCGCATGGCGAGTGACATCAAGTCCGCTTCACCGGATCGAGCCACCCTCGTCCTGGGGACGCTCATCCTGGTCGCTGCGGTCGCGAACCTCAATCTCTCGGTCGCGAATGTCGCTTTGCCCGATATCGGGCGGGCTTTCGACGCCAGTCAGACGCAACTGAACCTGATCGCGGTCGGCTACTCGCTGGGCCTGGCCGGAACGGTGCTCTACCTGGGGGCCTTGGGAGACCGATACGGCCGCAAGATGTTGCTGGTCACCGGCATGGCGCTGTCCATTCCGGCGTCGATCGTGGCGGGATTCGCCGGGAACTTCGAAGTGCTGTTCCTCGCTCGGATAGTCGGAGGCGTCTCGGCAGGTCTGGCGTTCCCGACCACGCTGGCAATCATCACGGCGTTGTGGGCCGGACCGGCACGAACCAAGGCGATTGCCATGTGGTCGGCAATAGGTGGCGCGATTTCAGCACTCGGTCCGATCGTCTCGGGGGCGCTACTCGAGCAGTTTCACTGGGGTTCGGTCTTCTTCGTCACCCTTCCCTTGGCCCTTGTGGCACTGATCTGTTCCCTGGTGTTGGTTCCCGCTCACGTCAACGAGACGACCGAGCGAGTCGATCACCTCGGCGGCATAGTGTCGATCGTCTTCATCGGGGCGCTGGTATTGTCCATCAACTTTGCGCCGGTGAAGGGTTCGGGCACGTTGGCTCTGGTGCTCGGGGCGATAGCAGTTGTCGCGGGTATCGGGTTCTTCCTGCAACAGCGACGCGCGGTCAATCCGCTGTTCGATCTTCACGTAGCTGCGCGCCCGACCTTCTGGGTCGCGGCGGTGGGTGGGTTGGTCGTGTTCGGTTCGCTCATGGGCGCGATGTTCATCGGCCAGCAGTTCCTGCAGAACGTCCTCGGGTACTCGACGCTGGCAGCCGGTGCGGCGATCATTCCGGCTGCGCTGGCGATGGTGATCGTTGCGCCGCGCTCGGCGACCATGATCGAAAGGTACGGCGCCCGCGTCACGCTGCTCGCCGGCTACCTGTTCGTGGTTCTCGGGTTGTTCGTCGCGCTGTTCCTGTGGAACGAAAGCACACAGTATTGGCAGGTCGCGCTGGCCTATGCGCTTGTCGGCATCGGCGTCGGTCTGGCCGGCACACCGGCATCGCGTTCGCTGACCGGATCCGTTCCCGTGCACCGCGCTGGTATGGCGTCGGGAACCTCGGACCTGCAACGCGACCTGGGCGGCGCCATCATGCAGTCGATTCTCGGCGGAATACTCACGGCCGGGTACGCAAAATCGTTGGGAGATGCGATCTCGTCCTCGCCGAACGCATCCGAAGTGACTCCCGAAACTCAGGCCGCGCTCACCAAATCCTTCTCCAGCGCCGAAGTTCTGGCGGAACGCTACCCGCAATACGCGGAGCAAATCATGACCGCCGCCAAAAACGCCTTCCTGGACGGGGATACACACGCCTACATCGCGGCGATCATCATCGTGTGTGCCGGTGCCGCGGTGGTGACGTTCTTCTATCCGCGTCGCGAGCGCGAACGAGTCCTGCTGGCGCAGTACGCGGCGGAATCCGATCTAGCCGCGGAGAAGAGTTGAGCGCGCTCTGGTAGTGATGAGGGATGCCACAGCTACTTCACATCGATTCGTCCGCCGAACTCCACCACTCGACCTCACGTGATCTGACCGCACTGTTCGCTCAGCAGTGGTCGAAGAACAGTCCGGATCACACGACGGTGACGTTGGACCTGCACCGGGATCCCTTGCCGCACCTCGCGGACGCGGCCCTGCACTATGCACCACGCTTGCGAGTCGAGGGCGAGATTCCGGATCCCGCCGCGGAAGCACTCCAGGCTCGGGTCATCGAGCAACTCACCGCTGCAGACGTCGTCGTGATCGGTGCGCCGATGTACAACTGGTCGATCCCGTCCACGTTGAAGGCGTGGATCGACTACGTACACGTCCTGGGGACTACGGTGCCTTTCGACACGCGTACTCAGCCTCTGGCAGCTAAGCCGGTGGTGATCGTCTCCAGCCGCGGAAACACCTATGCGCCGGGCTCGGGAAACGAGACCAACGATCACACCGTCCCGCCACTCGTTCAGGTGCTCGGGGTGTCGATGGGAATGGATGTCTCCGTCATCACCGCGGAACTGACTTTGGCGCAACGTATTCCGGCGATGGCACCTCTGATCGAGCAGGGTGACGCGAGCCTGCGTGCTGCCCGGGAGTCGTTGACCGAGCTGGCCCGTACCTTGGGGGCCTGATCAAGAAGTTCGACCGGGTTCAGGTGAGAGACGAGATCATCGACGCCACGTCTGACGGTTCTACGTCGTAACCGGGGAAATAGCAGCACACTTCGTCGGCATGTTCGCCGAACCGCCGCCGAATCTCGGTGGCGCACTCTTCGGGAGTGCCGACGACGGCGAGTGTGGTCAGCATCGGATCGGTGATCAGCGACGCCATCTCAGTGTAGCCACCTCGCTTCGACAGGGCATTGAGTTCCGGTTGGACCTCGCCCCACCCTTCGACGTCGAGCACCGGACGGTATGCGGGCGTCGAACCGTAGAACGAGAGCAGGGCTCGGACGCCTCTGGCGGCCGCGGCAAGTTGATCGTCGCCGCGGCCGACGCCGACGATGACCTGCGGGATGATCGTGAATTCGTCTCGGGTGCGGCCGGATTCGCGAAGACCGGCACCGACGGCCGGAAGCGTTCGTTCGAGGAAATGGCGTTGCGTGTGGAACGGCATGACCAGTAGTCCGTCGGCCACCTCGGCAGCCGTCCTGGTCATCACCGGTCCGAGCGCACCCATCAGGATGGGCGGTGGCCCATAGGGGTTGGGGCCTGGATCGAACGTCGGAGGCATCAACGTGTGGGTGAAGAACTCGCCGCGGAAGTTCAGCGTCGAGGTGTTCTCCCACGCAGTGAAGATCGCCTTGACCGCTGCGACCGTCTCCTTCATGCGGGCCGCCGGACGCGACCACGTTGCGCTGTAGCGTTTTTCGATGTGCGGTTTGATCTGCGATCCGAGACCCAGTCGAAAGTGGCCGCGACTGAGCAACTGCAGGTCGTTGGCCGAATGCGCCAGATGCATGGGACTGCGGGGGAATGCGATGGCGACGTTGGTCATCAGGTCGAGGTCGACGGCCGATGCTGCTTCGACGAGCGGGAAGAACACGTCGTGTGGTCCCTCGAACGTGAACAGGCCACCGGCGCCGGTCTCCGCGAGTTCACGGCTACGAGCAGCGCCCGCGCCCGGCGCGGAGTCCAGTTGTACGTGAACCTTCATCGGCGTCCCCGCAGCCAGGTGCTGACACCGGGAGCGAACGGAGCGATCGCCGCCACCGCGACCAGGGCGCAGTAGAGAATCGGACCCCATCTCAGAACTCCGGCGCCGATGTCTGCTGCGCCGTCGACCAGAGACATGAAGCCGAGTCCGGCCGCGATGCTCACGACTCCCACGATCGCCGTCATCACCCGCCCGGCGTTCTTGCGTGCACGGAGGAGTTGAAGGCTCATGACTGCGAGCAGGACCAGGACGAGAGCGCCGCCGCCGCTGCCCGCGAGTACGACGGTCACGGCATCGGAGATGTCGGTGGACGAGTATCCGGGATTGTCGCGCGCAGTCGATTCTTCGAGAGCCGACCGGACGTCGTCGAGGCTGGTGACTGCCACTCCGGCGATTCCGGCCAGGACGACGAACGAGCCGATCCAGGCAGAGGAAGACAATGTCACGGCTTTGGGTGTCTCGTCGCTCGCTGCAGGTCGGAGCGGCCGAACCGAGACGTCGGGTCGCTCGGGTGCCGGGCGTGGAGGTGACGGGCGAGGAGGTCGCGCGGGAGAATTGTCGGGATCGGTCACCGGCCGATCGTAGCCATTCGGAGAGATACGGAAGTGATGTGGCGCACTTTTCCGGCTTTTCGGGGAAGGCGGGAACAAATCTACGTGGGCTGTAGTTGACCATTTCGACAAGCTTGAGCGCCCTCGGCTCAACTTCAAGTTGACTCTCGGCCACGGTCGGAGGCAAACTTGAGCGGAGGACGCTCACCAAGCGAAAAACTCGCGGTCATGTTCGAGATCAACCACTCGGGCAGAGAACCGCAGAACGAAAGGTAGGAACACTATGGCTCGTGCAGTCGGTATCGATCTCGGTACGACCAACTCGGTAGTTGCAGTGCTGGAGGGCGGCGAGCCCGTAGTGGTCGCCAACGCCGAAGGCTCACGTACCACCCCCTCGGTGGTTGCATTTGCCAAGAACGGCGAGGTTCTCGTCGGTCAGCCCGCGAAGAACCAGGCAGTCACGAACGTCGACCGCACCCTCCGCTCCGTCAAGCGCCACATCGGCACTGACTGGAACGTGGAAATCGACGGCAAGAAGTACACGCCGCAGGAAATCAGCGCCCGCACGCTCATGAAGCTCAAGCGTGACGCGGAGGCTTACCTCGGCGAAGACATCACCGACGCCGTCATCACCGTCCCCGCGTACTTCGAGGACGCACAGCGTCAGGCAACCAAGGAAGCCGGCCAGATCGCCGGCCTCAACGTCCTTCGTATCGTCAACGAGCCCACCGCGGCTGCACTGGCATACGGACTCGACAAGGGTGACACCGAGCAGACCATTCTGGTCTTCGACCTCGGTGGCGGCACCTTCGACGTCTCCCTGCTCGAAATCGGCGACGGTGTCGTCGAGGTTCGCGCAACCTCCGGTGACAACCACCTCGGTGGCGACGACTGGGACGAGCGCGTCGTCGCTTGGCTGGTCGACAAGTTCAAGGCTCAGAACGGCATCGATCTGACCAAGGACAAGATGGCCCTGCAGCGTCTGCGTGAGGCTGCGGAGAAGGCGAAGATCGAGCTCTCCAGCTCGCAGAGCACCTCCATCAACCTCCCGTACATCACGGTCGACGCGGACAAGAACCCGCTCTTCCTGGACGAGCAGCTCACCCGCAGCGAGTTCCAGAAGATCACCTCGGACCTGCTCGATCGCACTCGTGCGCCGTTCCAGGCAGTGATCAAGGACAGCGGAATCGCCGTCAAGGACATCGACCATGTCGTGCTCGTCGGTGGCTCCACCCGTATGCCGGCCGTCTCCGATCTGGTTCGTGAACTGACCGGTGGCCGTGAGCCCAACAAGGGCGTCAACCCGGACGAGGTCGTCGCCGTCGGCGCCGCACTCCAGGCCGGTGTGCTCAAGGGTGAGGTCAAGGACGTTCTGCTCCTCGACGTCACGCCGCTTTCCCTCGGCATCGAAACCAAGGGTGGCGTGATGACCAAGCTCATCGAGCGCAACACCACGATCCCCACGAAGCGTTCCGAGACCTTCACCACCGCTGACGACAACCAGCCTTCGGTGCAGATCCAGGTCTTCCAGGGTGAGCGCGAAATCGCTTCGCACAACAAGCTGCTCGGCTCCTTCGAGCTCACCGATCTGCCGCCCGCCCCGCGTGGCGTTCCGCAGATCGAGGTCACCTTCGACATCGACGCCAACGGCATCGTGCACGTGACGGCGAAGGACAAGGGCACCGGCAAGGAAAACACGATCAAGATCCAGGACGGCTCCGGTCTGTCCAAGGAAGAGATCGAGCGCATGGTCAAGGACGCCGAGGCTCACGCCGAGGAAGACAAGGCCCGTCGCGAAGAGGCAGAGGTTCGCAACCAGGCCGAGTCGCTGGTCCACCAGACGGAGAAGTTCGTCAAGGAGCAGCGTGAAGGTGAGAACGCGGGCAAGGTCTCCGAGGAGATCCTGACCAAGGTCGAGGCAGCGGTCAAGGACGTCAACGACGCCCTGGCAGGCACCGACATCGCTGCAGTGAAGACCGCAGTGGAGAAGCTGGGCACCGAGTCGCAGGCTCTGGGCCAGGCCATCTACGAGGCTTCCGCTGCAAACGAGGCCGGAAACACCGACGGCGCAGGCAATGACGACGACGTCGTCGACGCCGAGGTTGTCGACGAGCCCACCGACTCGGACAAGAAGTGACCTCGGACAACCCCGAGAACAACCCGGTCGACCCCGAGACCGGTGCACAGGGAGAGGCGGCGGGGGAATCCCTGCCGCCGCTCGACTCGGAAGACACAGGGGTAGTTCAGGAAGCAGAGTCGATCGTGGAGGAAGCATCCGCCACCGATCAGCTCGCCGAACGGACTGCGGATCTGCAGCGACTTCAGGCGGAGTTCACCAACTACCGTCGTCGCGTCGAGCGTGACAAGCAGGTCATCAAGGAAACCGCGCGGGCTTCGGTCATCACCGAGCTCATCGGAATTCTCGACGACCTGGATCGCGCTCGGGCACACGGTGACCTCGAATCGGGTCCACTGCGTGCACTCGCAGACAAACTCAACACGACCCTGACGGGTCTGGGTTTGACCGACTTCGGTAGCGAGGGTGACGATTTCGATCCCGCACTCCACGAAGCGGTGCAACACGAAGGCGAAGGCCACGACCCGGTACTCGGGACGGTCATGCGCAAGGGATACAAGCTCGGCGACCGGGTCCTTCGGACCGCAATGGTGGCCGTGACGGACCGGGTAGGCGACAAGCCTGCAGACGGTTCAGAACAAGAAGCGAAGTAAGAGTGAGAGGAGGAGACGCCCAGTGAGTCAACGGGAGTGGATCGAGAAGGACTTCTACAAGGAGCTGGGCGTCTCGTCCACCGCGACGGCCGACGAAATCAAGAAGGCGTATCGCAAGCTGGCTCGGGATCTTCATCCCGACGCCAACCCTGACGATGCGAAGGCCGAAGAGCGTTTCAAGTCCGTCAGTGAAGCTCATGCCGTTCTGTCTGATCCGGACAAGCGCAAGGAGTACGACGAGGCTCGGCGCCTCTTTGCCAGCGGCGGCTTCGGCCCCCGCGCGCAGGGCGGTGGCGGATTCAACCCCGGCGCTGGTGGTTTCGACATCAACGACCTGTTCGGCGGCGGGGCCGGTGGGCAGGACTCGGGTCTCGGAGACATCTTCGGCGGATTGTTCAACCGCGGGGGAGCGGGCCAGCGAACAGCTGCGCCCAACCGCCCGCGTCGAGGCAAGGATCTCGAGACCGAGACGACGCTCGCCTTCCGCGAAGCAGCGCTCGGTGTCACCGTCCCTCTTCGTCTGACCAGCCCTACGTCGTGCACCACGTGTCACGGCAGCGGCGCAAAGCCGGGCACCAGCCCGCGAGTGTGCCCACATTGCAACGGAACCGGCGTGGTCAGCCGCAACCAGGGCGCCTTCGGATTCAGTGAGCCGTGTGACGATTGCCGGGGAACCGGCTCGATCATCGACTCGCCGTGTGAAGACTGCCACGGTAGCGGCGTCACCAATCGCACACGGACCATCACGGTTCGCGTGCCTGCCGGTGTGAGCGACGGTCAGAAGATCAGACTCAAGGGCAAGGGCGAAGCGGGACTTCGCGGCGCTCCGGCCGGCGACCTGTTCGTCAACATCCGCGTCAAGCCGGACAATGTCTTCGGACGCAACGGCGACGACCTGACACTGACGGTTCCGGTGAGCTACGGCGAGCTGGTGCTGGGAACGACACTGTCCGTGCCGACTTTGGAAGGCCGTGTCGGAGTGAAGGTTCCGGCCGGAACGGTGGACGGACGCATTCTGCGAGTTCGCGGACGCGGTATCCCCAAGCGGCCGGACGGTGCCGGTGACCTTCTGGTCACGGTCAAGGTATCCGTTCCGCAGAAGTTGGACGACCCGGCGATCGAAGCGCTGAAAACCTATCTCGAAGCCGAGAAGGCGAGCGGGTTCGATCCACGGGCCGGGTGGGCCGGTGCATGATGACAGAGCGACCGCAGAATCAATGGGATGCGACGGTCGATCCTGACGCTCAGATCTTCGTGATCTCGGTGGCAGCCGAGTTGGCCGGAATGCACGCGCAGACTTTGCGTAACTACGACCGACTCGGGTTGGTCACCCCGCATCGAACCACCGGTGGCGGACGACGCTACTCCCCGCGCGATGTTGCGCTTCTTCGTGAAGTACAACGGCTTTCGCAGGACGAGGGAGTCAACCTTGCCGGAATCAAACGAATCATCGAACTGACCAACCAGGTCGAGGCTCTGCAGCATCGCGTCCGCGAATTGGCCGAGGAGATCGCGAAAGTCCATGCGGGCTATCGCCGGGATCTCGTGCCGATTCCGCGCAACAACGCGTTGGTGGTCTGGAAGCCCCGCAACCAGCGATAGTCGGACCTATACACAAACGGCTCCACGCCCTGTCGGATTCATTTCGTCGAATCCGCCAGGGCGTGGAGCCGTTTCGGCATTTCCACCCAGCGGGAAGAGATCTGTCGACGCCGCCTCAATGTGCATAGCGTCCGCTTCCATGACTCCACTTTTCAGCGTTTGACGTTATCCAGATCACATTCTATGCTCCATCCCAAGCAACTGCTTGCTAGATCATCAAGCGGGTGCTTGGTTGGCTGGTGCTCGAAATCAGGCACGTCCACCGGCCGATCATTCTTTCGTCAGGTATTCGCCTGACGTTCGGTGCATACATGTGTTCTAGGAGTGCAGACATGAATCGTCGGCCCATTCTTGTTGCGGCAGTTGCCGTGACGGCTCTGGCTCTTGCAGGGTGCAGTGGTTCTTCGGAGTCCGACGGAGGTGCGGACTCGCCCTACCGTGTGCTGCTGACCGGCGGGATCAGTGCACAGGGAGTTCTCGCGGCTAACTCGCAGACTTCCCTGCTGGCCACGAAGGCCGGCGTTCAGGTCCAGAACGAGGCCGGGGGCATCGGCGGCCGTCAGATCGAGCTCACCACTGTGGACGACGCGGGTGATGCAACCATCGCCGTCACCAAGCTGCGCGAAGCCATCAACTCGGGGAACAAGCCTGACCTCTACCTCAACTCGGGTCCTTCGTCGATCGCGGCTGCGGTTCTCCCGATCCTCAAGCAGAACAACATTCTCTCGATGAGCATGGCTCCCTCGCCCGATTCGACGGACCCCTCGAAGTTCCCGCTCAACTTCGATCTGGCTCCAGGTGCGACCGATACCGCTCGCGGAATTTCCGAGTACGCGAAGTCCAAGGGGTACAGCAGCGTCGGAGTCCTGCACGGCAGCACCGCTTACGGTGAGCTGTTCGGCGAAGAAATGACCAGTGCTTTGCAATCCGCAGGTCTGAAGGCCGCCGGTAACGAGGAGTACGACGCCGCCGCTTTGGACATGACGGCGCAGTTGCAGTCGCTCAAGAATTCGGGTGCCGCGGCAATCGCCTTGGATGCGTACGGCGCTCCTCTCGGATACGTGTTGCAAAGCCTCGAGCGACTCGGCTGGGACGTGCCGCTGGTCGGAAACACCTCGGTGTCTGCCACCAACCTGATCGCGAATGATCCGCCCGCCGGCGTGCTCGGCACCCCGCAGGTGAAGAACCTGGTGACGCAGGTGTTCACCAGCACGGTGTTCGATCCGAACAACGCACTCGTCAGCACGATGGTGGACACGATGGCGTCGCTGGGCTCCATCCCGTCGACGCTGATCCTCGCGGACAACTACGACGCTTTCCCCCTCGTCGCGGCAGCAGCGGAGAAGGTCGGCAGTTCGACCGATCCGAAGAAGCTCGCCGAAGCACTGGAAACCGCAGAGGTTCAGGAGAATGCCAAGACCGCATTCCTCTCGCGCTACAACTTCAGCTCTGACAACCACGGCCCGAACCCGGATACCAGTGAGCTGAAGTTCATCAGCCCGACGAAGATCCTCAACGGTCAGTTCGGAAACCCGGCTGCGTCATGACCATTCTGTGGTCCGGGTTGGCGCTCGGCGCGGTCTACGTGCTGGTTGCCATCGGGTACAACATCGTTTTCGTTTCCTCCAACACTTTCAACTTCGCTCAAGCTCAGCTGATGATGGTGGGCACCTTTGTCGCCTACACGGGTCTCGTGACCCTGAAACTTCCCGTTCTCGTGGTGGCCGTCATGGCTACCGTGACCGTGATGCTCCTCGCCTCGGTCGAGGAGATCGTCGCGATCAGACCGGTGGCCGATCACCAGAACCAGCTGGTCACCACGCTTGGCGTTGCCACGCTGCTCAATGGTGCAACTCAATTGATCTGGGGTAGTGAACCTCTCACGGTTCCGTTCTTCGGATCGAACGAACCGATCACCCTACTCGGCGGCCGTACCTACCCGGTCGAGATCGCTCTGCTGGTTGCGGCGATCGCACTGGTCGTCGGGTTGAGTTACGTCTCGAAGAAAACGATGACGGGTCTGGCTCTGATCGGCATCTCCGAGGATCGTGAAGCGGCGATGCTGCGAGGAGTCAACGTACGACGGTTGGCACTGGGAGCGTTTGCCTTCTCGGGTGCCTTGGCCGGTGTCCTCGGACTCTTCGTCGGCCCCAAGACGTTTGCAGTTGCGACGTTGGGTGCAGCGTTGGCCCTCAAGGGATTCGTGGCGTTGGCGATCGGCGGGTTCGGCTCTCTGCCTGGCGCTTTGATCGGCGGCCTGACCGTCGGCCTGGTGGAATCGTTCACCGCCCTGTGGGCGGGAAGTCAGTACAGCAATATCGCCGTCTTCACGGTGCTGATCGTCATCTTGATGGTCAAACCGGCTGGACTGTTCGGCAATGTCCGAGAACGGGTGGTGTGAGATGGTAAGTGCGTGGCGGACTTTCCGTTCCCTACCGAGCTGGATCATCCCACTCGTCCTGGCCGTGGTGATCCTGCTGCTGCCCGTGATGGGACTCGACCTGTCGACATCACGTCAGATTCAATTGGCCTGCATCCTGGCACTTGTGGTCAGTGGCCTGAACTTGAGCCTCGGCTTTGCCGGTGAACTGGCACTCGGCCAGGCAGCGATGTACGCGGCCGGTGCCTACACCGCGGGTCTGATGTCCCAGGCAGGTCACACCGACATTCTGCTCCAGCTCGCTGCCTCCGGAGCAGTGGCACTGGCGGTCGGAATCCTGACCGGTGTTCCCGGTCTGCGCCTGGGCAACTGGTCCCTGGCGATGACGTCGTTCTTCCTGGTTCTGCTGGTACCTGACGTACTGGCGATCTTCGGTGGCAAGACCGGCGGCCGAAACGGCCTCACCGGTATGGAGCCGCCGACGTTCTTCGGTTCCGAACTCGACACCCAGCAGTACTACATGGTGGTCGTCGTCGTGACCGTGCTCTGGTTCGCGGTGATGCGTAACCTGGTGGTCTCGCGGCACGGCATCGCGTTCCGCACGCTCAAGCAGTCGCCGGTTCTGGCGTCGTCGCAGGGTGTATCGGTGTTCCGGATGAAGCTGCTCGGTTATGCCATCGGTGCGTTCCCCGCCGGTCTGGCGGGTGCGCTGTTCGCCAACACCGACCTGTTCATCTCGCCGGAAGCCTTCGGGTTCACCTTTGCCACAGCAGTTCTGGCGGCGTCGATCCTCGGCGGTGCGGCAAGTGTGTACGGCGCCGTGGTCGGTGCCGCGATCATGCAGCTCGGTCCCAACCAGTCGACGGCGTTCCAGGAGTATTCGCTGATCTTCTACGGCGGCTTCCTGATCATCGGCGGTGTGCTTCTCTCCGGGGGTTTGACCAAGGTCGGGCGAGCGATCGTCTCGAAACTCGATCGCAAGGCCGGCCTGGGCGTAGTCACTGCAAAGGAAAACAGCGGTGGGACACCGGAACTGGCGCCGATCAACGGAGCACGGTTGGTGGTCGACGGAGTGTCCAAAGCGTTCGGTGGCAACCAGGCGCTCAATGCGGCAACCCTGACCGCAGAGGCCGGTAAGGTCACCGCGTTGATCGGGCCCAACGGTTCGGGTAAGACGACCATGCTCAACATGATCTGCGGCTTCTACACCGCAGATGCGGGCGTGATCACGATCGGTGACACGGTGGTCTCGCAGTCGTCGCCGCACAAGGTGGCGCGCGTGGGTGTGGCGCGCACGTTCCAAACTCCGACGATTCCGGAAAACATCACGGTTCTGGAAGCTGTTGCATCCGGACGTTATTCGGTGCACCGAGCGTCGATGGCGTCGGCTGTGCTTCGCCTGCCCAGCTTCCGCAGGATCGCGAAGGCCGACATCGTCGAGGCCGAGCGTGTCCTCGAACTCGTGGGGATGTCGCACTTGCGCAACGAGATCGCGACGTCGCTGCCCCTGGGGATGCGTCGCATGCTCGAGGTTGCTCGCGCCGTCATCGCCGAACCGAGGGTCGTCCTCTTCGACGAGGTGGCATCCGGACTCGACGAGGACGAACTCGAACGCCTGGCAGATCTGATCCGGGTACTGCGAGATGCCGGGGCGACAGTGGTGTTGGTGGAGCACAACTTCCGCCTCGTCCTCTCGCTGGCCGACGAGATAGTCGTGCTGGCGCAAGGGCAGGTGATCGCCACCGGCGATGCGGCAACCATCGAACATCACCCACGCGTCTTGAGCGAGTACCTCGGAGTCAAGTCCGGTGACGAAGAAGCACTTCTCGAAGAAATCGGCGCGGTAGACCATCAGACCAGTGAGGTGAAGTGATGGAACCGATTCTGAAGGTCCGAAACTTGCAGACCGGGTACGGCGATCTGCGCGTCGTCTGGGATGTCTCGTTCGACGTCTATCCCGGTCAGGTGACCGCCCTGCTCGGACGCAACGGCGCAGGCAAGACGAGCACGCTCCGTGCCCTGTCCGGCCTCAACAAGGTGGCCTCCGGAACCGTCGAGATGGACGGCGCCGACATCACCGGAGTCCCCGCGCACAAACGGGTACGACAGGGGATGGCGTACGTGCAGGAGGGCAAGCGGGTCTTCCACAAGCAGACCGTCGAGCAGAACCTCCTGCTGGGCGGGTACACCCGCAAGGCAAAGCGCGGCGAGCTTATGGAATCCGTCGAATCGATGTACGAGATGTTCCCGATCCTGGGGGAGAAGCGTTCGCTTCCCGCCGGTTCCATGTCGGGCGGTCAGCAGCAGATGCTCGCGATCGGCGCAGCGCTGATGGCGCAGCCTAGGTTGCTCCTTCTCGACGAACCTTCGGGCGGTCTCGCTCCCATGATCGTCGGTGAGGTGATGGACCGCGTCCAACAACTCAAGGAAACCGGCCTGGCTGTTCTACTGGTCGAGCAGGCAGTCGAGGCCGCGATGAGCGTCGCCGATCATGTGACGGTCCTCGACATCGGCAAGGTGGTTCTCGACGCCGACGCCAAGGACATCGACGACCTGGCAGTGCTCAAGGATGCGTATTTCGGACGCGTCTGAACGGCAATGACGGCTTCAGCCCGGCCACCTCGGCCGGGCTGAAGCCGTTTCCCGCTCCGTGGCACGGGCCCTAGCCGGCTCGGGGCCATCGATCTACCGTCCTGCAAACAACTCCCGCGAGAGGCAAACTCGATGACCACTGCTCCCGACGTGCTCGCCCCGGCGAAGCTCGGCCCGGTGACCCTTCGAAATCGAATCATCAAGTCCGCGACATTCGAAGGCAAAACTCCCGACGCCCTGGTCACCGACGAGCTGATCGAGTTCCATCGTCGCCCAGCCGCCGGCGGAGTCGGGATGTCCACCGTCGCGTATTGCGCCGTCGCACCGGAAGGGCGCACCGAATACGGCCAGCTCTGGATGCGGCCCGATGCCCTCCCCGGGCTTCGGCGGCTCACCGATGCCATTCACGCCGAAGGTGCTGCTGCGTCGGCGCAGCTCGGCCATGCCGGTCCCGTGGCGAATCAGAAGTCGACCGGACTGCCCGCGCTGGCACCGTCGAGTTCGTTCAATCCGTTGAGCATGAGGATGATTCGCACTGCCACGACAGCGGACATCATCAGAATTGCGGCCGCGCACGGGAGCGCTGCGCGACTTGCCGTCGAGGCAGGATTCGACGCCGTCGAGATCCACTTCGGTCACAACTATTTCGCGAGCTCGTTCCTGAGCCCGAAACTCAACCGTCGTAAGGACTCCTACGGCGGATCGCTGGAGAACCGGGCTCGCGTCGTACTCGAAACTGCACGCAGTGTGCGCGATGCCGTCGGTGACAAGATCGCGATCTTGGCCAAGCTGAACATGGACGACGGTGTGCCAGGCGGATTCTGGGTGGACGAAGCAATCCAGGTGGCGCAGTGGCTCGAAGCATCCGGAAGCGTCGACGCGCTCGAGTTGACGATGGGCAGTTCACTGCTCAACCCGATGTACCTGTTCAAGGGCGATGCGCCGATCCGCGAGTTCGCCGCCGCGATGCCGCAACCTGTTCGACTCGGTGTGCAATTGGTGGGTAAGAGCATGTTGCATACCTATCCGTACAAGCCGTTGTTCATGCTGGAAGAGGCTCGGCAGATTCGTGCTGCGGTGAAGTTGCCGCTCGTGCTGCTCGGGGGTGTCACGGACAAAGCGGGCATGGATACCGCAATGGCGGAAGGGTTCGAGTTCGTCGCCATGGCACGGGCGCTGCTCAGAGAACCGGATCTGATCAATCGGATCGCGGCCGAATCCGATACCCAATCACTGTGCATCCACTGCAACAAGTGCATGCCCACGATCTTCAGTGGCGCCCGCTGCGTGTTGGTCGAACGCGTCTGAGCTGGTCAGCGCACACCACGTCCCGACATCCATGCGGATACCGGGTCGTGGGCCGTAGCGGATCAAGTTCGTGGTTGCATCAACGCTTGGTTCAGTTCTGCGTGAAGACGTCGTAGGAGGCGTTCATCGTGGGGTAGCCGGTGGCCATGTAGTCGGTGAGGATGACGTGCGTCGGGTCGCCGATGATGCGAGTCCCGTCGAGGGTGGGGTTGCCGACGTAGTTGTTGGCAGCCATGACCGTCTGGACGCCGTCGGCGACGTTGTAGGTGACGTCGACACCGATACCGCGGGGATCGCTGCTGTAGGCGGTGACGATCTCGGTGGTGTGCGGGGCCAGGTAGGAGCGCGGGCCGTTGATCCACTGTCCGTAGGGGTTGGACGCGCTGTCCAGCAGCATCGGGTTGTCGGTGTTGTTGGTGATGGTCATGGCAACCGTCGGGCCGTCGGTGGGCATGGTGCCGGCGTTGGCGATCGCTGCGGTTCCCAGTGCGGTTCCGCCGACAGCGAGGGCGATTGCGGTGACTGCTACGAAGCGAGTGGTGTTGGTACGCATGATGTCTGCTCCTGGGATGGTGTGTGGTTGCCGTTCTCGGCGATGAATCAATCTTGTCGCGAATGAGTGCTGCAGTATGTCCGCCGACGGGGCCGTGGCGGGGTTGAATCTCTTGTCCCCCGATCGGGGGAGGCGTAAGTGCTCGCATTGCTGGTACGGGCGTGAGAAAGTGAGCAATGCGCGAAGGCACGAAGCCGCTGGCCGGCAAGGTTTCCGTGGTGGTCGGCGACGATCACCCACTGTTCCGTGAGGGCGTGGTTCGGGCTCTGACCGGCAGTGACAGCATCGACGTCCTGGGCGAGGCCGACGACGGCGCAGCAGCGCTCGCAATGATCCGCGAACTACGCCCGCAGGTCGCGCTGCTCGACTTCCGGATGCCGCACCTGGATGGAACTCAGGTCGCCGCCGCAGTCGTTCGAGACGAGCTTCCGACGCGTGTGCTTCTGCTCAGCGCTCACGACGAATCGTCTGTCGTGTACCAGGCCCTGCAAGCCGGTGCTGCCGG
This sequence comes from Rhodococcus sp. C3V, assembly GCF_029269915.1. Taxonomy (NCBI): domain Bacteria; kingdom Bacillati; phylum Actinomycetota; class Actinomycetes; order Mycobacteriales; family Nocardiaceae; genus Rhodococcus; species Rhodococcus sp. C3V. Next base: position 170,786 of record NZ_JARJBE010000009.1, read on the forward strand.
ATTCCTGCCGAAGGAATCGACTCGCGCCGAGATCGTGAGTGCCGTGCTCGACTGTGCTGCGGGACGAGATGTGTTGCCGCCCAGTATCGCCGCCGGATTGGTAGGAGAGGTTCGGCGTCGTAGTGAACCGTCCGGTCCGACGCTCAGCGCGCGCGAACGTGAGGTTCTCGGATTGATCGCGCAGGGCGCCAGCATCCCGGTCATCGCCTCACAACTCTTTCTTGCGCCCTCCACCGTCAAAACCCACGTGCAGCGCCTCTACGAGAAACTCGGAGTCAACGATCGAGGCGCGGCCGTCGCCGCTGCAATGCGGCAGGGATTGTTGGAGTGAGCAAGCGTCACCGAAGCACGTACGTGACGTTCATGGCCGGGTAACCCGAGGTCATCGTCACCGTGACGTCGTGGCTGTCGGGGGCGTGCGTACCGCCGGCATCCGCCCTGGTCTTCGAGTTGGTAGCACTGAAGACAAACACCCCACCGTCGTCGGAGCGGTACGTGAGCACGATGGGGAAGTCGTTCTGGTTCTTGCTCGTGGCCACAACGTTCACGTTCATGTTGGGGAGGATGTAGTCCGCCGGCGGGACGACCCAGTCGCCGTTCGGATTGGACGCGTGGACCAGATACAGGGCCCCGCGGCCCGAATTGCTGATCATCGCCGTCGTGACGGATGTGTCGGTCATCGACTTCACCGTGTTCGTACCGGCGGAGCGGGCAACCAGAGCTGCCATGCTGAGGCCGGAGAAGGAAAGTGCTTCAGGTCGAATTGTGTTGGTGCTCATCATGTTCTCCTCGATTTGTCGGTCTCGGTGACCGTGTGTTTCTGTGATGAGACAACTATGGCCCCGAAATCCCTTCGGGTCTGTCCACCTACGGGTCCGAGTGCTGGACGACATCGCTGTCCCCCGATCGGTGGACACAGCGCTCTCCGCCCACCCAGTGTCATGGGGTGGAGGCTTCGCCCACCCCGTGTCATGGGGTGGAGGCTCCGCCCACCCAGCGGGAGAACCTGTTCCTCTACCATTCAACCCACTCGTAGCGTGGCCACCATGACCGATCCTGACTTCTCCACCGCACCACTCGACGTCGTAGTCATCGGCGCCGGCGTCGCCGGCATGTACGCCATGCACCGACTTCGCGAGCAGGGGCTGCGTGTCCACGGCTTCGAGGCGGGCTCCGGAGTGGGCGGCACGTGGTACTTCAACCGCTACCCGGGCGCACGCTGCGATGTCGAGAGTTTCGACTACTCCTACTCGTTCTCCGAAGAGTTGCAACAGGATTGGGACTGGAGCGAGAAGTACGCCGCGCAACCGGAGATCCTGTCCTACCTCGATCACGTCGCCGATCGCTTCGACCTACGCAGTGGGTTCACTTTCGATACCCGTGTCCTGAGCGCACAGTTCGACGAGGACTCGTCGACGTGGCGAGTGCACACCGACGGTGGTCATGACGTCACCTCGCGGTTCGTGGTGTGCGCCACGGGCAGCCTCTCGACCGCGAACGTTCCGAACATTGCAGGTCGCGAGACTTTCGGCGGTGAGGTCTTCCACACCGGCTTCTGGCCGCACGAGGGCGTCGATTTCACCGGCAAGCGAGTGGGAGTGATCGGCACCGGATCGTCGGGCATCCAGTCCGTTCCGTTGATCGCCGAGCAGGCCGATCACCTCTTCGTGTTCCAGCGGTCCGCGAATTACAGTGTGCCGGCGGGAAACACGCCTCTCGATGACAAACGACGCGCAGAGATCAAGGCCGACTACGCCGAGCGTCGAGCGCTGTCCAAGCGCAGTGGCGGTGGATCTCCGTTCGTTTCGGACCCTCGCAGTGCGCTCGAGGTATCCGAGGCCGAGAGAAACGCGGCCTACGAAGAGCGGTGGAAGCTCGGCGGTGTCCTGTTCGCCAAAACCTTCGCCGACCAGACCAGCAACATCGACGCCAACGCGACGGCGGCCGCATTTGCCGAGGCCAAGATCAGATCGGTGGTCGAAGATCAGGCCATCGCCGACCTGCTGATCCCGAACGACCACCCCATCGGGACCAAGCGGATCGTGACGGACACCGACTACTACCAGAGCTACAACCGTGACAACGTGAGCCTGGTCGATCTCAAGAGCGCACCGATCGAGGCAATCGACGAGGCCGGGATCAAGACGACCGACTCGCACTACGAACTCGACGCATTGGTGTTCGCCACCGGCTTCGATGCGATGACCGGGGCACTCGATCGCATCGAGATCCGCGGCCGCAACGGCGAGACCTTGCGAGAGAACTGGCATGCGGGTCCGAGAACCTATCTTGGTTTGGGAGTTCACGGCTTCCCGAACCTGTTCATCGTCACCGGGCCGGGCAGCCCGAGTGTGCTGTCCAACATGATTCTCGCTGCCGAACAGCACGTCGACTGGATCGCCGACGCGATCAACCACCTCGATTCGGCGGGCATCGACACCATCGAGCCGAGTGCCGAAGCCGTGGACAACTGGCTCGAGGAGTGCTCACGCCGGGCGTCGGCAACATTGTTCCCATCCGCGAACTCCTGGTACATGGGAGCCAACATCCCGGGAAAGCCGAGGATATTCATGCCCTTCATCGGAGGCTTCGGTGTCTACTCCGACATCTGTGCAGACGTGGCAGCAGCGGGATACCGAGGCTTCGAACTGAACAGCACGGTGCACGCATGAGCCGGCTGGAGGGCAAGCGGGTACTCGTGACGGGTGCTGCCGGAGGAATGGGACGCTCACACTGTGAGCGGCTCGCCGAGGAAGGCGCGTCCGTGATCGCGTTGGATGTCGAACAGGCACAATCGGGGTTGGCGGAAACCGCTCAGGCAGTGCGTGATCGAGGCGGTATCGCGGTGACCGGTGTGGCGGATATTCGGGACTTCGACGGTCTGGCCGCCGTCGTGGCCGAGTGCGTTACCGAACTCGGCGGGTTGGACGTCGTGGTCGCGAATGCAGGTGTGTACGACACGCCGGGACCGTCGTGGACCATCGATCCTGCAGTGTGGAACCGCTCGCTGGACGTCAATCTGACCGGGGCGTGGCACACCGTCAAGGCCTGCGTTCCGCACTTCGGCGACGGTGGATCCGTCGTTCTGGTCAGCTCGACAGCGGGAATCAAAGGTATTGCCGGAGCAAGTCATTACAGCGCAGCCAAGCATGCCGTGGTGGGCCTGGCCAGAACGCTGGCCAACGAGTTGGGGGCGCAGAGTATCCGCGTCAACTCCGTGCATCCGGGTTCGGTACGTACCCCGATGATCATCAACGAGCGAGTGTTCGCGAACCTGTGCCCGGACATCGAGAATCCCACCGAAGCAGACGCTGCTGCAGTGCTCAGCGCTCGCAACTTGCTGCCCGTTCCCTGGGTCGATCCGGTGGACGTCAGTAATGCGGTCCTGTTTCTCGCATCCGCGGAGTCCCGCTACATGACCGGCTGTCAGTTGGTTGTCGACGCCGGCCTGACCCAGAAAGTGTGAATTGATGACTTCTCGATTGGAAGGCAAGATCGCGCTGATCACGGGTGCGGCACGAGGAATCGGGCGGGCTCAGGCCGTGCGTTTTGCCGAAGAGGGCGCGGACATCATCGCGGTCGACGTGTGCACTTCGGTGGAAACCACAGTCACGCCGCCCGCGACGGAGGCCGATCTCGATGAGACAGTGGCGCAGATCCGGGCGCTGGGGCGAAAGGTCGAATCTGCGGTAGTGGACGTTCGGGATCTCGAGGCACTACGCAGTGCCGTGGACTCGGCCGTCGGAATGCTCGGTGGTCTCGACATCGTCTGCGCTACAGCTGGTATCACGTCCTCCGACGGGGCCCTGACCATGTCGGAAACGATGTGGCAGACCATGCTGGACGTCAATCTGACCGGCGTCTGGCACACCACGACCGTCGCGGCTCCGCACTTGATCGCGCGGGGCGGGGGATCGATGACACTCACAAGCTCCATCGCCGGACTTCGGGGGCTGGTCGGAGTCGCGCACTACACCGCAGCCAAGCATGGAGTCGTTGGTCTGATGCGTTCGCTGGCAAAGGAACTGGCTCCGCACAACGTACGCGTCAATACGGTCCATCCCACCAACGTCGACACCCTCATGATTCAAAACCCGTTGGTGCGCGGCAAGTTCCGCCCCGATCTCGAGAACCCGACGCGCGAAGAATTTGCTGCCGCAGCGATGACGATGAACATGCTCGCCATTCCGTGGATCGAACCGGTGGACGTAGCGAACGCTGCTCTGTTCCTGTCTTCCGACGAGGCTCGCTACATCACGTCGGTCGCCCTGCCGGTGGATGCAGGAAGTTCGTCCCGCTGAGGTTTCGAACAGCTGAAATCTTGAACAGCTGAAATCTTGAACAGCTGAGGTTTTGACACGCTGAGTTCCGCCACGGTGTGTAGCGTCGGTTTCACCTAACCGAAAGGCGTATACCGTGGCGGAACGGCGCTATCTGGAAGTCACCGTCGGGACCAACATCGTGATGGTCCTCGACCACCGCACGGTGGAGGTCTTCGACCGCACCGCCGCGAGCACGAGCGAAGTGGCTCGTTGGCATGTCGAACACATTGCGGTGAAGGCGAAACCGTCGAAGTCGGGACTGAAACTCACCATCGGGAACAGGCTCGCCGACGACTCGATCGCGGTAGCGGGTCCACGGGCATCGCTGACTGTTCCGCCGGAGAACGAGGCAGCCGTCATCGCGTTCTTCGACGAGGTCAAGGCTGCTCGGGTGTGAATCGGCAGAAGACCTTCGGCGCGGATGATTCGGGTTCTCTAGTCGAGCACGTCGTGCGCTGCCACGAAGATCGGGCCGGACGCACTTTTGTCGGGATCTCGGGAATCGAGGCTTCCGGAAAATCGACGATCGCGGACGAGTTGGCTGCCGGTATCTCGAAGTCGGGCCATGACTTCATCATGATCCATGGGGACGAGTTCTCGACTGCGAAAGCGGTACGGAACAAAGATCCTGACACGGTGCGTGGGTATCTCGAGGATGCGTACGACTATTCGAACCTGAGTAGCCGTGTGATGGTGCCGCTACGGTTGGCCGAAGTTACCGAAATTTCCTACGTCTCGACTGATCCGGAGACAGACGAATCGGTGGTGTCGAAGCCACGAGTCCCGGATCGCGCCATTGTGATCGTCGAGGGAGTGCTGCTTTTTCGCGGACTGATGCGAGATCAGTTCGACCTACGAATCTGGGTTGAAGCAAGCTTCGACGAGTCCTTGCGGCGTGCGAAGGGACGTCCGCGAGATGTGAGCTATTACGGGACGGCCGAGGCGATAGCGTCCCGGTACGAATCCCGGTTTCATCCGGCGCAGAGGATTCATCTGCGTGACGATCGACCACAACTGACCAGCCACGTAATCGTGCGTGGCTAGTCAGTCGAAAGGCCGGCGATATCAAGCTTTACGCGCGGCGGCATGGGCCCCGGCGACACGGCCGAATGCGAAGGCGTCGGCAATGTGGAATCCGCCGTCCTTCGCCGCGCTGTAGGTGGAACTGACCGCGCCCGCGGCGTAGAGGCCAGGAATCGGATTGCGGGCAGTATCGAGTACGCGGGAATGACCGTCGCGGCGCGGCCCACCGCTACTCCATCCGAGCAGTGGCGACCCGGAGACGGCGTAGAACGGAGCGGTAGCCACCGGGGCCAAAGTTTCGGGATTGCGGCCGAACGAATGGTCGATGCCGTCCGCGCACGCCTCGTTGTAGCGTCGCACGCTCGTTTCCACGACTGTTGGGTCCAGTCCTAGTTTCTCGGCGAGTTCGGCGAGCGTGTCCGCCTTTAGGATCCATCCCTTGTCGATCTCGGCTTGATTGTCCGAGCTCCACTCGTACCCTTCGTCGAGAACCCTGTGGCCGACGGGCAGTGCGTCGCGGCCGGGGCTCAGCTGTCCGGCCAACCTCATCGTCTCGTCGAAGACGACGTTCATCGGTTGCACCGGAAAGTGTTGGTAAGAACCCTCTCTGAACACATGACCATGCCGCATTTCGGCTGACTCGTCGGTGAAGCGTCTACCTTCCCGGCTGAGGAACACATAGTTGTGCGCGTTCCACAGTGCGAGGAAGAATCCAGTCGGATTTTCGAGGTCGCCGGGAATTCCCGTAATGGTCATCATGTTGTTCATGTGCCACAGATCGGCGCCCACGGCCTGTGCCATGCGGTGACCGTCGCCGGTTGCCGATGGTGAGCCCCAGATCTTCGGATTCTCCAGACGCAAGTAGTCGCGCACCATCGTCGGATTTGCTTCGAATCCTCCGGTGGCAAGGATGACGCCCCGGCGTGCCTTGATCTGCGAAGTCTTTTCACCCGAACGGATCTCGACTCCGGTCACCGCTCCGGATTCATCCGTCAGCAGTCCGGTGGCTTCGGTGTCGAATAGTGTTGTGACGCCGCGTTCAGCGAGAGCGGAGACGAGGAACCGGTAGAGAAGTTCATTGCCCATCTTCCCTTCGACGGTGTCCATCCCTGCGTAACAAGAACTTCCGTCAAGTTCGGCGAACTCTGCCGCGGAATGGAAATCGCCGGTCATCGCTACAGTTGCACCCAGACTGCGGATCCAGTCGGACAGTCCGTGAGTGTTCTCGGCCCAGGCATCGATGACGTCCTCGGCAACGGGGAACTCCCCGTTCAACGAACGCAGGAAGGTTCGGGCGGCAGCGGGGTCCTGGTTGACGAACCATCCACTGCCGGACAGTCGAGTGTTGCCGCCCGCGGAATCAGGTCCGCTCTTTTCCAGAATCACGACCGATGCGCCGTCGGCGTGCGCTTGGAGCGCTGCGGCCGATCCGGCAGCGCCCGATCCGATGACGAGTACGTCGACAATATTATCCATGTCACAGAAGGTATTGCGGAATGGTGGTGCGGCGAACCCACCTTCCCGATGAGCGAGAAAGCCAGTGGTCGACGCCGCAGAGACGTCGCCCCGCAGGCACGTCGGGGGCCAGGCGAGGTAGCGGTTCAGTGCGTCGGGGGTGGCGCCAAAAGTGCGATATCGCGCTGTGACGTTTTCGAGACCCTAGCGTTATAGATGTGGTTGTGTCGGCGAAACCTGCCGGTGGCAGAGTTCGTCTGGAACGCAGTGACCGACACGGTTGGTTATCCGACGCACAGTGATTCATCGCTGATTCGAGCGGTGGGGCACGCCGAGTCCAGACAAGAGGCTTTCATGACTACGATCAACGAACGTTCTTCAGCTGCAAATGTTCTCGATCTCTTTGACAGCGCCGGCCGAGAAGGGCATCGGTACAGTATCGACGTGGAAAGCTACACCCCTTCGTATGCGGTACTGAGACTTGCCGGAGAATTGGACATGGGTCAGCGGGTGGAATTGGTGCACGCGCTCGACCGACTTCTCCTGGTCGGAACCGATATTCACGTCGATCTCTCCGGCGTGACCTTCATGTCGTCCGGAGTGGCGAATGCCGTTGTCGATGCTGCGGGGCGTGGCAACAACCGCATTCGCTTGTTTGCCCCGACGCGAGCGGTCTCCATGATCTTTCAGGCTCTCGGCGCCTCCGAACTCATTGCGGGCGATGCCACGTCGACTGCTGATGCTCTCGGTGCTTGAGCCGGAAACAACTCCCACGAACGATGTGAAGTGAGCAGTGCTCGATACGCGTTAACTTGGTATCTGGTCTGATCTGCGTGTCGATGTGCACTTTGCGGCGCGGGATCGGGTTGTCGTCACCGGGTTGCGCCGAGATTTGCGGTAGTCTCGTTCGGTGTCGAGCAGCCGGCGCTGCCATCGACGCGTCCGGCCGCATGAACGCTTGGTGGTCCCGACTCGTAGTGAAGAGCCACACCATGGCGTATGACACCAGCAACGGTTCGACATCGTCGAATTCTCCGATCACCCAGTTCTCCGATGTGATTGGTCTGGAAGTAAGCATGCAGTTCGCACCGATACGCCGCCTCGACGACCACGCACTTGCAGGCGCCGAGTTGCAATTGCGTGGGCCTGACAATTCCTCTCTGTGTTCGGCGCATGCCCTCCGTCGCGCCTCGCAATTGATGCAGCAACGCTCGGAATTCGACAGTCACAAACTGGCCATGTCCCGTACTGCACTCGCATGCACCGTCGCGGATCGCCTGCCGTTGCTGGTGGCAGTCGACTCGGCTTCCCGAGCAGCTCTGAACGCTCCTGGTATCGAAGGAGCGACGAGAAATCTGCAACGGATCGTCATCACGGTTGACAGCGCATCGGTGCTTACCGATCCCCACAACTCTCTGGCAGTGATCAGAGAAGCCCGCGCGGGCGGTCGTCTGATTGCACTCGACGGTGTCGGCATCGACAGGCACTCGGCGACACTTCTGTCTTTGGTCGAACCCGACATCATTATCACTTCCGCTGAATTGCTTTCCAAGGCAGCATATTTCGAAGTGGGAACGACGGTGCACGCGCTCGGCGCCTACGTCGAGCGATCGAACGCGATTATCCTTGCCGAGGGTGTCGACTCGGAATCGTCCCGTCTTGCCGCAATCACCATCGGAGCCACATACGGAACGGGTGAGTTGTATCCCGCAGTCGACGATCCGAGTTCACTATTGTCCGAACCGGTCGTCGCGATGCCCGACAGTCCGGTGTGGAGTGATCCCATCCCCGAGGTGGGCACTCCCTACTCGATCGTGTCTGCTCACAGCCGGATCCGGCGCGGTACCAAGCGTCTGTTGATCCAACTGAGTAAGTCTCTCGAAGCGCAAGCCGCCACATCGGGTTCCTCGATGCTTGTTCTGGGCACCTTTCAACAAGCCGAGCATTTCACCGCATCCACAACAGCACGGTGGCGTCACCTCGCCGACACCGTAGGGTTTGCCGGTGTCTACGGTGTCGGACTGTCCGTGATGCTCGACGGTAAGGTTCAACACGCGCCACTCGACCCGGGTGATGATCTCGTCAACGAGTGGACGGTCGTCACTCTGGGACCGCACCATGCGGCGATGCTGTCGGCGCGAGATCTTCATGACAACGGTCCAGATCTCGAGCGGACCTTCGACTTCGTGCAAACCTACGATCGCACCGCCGTCACCCAGGCAGCGCACTCTATTCTTCGTCGTTACCCCACGACGAATTCGTGAAACCGGTGCCGAGGGTCTCGACGTTCGCCGCGAGCGCTGCCCGACCGGCGATCGTGGCTAAGGATTGGCCGGGCGCCGCGCAGCACGTCTCTTTGCTGCAGAGTTGAGTAGATACCTTTCGGCGACCGTGTAGTCCGTGACGGTTGCGCCATCCGGCGCTGTGGTGTGGGTGAGCAGTTCGAGATAGCGGCGACGGAAGACATGGGCGTCGGATTCTGCGAGTAGGAACTCCGCCGCTGCGACGACCTCTGGTTTCGGAGCAGCGCGTGCATGCCGGTTTCGGGCAGGCCGAGTGCTCATGTTTTCCTCTGGATTTCGAAAGCGTCTGTGCCGGTAGTCATGTGCGAGTTGATCTTGACGTCGGTTCGGTCGCTACCGGTCATGAGAAGTCGTGAGTGGTTTCAGATCGATCGGCTGTCCGTCGGAGGGGAACGGCAAGGACATGTAGTTGAGAGGGGCGGTGTAGCCGGGCGCGACCTGCCAATCGAAGCGTGTGAGCAGGTGGTGCATGATCGCTTTGATTTCGACGCCGGCGAAATGCATGCCGAGGCATTTGTGCACGCCTCCACCGAACGGTTCCCAGGCATACCGGTGCACCTTGTCTTCACGTCGGTGGTCCGCGAAACGTTCGGGATCGAAATGTTCGGGGTCGGGCCAGTACTGCGGCATGTGGTGAGTGAAATGTGGCACCACTGACACGTAGGTCCCAGCGGGTACGAAGTGGTCCTGTATCTGGGTGTCACACACCGCTCGGCGAGCCATGACCGGCACGGGAGCGACGAGTCGGAGGCATTCTTTCATCACCAGGTCCAAGCCGGCGAGTTGGTCGAGTTCGGCATAGCTCGGCGTCGACGTACTCAGTGCGAGTGATTCCGCTCGACATCTGTTCTGCCACTGCGGATTCTGGCCGAGATATTGCATCATTGTCGAGATGGTGATGGTGGAGGTGTCATGTGCGGCCATCAGCAGGAAGATCATGTGATCGATCACCTCGCTGTCGCTGAAGCGCTGTCCGGTGTCTGATTCGATGTGACAGAGAACGGAAAACAGGTCGTCGGTTTCGCGTGAACGGCGCGCAGGTAGGTAGCGGCGGAAGAAGTTTTCGAGGGTTCGGCGCCCGTCGAGGCCGCGCTTCCATCTGGTGCCGGGAACTCGATAACGGATCACCGAGGTTGCAGCTTGCACGCAATCGACGAAAGCTTTTTTCACAGAGTCGATTTCGTTTTCAGTGGTCCCTTCCGCGCCGCCCATGAAGATGTCGGTCGCCAGGTTGAGTGTGAGAGCTTTGAGGGCGGTGTAGGCGCGGAACCCTTCGGACGGAGACCAGGCGTCGAGCGCGGAGGCGATCGCGGGATTCAGCACGTCCACGGTCTTTTCGAGACGCGATCTCGTGAAGGCTTGTTGCATGATGCGTCGTTGTCGTAGGTGCTCTTCGGAGTCGAGAAGCATCAGACCCCCGTGAAAGAAGGGACCGATGAGCACTGACCAACCGTCGCTGTTGACAAAAGCGCGGTCCTTGTTCTGGAGAACTTCTTGGCATGCGTCGGGTCCGAGGGCTGCGACCCACCGTCTACCGGCCATCGAGAACCACGAGACTTCGCCGTAACGATCCCAGCGTTTTTGCATCAGAGCGAGAGGGTCGCGGATGTATTCGAAAGTTTGCCCTATTCCGGGTAGTCCCGAATTGCCTGAGATGGGACGCAACTGCGACCGGATGGGTGGAGCGGCCAGGATTTTCGACATCACGTACCTGCCTTCCGTTTGCATCTGACAGTAGCGCCTGTCAGATGGGGGTAGTCTGCGTCACAGTCGCGTCGTCTGTCAAGATCGACTCATGGCTTCTCCCACACCCCGTCGATATGCCGGTCTGAGTGGTGAGCAGCGGGCAGCGCTTCGGCGTGAAAGCCTGCTCGCAGCAGGACTGGACGTGTTTGCGGCCGCGGGCAGGCAGGGTGCCACCATGACCGCCATCTGCGCGCATGCCAAGCTGACAGAGCGATATTTCTACGAGAGTTTCACCAGCAGGGACGAACTCCTCCAGCAGGTTTTCGACGGAATCGTCGACGAGGTGCGCGTGGCCGGAATGGCTGCACTCCGAACGACCGATGGGACACGGGAGGAGCGCGTGCGGAGCGCCATTGCTTCGTTCGTCAACATCCTGACGGACGATCCTCGAAAAGGGCGTGTCGCGATGGTCGAGTCGGTGGCTTACGAGCCGCTGCGCACTCACCGGCGGGGAGCGCTGCGTGGGTTCGCGCAGATGGTGGCCGACGAGGCTGCGCTCTTGTACGGCGATCGAGCTTGGCCTCCCCATCAGGGTGAGATCAACGGATTACTGTTCGTGGGCGGCCTGGCCGAATTGGTGACGGCCTGGCTGAACGGCGAGATCGACATCACGCCCACTGAGATCGTGGATGCCGCAACCTACCAATTCACATCCACAGCGCACCGATGAAGCGCGAGGTCGGCGATGAGGGTCGCCAACTCTAGTCGGCGGCATGTGTCGTGATGCGAGGCAGTTTCGGGTCTGAATTGTCGATGACACTGTCCGCGCGGGTCCAGGGCTCTGCAGCCGCGAAGTACAGACGTTGGCCGCCGACATAACGGTTCATCGACGGGTGTTCCGGATCCGCGTTCGTTCCGTCGCGAAGGTTCATTCGCTCGGCGGTGATCTCGAAAGGCACGTCGAGAAAGATCGAATAGTCCCATCGGGAAGCAAATTCGTCCCGATGCAGAAAGAGTCCCTCGACGAGGACTACGGCTCCATCGGCTGCATGCAGGTACGCGTCGCTGTCCCGTCGTAGTCGGTACTCGCGGTTACCTCCCGGTCTCAGAGGGGCGAGAACATGACGTTCGAGGGCGTCGTAGTCGTAGCTGTCGAGCCAGAAGCCTTCCGGTGACAGCCGACCTCTGCGATGGCGAATCTCCGGCGGATTGAGGAAGTCGTCGACGTGAATCACAATGACGGGGCGTTCATTCAGCTGTGCTGCAAGACTTTTCGTGAATGTCGTCTTGCCGCTCCCGTCGACGCCGTCGATCGCGACGACGGGAGAGCCGCGCAGCGCGTTTATTTCGGCGGCCAAGGTCTCGAAGACCGTCTTGGTGCTCATCGAGCAGTTCTTCCCGCGCTCGTAGCGACGCGAAGAGGCCCGGTGTCGTACAGGATTCGGTGGCCGTCTTCGAGGACGCGTCGAGTGCCCGCGTCGAGCGGAAGGTCGGCCCAGCTCTCGCTCGCGAAATTCAGTTCGACGAGGAGGCCGGACCGTAGGCGGAAGCGTCGTTCTCGGACTGGCCCCCAGTTGGCGGCTCTGATGAATCGCGCGTCGGGGCGGAGCCGGTCGAACCAGTCTTCATTTGCGAGCGCGTTCGCGTCGTCGGCCAGGATCATCAGATCAAGATCACTCGCCATACGCTCCGCGCCGCGCGCGTAGGACCCGACCAGCGCTACAGCTTTGACGTCATCGTGCTCAGCGGCCCATCGTTCGACGTCGACGAGCAGCGCGTTCACCGCACGTCTTCGTCCCTTCAACCTTGCTGACATACCGGCATCATTCCCCATCGCCACCATTGTCCGTAGCTTCGCCGAGACCTCTATCCTGGAACTGTCGGTGACAAGCCAGGGGAGGGATGCGTATGTCCAAGGAAGTATCGGCGGGTCTGGCTGTTGGTGCGATGGTTCTTGTTGCAGGCTTGATCTGGACTGGATTTCCCCTCGACACGTATTCGATTGTCGCCGTGATCTTTGCAATGTGCGGTGGATTCATCACTTGGATCTACGTACGCGCAAATGAAGAGAGCACCGGAGACGCTGCGACGAAAGAAAGAAATCAATGAAGACGATCATCGTGTGTACCTCTGTCTCCCATGGCAATACGAAGCTGATCGCCGACGTCATCGGAGAAGTTCTCGATGCTCGCGTGGTCGAGCCCGGTAACATCGACGCCGCGCAGCTCGCCGACTACGACCTGGTTGGGTTCGGCTCCGGCATCTACCTACGCTCGTACCACGCAGATTTACGCTCGTTCGTCGAGGCACTCCCCGAAGAACGGCGATCCAAGGCTTTTGTCTTCGCCACCAGTGGTTTTCCTGACAAGGGGATTCATCGCTTCTCGCGTCCACTGGTTCAGTTGCTCGAACAGAAGGGCTTCGATGTGGTCGCAGCCTTCTCGTCCCGTGCGTGGGATACCTATCTCCCGTTCAAGCCGTTCGGCGGTATCCGGAAGGGGCGGCCGAACGCCGACGACTTGGAATCGGCGCGCATGTTCGCCGAAATGCTACGCGGAAGCGTTCAGGACAGCTTGCCCGGCACCGGGTAGCTGCGCAGGCTCATCTCCAGCTCACCGGCGTCGGCAAGGTCGTTGATCGTCTGGCGCAGAGCGCCACACGTCCGTTGAGCGTTGGCACGGCTGTTCACGCGACCCAACTCCGGGCACACTTCCTGCGACTCTTCGAGCCATTGGACGCTGGTGTGCGCTTCGCTGTACTTCTCGACGAGGACGCGATTTCCGCAGTTGCGGCAACTGACCTGACGCATCAGCGTGCAATCAGATCGGCCGGTGACCAGAAGGCGCGCATGCTCGTGATCTTGGCGTCCTCGTCGAAAGTCATGACGTCGATCGGTTCGACCTCGTAGACCTGATCGCCCACCGGTGTGACGACGCGGAAGTGGAAGGCCGCGCTGGATCCGCTCACCCGCAAGGTAAGCAGTTCCGTCTCTTGCGAACCGCCCTCGAGAGCGCCGTAGAACTCGGTGATCGCGGCCTTGCCGACGCGGGGTTCGCTGCCGACCGGGTCTTCGAGCGTCGCGTTCTCGGCGTAGAGGGCGGCGATGTCCGCTGACGATCCGCGAGCCACGGCGTCGAGGTAGGTGGTAACCGTCGCCGTGATCGCGGCCGTGGTGTCTGGTTCGAGAGTGGTCATCGAGTTAGTCCGATCAGTCGAGAAGTTCAGGGTCTGACAACTACTTCGGACGCTATCGGTGCGGGCTCGATTCGGCGCCGGCATCTCCCACGCAGCGGGACAGCCTGAGCACTCAGGCGTCGAAGCGCCCGAACCCGCCGCGATAGAACAGAAGCGGACCGTCGTGGCGCAGCACGTTCAGATCGGTGATGCGTGCGACGACGATGGTGTGATCACCGGCGTCGTGCTCCTGCTCGACCGTTGCTTCGATGCGGGCGAGCGCGCCGCTGAGCGCCGGAGCACCGTTGCCGGCGGCATCCCACTCGACGCCGAGGAACTTGTCCGTCCCGCCGCGCGCGAACGCCGAACACATGTCCTGCTGATCGTGGGCGAGAACATTGATGCAGAGAGTTCCCGTTTCGCGAAGCTTCGGCCAACTTGTCGACGTCTTCGCCGGGCAGAACGAGAGCAACGGGGGATCAAGCGATACCGAGACCAGGGACTGGCAGGTGAAGCCGAGGGGTGAACTTCCATCGTGAGCGGTGATGACGGTGACGCCGGTGCAGAAATTGCTCATCACGTTGCGAAGTGTGCGTCCGTCCAGAACTGGCGGCTCGGCGTTTTCCACGGTCATGTCGTCTCCTTGTTCAAATCTTTTGTCAAAAACTCTGCAAACAGCCTTCGGAAGCAACGATGTGTGGCGCCGCGGCCGTAATCCAGCGGCAGTCCCACTCAATGGCAGCAATGGCTTCTCGGCACGGGTCAGGACCGACCGAGTGTCAGGTGGAGGGGTCTCGGGCAAATTTGATCCCGCTCAGCGGTCCGTTCGGATTCTACGAAACCAGCAAATGACCAGTGATTGTTAGACTTCGGGCATGTCCGAACCTGATGACGTGTCCCGAGGACTTCCCGCTACCAGCTGGGCAGTGCTCGGGATGCTGACGTTCGGGGAGGAATTGACCGGAAACGATTTGAAGAAGTGGGCTGACTGGAGCGTCGGCTTCTTCTACTGGAGCCCGTCCATCAGCCAGGTGTACGCAGAACTGAAGAAGCTCGAAAGCATCGGGTTCGTGGAGTCCCGGGTCGTCTCCGAACCAGGGGTGCGAGGCAAGCGCCTCTACTCGATCACCCAATCAGGAACCGACGCAGTCCGGACGTGGTCACGGGAGGCGCCGGTGGAAGTCCCGGTGCTCAAGCACGGTGTGATGTTGCGTCTGTGGATGGGACACCTCAACGAACCCGAGCGACTGAAGGCGCTGGTGGAAGCCCACATCGCCAATGTCGAAGAGCAGATTCGACGCGCGAAACTCCACGCAGATCATGCCGAGAACGAGCCGGCCTGGTCGTTCCCGGTCATGACGTTGCGATGGTCGGAACGGTACTTCCGAGCCGAGATCGAACTTGCTCGCGAACTGCTCGACGACATCGATCGTGCGACCGCCGAGTTCGCGAACGTCGCCGAGCACGACCGACTGGGATCACCGTTGCCCTCGACGCCTGGCAAATGGAAGAACGTCGAGGAGTACGTGTTGGCGCTCGAGCAAGCCGGGCTCACCGGCAACGGTTCGAGTATCTGAGTCAGGCCCCGGCTGCGGTCGGCATGTTGCGCAGCAGATGACGACGTTGCAAAGTCGGAGTGACGCTCAGCGATCCGCCGTCGATGCCTCGCCAAATGGCAGCGGCCGCCATACGGACCGGCGCTGCGCTGACGTGGTCGAGGCGGAGGGCCTTCGACGGCGCGCAGATGGATACCGCGGCGACGGCGCGGCCGATGGGGCCGATCGGTGCCGCAAGACAGCTGAATCCCGGTAGGCCGTTTCCGGATTCGAAGGCAACCCCGGACTCGCGGATTCTGGCGAGGTGGGGCAGTGCGTAGCCCGAGGACTTCGGCGAACCGAACGCGAGCAGTGCCTGACCGATCGCAGTGGTCTCGGCGCGGCGTCGACCACCGACACGCGTCGGCACTGCGGCGGCGAGGCGTCCGCCGATCTTCTCCATGTAGACCACATCGGGCCCGTCGAGGATGCCGAGGTGAACCACAAATCCGGTGACTCGGTAGAGCTCATGGAGAAGGGGCATGGCTGCAGCGTGGAGGCGGTCCTGATGAACCGCGAGCGATCCCAGTTCGACGAGGCGCATACCGAGTTCGTAGTCACGGCCGTCGCGACGCAGCCAACGCATCGAGACAAGACGTTCGAGCATGCGGTGGGCAGACGAGCGGGGAAGGCCCGTGCTCCGAACGACTTGAGCGAGCGTCAACCTGCCGGGACCGTCGAAGGCGTCGAGAACCAGCGAGACGCGATCGAGAATTGCTGTCGGGGCCGAATCGGCGCCTAAAGCATCCACAGCCTGCAGTGTCATCGTGTACCTCACTTCTCTTAGAGCTCCACAACCAGTGAACTGGCTATTTCAATTAGAAATAGTGTCATAGAGTTACGGATTTGTGAAGTGGATCACCGGTCTGTTTTCGGGCGCGTCGCGGTGGAAACGACGAGGGGGTTTGCGCGAATGCTCGCGCAAACCCCCTCGTCGTTTAACTACTGGCAGGTATTACATCGCCACCGGCAGGTATTGATCGCCACCGGCGGTACTACATAGCTGCCAGTGGTTCGCTTCCGGACCAGTCGTGGCCCCAGTAGCTGTCAGCGGTGATCTCCTCGGAGGAGTACGAGTCCTGATCCACCCTCGCGCCCTCGGTGCCGAACTCGATGTCCCAGCCGCCGGGTGCGCGGACGTAGAAGGAGATCATCTTGTCGTTGGTGTGACGACCCAGGGTCGACGACACGGAGAATCCGTCCTTCATCACGCGGTCGAGTGCCTGGCCGACGGCGTCGAGGGTGTCCACCTCGACCATGATGTGAATCAGGCCGGGTGCGCCGCCGTGCGGTGCCGGGCACAGGGCCAAGCTGTGGTGACGCTCGTTGACGCCCATGAAACGGATTCGCAGCGGCCCGAATTCAGGCGGGGCCGGCAGGCGGAAGGCGCCGCGCGGGTAGAAGCCGAGCACCTCGGTGTAGAAGTCGAAGCTCGCAGCACTGTCCATGACGGGGAGTACGACGTGGCCGAGACCCTGTGAGCCGGTGACGAATCGAGCGCCGAAGGGCGTCACCACGGGGCTGTGGTCGAGGATCGCTCCGTGGAAGACCTCGATGGCTGCTCCGCCGGGATCGGTGAAGGCGATGACCTCTTCGACCCGTCGAGCATCTGCTTCGGCGAGCGAAAGCTGCTCGACCTCGGTGCCGTTCTTTTCGAGTGCTTCTTGAACGCGGCGCAGTGCGGCGTGGTCGGCGACCTCCCAACCGATGTTGACGATCTCGTCGCGCTCACCCTCGACGACGACGATGCGAGCAGCACGCTCGTCGAGTCGTAGGTAGAGCGCGTTCTCGTCCGGCCCACTGCCCTTGGCGAAGCCGAGAACGTCGAAAGCGAAAGTGCGCCAACGTGCCATGTCGTTGGTCGAGATCTTGACGTAGCCAAGTCCCTTGATGTCGGTGCGTGTCATCGTGTCTTTTTCCTGTCGATTTCTTGTGTCGAAGTCTGATCAGATCATCGCCCGCAGCGGACCCTGCGGGTCTGCGCCGAGACGGCTCAGTGATGCGGCGTGGAAAACGGTGCTCGGCACGTGAATTGCGTGATGCTGTCCAGCATGAGCATCGCGCCAGAATCGCTGAAGCGGCTTGTCCATCCGCAATGCGTTGCCACCGCAGCGTGGGTAGACCTGATCGATTGCGTTGACGGCGCGCCAGGCGGCCTGTACCTGAGTCTGACGTCCCTCCGCGCGCTGCTCGAAGGTCACTTCCTTGCCAGCGTCCACTCGATCCCACATGCGGTCGACGTTGGCAAGCAGGGTGTCGCGCGCAGCCCGGATGTCGGCGGTTGCCTGACCGATGGCGAACAAGGTGTACGGGTCGTCCTTGATCGCCGTGCCCTGCGCGTTGATGCGATCGGCTTGGTACTCGTTGGCGTGGAAGAGCATTCCCTCGCAGATGCCGATCGTGGCGGCGGTGATTCCGAGGGGGAAAATGTTCGACCACGGCATGAGGTACAGCGTCTCGGTGCGCCCGTACTTGCGCACTGCCGTGCCGTCGATGACCTCGTCGCAGTCCATGACACGGTAATCGGGGACATACGCATCCTTGACTACGAGATCCTTGGAGCCGGTGCCGCGAAGTCCCATGACATCCCACGAGTCTTCGATGATCTCGTAGTCGGTGCGCGGAATGATCACATGGAGCATGCGCGGCGGCATCTCCATGTTGCCGTCCTTGTCGCACGCCATCGCGCCGAGGAATGCCCAGTCGCAATGGTCGGTACCGGAGGAGAACTGCCAGCGACCGGAGAACTTGTAGCCGCCGTCGGTGGGGATGCACATTCCGCCGGGCATGTACGGCGATGCCATCCAGGTGTCGGGATCGGATCCCCAGATCTCCTGCTGCACCTTGGGATCCGCGAACGCGAGTTGCCACGGGTGAACTCCGACGATCCCGTGGACCCAGCCGGCCGACGGGTTCAGTGAAGCCATGCGCATGACGGTTTCGGCGAATTCGCGCGGATGCGCCTCCATGCCGCCATGCTCCTTGGGCTGCAGCATGCGGATGGAACCGATTGCCTTCATCTTCTTGGCGGTGTCGTCGGCCACCCGGCCGATCCGCTCGGCCTCGATGCCTTCGGCGAAGATGTCGTCGGCCATCGCGTTGATCTGTTCGAGCACTTCGTACGTCATGTTGTTCCTTGCATCCAGTCTGGTTGTCTCAGCAGTGTTTTCGACTGCGGATCAGGAGGTTGTCTCGAGTGCCTGGGCGTCGCGTGCGGCAACGTTTTCGGCGACTTCCCGCTTCCAGCTCTCCACTGCGCGGGTGGTGTCGATCTCGAATTCGAAGCGCTTCGTCATGTCTTCCGTGACATTCTCGACGTCGGTGTAGAACTGGTTGTACCAGCGACGCAACTGGTAAACCGGGCCGTCCTCCTCGGAGAGCAGTGGGTTGTCGATCGGAGCTTTGTTCTTCCAGATCTCCACGTCCTGAAGGAATCCCATCTCGACGCCCTCGGTGAACTGCGCGGCCATCGCGGCAGTGGACTCGTCGTCCATACCGGGTAGCTTCTTGACCATCGCGCCGTACTGCAGGACGAACGCATTGTTCGAGATCGGGTAGTGGCAGTTGATCAGGACGGTCTCGATGATCTGCCCGTTGGCTTCGCTCTTGATCCAGTCGATCATGTACGACGGTCCGAAATATGAAGCATCCGAACGGAGCACAGCGTTGGGATCGCCGTAGTTGGTGCCGCTGATGACGTCCTCACGTCCCACCGATTCCATGTACTGGCTCGCGACATGACCTTCGAAGATGTTCTTGAAGTACTTGGGGAACGAGTAGTGAACGTAGAAGAAGTGGGCCATGTCCACGACGTTGTCGACGATCTCGCGGCAATGAGAGCCTTCGATGGTGAGCGTGTTCCAGCTCCAGTCGCTCCACTCATCGCTTCCGAAGCCCTCGATGTCGGGGATCGTGACCTCGGCGGGCGGGGGATTTCCCTGGGGATCGTGCCAGACGAACAGCTGACCGTTCTTCTCGAGAGTGATCCATGCCCGCGTCTTGGCCAGCGGCGGAACGCGTCGTGCGTAGGGGATCGCCGTACATTTTCCGTTACCGCCCCAACGCCAGTCGTGGAACGGGCAGGCGATCGAATCGCCCTTGACGGTTCCGTGAGCAAGGTTGCCACCCATGTGGCGGCAGTATGCGTCGAGAATCTTGATGTCGCCCTTGCTGTCGGCGAAGACGACAAGGCTGGTGCCGAATGCCTCGATCTGGTGGGGCTGACCGTCGCGATAGGTATTGCTCAGTCCGAGGCAGTGCCATCCACGTGCGAACCGTGCGGGAGGCGCTGCCGCTTCGATTTCTCGAATTTCCTCGCCGGCGCCCGTCTGCGTCGGGGTGTCCGTAGTGGTGAGTGGGCCGGTTCCGAGTGCCATGTCTTCCTCCGAGCCGCGTCTTGCGACGCTCCAGTGATGTGATCCGTCTCATACAACGACGAAGCGTCCGCTGGAGATACGGCAGTTCCCGCTGGATGGAACGCCTACTCGGTGACCTGCAGAGATTCAGCTCGCGAGTGTCGCCACATCGTCGATCGCGTAAGTCGCCCAGGCCCGGGCAGTGACGACCCCAGCGGGATCGGTAGCGACCAGAGCTACGTCGGCCACGCTCTCGTGGTCCTTCTCGTACGTCGCGAGCACTGTCACGGAGCAGTGCAGATCTGCTCCCGTGGAAGTCGCGGTGGAACGTCCGCGGAAGCGTCGTAGTGACGCCGAGCCGTAACGACGAGCAGCGAAATCAGCAAGGGCGGCAACGGAATCGGTTCCGGTGCCCGCTGTCGGGACTTCCCGGACGAAGACCTCGGCCACCAGATGTCCGGTCTGGTCGTGGTATTCGGTGATCCGCTCGAGTGTCGAACTCAACGCCCTCACGGATCCGGTGAGCAGTGCGCCGGGATCGGGGCGTCCGAAGAACACGACGTCCTGCTCGACGACGGCCCCGTCGGGTGCCGAGCGCACGGTGCCGTACAACGAGTCGAAATCGGAGAGGAGCGTGGTGGCAGTACGCGGAGCAGTTGCCGTGAAGTGGGCGGTACCGAGGTTGGTAGTCATGACACTCTCCGTTGGACGCGACCGAGACGCTGTCGTCTCGGTGGGTACATCGACGCTAACCACCGCTCTCGCGGGTGACGACGGGCTTCCCGCTGATCGGGAGCATTCTCGGATTCGATCGAAGAGGTGGAACCTGTTCCAGTTTTGTGCAATTCTGGATATCGTATCCGTGACCGGGAGCACATCTCGATGACTGCACGCGCCGAGCAGAAGGAAGACCAGATGACAGACGAGTTCGCTGACCTGCACCGACCGGTATACGGTCCGGACCTGCTCATCACCGCTCTGGAACGCAATCACGACAAGCCCGCGCTGTACCTCGGCGACGTGATCCTCACCGGCGGTCAGATGCGCGATCAGATCAGCTGCTTCGCCCAGGCGCTCGCGTCTTTGGGAATCACTCAGGGCACCAGCACCGCGATGCTGTCGAAGAATCGCCCCGAGGTTCTGATCAGTATGGGCGCGACCATGATCACCGGCTGCCGGGCGAGCGCCTTGAACCCGATGGGATCGCTCGACGACCACAAGTACATCGTCGACGACGCCGAGATCGAGACGCTGATCTTCGATCCCAATGCCTTCGAAGAGCGTGCCGCCGAGTTGAAGGCGTCGTCACCCTCGTTGACCAACGTGCTCTCGATGGGGCCGTCCGAGGTGGGAATCGACATCCTCGCGCTGGCTGCCACGTTCGAGCCCGCGCCGCTGAAGGCAGCGCACGTCGACGCCGAAGACGCCAGCAGCATGGTTTACACCGGTGGAACGACCGGCAAGCCCAAAGGTGTTGTCGGATCCTTCCGTTCGGGTGCTGCGCTCAATCAGATCCAGATGTCGGAGTGGCAGTGGCCCGAGGACAACCGCTTCCTCATCTGCACGCCACTCTCACACGCAGGTGCAGCGTTCTTCATCCCGACCTTGCTGCGCGGCGGTGCGTTGATCGTCCTGCCTGCCTTCGAGCCAGGTGCTGTGCTCGAAGCGATCGAGAAGCACAAGATCACGGCAACCATGTTGGTGCCCACCATGATCTACATGCTCATGGACCACCCCGATCTGCCCAAGCGGGACATCTCGAGTTTGCAGACGCTGTTTTACGGAGCGTCCGCGATGTCTCCCGCCAGACTGCAGGAGGGCATCAAGAAGTTCGGTCAGATCTTCTTCCAGTTCTACGGTCAGACCGAGTGCGGCATGACTATCTCGGTGCTGCGCAAGGAAGAACACCTCGCCGACGATCCGGCCCGCCTCGCCACGTGTGGGCGTCCGGTGCCGTGGCTCGACGTCCGGTTGCTCGACGACGACCTCAACGAGGTGCCGCAGGGAGAACTCGGTGAGATCTGCGTCCGTGGCCCGCTGATCATGAAGGGCTACTGGAAGAAGCCGGCCGAAACCGCCGAGGCGTTCCGGGGTGGTTGGCTGCACACCGGCGACATCGCGCGCAAGGACAAGGACGGGTTCATGTCCATCGTCGATCGCAAGAAGGACATGATCGTGACCGGTGGTTTCAACGTGTTCCCCCGCGAAATCGAAGACGTGATCTCGGCGCATCCGTCCGTCGCGTCGGTGGCGGTAGTCGGTGTGCCGGACGACAAGTGGGGCGAAGCCGTCAAGGCCTGTGTCGTACTTCGTGCCGGACTGACCGTCGACACCGAGGAACTGGTCGACAAGGTGAAGGCAGCCAAGGGTTCGGTTCACGCTCCCAAGAGCATCGACTTCGTGGAATCACTCCCGCTGACACCGCTGGGCAAGCTGGACAAGAAGGCGCTGCGCGCGCGGTACTGGGAGACCAGCGCCCGCGCGGTCTAGGAACCAGCGTCGTGTAGCGAAGGGTCAGCGTTTCCAGACGTAACGACGTTCCGGGCGGCCCACCACTCCGTATTTCAGCGAAGTGGTGGACCGCCCGGTTTCGTAGAGGTATTCGAGGTAGCGCCTCGCGCTCGCGCGTGAGATGCCGACCCTCTCGGAAATGTCTGTGGCCGAGGCGGGTTCGGTTTCGTCTCGTAGTGCTGCCTCGACCAGCTGAAGGGTCTCAGGACTGAGTCCTTTCGGTAGACCCTTGAGGGACGACGCCGTTGTCGCGCCACCTGCCACGCCGAAAGCCTCGTCCACCGCCTCCTGTTCTGCTTCGCCGGAGCTGTCGAGATTCGCATATGTCGATCGGTAACGCTCGAGACGCTCACGGAGAACCTCGAACGTGAAGGGCTTCATCAGGTAATGCACGACGCCGCTGCGCAGCGCTTTCTTGACCGAGCCGGCCTCGCGCTCACTAGTGATGACAAGAACATCCAGCTCCGGTGCCAGCTCGCGAAACGGGGCGATCAGATCGAGTCCGGTGGTGCCGGGCAGGTGGACGTCGAGAAGCACCAGGTCGGGTTGCAACTCACCGACTGCGGCCAGCGCGGTCTCGGCCGAATGGGCAACGCCGCACACTTCGAAACCGTCTATCCGTGAGACGAATCCGCTGTGCACCTTCGCCACCATGAAGTCGTCGTCGACCACCAGTACCCGGATCATGCGCCCTCTCCGTCGTGTAGGACTGCGCTGAAGACAGTCCACTCGATGTCCTCTGCCGAACGAGTGCTCACGGTGACGTCGCCGCCCCGCCGACGACACGTCAGGCGCACCAGCGCCAAACCGAAACCGTGTCCGTCACTCGATTGTCCCTTGGTGCTCCAACCCTGGCCGAACACTCTGTCGCGATTCTCCGGCGCGATACCGGGGCCGGCGTCCTCGACCCGCACTTCGACCGCGGTGCCGCGGCCCCGAATCGACAACCGAACCTTGCGGCGCGCGGCTTCCGGCATCTCACCGACGGCGTCGACGGCATTGTCGACGAGGTTTCCGACCACTGTCACGAGATCTCGTCCGAGTCTGCGGTCCACCGGTTCCAGATGCGTGTCCGCCGCCAGCTCGACCGTGACCAACCCCTGTGCAGCAGCACCTATCTTGGCGATCACGAGTGCGGCGGTGCCGACGTCGGCGATCTTCTCGGTCACGGTCGCGCTGACCTGCGCGCGCTCCATGGTCAGACCCTCGACGTAGCCGACCACCTCGTCGTATTCGCCGAGCTGGATGAGGCCGGAGATGGTGTGCAGTTGATTGTCGAACTCGTGGATGTGGGCGCGTAGTGCGTCGGTGCTGGTTTTGGTCACGTCGAGTTCTTCTTCCACGGAGCGCAATTCGGTGCGGTCGCGGAAAGTGGTGACCGACCCGATGGTGCGGCCTTTCGATTCGATCAAGACGGTGTTGAGGACGAGCAGGCGATCGCCGACAAGAACCAACTGATCGGATTCGGTTGTGCCGGAGGTCAGTACACTCTGGAGGCGGTCGTCGAGACCGAGGTCCCGCACCGATCTACCGGCGCTGCCGCGTGGGATGTCGAGGAGTTGGTGGGCACTGTCGCTCATCAGCACCACCTTTCCCTGCGCGTCGAATGCGATGACGCCTTCCTTGAGACCGCGCAGCATTGCTTCACGTTGGCGAACCAGGTCCAGGATCTCGCCGGCTTCCATGCCGAGAGTCTGCCGTTTTACCCTGCGGGCCAACAGGATCGACCCGACGCCGCCGAGAAGGGATGCCACCGCGAGGTATACCAGGAGATTCGGTGCAGACTGCAGCAGCCGTGTCCAGATCGAGGGGTACTCGATGCCGACGATCGCGGTTCCGGTAATCGCTCCTTCGCTGCCGAGAATCGGAACGTGCGCCTCCACGGCCTTGCCGGAGGGCGTGTCGACCAAACCCGTCCACGACCGATCCTCCGTCTGACGTGCGTCGATGCCGACATCACCGGGACGCGTCGAAATGACGACACTGCCGTCGGCGTCGGCAAGCGAGACGTAGGTGACGCCCGAGATGGCGCGTACCGAGTCGACCGAACCTTGTAGTCCGGAGCGGAGACGGGTCTGCGCCTGGGGGAGTAGCTCGCGTACTGCCGGATTGGCTGCGAGCGATTCCGCTGCCGAGAGTGCGCGACGTCCCTCCTCGCGTTGGAAACTCGCGGACGACTGCGCGAGGGAGAGGGCGGTGACGCACACGAGAACTGCAACGACGATCAGAAGTTGCAGTTCGAGAAGTTGTGTCGCCAGAGTGTGCCGGCGGCGAAACAGCCGGGCAAACAGAGACGACTTGCTCTCTCGCTCCGCCTGCTCGTTTCCTGAGGACACCAGCCAGACCCTAGCCTTCAGTTCGATGCCGGGAAAGCGGCCGTTCGTGAGCACAATGAGCACAAATCAATTTGCTTTCCCAATGGTGACCCCAGTCACAAAGTGCGTCAGTATGAAACCTGTTCACACATCGGTACCGGCAGACAAGGACGAAGCCATGAGCACATCGAAGCGGCTGAGCAGGCATATCGCCCTGCTCGGTGCCTGCGCGATGACTCTCGTGCTCTTGACCGGATGCACTCCGGTCGAGTCCTTCGTCGCCGGTGGCCGAGCGGGTGAGAGTTCCGAAGAACTGCGCGTGCTGGTGCCCTCGGTGGCCGGTGGTGGTTACGACCTGACCGCCCGGACCATGGTGCAAGCACTGGCCGACGAAGGGACCGTCGACGCCGACGTCGTTGTGCTGCCCGGATCGGGCGGCATCGTCGGACTCAACCGGTTGGCTCTCGAAAGCGGGAATCCCGACCTACTCATGGTCATGGGGCTCGGAGTTCTCGGTTCGCTCGAGATACTGCCGTCCGAGCACACACTTGCCGACGTTACACCGATTGCGAGACTCGTCGAAGAACCGGAAGCGCTACTGGTTCCAGCAGATTCACCGTACAAAACTCTCGCCGATCTGACGCAGGCCTGGGTGGCGGATCCGTCGTCGATCTCGATCGGCGGTGGTTCGAGTGAAGGTGGACCGGACGGGTTGTTCCGCCTTCTGTTCGCACGGGCGGTCGGCGTCGATCCGTCGCGCTCCCCGTACCGCATCTACGACGGCGGCGGCGAACTGCTTCCCGCACTGCTCACGAGGCAGGTCGACGTAGCCGCCACCGGTATCGGTGAGTACCTCGATCAGATTGCGGCAGGCACGGTTCGGGTCCTTGCGGTCAGCTCGCCGGCCCGTACCCCGGCGGTGGATGCGCCCACGATGGCGGAGTCTGGCGTCGACGTCACGTTCACCAATTGGCGCGGCCTCATGGCGCCGCCGGGCCTGACGGACGATCAGCGTCAGCACTTGCAGAATTTGGTGCGGGATCTGGCGGCAAGTCCGCGCTGGAACGAGCTGTCTCGCCGAAACGGTTGGAACAGTGCAGTTCTCACCGAACCCGAGTTCTCCGCATTCCTCACCGATCAATCCCGGTTCGTCGACGCAACACTCGATCCGCCCGGCATCAACTGAGCACTACCGAAGTTTCGTTTCACCTCCACGAAGGTCACCGGCTCGATTTGCCGTGCCGTTTTTCTCGGCAATTCAGCACTAAAGGAGTTCATCATGCTCGTCACACTCGGCTTCCTCATGGTTGCGGTGTTCATGTTCCTGATTCTCACCAAACGCGCGACCCCGGTGGTGGGACTGACTCTGGTTCCGGTGGCCTTCGGACTACTTGCCGGGGCGGGCCTCGGAATCGGCGACATGATCACCGACGGCATCAAGTCGCTCGCACCCACCGCGGCGCTGTTGTTCTTCGCGATCATCTTCTTCGGAATCATGATCGACGTCGGCCTCTTCGATCCGCTGGTCAAGCTCATCTTGCGGATGGTGCGAGACGATCCGATGAGGCTCGTGGTCGGAACCGCAGTGCTCGCGATGGTGGTCTCGCTGGACGGAGACGGTTCGACGACCTTCATCATCGTGACCTCGGCGCTGCTTCCGCTCTACCTCAAACTCGGTGTCAGTCCCGTCGTTCTGACGGTGATCGCCGGCCTGTCCAACGCGACCATGAACATCATTCCGTGGGGCGGCCCGACCGTCCGGGCCGCGAGCGCGCTGGGACTCTCACCCTCCGACGTGTTCGTGCCGATGGTGCCGTCGTTGATCGTCGGCCTGATCATGGTGCTCGGATTCGCGATTCACCTCGGGATCATGGAGCGCCGCAGGATCGGGACTTTGGTCCTGACTTCTGAGCGCATCCTCGAAAAGGTCGGAAACGGTGGAAGTTCCAGCACCGGTAGCGCCGGCACCGGCGGCTCGAACGACTCCGAGGACGACGGCGGCGACACCGGACGATTCATCGACGGCCTCGACCCCAAGCGAGACACCTTGCGGCCGAAATTGCTCTGGTTCAACGCTGCGCTGACGACGATCCTTCTCGTCGTACTCGTGATGGACATCCTGCCCATCCCGGTGCTGTTCATGATCGCGTCGTCGATCGCCCTCGCGGTGAACTTCCCGGCGGTCAAGGATCAGGGTGAAGCAATCGCACGCCATTCGTCGAGCATCGTCTCGGTGGTCGCGATGGTGCTGGCAGCAGCGGTGCTGACCGGCGTTTTCCAGGGAACCGGCATGGTCGAGGCGATGGCAGAGTGGCTGCTGCAGGTCATCCCCGACGCGATGGGCCCGCACCTCGCCGTCATCACGGGCGTCCTGAGTATCCCGCTCACGTTCTTCATGACCAACGACGCGTTCTACTTCGGTGTGCTGCCGGTGCTGTCCGAGACTGCAGCGCAGTACGGCATCGAGCCGGTGGAGATGGCGCGCGCCTCGATCACCGGGCAGGCCGTGCACATGCAGAGCCCGCTGGTCCCGGCGATCCTGCTACTGGTCACACTCGCCGGTGTTTCTCTGGCGGATCACCACAAGAAGGTTCTGTGGCGAGCGGGCCTGATCTCGATCACGATGCTCGTGGTCGGCGTCGGATTGGGGCAGATCCCCTTCTGAGCGCGATCAGTTGTGGAAGGGGCACCGGCCTTGGTCGGTGCCCTTCTTCTTTTTTGTCACGAAATTGGGCCGGATGTCGAGATCGGGCTCGTCGTACAGGCGGTGGAACGTCGGCGTGAGCGAGCTGGACATGGGCGGGTTCACCCATGACCAGTCGGTCGGGCACTTGCGCCCGGCCTTGTCCTCACGCGCGATGTGATCGATGAATTGCTTTGCGACAGTGTGATGGTCGACCATGATGACGCCGGCCTTGCGGTAGCTGTGGATAACTGCACGGTTCAGTTCGACCAGTGCGCGGTCCTTCCAGAGCGTGCGGTCGTGGCTCATGTCGAGCTCCATCATCGCTCCGATGGTGGGCAACATGTTGTAGCGATCGGTGTCGCTGAAGTTGCGTGCGCCTACCTCGGTGCTGACGTACCAACCGCTGAACGGCGTGCAGGGATAAACGATTCCGCCGATGTCGAGGTTCATGTCCGAGACCGCAGGGACGGCATGCCATTTAAGCCCCAGATCAGCGAACCAGCTGTATTCGGGGTGCTCGATCTCGACCTCGAGAACCAGGTCGGTCGGGACGTCGAAGTACTGCAGGGGTTCGTCGGGAACCGAAATCAGTACGGGGAGAACGTCGAACGGCGTACCGGCGCCCTTCCACCCCATCGCGGTGACCTGAGCAGTCAGATCGACGTGCCACGGGTCGCCCAGAATGGTGCCGTCAGGCTGCCGGTAGCCGGCGTAGCGGATCAGTTGCGGGCTGAGGATTCGGTACTCCTGACCGTCCTCGCGGGGGAGTGGCCCGACCGTCACGACCGACTGCAGAGCGCCGCCGTTGGTCGACAGTCGCAGGTGCTCCCAGCATGCTTCGGCGAGAGCGGAAGCCGTGACGGCATCGCGCGCGTCGATGAGTTTGAGGGTCCGCCAATGCGCGCGACCGACGCACCTGGCGTGGTTTCGCCACGCGAGTTTGGCGCCGACGAGCAATTCCTCCGCTGTGTGCGTGTAGGTGCCGGTCCGATGGAGTTCACGCAAGGCCTCACGCCGCCGAGACGTCGGGAGGTGGCCCAGTTCCGGAGAGTCGAAAAATTCGACGCACTCGAGTTCCCGACGTTGAAGCTCGGTCAGCGTCGGGGTAGTGGAGGCGATCTGGGACGTAAGCCCGCTATCGGTGGGCAATTCGTCCTGTCGAACAAAATCCACGGCACGACTCCTGTTTGGCTGGTTGAGATTTCGCTGAACGTTAGCTCGGCGATCGAGAGTGTCGAAGCTCTTGTTTATCTTGCACGCAAGAATAAGAAAGGGACGGTCACACCGCGAAATGGGGTCGCATTGTGACACTTGTCCAGAATGATTTACGAGTCAGACATTTGTGACATAAGCTGCAGACGAAATTCCGCGGCGGGTCTTGCCGCGTCTAGTCGGGACGAGGATGAGCGTGGATTCGCAAGCAATCTCTCTGGTCCGGTCGAG
Organism: Rhodococcus sp. C3V; assembly: GCF_029269915.1. Classification (NCBI taxonomy): domain Bacteria; kingdom Bacillati; phylum Actinomycetota; class Actinomycetes; order Mycobacteriales; family Nocardiaceae; genus Rhodococcus; species Rhodococcus sp. C3V. The sequence continues at coordinate 199,654 of NZ_JARJBE010000009.1, forward strand.
CTTCAAATCCGTCGCTGCGGTAGAAGATGGTCCGGAACGGCTCGCCCGTACCTTCTATTCGATCCTGTTCGCTCGATCGCCCGAAACCCGGGAGTTCTTTCCGGCAGCGATGGATGTGCAGCGTGACCGGCTTGTCAGCGCTATCGCTCACGTCGTCGAACGCCTCGACGAGTCCGACGCGATACTCGAGTACCTCGCACAGCTCGGCCGCGATCACCGTAAGTACGGCGTCACCGACGAGCACTACACGGCAGTCGGCAATGCCTTGATCGAAGCACTCGAGACCTTCGGTGGCGCCGAAATGTGGACCGACGAGGTCGACAGCGCGTGGCGTAACGCGCTCGCGATCATCTCGGCGGCGATGATGGATGCCGCCAACGCGGAAGACGGTCCGCCCGCGTGGAGTGCCACGGTCATCGAATGCCGCCCGGTCATCAAGGGCGTCGCCGTCGTGCGGCTGCAACTCGACCAGACGATGGAGTACCGCGCCGGTCAGTACGTCAGCGTGCAGGTCGCCGCGAGGCCACGGATGTGGCGCTACCTCTCTCCGGCCACGCCGTACGACGGGACCGGAATCCTCGAGTTCCACATCCGCCAGGTCACCGGCGGGTGGGTCAGCCCGGTCATGGTGAACCAGACCGCTGTCGGTGACACCTGGGTGGTCGGTTCGCCCATCGGCGCCTTGGGGATTCCGGAGAACTCCAAGGACCTTTTGATGATCGCGTCGGGAACAGGTGTCGCGCCTCTTCGCGCTCAGATCCTCGAACTGATCCGACGCGGCAACACTCGCAAGGTCCAACTGTTCTACTCCGGACAGCATCCGTGCGATCTCTACGACCTTCCGCATCTGTGGAAGCTGGCCGAGAAGTACCCGTGGCTCACGATCATCCCGGTCTCCGAAGAAGACGAGAATCCGTGGTGGCACACCGAAGCGGAGCCACTGCCGCCGATCGGCATGAAGCGGCGCATCGTCGGCAAGGTCGGTAAGGTCGTGACCTCGTTCGGGGACTGGGCGGGCTACGACATTCAGGTCGTCGGCAGCGAATCCATGGTCAACAGCACCAAATTCAGGCTTCGCGCAGTGGGCATCGACGTCGATACCGTTCGCAACGACCCGACGTACTGACCGTCAGTACGGATCGAACTGAATGACCTCGGCCGGCGTTCCGGCCTCGATCAATCGATCACGCGTCGACCGAACCATGGCCGCCGATCCGCACACCAGGACCTGATGTTCGGTGAACGCACCGTACGACGCGACGACGTCGGCGAGCGTGCCTTCGATGAGATGATCGTCGCCGAATCCGATGTCGACGTTCAACCGGTCGAACCATCCGTCGGGCGGGCCGCCGTCGGAGAGATCTTCGACGACAGGAATGGGCTGCAACCACGGAAACTGGTCGGCGAGCAGCCACAGCATGTCCGCAGCGTAGAGATCACGAAGCGTTCGGCCACCGAAGAAGAGGTACACCTGCGGCGGGTTCGGGGTCTGAGCCAGATCGAGAATGATCGACCGGAGTGGGGCCAAACCGGTTCCGCCCGCGACCATGATGACGGTGGGGCCGTTCTCGTCGACGGACAGGTTGCCGCGCGGGTCGAGGATCTGCCAGACGTCACCAGGCTGGGTGTCCTTGACTATCGAACCGCTGACCCAACCACCGGGAACCGTCTTGACGTGAAACTCCAACTTCCCGTCGTGTGAGGGAGGCAGTGCGGGGGAGAGTCGACGGAGCAACCGCGAATTCTGCGGGACGCTGACGTCGACGTACTGGCCCGGTCGGAACGGGACGACGTCGCCGACAAGACGAACAACCGCCAGATCCTCACGGAGACGGTGATGTTCGACGACTGTGCTCGACCAGGTTCGCTGGGCCATGAAAGTTCTCCTGTAGTCAGTAGAGCGGGTCGTGCCGGATCTGGTCGAGCGGAGTTCCGCCGGCACGCAAGGCGTAGACGGTTGTCTTGATCATCGACGGTGACCCCGAGATCTGCACCTGGCGGTCGGCCCACGAACCGAACTGCGCGACCACTTTTCCGATCGGTCCGATCAGCCGGCTGTGCATTCCGAACGGTGGTTCGAGCACCGGTCCGTTGTGCCACCAAGGGTTTTCGGGTTCTTCGGAAACCGGTACGACGGTCAACCACGGGTTGCTGAGCGAGATGTGCCAGAGGGTTTCGAGGTCGTACAGATCGCAGGGATAGCGGCCGCCGACGAACAGGTGCACGCGCGGGTTGTGCGCGCGTTGAGACATTTCCATCACCTGTGCCCGCAGTGGAGCGATACCGGTGCCGGACCCGATCATGAGAACGTCACGGTCGCTGGTGAAGTCGACCTCGAGACCGCCGAGGGGAGTGGACATGACCCAGCGGTCACCGACGTTGGTCTCGCTGACGATCGCGGGGCTGACCCATCCTCCCGACACCTTGCGGATGTGGAACTCGAGCTGACCGAAAGGGTTGGTCGGAATCGCCGGTGAGTAATACCGCCACATTTTCGGGCGCTGGGGAATCTGAACACCTACGTATTGCCCCGCTCCGTACGGAATGGGTGGGTCGGCTTCGAGGCGCACAATCGCCAGATCGTCGAGGACTCGTTCGTGGCTGACCACGGTTGCGCCCCAGAGCGCCGGGGTCGTATCGGATTCGGCGCCGTCGGCCATCGTGCTGACGACGAGGTCGGTGAACTGAGACCAGGCCTCGTCCAGCTCCGGCGTCCACTTGTAGCGGCTGTGCGCGCTCGTGCCGTACATCGACCGAACCGCACGCTTCAGAGCGACGCCGGCGGCCTCGTAGTGCTCACGCTCGACGCCGTAGCGACGGTGGTCGCGGCCGAGTTGGGTGAGGAACTTTCGGATTCGGCGATGCTGGGGCAGATTCTTCACGACGAACTCGATGGCTCTGAAGAAACGGTGGCCCTGCGATTCCATCCCGGCGGGGAACAATGAGCGGTACAGAGGATGTTCCGCAAAGAGGCCGGTGTAGAACACTGCCGAGAAGTGCGCACGGCTCTCTTCGTCGTCGGTCAGAGAATCGAGGCTGGATTGCAGACGGGCGATCACTGTCGGATCCAATCCATCCCCCTTTCGCACCAGCTGCAACTCTCGCCACAATTCTAGTACGGCTGAAAATGTGACCTACGAAACCAACTCGGCCTGGCGAAAACAAACTTGAGCGGAATAGACTCAAGTTTGTCCGCGTTGAGCATATTGACACAGTCGCAATACCAACCGGTCGCGGCTCTTCCCGTTCGACTTCGCCAGAAAGGTGACAAGTGGACTCGTTCACACCAACAACCAAGACCCAGGCTGCGATGACGGCTGCACTGCAGTCGGCGTCGTCGGCGGGTAACCCCGATATCCGGCCTGCCCATCTGCTGGTCGCATTGCTCGACCAGACCGACGGCATCGCTGCCCCACTACTCAAAGCTGTAGGCGTCGACCCCACGGTCGTACACCGTGAAGCACAGGCAATCGTCGATCGCCTACCCAAGACAACCGGCGCAAGCTCCACCCCGCAACTCGGGCGTGAGGCACTCGCGGCACTCACTGCTGCTCAGCACCTCGCCACCGAGATGGACGACGAATACGTCTCCACCGAGCACGTCCTCTACGGACTGGCCGGCGGCGACTCCGACGTCGCACAGTTGCTCGTACGGCACGGCGCCACCCAGGACGCATTGCGTGAAGCCTTCACCACCGTCCGCGGTAGCGCTCGCGTCACCAGCCCGGAGCCCGAAGGCACCTACCAAGCGCTGGAAAAGTACTCCACCGACCTCACCGAAGCCGCACGAAGCGGCAAGCTCGACCCGGTGATCGGTCGCGACACCGAGATTCGCCGTGTCGTGCAGGTGCTCTCGCGTCGTACCAAGAACAACCCGGTACTCATCGGTGAGCCCGGCGTCGGCAAGACCGCGATCGTGGAGGGCCTTGCCCAACGCATCGTCGCGGGTGACGTCCCGGAATCGCTGCGAGGCAAGACCGTCGTGTCCCTGGATCTCGGGTCCATGGTCGCCGGTGCCAAGTTCCGCGGTGAATTCGAAGAACGCCTCAAGGCTGTCCTCGACGACATCAAGAACAGTGCCGGACAGGTCATCACCTTCATCGACGAGTTGCACACCATCGTCGGCGCCGGAGCCACCGGTGAATCCGCGATGGACGCAGGCAACATGATCAAGCCGATGCTCGCCCGCGGTGAGCTGCGACTGGTCGGTGCCACCACGCTCGAGGAGTACCGCAAGTACATCGAGAAGGACGCAGCACTCGAGCGTCGTTTCCAGCAGGTGCTCGTCGGTGAGCCCTCGGTCGAGGACACCATCGGCATCCTGCGTGGTCTCAAGGAGCGCTACGAGGTGCACCACGGCGTACGCATCACCGACTCCGCGTTGGTGGCGGCTGCCGCGCTGTCGGACCGCTACATCACGTCGCGGTTCCTGCCGGACAAGGCCATCGACCTCGTGGACGAAGCCGCATCACGTCTGCGTATGGAGATCGACTCGCGTCCCGTCGAGATCGACGAGGTGGAACGCACTGTTCGCCGACTCGAAATCGAAGAAGTGGCACTCGAGAAGGAGACAGACGACGCGTCCAAGGCTCGGCTCGAGAAGCTGCGTCAGGAACTCGCCGACGATCGCGAAAAGCTCAATCAGCTCAGCACCCGCTGGCAGAACGAAAAGCAGGCCATCGACTCGGTGCGCGTGCTGAAGGAACAGCTCGAAACCCTGCGAGGAGAGTCCGAACGCGCTGAGCGTGACGGCGATCTGGGCAAGGCAGCCGAGTTGCGCTACGGCCGTATCCCGGCGCTCGAGAAGGAACTGGAAGAGGCAGCAGCCGCTTCCGGAGCTGCCTCCGACGGTGACGTGATGCTCAAGGAAGAGGTCGGGCCCGACGACGTCGCAGACGTGGTCGCAGCCTGGACCGGAATCCCCGCCGGCCGGATGATGGAAGGCGAAACCGAGAAGCTACTCCGCATGGAGTCCGAACTCGGCAAGCGCGTCGTCGGCCAGACCGACGCCGTCGTCGCCGTCTCGGATGCGGTTCGCCGCGCCCGAGCAGGTGTCGCCGACCCCAATCGGCCCACCGGTTCCTTCCTGTTCCTCGGCCCGACCGGCGTCGGTAAGACGGAGCTCGCCAAAGCCTTGGCGGACTTCCTCTTCGACGACGAGCGCGCGATGATCCGCATCGACATGAGCGAATACGGTGAGAAGCACTCGGTGGCCCGACTCGTCGGTGCCCCTCCGGGATACGTCGGTTACGAAGCCGGCGGCCAGCTCACCGAAGCAGTTCGGCGACGCCCGTACTCCGTGGTCCTCTTCGACGAGGTCGAGAAGGCACACCCGGACGTGTTCGACGTCCTGCTTGCAGTGCTCGACGAAGGCCGACTGACCGACGGTCAAGGCCGCACGGTGGACTTCCGCAACACCATCTTGATCCTGACCTCCAACCTGGGATCCGGTGGCACGCGGGAGCAGGTCATGGATGCGGTACGCCACGCGTTCAAGCCGGAGTTCATCAACCGCCTCGACGACGTGGTCATCTTCGACTCGCTCTCCGAGGAGCAGTTGGAGCACATCGTGGACATCCAGCTCGAGCAGTTGCAGAAGCGTCTGGCTGCGCGTCGTCTCACCCTCGAGGTGAACGGTGCGGCTCGGATGTGGCTCGCAGTGCGCGGCTACGACCCGCTGTACGGCGCTCGGCCATTGCGTCGACTCGTTCAGCAGTCGATCGGCGACCAGCTCGCCAAGCTGCTCCTGGCCGGCAAGGTCCAGGACGGCGACACCGTGCACGTCGGTGTCAGCGAGGACGCGGATCAGTTGGTTCTCTCCTGATTCGGTAAGCGGAATGCCCCGTCGATCCACTTGGATCGGCGGGGCATTCGCATTTTGTTCTACCCTGGATGGCTGGATGCTCGAACCGAGGACGAGTGCACCCGCGCCTCTCCGAACGACTCCGACGCTCTTTCGTCCCAACCGAAGGTGAGCCAGGCATGACCGATGAGAACGATCCGCGTAACTCGGGTGGGCCGCGCCGTGAGGATCCCGAGGCCACCGAGGTGTGGGGGCGTCCGCCCGACCAGCCGACGGAGCAGTACGGGACGGTGTCCGGCCAGAATCCGAACCAGCCGACGGAGTATTTCGGTCAGCAGCCGGGGGCACAGCAGTATCCCTACGGGGGCCCGGATCAGAACACGGAGTATTTGGGGCAGCAGGGTCAGCAGCCGAATCCCACTCAGGCGTTCCCTGCCTACAACCCGCAGTTCGATCCGCAGGCGCCGCCGCCTGGTGCGACGCAGGCCTATCCGCCGTACACCGCTCAGCAGTACGGGAACCCGGATCAGTACGGGAACACGCAGCAGTACGGAAATACACAGCAGTATCCAGTTGCCGGTGGTGGCGGTGGAGTTCCGCCGGAACAGCCGTTCATCGACGATGGATCGTCGGGCGGCGGTAAGAAGCGCAAGCTCGCGACGTGGGTGGCCGCCGGTGTGGTCGGGATCCTGGTCGCCGTGATCGCGATCATCGCGTTCTCGGCGTTCGGCTCGAACGACAAGGGCACCCAGACCGCTTTCGTTCCCCCGACCACCACGACGCAGGCGCCCACCACGACACCGCCGAAGGCCAGCACCACGGCGCCGACTCCGACGACGGATTCTCCGCTCAGCCAGCTTCCAGGCGGGCTCGGCGAAGTCATCGGTGACGCCGGGGGAGCCGTCGGCACCGTGAAGTCGAACGACGGCGGCACGTTGGTCATCGATTCGATCGGGGGTTCGCAGGTGACGATTCTGACCACCGCGGACACCACGCTCATCGCGCTCAACCGCGCCACCATCGCCGATCTGCAACCGGGAGACAACATCGTCGTGGACGGAACGCCGGTGGAGAACGGCACGATGACCGCCAACACGATTCTGAGTACGTCGCTGCCGAAGTTCGGCAACTGAGTCGTTCACGACACATCGGGCGAGTCCACCAGGGTGTCGCGGGAGGTTGAGGCCGCGAGTCGCTACCCTGGAGGGTGATGACTGGAATGTGGTTCGGACTGGCAGCAATTGCACTCGCAGGCGCGGGTGCGCTTCTGTACGTCGACAGGACGAGGCGAGATCAATCCGGGCGAGTGCGTCAGATCTGGGCCAAGGCGCAGGGTTACACGTACACGGCCACTGACGATCAGCTGGCAGGCGAATGGCACCGCGCGGTCATGGCCAAGCAGGACTACCTCACTGCTACCGACGTCGTCCGCGGCCGCCGTCGCGGAGAACAGTTCGTGCTGTTCGACCTGGAAGAGACCGCAACCATCGTGGCCGTTCGCCGCGAGATCGGGTCGGACGTCGACATCGATCTTCGGTTGAAGTCGACGGCTCCGCCCAAGGACGGCGACCTGAACCTGTTGGGTGCGATCGGTTCCCGGGTGGTTTTTGCAACGGACCTCGAGATTGCTCGTCGCGTCTGTGATCAGCGCATGGTGGCGTTCACCGAATCGGTTCCGCCGTCGATCAGCATGCTGTGGAGCGAAGGGCAGTGGACGCTCGGTTCGCTTCCGGTGACCAGTAACGGCCGGGACTGGGACGCGGCAATCGAGTCGGTTGCGCGCCTGTCCGGCATTCTGCATGTCCTGCCTCCCGTCACCGATCCCAACGAACTCGAGGTCGATCACGATCCGAGCCGCCCGCGGCCGGGCGCCGAGAAGTCTCGCCCAACTCCGGATCCGGTAGAACAACCCCGTTCGCGTCAAGAGCAGCCGCCCCGTGACGCTCCGCCGCGTGAATTTGCCCCGCGTGAGTCCGCACCGCGTGAGCCCGCACCGCGGGAATCTGCGCCACGTCCGGATCAATCGCTGCGCAAGCCCGAGGCGGCTGACAAGCCGGCTCAGCGCCCGGCGTCGCAGCGCTCGGGCACAATTCGCCCGGTCGACTGACCTTTAAGGTTCCCGTCCAGGCGCGATAACCACTAGCGTGGCCGGTATGTCGACTTCCCACTCGGATCGCCCTGTGCGTCCCGTTGCCCTGGTGACCGGACCCACCTCTGGTCTCGGCGCCGGTTTCGCCAAGAAATACGCCTCCCTCGGATACGACCTGGTTCTCGTCGCACGTGACGAGGTCAGATTGCACGACCTCGCGTCCGAGTTGAAGACGATGTTCGGCACCGAGTCGGAGATTCTGGTTGCCGATCTCGCATCGGAGGCCGGACGCGACACGGTCGCGCTTCGTTTGGAGAAGGGCGTCGAGGTGTTGGTGAACAACGCCGGATTCGGTACCTCCGGCGAGTTCTGGACCGCCGATCCAGCGCTCCTTCAGTCTCAACTCGACGTCAACGTCACCGCCGTGATGCGGCTGACCCGTGCGGCGCTGCCCAGCATGATCGCGTCGGCGCACGGAACGATTGTCAACGTGGCGAGCGTCGCGGGCCTGCTGTCCGGGCGGGGTTCGACGTATTCGGCAAGCAAGGCCTATGTCATCTCGTTCACCGAAGGGCTGTCCGGCGGGTTGGCCGGGACGGGAGTGCGCGTGCAGGCGCTGTGCCCGGGCTTCATTCGCACCGAGTTCCACGAGCGCGCGGGCATCGAGATGTCCACGATCCCCAAGCCGATGTGGCTGAGCGTCGACCAGGTGGTTGCGGCGTCGATGAAGGATCTCGGTGACGACAAGGTTATCAGTATTCCGGGATTCCAGTACAAGGTCCTCACGACGGCCGGGCGTCTCGTTCCCAAGGGGCTGGTTCGCCGGCTGACCAACATCGTCGGACGAGGCCGCGGGCGCACGTAGCCCAGAGGCGGAAGCCGGACGTAGCCCAGAGGCGGAAGCCGGACGTAGCCCAGAGGCAGAAGCCGAACACAAGGTAGTGGTCGGTAGGCTGAGCACTCATGAGCGATCGTGAGGATTTGGCTGCGCTGGTGCGCGAATTGGCTGTTGTACACGGAAAGGTGACGTTGTCCTCGGGCAAGGAAGCCGATTACTACGTCGACCTTCGCCGCGCGACACTTCACCACAAGGCAGCGCCGCTGATCGGCTCGCTGCTGCGTGAACTGGTCGCGGACTGGGATTTCGACGCCGTCGGCGGTTTGACGATGGGCGCCGATCCGGTCGCTATGGCGGTGATGCACGCTCCCGGCCGACCGATCGATGCGTTTGTCGTCCGCAAGGCTGCGAAGGCCCACGGGATGCAGCGCCAGATCGAGGGCCCGGACATCGTCGGCAAGCGTGTCCTGGTTGTCGAGGACACGACCACGACGGGCAATTCGCCGTTGACAGCAGTTAAGGCCCTGCGCGAGGCAGGGGCCACCGTGGTCGGAGTCGCTACGGTCGTCGATCGCGCGACGGGTGCGGATGCGGTGATCGGTGCCGAGGGCGTCGAGTACCGCTCGCTGCTGGGCCTGGAAGATCTGAACCTGAGCTGACGCCCCGTGAGTGGTTAAGGAGTCCCTGCACTCCTCAACCACTCACAGGGGTCAGTCGCCTACGGTGACGGCGAGTGCTTCGTCGACGCTGTGCGGCGCGGGATCGTGGTCGTCGACGTGAGCGAGAACCTTACGTCCGCTCGACAGGACGAATACGGCGGCGAGGGTGAGCACCGCGCCGACCCAGAACGGCATGTGGACGTTGGATTCGCCGAGCTTGCCGGCTACCCACGGAGCAGCGGCGCCGCCGACGAATCGGACGAAGCTGTAAGCAGCCGAGGCGGTCGACCGCTCCACGGGAGCTGAGATCATGACGGTTTCGGTGATGAGTGTGTTGTTCACGCCGAGGAACAAACCGGCGAGGACGACACCGACGATCAAGACGATCTTGTTCTCGGTGAAGAGCGCCATCATGCCCAGGTCGAGTGCGAACAGGGTCAGTGCCAGCATCATCATCGGCAGGGTGCCGAAGCGTCGTTGCAGGCGAGGGGCGAGGAAAACCGACGAGATCGCCAGCATCAGGCCCCAACCGAAGAAGATGAATCCGATCGGGTACGCCCCCATGTCGAGGGGGAACGGCGTGTACGCGAGCAGCGTGAAGAATCCGTAGTTGTAGAGCAGCGCGGTGATGGCAACGGTGAGTAGCCCGCGGTGCCGCAACGCCTGGAAGGGCGCAGCGATGGACGTGTGGTGTTCGGGCTTGGGTGCGCTCGGAAGCATCACCACGATGAGAATGAAGGCGACCGCCATCAGGGCTGCGACGCCGAAGAACGGTGCGCGCCAGCTGATGTCACCGAGAACTCCGCCGACCAGCGGTCCGACTGCGATACCGATGCCCAATGCAGCCTCGTACAGGATGATCGCCCGTGCCACGCCGCCGCTGGCCGCGCCGACGATTGCCGCGAGCGCCGTTGCGATGAACAGTGCATTGCCGAGTCCCCAGCCCGCACGGAATCCGACGATCTGGCCGATGGTGCTGGAAGCGCCTGCCAGAGAAGCGAACACGATGATGATGGCAAGGCCTGCAAGAAGTGTTTTCTTGGCGCCGATGCGGCTGGACACCACACCGGTGATGAGCATGGCCACGCCGGTGACGAGCATGTAGCTGGTGAACAGCAGCGAAACCTGCGACGGTGTGGCGTCGAGTTGTTCGCCGATCGGTTTGAGGATCGGATCGACCAATCCGATACCCATGAAGGCGATGACGCTGGCAAAGGCTACCGCCCACACCGCTTTCGGTTGTTTCAGGAGGCTCGGCGGAGCCTCGTTCTGGTGCGTTGATGTCGCGGTCGTGTTGCTCACGGCCACCTCCTTTTTCAGTGGTGGGTGTTTCAGCTGGGATCGGAAGTCTTGATGATGGACCGCAATTCGGCCAATCCGTCGGCCAGTTTCTTGATCTGCTCGGGCCCGAGTTCGACGAAGTGGGGGACTAGAGCGTCGGCGATCTCGTTTCGACCGTCGTTCAAGATCTTTCGGCCCTTGTCCGTCATGGCCACTCGAACTGCCCGGGCGTCCTCGGGGTCGGCGCGGCGTTCGACGTAACCGTTCTCGCCGAGTTTGCGCAGTAGTGCAGTGGCAGAGGGCTGCGAGCTTCTGTCGAGTCGAGCGAAGTCGCTGATCCGCATTTCGCCGTATTCCTCGAGTAACGAGAGTGCGCGCAGCCAGGCGCGTGGGTACTGATCGGACGCGAAGGAGCCTGCCAGCTTCGCGAAGCGGTGCGTATTGCTCACGAGGTCGACGAGTAGTTCGTGCAGTTGCTGTTCTTCGTCTGTCACGAAAAATATTATTGCATAGGTTAACTATGTAAATCAACGAGTCCGTGGAAGGTGGTCCGTCACGGCGGTGGCTACCAGCGACGGCACATCGAGGTCGGGTGCGACGAGTGCGAGGCTTCGATTTGCCGCCAGCACTGCGATGCCGTGGGTTCCGGTCCAGATGTTCAACGCAGATGTGGTGGGATCGGAGGCGTCGGCCTCTTCGGTCAGGGATTGCAGGGCGGCGAAGAGTGGGAGAGAAGACTCTCGGAGGTTGCTGCCTGCGCCCTCGAGGAGGTCGTGGCGAAACATCAACTCGAACATCGCCGGTCGCTCCTGGGCGAATGACACGTATTCGATTGCTGCCGAGATCAATCGGCTACGAGCGGATTGTTTGCCGGCGAGGACGGGATCGAGTCTGTCGGCGAGATCGCGCAGGCCGTGTGAGGCAATTGCGGCTAGCAGGCTGTTGTGGGTCGGAAAGTATCTCCGCGGGGCGCCGTGCGACACGCCCGCCCGACGCGCTATCTCCCGTAGCGTCAGTTCTGTGGCGCCGTCGGCATCGAGAATCTCGACGCCGGTGGCGACGAGTGTTTCGCGAAGGCTGCTGACAGTCATGGAGGACAGTGTCTACTATTCTCGTCGTAGACACTGTCTACTAGACGGAAAAGGTGATGCCCTGTGCTCTATTGGCTGTTCAAATACGTCCTGATCGGCCCGGTCCTCTGGCTGTTCGGGCGGCCGACGATCGAGGGTCAGCACCACATCCCCAAGAAAGGGCCGGTGATTCTCGCCGGCAACCATCGGGCAGTCGTCGACTCGTTCTTCCTGGTTCTCATGGTGCGCCGACGCATCACCTTCGTCGCGAAGAGTGAATATTTCACCGGGACCGGTGTGAAGGGCGCGATGCAGCGCTGGTTCTTCGGTGGGGCCGGTCAGGTGCCGATCGACCGTAGCGGCGCCGACGCCTCCCGTGCGGCGTTGGACACGGCCATCGGGATTCTCGACAAGGGTGGTGTCTGGGGGATCTACCCCGAGGGAACACGATCACCCGACGGTTGCCTGTACAAGGGAAAGACCGGAGCGATTCGAGTTGCATTGGAAACCGGGGCGCCGGTCATTCCCGTCGTCGTACACGGCGGCGACGCAGTCAACCCGCCGGGTACGCGGATGTGGCGCTTCAGCAAGGTCCGGATCACGGTAGGGGAGCCGATCGACTTCTCTCGGTACCGCGAACTTCGTGGCTACCAGGCCGTCGTGCGTGCGGCGACGGACGAATTGATGGCAGTGCTCTGTGACCAGTCGGGGCAGGAATACGTCGATGTTAACGGCGCGGCCGTCAAATCCGGCGATGCCGCCTGAGTGACCCAGTACGGTCGCTGTTGGACGTGTAACCAACAGGAGGATTGTGATGGCGGGCAAGTGGGGCATCGAGCACGCAGTTTTTGCGGCGGCGACGGCAGCGACAGTGGTCGGGGCAGTAGTCGGTAACGAGCGGGTTCAGCAGATCGCGAAGCCGTTGATCGCACCCGCTCTGGCCGCCCGAGTGCTGCGCAAGCGCTCGGAGACGGAAACTGCCGATACCGCACTGCTTCTGGCCGGTCTCGCCGCTGCAACTGTCGGCGACGTGTTCATGATCGACCCGGACAACGATGCTCGTCTGATCAAGGGCGCGTCCTCGTTCGCGGTGATGCAGGCCAGTTACTCGGCGCTCCTGCTGCGGCGCGGCGCTCGGCCGACCCGCGCTGCCCTGCGGCCCCGCATCAGCGGTTGGTCGACGGCGTCCGGACTGCTCCGTGCCAAGGCCCCGAGCGTGTCGACGCCGCTCACCGGATACGGATTGATGTTGGGAACCACCTCGACGTTGTCGGCGGACCCCGCTCTGGCACCGCAGTCAAAGGCCGTGCTCGACGTAGTCGTCCCGAACAAGGATCGACGCTCCTGGCTCGGATTGGGCGGAGTGCTCTTCACCGCATCCGACGGACTGATCGTGGTGCGTCGTCTGTTCATCCGCGGGACCGCCGGCCGCGCTGCTGCCGAGGGTGTGATCCTGGCGTCGTACGCGGGAGCGCAGCTGATGCTGGTGGAAGGCATGTTGGCGCTGGGACGCAAGAAGAGCGTCTAGTCCTTCACGGGCACAGCATGATTCGGTCTCGGTTCTTCGGGTCTACCATGACGGTGACCGTGGATCCGGGAGTGATCTTATCTTTGTACTCGGGTCGGATCTCGTACTCGATCCGGCCCGAGTACGAATCGGAACCTGGAACCGTGAGGTGGAGTGCGAGCTTGGCCAATTCGCCGTCGACGGTTCGGCGCAGGGGTGTGACGGTGTCGATTCGTGCCCACCCTTCGAGGCCGTGCTTTTCGAGTTTGCGCTCGGCGCGGGTCGGGCGGTTGGCCCATGCCATTCCGAATCCGAGAACCGAGCCGAAAGCGGCGAGCAGCCCGCCGATCTGATAGGGCAGCGTGCCAGGCGGAGTGTGCTCGACCAGCCATCCGAGCCACACGGCGAGCACGATCAGATACCCCACCGCGATGAAACACACGGTGTGTACGACGCGACGGTGATTCATCAGATTTCCTCCACATCCAGGATAGCCTGACCGGATGAGCGAACCGAACGTCTTCATCACCGGTGCTGCGGCTGGAATCGGGCGGGAGACGTCGCTGTTGTTCGCGCGCAACGGATACCGCGTCGGCGCGTTCGACATCGACGACGCCGGCCTTGCCTCCTTGAAGGCCGAGATCGACGGTTTCGGCGGCAGTGTCGTGACGGGTGTCCTGGACGTCACCGATCCGGCCGGATGGGCGCAGTGTCTGGCCGATTTTGCCGGGGAGTCCGGGCGTCTGGACATCCTGATCAACAATGCGGGCGTGCTCTCGTCGGGACGGTTCGAGGATATTTCTCTTGCGGCGCATCGCCGAATGGTCGACATCAACATCACCGGCACCCTCAACGGCACGCACACGGCTTTCCCGTACCTCCGCGATACCGTCGGCGCCCAGGTGGTCAATCTGTGCTCCGCTTCGGCGATCTACGGCCAGCCCGAACTGGCGACGTACGGTGCAACCAAGTTCGCGATCCGCGGCCTGACCGAGGCGCTCGATCTGGAATGGGCACAGCACGACATCCGTGTTCTCGCGCTCTGGCCGTTGTTCGTCCAGACCGCGATGGTCACTGGAATGGACACCGGAGCCACCAGATCGTTGGGTATCAAGCTGACTGCAACCGACGTCGCGCAGGAACTGTGGGCGGCCACACGCGGCGCCGGTCGGATGCACAAGGTTCACTACCCGGTCGGAACTCAGGCGAAGCTCTTCCTCAGCGCGTCGCGGTTCTCGCCCGCGTGGCTCTCACGGCTGATGAACAAGCGCGTCACCAGCACTTAGTCGACCACACGATAGAGTGCACTGTCGGCTGTTGCTGGGCCAAGATGACGTGTGTGGAGGTAGTCGGGTGGTTCGTGTTCGGGTGGGGTTCGTCTTGTTGGGCGTCGGGTCGGCGCTCGTGCTCGCAGGGTGCAGCGGGGAGGCGGATTCAGCGCCGACCGTAGCGGCGCAGCCCAGTTCGTCCACCACTACCGCAGTGCCGACGACAACCACCACCGTCGCGCCCGTCGTCCCCACGACCACCGAACCACCGACCACGACGCTGCCACCGACGACGACACTCACGGACGTGCAGTTCGAGCGCAACGAGTCGTACTACTTCACCACTCCCGACGGAAACTTCCAGTGCGGCATCATCAAGTTGCCCACCAGAATCGAAGCCGGGTGCGAGGGAACGACCACTCCCGTTCCGCCGCGGCCGGAGAGCTGCATGGTCAACTGGGGCAACGGTATTCGCGTCACCGACCAGGGTGAGGGTGCTTTCATGTGTTCGGGCGGAGAGGTGTACACCTCTGGCGGCCCCGACGCCGATCCGGTGTTGGCGGCCGGTCAACCGCTGAGCAAACTGGGTTTCACCTGTACGACCACCGCGACAGACGTCTCGTGTGTCAACGATCAGACCACGCACGGCTTCACCGTGGCTGCAGATTCCAACGAGGTGTTCTGATGACCGAAGTCGCAGCCGACGACGTGTCCGGCGGAGCCGGTGAACCGGGACCCACCGAGTGGGGCGAGAATCCCAACGGCGTCGGACCCTGGGCCGAGGAGCACGACACGGAACCGCCGACCGACGAGCGCTACGACCCGGTACTTCTGGCCGAGGGTGATCGTCGAAACGTCTTGGACGAGTATCGGTACTGGACGCGGGAAGCGATAGTCGCGGATATCGACTCGCGCCGTCACACGATGCATGTCGCCATCGAGAACTTCGCGCACGACGCCAACATCGGCACGGTGGTCCGCACGGCCAACGCGTTTGCCGCGGCCGCGGTCCACATCGTGGGGCGTCGGCGCTGGAATCGGCGGGGCGCCATGGTGACCGATCGATACCAGCACATCGTTCACCATGCAGACATCGGCGAACTCGTCGAGTACGCCCGTGAGAATTCACTCACGATCGTGGCCG
This sequence comes from Rhodococcus sp. C3V, assembly GCF_029269915.1. Classification (NCBI taxonomy): domain Bacteria; kingdom Bacillati; phylum Actinomycetota; class Actinomycetes; order Mycobacteriales; family Nocardiaceae; genus Rhodococcus; species Rhodococcus sp. C3V. The sequence goes on from NZ_JARJBE010000009.1 coordinate 215,313, forward strand.
TCGACAACACCCCGGGGTCGGTGCCGCTGGAAACGGCAAGCCTGCCGCGGGAGTGCATCCTGCTGTTCGGTCAAGAAGGCCCCGGAGTGACCGATCATGCGAAAGAGGTTGCGTCCATGACGGTCTCGATCGCACAATTCGGTTCGACTCGCAGCATCAACGCCGGTGTCGCGGCCGGCATCGCGATGCACGCGTGGGTACGTGAGCATGCCGATCTCGCCGATTCCCGCTGATCTCGCCCGCGAATTCCGGCTAGCGTGTAGCGCCTCGACCAGACAGGATAGGTAGTTATGCAGGAAGTGTGGGCAGAGCGGGCCGATGCGGCTGAGGGCGCGATAGTCAGTCGTCACCTTCGGCGCCTGTGGGGAATGCCCCGGACAGCACTCGGCGTGGTTGCCTGGCCTGCTGTTCGACGCGAGCGGATGTTCAAGCCGTGGCACTACTGGTGGCAAGCGCACCTGCTCGATACTGCGATCGACGCACTCGAACGTGACCCGACCCCCAAGCGTCGTCGCCGGGTCGCGAAGGTTGCCCGCAGTGTGCGGGTCCGCAACGTCTCGGCGTGGACCAACAACTACTACGACGACATGGCGTGGCTGGGCCTTTCGCTCGAACGTGCGCAACGCATGTTCTCGGTCGATCACCGAACCGCGGTTCAGGCGCTCGAATCGCAACTCTTCGATTCGTGGTCCCCGGCCGACGGCGGCGGTATTCCGTGGTGCAAAGGCTCCGATTTCTACAACACGCCGGCAAACGGACCCGCCGGAATCATGCTGGCGCGCACCGGAAAACTCTGGCGTGCGCAGGCAACGGCCGACTGGATCGACGAGACGCTGCGGGATCCGGACTCCGGACTGATCTTCGACGGTATCCGCCGCGACGGCACCCTCGAGCGCGCGATCTACTCGTACTGTCAAGGCGTCACGCTGGGGTTGGAAACCGAGTTGTCGACGCGATTGGGCGAACCGCGCCACCGCGAGCGAGTCCACAAACTCGTCGACGCGGTGTACGACGGCATGACCGAGTACGGAGTTATCACGGGCGGTGGCGGAGGCGACGGCGGACTGTTCAACGCAATCCTGGCTCGCTACCTCGCGTTCGTGGTGGTGAACCTGTCCTGGGAGACTCACGAGGACCTGCGAGCGCGCGAACTCGCAGCGCAGATCGTTCTCTCCTCCGCGGAAGCTGCCTGGAACAACAGACTGCAGATCGAAGGCCTGCCGCTGTTCGGGCACGACTGGACCAAGGATGCTCAGTTGCCGAGTCTGTCCGGCGACATCGCCACCTTCGCCGCCGGAACGGTGCGCTCGTCGAGCGTGCCCGAGCGAGACCTCTCGGTGCAGGTGGGTGGGTGGATGCTCATGGAGGCGGCCTTTGTCGTCTCGGCGGCTGGATACCCGCGTAAGCGTTAGGCTTTTTCCTCATGGAATCCCGGCACGTGGTCGACACGGACGGCGTACGTCTTCACGTCGATGTCGGTGGGGCAGGGGCGGACGTTCTGGTTCTCTCCGGCGGCCCGGGATGCGTTCACTATCTTGCTCACGACGAGCTGGTTCCGGAAGGAATGCGCGCGTGGTGCCCTGAGCCACGCGGAGTCGGCCGGTCCGGTGGCGGCGCTCATACGATGGCGCAGGCCGTTGCGGACCTCGAACTCGTCCGACGCACGTTCGAGATCGACAGCTGGGTCGTGCTGGGGCACTCGTGGGGATCCGACTTGGCGGTGCGGTACGCACTCGACTGTCCGGAATCGGTGTCCGGCGTCGTCGGCATCGCGGGGCACGGCCTCCACAAGGACCGGACATGGTCGAAGCAGTACGAAGCGGGAATCGAGCCGGACCCGCAGATACCTTGGGAACCTGTTGTCTGGCAATCGCTTCAAGAATCGTTCATCGAATGGATCCATGAACCACAGCTGTTTCGGCAGTTGGCCGACTCACCAGTGCCCATGACATTTCTCGCGGCGGCCGACGACATTCGCCCGTCGTGGCCGTTGCAGCAACTGGCCGAGCTCGTGCCTAACGGCAGTTTCGAGGTCGTCGACGGTGTCGCGCACAACTTCTGGCAGTCTCACCCGCTCCTGTGGAGGAAGATCGTCACCGAGGCTTGTGCGGCGCACTCTCGGCTCTCCTGATTTCCACCAGGATCCGCTCCGCGACGGTCTGGTATCCCAGGCTCCGATTGACGGTCAGCATCGGGTGATTCTCCGCGTTCACCGTTGTGTAAATCTTTCGCACGGAGGGAAATTCAGCTGCCAACACAGACGCTTGTTGCTCCTTGACCCACTGAGCGAGACCGTGTCCGCGGTGCTGGGGAAGTACCACGGTGTCGTGCTGCGATGCGTGGGTGCTGTCATGTTCGTCCACCGTCACCACTGTCGCTGCGGCTACTTCGCCGACGCCGTCGTCGACCGCGCAGCACACCAGGAGTACTCGAGAGCCACCCGTCATCTTCTGTTCCCACGATCTGACCTCGTCGGCTCCCCAATTACGTTCGGGCACCTGCAGTTCAGCGCCCGGCGCGTCGAGGAGTCGGTTCAATGCCTCCGAGAAGGAGTGGATCAGCTCGTCCGGGGTTCGGTTGCGCCAACTGACGATTCGATAGCCGGGGCGGGTGCTGTGTGCGGTGGGAGGGCTGAGGTGCTGAACCTGGTTGGCCAACCGAAGCAACACGCGGTGACCGTCGAACGATCGCAGGAAATGCTCGGCTGCGCTTCCGACGAGCGCCGTCACTCTGATTCTTCGCACGCCGAACCCGGCGATGTCGACTTCGACGAGTTCGGCAAGCGCTCGTCCTACCCCTCGTCGCTGCGCGTGGGGTGTCACGTACATCCGAAACTCTGCGAGATCGGCTTCGGCCGAGTTGCGTCGTGCCTGGGCGATGCCGAGGACCTCGTCGGTGCCGGCGTCGCGTGCAATCCAACGCCGTACATCGGCCGAATTGTCCTCGGCCTCGATCATTTCCATCAGCGCAGTCGCTGTCGGCGCAGTCCCGGACAGGTGACGCTGGCCTTCGGCGAACACCTCACACCACTGATGAAGAACAGTTGCTGTCGCTCCGGACGGTACGAACTCGGCTACAACTACGCGGCTCACCCATGTGACGATACCGACCTGCCCACCCTGAGTTGGAATCACGCGAACCCTAACCCTGTCGGACTGCGGCGGCAGTTGCCAGCATTCAGGCATGTCTGATTCTCCGCGCCAACTGAGCCTCAACGCGTTCATCCACCCCGCCGGTCATCACGAAGCGGCGTGGCGTCATCCGTGGACAACCCCGGAACGTCTGTTCGACGTCACGTATTTCCAGGAGATCGCTCGCACTGCTGAGGCGGCGAAGTTCGACGGAATCTTCTTCGCCGACGGTCCCGCGTTGCGCAGCGACGTCGAGCACGGTCCCGCAGGGACATTGGAGCCGATCACCTTGTTGACGGCCATTGCAGTGGCGACCGAGCGAATCGGATTGATCGCGACGGCGTCGACCACGTACTACGAGCCGTACAACCTGGCTCGGCTGTTCGCCTCGCTCGACCACATCTCGAACGGACGCGCGGGGTGGAACATCGTCACCACGGGTACGGATCTGGCGGCAGCCAACTTCGGGCTGGCCAAGCACCCGGATCACGGGGACCGGTATTCGCGTGCAAGGGAATTTGTCGACGCGGTGGTGCGGTTGTGGGACAGCTGGGAGGACGACGCGATCAGTCTGGACCGGGAGAACGGAATCTACGCGGACAGAAACAAGATTCACGAGATCAACTACGTCGGGCGGCATCTGCGGGTGCGGGGACCGTTCAACGCACCGCGAACTCCGCAGGGATACCCGGTGCTGGTGCAGGCCGGTGCGTCCAACGACGGTCGCGCGTTTGCCGGTCAGTATGCGGAGGCGATTTTCACAGCGCACCAGAGACTTTCCGATGCGCAGGCGTTCTACACCGACATCAAGTCGAGGGCTGCGCAGTTCGGGCGCAACTCCGATCATGTCAAGATTCTGCCGGGAATCAGCCCGTTCATCGGTGACACCGAGGAACAAGCCAAGGCGCTCGAGCGAGAATTCAACGAGTTGACTTCGCCGGAGTACGGGCTCGCGCAACTCGGTGCACTCACCGGGACCGATGTTCGGAATCTGGAATTGGATGCACCGGTTCCCGTCGAATTGTTCGCGGCGGCAGGTGATGTCACCGACAACAAGCAAAGTAGATTGCAGGTGATCGCCGGCATCGTCGAGCGTGAGCGTCCGACGGTTCGGGGACTGCTTCATCGTTTGGCGGGTGCGCGCGGACACCGGGTGTTTGCCGGAACCGCCGAGCAGGTGGCTGACACGATCGAGGAATGGTTCACCAGCGGTGCTGCTGACGGCTTCAACGTCATGCCGCCGTACTACCCGGGTGGGCTCGAGATCTTCACCGAGCGTGTGGTCCCGATCCTGCAGGATCGCGGTCTTTTCCGGACTGAATACACGGGTACGACCCTTCGTGATCATTTCGGTTTGCCGAGGCCCGAGAGCCAGTTCTCGGGTAGTGCCTCTGCAGTGCAGTAGGCCCGCCCGCTGTTGTCCATAATGACAATGGTTACCATTAAGGAATGAAGCAGCTACCGGTAACCGTGCTGTCCGGATTTCTGGGCGCAGGCAAGACCACACTCCTCAACCACATTCTCGCCAATCGCGATGGCCGGAGGGTCGCCGTCATCGTCAACGACATGAGCGAGATCAACATCGACGCGGCCCTCGTCGCGGGCCAGGGTCATCTCGACCGCACGGAAGAGAAGTTGGTCGAGCTGACCAACGGATGCATCTGCTGCACGCTGCGTGAGGATCTGATCGACGCCGTCGGCGCTCTCGCGCGAGAAGGACGGTTCGATCAGTTGGTGATCGAGTCCACCGGCATCTCCGAACCGATGCCGGTGGCGGCCACCTTCGACTGGGAATTCGAGGACGGATTCAGCCTCGGCTCGCTCGCGAAGCTCGACACCATGGTGACCGTGGTGGACGCGTCGACCTTCCTCGGCGAACTGGCAAAAGGCGAACGACTGGACGAGCGCAACCTCGAAGCCGGGGAGGGGGACGGACGCAGCATCTCCGATCTCCTGGTCGATCAGGTGGAGTTCGCCGACGTCATCTTGCTGAACAAAACCGACCTGGTGAGCCCGCGGGCGGCAGGAACCGTCGAGGCGACGCTTCGTAGGCTCAACCCCACCGCTCAACTGATTCGAACAGATCACGGCAAAGTCACCCTCGACCGTGTCCTCGAAACCGGTCTCTACAACCCGGAACTTGCTGCGCAGGTACCCGGTTGGGACGAGGAACTGGCCGGTGGGCACACCCCGGAAACCGAGGAATACGGAATACGCAGCGTCACATACCGCGCCTCGCGACCCTTTCATCCGACGCGACTCGAGGCCGCGCTCGGTCAGTTCGCCGGACTCCTGCGGAGCAAGGGATTCTGCTGGATCGCCAGTCGGCCCGAGTTCGCCGCGATCTGGTCGCAGGCAGGCCCCAACCTCGTCATCGAACCGGCTCAACTGTGGGCGTCGGCGGCGGAGGTGCCAGGGCAGGAGATCGTGTTCATCGGAGTGAAACTGGACCCGGCGGCGCCGTCACGAATCCTCGATCCGGCTCTGCTGACCGATGACGAACTACGCGAAGGGCCGCGGGCATGGACTCGCTACGAGGACCCGCTGCCGGCGTGGGACCAGGGCCACCTGCACTGAGCAGTCAGCTTCTAGTCGAGGACTTCTTCGACCTCGACGTCTTCGGCCGGTCGGGCCATCTCCTTGCGGTACTGCCAGATTCCCAGCGCAGTACCGATGACCAAGCTGACCATCATCACGATCAGCACGGCGGGCAGCAACCACGGCACGCGATCGAGGAACGAGCCACCGTAGAAACCGAGTAGCAGGAGCACGGGCGCCCAGATGATCGCGCCGATGGTGCTCGCGATGGTGTAGCGCGTGTGGTTCATCTTGGCTGCGCCCGCGACCATCGGGCACAGGGTGCGCACCCACGGAACCCAGCGAGCAATCAGGACCGCCCAGAACCCGTGTTTTTCCAACAGGATGTTCACGCGGTGCAGGTTCTTCTCGGTGAAGTACTTGCCGCCCTTACGGGCTTTGATGTGATTGCCGGTCCGGTGGCCGATGACGTACCCGACCTGGTTGCCGGCAATGGCCGCGATCATCGCACCGACAGACAACGCCCACACGTGGCCCGCGCCGGATTCGTGGCCGGCAAGAACGATTCCGGCTGTGATCAGAAGCGAATCACCGGGGAGAAACAACCCGAGGATGATCGCGCACTCGATGAAGACGAACGTGACGACGATGATCCAGACCAACAGAGGCCCGGCAGTCTCGAGCGGGGAGAAACTGCCGGATGCGAGCGTCATCGTCGTCAGTTCTTCGCCTCGTTCTGCAATCAGGGGGTGGGGTCTTCGGGGACTGTCACCGTCGAATTGTCCGTAGTGGAAGTATTCGCCGTTTCACCACGTCTCGACGCCAGAATTCGCTTCCCGATTTCGAAGACGATCGGCAGAACCGACACCAGTACGATCAAGATGAAGATGTAGTCGACATTGTCGCGGATGAATTCGATCTGCCCCAGGAGGTAGCCGAGCAAAGTCACGCCGGCACCCCACAGGATGCCGCCGACGATGTTGTACGTCAGGAACAGTGAGTACTTCATCTTCGAAGCGCCGGCGACAACCGGAGCAAAAGTACGCACGATCGGCACGAACCGAGCCAGGATAATGGTGATCGGGCCGTGCTTTTCGAAGAAGGCGTGTGACTCGTCGATGTACTTCTTCTTGAAGAACCGCGCGTCGTCCGTCTTGAACAGGGCAGTTCCGCCCTTGGCGCCGATGTAGAACCCGACTTGGTCACCCAGAATCGCGGCGATCGGAATGGTCACCAGGAGCACCCACAGCGGCGCGAACGGTTCGATCTCGGTGGACTTGGACGCCGCGATCAGCCCTGCGGTGAAGAGGAGCGAATCGCCGGGCAAGAGCGGAAACAGCAGGCCTGATTCGATGAAGACCACCAGAAGCAATCCCACCAGAACCCACGTTCCGAAGGAATTCAAGAGGTTCACGGGATCGAGGAAGCCGGGCAGCAAGGCCAGGTTCGTCACGGATTCAGTTGCTGCCTGCACATTCACGGTGGCCAGAGTACCGGCCGAATCTGAGTGTTTCCCACCACCGCAGGTCATCGCGTCGGTGGCGGCGGGCCGAGACCGCAAAGAGACGTGACGAGTCGGACTTGCCATACTGCTAGGACCACACGAAGCGCTTTCACATCGCCGAGCGCTCCGAACGACACGTATATGGAGGACTCCCGCCGTGCCTATCGCAACTCCCGAGGTCTATGCCGAGATGCTTGGTCGGGCCAAGGAGCATTCCTTTGCCTTCCCCGCCATCAACTGTGTCGGCTCCGAATCCATCAACGCAGCCATCAAGGGCTTCGCGGACGCCGGCAGTGACGGCATCATCCAGTTCTCGACGGGCGGCGCCGAGTTCGGTTCCGGTTTGGGCGTCAAGGACATGGTCACCGGCGCTGTTGCGCTCGCCGAGTTCGCACACGTGATCGCGGCAAAGTACGACGTCACCATCGCGCTGCACACCGATCACTGCCCGAAGGACAAGCTGGACACCTACGTGCGTCCGCTGCTCGCGATCTCGCAGGAGCGCGTCGACGCCGGTCGTAACCCGCTGTTCCAGTCGCACATGTGGGACGGCTCGGCTATCCCGATCGACGAGAACCTGGCCATCGCCAAGGAACTGCTCGCCCTCTCGAAGGCTGCACGCATCATCCTCGAGGTCGAGATCGGTGTCGTCGGCGGCGAAGAAGACGGCGTCGAAGCCGAGATCAACGACAAGCTCTACACCTCGAGCGAAGACTTCGAGAAGACGGTCGATGCTCTGGGCATCGGCGAACAGGGCAAGTACCTCCTTGCCGCCACCTTCGGCAACGTCCACGGCGTCTACAAGCCGGGCAACGTCAAGCTCAAGCCCGAGGTACTCGAAGAGGGCCAGAAGGTCGCCGCTGCCAAGCTCGGTCTGGCTTCCGGTTCGCAGCCCTTCGACTTCGTCTTCCACGGTGGATCGGGATCGTTGAAGTCGGAGATCGAGGACTCGCTGAACTTCGGCGTCGTCAAGATGAACGTCGACACCGACACCCAGTACGCGTTCTCCCGTCCGATCGCCGGACACTTCTTCACCAACTACGACGGCGTCCTCAAGGTCGACGGCGAGGTCGGAAACAAGAAGGCATACGACCCGCGCAGCTACCTCAAGAAGGCCGAAGCCGGCATGACGGCTCGCGTCGTCGAGGCGTGCAACGACCTGAAGTCGGCCGGACGCTCGGTGTCGGCAGGCTGATCGGTTTCACAACTGCGCTTCACAGAACAAAATGCGCGCCGGCGAAATTCTCGCCGGCGCGCATTTTCTGTTCAGGTACCTACTTGCTGGGATCGCAGACCTTCCACGTGCCGTCCTGGCGCTCGAGGTCGAACGTGCGCCACGACTGCTCGCCCGTGCTCGGCAAACTCGCCTGGACCTGAGCGATCGCGGTGTCGTCGGTGATGCGCACCGCGTCGACGGCTCCGACCTGCGGGATCGTCTTCTGCGCGACGGCATTGTCGTGGACCTGCGCGAACGCTGCGTCGGGAATGGTGCGGTAGTACTCGCCCAACGCCCCACAGGTCGACGTTCGCAGCGTTGCCAGATCGCCGGTCTGCAGAGCGTCGACGTACGTCGAGATGGCGGTCTGGACCTGAGCTTCGGGTGAGCTTTCACCGCTACCGCTGTTGGACGAGACGAATACGGCGACGCCGATCGCCGCGAGGACGGCGACGCCGGCCGCTGCTGCCGCGATGTACCAACCCTTGCCGCTGCGCTTGGTTTTCTCCGGCGCGGCGGGCTCGATGCGAGTCGGCATCGGCTGAGGCGGCGGTGGGGTCGCTGCGACACCCACACGTTGAGGCGCGGCGCGCTGCTGCGGTGGTGGTGGGGTCGGAGCCTGCCGGGGTGGTGGTGTCGGCTGCGTGGCTTTCGGAATCGCGACGGTGGCGGGCTCCGGCTTGGGCTGGGGTGTCGGTGCTGCTGTGGGTGCCTGAGTTGCCTTGGGGATCGCGACGGTTGGTGCGCTGGCAGCTTTGGCGTCGCCGTCCGCTTTCGAGGCCTTGTCTGTCTTCTGGATCGCCACAGTCGCAGGTTCGGTCGGGGCCGACTTCTCGGGCGCACCCTTCGGTGCTGCGCTCTTTTTCGAGTTGTCGTCTTTCGAGTCCGGCACGGGTAACCCTTCGGTCTTATGCAGCAATGACCATGTCAGGGTAACGACCGGTATGTAGCCTGCATAACTCCGACCGTCGGCGAGGCGGTCCTGTGGCAGAAAGGCGTAGCGGGCACAATGAGCGCATGACCCAATTCGGTGACCTGCTCGGACCCAAGCCCACTCTGCTTCCCGGCGACGACGACGCGGAATCGGCACTGCTCAACCACGCTGATCCGGCCCAGGTAGCGGCCGACCACCCCACTGCCTCCATTGCGTGGGCCTACCTGGCCGAGGGTGCCCTGGACAAGGGCGAAACCATCACGGCCTACGCCTACGCGCGTACCGGATACCACCGCGGACTGGACCAACTGCGTCGCAACGGTTGGAAGGGTTTCGGTCCCGTGCCCTACAGCCATGAACCGAACCGTGGTTTCCTGCGTTGCGTCGCAGTCCTGGCCAAGGCCGCGAAGACGATCGGTGAAGCCGACGAGTACGCGCGTTGCCTCGATCTGCTCGAAGACTGCGATCCCAACGCCGCCGAAGCGCTTGGCCTCGGTTAGCAGTTTCCGTCCGAGCCGGGCCGGCATCAAGGACCGGGCTCGCAAATCGGTGCGTCGGCTTCAGACGTCGGCGCTACCGATCATTCAATGTGCCTTGGCGGCCGGATTGGCGTGGTGGGTTGCCACCACGGTGATCGGGCACCACGCGCCGTTCTTCGCGCCGATTGCCGCTGTGGTCTCGCTCGGTCTGTCGTTGGGTGCACGACTACGACGCTCGTTCGAGTTGGTTGCGGGAGTCACGGTCGGTATCGGAATCGGTGACCTGATCATCTCCGGTATCGGGAGCGGACCGTGGCAGATCAGTTTGGTTGTCGTGCTGGCGATGTCCGTCGCGGTGCTTCTCAACAGCGGGCCGATCTTCTCCATGCAGGCGGGAAACTCGGCTGTGCTGGTGGCGACGCTGATCCCGCCGGGCGGCAGCGGCGGTCCCGATCGAATGATCGATGCCCTTGTCGGTGGCCTGGTGGGTATCGCGGTGGTCGCGATCATCCCCACCCACCCGGTACGACGCGCGCGCAAGGATGCTGCATCGATCCTCGGAACCGCTTCCGAGGTACTGCAATTGGTGGCAGACGGCCTCGTCGCGAATGACCCGGACCCGATCGTGAAGGCACTGCAGAAGGCGCGCGCAACTCAGGGTGCCATCGACGGGTTGCGCAGTAACCTTCTCGGCGGGCGCGAGATCAGCCGAATCTCCCCGCTGTACTGGAACAGTCGGCCTCGCCTCGAAAGGCTCATGGCGACAGCCGATCCCATCGACAACGCGATGCGCAACATTCGAGTGCTCGCGCGTCGTTCGTTGACGTTGGTCAGGGACGACGAGATCCTCGATCCGCGTCTGGTGGCTCAGGTCGAGCGCTTGTCGAAAGCCGTCGAAGTTCTCGAGGACATGATCCTGGCGGAGCCGGGGGAGCAGCCTGATCAGGCCGAAGCAGCGCGCGTCCTGCGCTCGGTGGCGAAGGAACTGAAACCGGCGATAGTGGAGAACGCAGGCCTGTCCTCGACGGTGGTGTTCGCCCAGATTCGATCGCTGGTCGTCGACCTGTTGCAGGTCGCGGGCATGAAGCGAATCTCGTCGATCGCCACTCTGCCGCCCACCGTGCCTCATCCCGCCTACGAGCCGGATCACTGACCTCTGCCGTTTCCCGCTCACTGAGCAACTCATTGTATGTATGCGAATGTATGCATATGCTCTGAGAAGGACTTGGGAGGGAACAGGACAAATGGGAGCAGGGCACGGTCATTCACATGGCCACTCGGCAGCAGATTCGGTCGGCGTAGGACCGTCACCGCAACGCATCAGAAAAATGGCGATCGCGCTTGCGATCCTCGTTGCGTTCCTCGTACTCGAGGCCACGGTCGGCATCCTGATCAACTCGTTGGCTCTGCTTGCCGACGCCGGTCACATGCTCACAGACGTGGTGGGTATGGCCATGGGACTGACGGCGCTGCTGCTCGCGAAGAGGGGCAGCACCACCGCTGCCAGGACCTTCGGTTGGCACCGCGCCGAAGTGCTGACCGCCATGGCCAATGCGGTGATGCTGCTGGCCGTCGCCGCCTGGGTCTTCTACGAGGCAATCGGCCGCATCGGTAACGAACCCGAGATCCCGGGCGGCGCCCTGATCATCACGGCGGCCGCCGGCCTGGCCGCGAACATCGTCGTGATGCTGATGCTGCGCGGCGATTCCAAGGACAGCCTGGCCGTGCGTGGTGCCTACCTCGAAGTGCTTGCCGACGCCGTCGGTAGCGTCGGCGTTCTGATCGCCGGTGGCCTTGTCCTGCTGTTCAACTGGACGTGGGCAGACGTCGTCGTCGGTGTTCTCATCTCGCTGTGGGTGGTGCCGCGTGCGATCAAACTGGCCGCAGCATCGCTGCGCATTCTGACGCAGGCGTCGCCGGCCGACGTCGACGTCGAGGCAGTCGAGGCCGACCTGGCCGCGCTGCCGAGCGTGATGGGTGTTCACGACCTACACGTCTGGACGCTCACCACCGGCATGGATGTCGCGACGGTCCACCTGACCAGTGACGCGAATTCGTCGAACGTTCTGGAATCCGCGCGCACCGTCCTCGAGAGTCACGGTCTTTCCCACGCCACCGTTCAGGTGGAATCGTGTGCCAACGGCGAGCATTGCGAGAAGAACGTCACTTGGTGAAGCGGGTGATCTCCTTGCCCGGCTTCCAGAGATCGACATACATGTGTTCGTCGTCGACAGTCGTGTGCACCACCTCGTCGATGTCGAGGACAAAGAGGTGCAGAGGCTTCGGAACCTCGTAGGTGTAGCTTACGAGCACGGCTTCGAACTCGTCGCCGGTCACCTCGCGTGCGAGTCCGGCGATCTTCGCATCGCCGCCCTCCATGGTGTGCTCACCGGGATTGCTGTGGAGGGCGTAGCGCCCGTCACGGATGAGGTCCTTCGCCTTGAGTGCGCCGAACATCGAACCGAGCACCAGACGCCCGTCGAGGATTTCGACTTCGGTGCCGCTGACCCGCGGTGAACCGTCCTTGCGCAGCGTTGCGAGGACGTGATGCTTGTGGGCTTTGAATCGTGCTTGGACCGCGACGGCAAGAGCGGGTACTTCTTCGGAGAACTGCTTCCAAGTGACCATGACGGTCATTGTGCGCCGCTATTCCTGACAACTTCTGTCAGTGATTCTCGGTAATGTTCGGTCCATGAGATCCGCGCGGTTGCTCCAACTCATGCTGCGTTTGCAGGGGAGTCGCGGCGTCGTCGCCGAGCAGTTGGCCGACGAGTTCGGTGTGTCAGTGCGGACGATCTACCGCGACGTGGCCTCGTTGTCGGCTGCCGGTGTGCCGATCTGGACCGAGAGCGGCCCCGGTGGTGGCATCCGTCTGCTCGACGGATGGCAGTCCAAGTTGTCCGGCATGACGGACGACGAGACGTCCGCACTCATGCTGTTGGGTGTGCCGTCCATCGCTGCAGATCTCGGACGATCAGACGCCGTCGGTTCGGCGGGGGCCAAACTGCTCCGCTCCCTGCCCGGTCCGCTGCGCGAGAGCGCACGGTTGTGGCAGGACCGCATTCTCGTGGACGTTCCGGGTTGGTTCGGCGGCGTCGACGACATCTCTGCGCTTCCGATCGTCACATCCGCTGTGCTGGACTCACGTCGACTGCGCTTCGCCTATCGCGATCGCGAGCGGACGGTCGAACCGCTGGGTCTGGTCATCAAAGCCGGAATTTGGTATCTCGTGGCAGGTTTGAACGGACGTACGCTCTCGTTCCGGGTCGGCCGCATCAAAAACGCCGTCGTAGAAGATGATTCGTTCGCCCGCCCGGCGGATTTCGACCTGCCGTCGTGGTGGGCAGCGTCGATGACCGAGTTCGACCGGTCGCTGCTTCGCTTCGACTGCCGGGTGCGGTTGTCGCCCGAGGGGAGGCGCAGGCTCCCCGATGTGGTGGGCGAGCTTGCCGCTGCAGTCGAAGTGGGGCCAGAGGACAACGACGGATGGGTCAGTGCCGAGCTGAAACTCGAGAGCGAAGCTGTCGCGCTCTCGCAGCTGATCGGGCTGGGAGCCGACGTCGAGGTGCTCGAACCCTCGTCTTTGCGTGAAGGGATACGCACCGTGGCGGAGCAGATGGTGCTCCGCCACGGGCACGACAGCTAAGCCGTCGCAGAACGCTTTGCGAGCATGCGGGTGATACCCAGTTGAGCGGCGACGATAACGGCGCCAACCACCAGGCCCAGTGCTGCCGAGGCAAGTGTGTTGACGATCCACGCCAGCACGCCACCGACTCCGGCGATGTCACTGACTGCTTCTTCGCCGTGATGAACGGCGTCGTAGAGCGGGTGGAAGCCCAGTTCGTCGATGCCGACCAACAGGATGTGGCCACCGACCCACAGCATCGCGGCGGTACCCACGACCGAGAGCACCGACATCACGTGAGGCATGCCGCGAACGAGGCCTCGGCCGACCTTGTGGGTGAAGCCAGACGACGTCTCGGCGATCTTCAATCCGATGTCGTCCATCTTCACGATCAGTCCGACGACGCCGTAGACGACCACGGTGATGACGACCGCCACGACGGCAAGGATCACCAATCGGCTCCAGAAGCCTTCGCCTGCGATGGTGTTGAGTGCGATCACCATGATCTCGGCGGACAGGATCAGGTCGGTGCGGACGGCGCCCGAAACCACTGCTTCTTCGTCGCGAGGATGCTCGTCAGCGGCCTCGTGGTGGTCACCGTGGCCGAAGATTGCACCCCAGATCTTGTGAACCGCTTCGTAGCTGAGGTAACAGCCGCCGACCATCAACAGTGGCGTCAGCAGCCAGGGGAGGAACTGACTCAGCAGCAGGGCGATCGGAAGGATGATCAGCAGCTTGTTGCGCAGCGATCCGATGGCGATGCGCTTGATGATGGGCAACTCGCGTTCGGCTGCGAGCCCACGGACGTACTGCGGCGTGACGGCTGCGTCGTCGATGACCACGCCGGCCGCTTTGGCGGTCGCCTTACCGGTTGCGGCGGCAACGTCGTCGATCGAGGCGGCAGCCATGCGAGCCAGGGCTGCGACGTCGTCGAGCAGGGCGAAGAGTCCGCCGGCCATCACAGACCTCCAGTGGAATCAGTGGAAAAAGGTGGCCGGACCGAACCGGTGACGCAGTTACTTGATCGCACGAGGTCTCTATCCATGATCGTCGTAGGTGAGGTCAGGTCACCTGGAACGATACCGGGGGCATCCGTCAGGGACGACCTCGCGAGGTCGGTTGCCCTTCGTCACGAAAGGTCTTCCCGACCCGGTGCTCGCGTGTAAGACTGCACAGAAGATCGATCGAAACGGGGCACTATGCGTGAACCAGACACTGCACAGGTCGCCAAGACTTTCGACGCAATGGCGGCGCACTACGACCGACAGATCGGGCGCTTCGAACGCTTTGTGCTCGGTGACGCCCGGAAATGGGCCGTGGACCAGGCGCATGGCCGCGTGGTCGAGATCGCCGTGGGTACCGGACTGAACCTGCCTCTCTACGGAGACGACGTCGATTACGTCATCGGCGTGGACATCTCGACTGCGATGCTCGATCAGGCCAGGCTCAAGGTCTCCGAAGGAGTGAAGACCGAAGTCGACCTACGACTCGGAGACGTGCAAGCACTCGATGTTCCCGACGAGTGCGTGGACACGTTGGTCTCGACCTACGCCTTTTGCACGATCCCCGATCCGGACCGAGTTGCGAACGAAGCATTTCGAGTCCTGGTACCCGGTGGTCGATTCGTCCTCGCCGAGCACGGACCGAGCAAGAACGTTGTTGCTCGTACGTTGATGAAGGTCGTCGAACCGCTTTTTGTTCGGTTCGGTGCCGATCATCTCACCCGTCAACCGGTTGAATACCTCGAAAACGCCGGTTTCCTGATCGACGAGGTGCAGCGCAGCGGCCGGGGCGGAATCGTGTTTCGGGTCGTTGCGCGCAAGCCGGATCCCGAATGGACGGCACTCGGTCACTGATGTCGGAATGCCGTCCATCGGGGATCGCTCAGCCCAGACGCTCCAGGATGGTCGCGTTTGCCAACCCACCTGCCTCGCACATGGTCTGGAGTCCGTAGCGCGCGCCGCGCTGCTCCATCGCGTTGACCAGGGTGGTCATGATCCGCGTTCCGCTGCCGCCCAGTGGGTGGCCGAGCGCGATGGCGCCGCCGTGGACGTTCACCTTGGACAGGTCGACGCCGGTGTCCGCTGCCCACGACAGGACGACGGGGGCAAAGGCCTCGTTGACCTCGAACAGATCGATGTCCGAGACCGTCAATCCCGCACGGGCCAGGACCTTCTGTGTAGCCGGGATGACCGCGGTGAGCATGTAGAGCGGATCGTCGCCGGCAACTGCGAAGCTGTGCAATCGTGCCTTCGGGGTGAGGCCGAGTTTCGCGGCGATCTCACTGGTCGTGATCATCACCGCCGAACTGCCGTCCGAAAGCGGGCTGCTGTTGCCCGCGGTGATGGACCAGTCGATCTGTGGGAATCGCTGTGCGTAGTAGTCGGATTCGAAGGCGGTCCGTAGGCCGGCCAGGGTCTCGACCGTGGTGCCGGGGCGGATGGCCTCGTCGACCGACAGCTGCGGGAGCGTGGCGAGTTCCTTGGTGAAGTACCCACTCTCGGTTGCCAGCGCGGCTTTCCGATGACTCGACGCCGAGAACTCGTCGAGTTGGGTGCGGCTCAGTCCCCACTTGGCGGCGATCAATTCGGCGCTGATGCCCTGCGGTACCAGACCGTCCGGATAGCGCTCTTCGAAACCCACGCCGAGTGATTCGCGCCCGATGCTGCTCGAGCCCATAGGGACTCGGCTCATCGACTCGACTCCGGCAGCGACAACGATGTCGTACGCACCGGCAATGACGCCCTGAGCGGCAAAATGAACTGCTTGTTGGCTACTTCCACACTGTCGGTCGACGGTGGTTCCCGGTACCGACTCAGGGTAGCCTGCGGCGAGAAGGGCAGTGCGAGTGACATTCTGGCTCTGTTCACCGACTTGGCTTACCGCTCCACCGATGACGTCGTCGATCAATGCTGCATCGATTCCAGTGCGTTCGACTACCGCCTTGAGGCTGTGGGCGAGGAGGTCGACGGCGTTGATGCCGTGCAGGGCGCCGTTCGCCTTTCCCTTGCCGATCGGAGTGCGAACGGCTTCGACGATAACTGCGTCTCTCATGACAAATTCCTTTCAGGGATGGCGGATTCAGCAGGGACAACCGGGGTGGGTGTGGTCGCAGGCGTCATTCCCAGTGATGCCAGGGCAGACACAAGCGCGACGGCAAAGATCACCCACCAGGCCTGGCGGAAGGTGTCGTAGTCGACAGCAGAGCCGAGAACCGCGATCAGAACGCTCACGCCGAGAACGGTTCCGATCTGTCGGCTCATGCTGACGATTGCGCTACCGGTGGCCGATCTGGCAGGTGCCAGATCCGCCGTGGCCTGCGACAGAATGGTCGGCAGGGCAAGACCGACACCGATCCCGGCGATGATCCAGCCTGGTAGGAGTCCGGTCGCGTAGTTGGGCGTCGTATCAACCGAGACGAGAACGAGTACGGTTCCGACTGCCCACAGAAGGCTGCCGAGTGCGGCGACGCGTCCCGCCGAGTACCTGCGCGTCAGCGATCCGCCGGCGATGGCGAACAGCGGAACGAGAAGCGGACCCGGTGAGACGGCGAAACCGGTTCGCAGAGCGGAGTATCCCCAGGCTTCCTGGAGCCACAGGATGTTCGAGAGAAGACCCGCGGCGAATGCTGCGCTGAACAGGATGGCGGTGACGTTGGACCAGGCAAACGAGCGGATCTTCAGAAGATCCGGAGCAATCAACGGAGTCCGGTGACGAGAGTTGCTCCACCAGAACGAGAGTAGTGTCACGGCAGCCACGGCGAAGGCGATCAGAACGCGATTGTCGGTCCATCCCCAGTCCGGACCCTGGACGAGTGCCAGGGCGAGAGAGCCGATTCCGACGGTGAGGAGGGCAGCGCCGACGAAGTCGATACCGGCATCGGGATCCTTGTGTGTTGTATCCGGTACGAGTCGGACTGCGAAGTAGAGCAACACGATGCCCACTGGAACATTGATCAGGAAGACCCAGCGCCACGAGGCCTCTACGAGGATGCCGCCCACGACAGGGCCGAATGCAGCTGCTGCAGCGCCGGCGGCTGCCCAGATGCGAACGCCGGATTGACGTTTCGCGGCGGGAAGCGCATTGATCAGAAGCCCGAGGCTGGCCGGGGTGAGCGCTGCGGCGCCGACTGCCTGGACGATACGGAAGACCACCAGTGCCCACAAGGACGGGCTGAAGGCACAGGCGGCGCTGGCGAGGGTGAACAGTGCGAGGCCGGCGATGAAGGCGCGCTTGTGCCCGATCCTGTCCGCCCAGCGTCCGAGGGGTATCAACAGTGCGGCGTAGACGATCGCGTAGCTGTTGAGGATCCAACTGAACTCGCCGAGCGAGTGACCCGGGTAGCTCTTGGCGATGTCGCCGAAGGCCACGTTGACCACAAAAAGATCGAGGCTGGCGACAAACGGCGCCCCCGACAGTATCGCGAGCAGGGGTCCGATCCGCACCGGCTGGCTATGAAGTTCCATAGTCAGCAATCTAGACTCTGGCTATGGTTATGGCAAGCCAGGGGGTATGGTGAAATGCATGGACGCTGTACGACTGACCGGAGTGCTCGAAGATCGCGACGCCTGGCGGGCCACGCACTGTTCGATCGGGCGGGCCATGGAAGTGGTCGGCACTCGATCCGCGATGCTCATTCTGCGAGAGGCCTATTACGGCACAACGCGTTTCGACGACTTCGCGTCGCGAGTCGGCATCACCGAGGCGGTTGCGTCGGCGAGGCTGAAAGAACTCACTGAGGCGGGACTGTTCGAGCGTGTGCCGTACAAGGAGCCTGGAAAGCGGACGCGGCACGAGTACGTGCTCACCGAGAAGGGCCGTGACCTGCTGCCGGCGGTTCTCGCGCTGATGCAGTGGGGCGACAAGTATCTGCACGGCGGAAAAGGTGGACCGTTGGAGGTGGCCGACGACGCTACTGGTGAGCGCGTTCGCGTCGAGGTGCGCAGTGAGTCGGGTCGTGAAGTGCCTTTGGGGGAGTTGCGAGTCTCTGTCAACGAATCGCGTCGGCGGTTGCGCGAATAGCGATGCATCTCAACAGCTCTCGAGTGTAGGTCTTCTTGAAGTTGTCCGGTTTGTCTCTGGTTATCGAAAGTATGTTCGATTAAACTTTGAGCATGGACAGTCGGGAAGCGTGGCAACTGGATGGCGAGGACCTCAAGGGTGAGGTTCTGGATCTGGTGCGCGCCCGACACGAGTTGCAGTCGCGGATGGTGTTGCTGATCGTGGAGATGTTTTCCCGGGAGGTTCTCGGCGGGAAGGGTTTTCGGGCGATCGCTCAGTGGTTGCATGGTTCGACGAATCTGGAGATCGGTGAGTGCAGTCTGCTGGTCGGGTTGGCGCGGTTGTTGATGCTCGAACCTGTTGTCGCGGATGCGTTTCATCGCGGGGATGTTGATGCGTTGAAAGCGCGGCAGGTGGCGTCGTTTTGTCAGCATCCACCCAAGAACATGACCCTGGCGGATGTGGACAAGGCTCGCGGGATTCTGTTGGGGTTGGCGTCGAAGAACATCGCCGATTGCGATGCGGTGCGGGCGGCGATCCGGCGGATCGAGAAGCAGTACGGCAAACGCGAGGACGGCGTCCCGGTCGGCGAGGATTCCGAACGTAACGAGTTCTACGCCTCGAAAGGCTTGTACGGGCGGGTCACTGTGAAGGGTGATCTGGATGCGATCAACGGGGCCCGGTTGATCACGTTGTTGTCGAGCCTGTCGGCTCCGACGCCGGAGAAGGACGGCGTGAAGGACACCCGTACGCCGGCATTACGGCGTGCGGACGGGTTCTGCGAACTACTGCGGCGGTACGAGCGGGCGGGGTTGGGTCCGATCGAAGGCGGAGTGAAACCACACACGACGGTCACCGCCAGCGCAAAAGACATGACAGACCTCAAGGCGTTGAAAGACCTCCTGCCGTCCACTGAGGAGTTGGGGTTTGCGTGGACGGATTGGGTGGGCCCCATCAGTATCGATACTGCCCGGATGTTGGCGTGCGACTGCACGGTCACCCGGATCCTCCTGGATGAGAGTGGTGTTCCGCTCGACTGCGGTAAGGAAGCGAGAACGGCGACGGTGCCGCAGCGGCGGGCGTTGGCGGTTCGGGATGGTGGGTGTGCGTTTCCGGGGTGCGGGACTCCGTCGGGGTGGTGCGATGCCCATCATATTGTTCACTGGAACGATGGTGGCCCAACGGATCTCGATAATCTGATTCTGTTGTGCGGTCATCATCATCGGACGCTGCATCACACGGAGTGGCGGGTGGAGATCGGTCCGGATCGGAAGACGGTGTTCTATCCGCCGATGTCGGTGGATCCGTATCAGCATCCGATCGGCGGGAACAGCCCACCCACAGCGGCGTGAATCGCGACAACTGAAGACGTGAGCACCGGGGCACCTCTACGCCCCGGTGCTCGAGCTCGCGTTTGGGAGTTTTGTGGCAAGGCGTCAGCTCAGTGACTTCTTGAACCCGATATGGGAGGCCACAAATCCGAGTCGCTCGTAGAAGTCGTGAGCTTCTTTGCGAGTTTGATCCGAAGTGAGCTGCGCCAGAAACGCGCCGCGCCGGGCACCTTCTTCGCAGGCCCATCGGATCATCGAACTGCCGATGCCTTTACTTCGGTAGTCCTCGTGGACGCGAACTGCTTCGATCTGCAGTCGCGTGGCACCCATCCGGCTCATACCCGGAATGAAGGTCAATTGCATTGTACCGATTACCGCGTCGCCGACCAGAACGGTGACGAGAAGTTGAGCCGGATCCTCGTCGATTCGCTTGAACGCGTCCTCGTAGATCGTTCGGGCTTCGGGGTTGGTCGTCTCCCGGGTGCTGCCGATCGGGTCGTCGGCGAGCAAGTCGATCAGTGCCTCCACGTGTCGAATCTCGGCCCGCGTGAGGGTGTACTCCACTCCGCCGGACTGAAATGACGTCGCAATCATCGATGCTCCCCTGAAGAAGAATGAATGTCTGAAATGTCAGACTCTCACGAGTCTCCTCCAGCGCACTCGATCACGTCCAAAAACGCATGAGGGCGTTACCGAGCATGGCGTAGTAGTCGGACACACCGCTCAATTCGAAGATCCAGTAGATCGCGTCGAAGAAGACGACATTGATCTGTGGGACGAACAGGAGCGCAACCAGCAGGAGCAGTCCGTACGGCTTGAACTGGTCGAGTTGGTGCCGTGTGTTGGGTGCGAGGTAGGGCTCCAGTGCGTTGTAACCGTCCAGACCCGGGACTGGGAGCAGGTTCAAAACTGTTGCCATGACCTGCAAGAAGGCCAGGAAACTGAGGCCGGCCCAGAACGTCAGATGCTCGGCCGATGAGCCGTACGTACGTATGACGACGAGGAGGATCACGGCGGCGACGGCATTCGTGAACGGACCGGCGAGCGATATTCGGGCCTGCACCTTGGGCGGGAACATCCCGGTGCGCAGGTACACGGCGCCGCCGGGAAGCCCGATGCCGCCCAATGCGATGAACAGCACCGGCAGACCGATCGAGAGCATCGGATGGCTGTACTTGAGCGGGTTGAGCGTCAGGTAGCCACGAGCCTCGACGTCGGTGTCTCCATGACGCCACGCCAGATAGGCATGCGCGAATTCGTGCAAGCAGAGCGTGACCACCCAGCCGGCAACCACGAGGACAAAAACACCCGCGCGGCCCGCGATGGAACCCCACGTCGAGTTCCAAGCGACGATTCCGGCGATGACAGTGATCGCAACGACGCCGAGGAAGACAGGGCTCGGCCGAACCGCCGACCGTGCTGCTCCGGTTCTCACCTGACCAACAACCAAGTCTTGTCGTGCCGGTAGAAGGTCGAACGCTTCAGATCGCGTGGGTTGGCCACCCCGTCGCGAACCAGTCGCGCTGCCGGCGAGCCCAGTTGAATGGCTCGGCCTTCCAGCCAGCGTCGCCCGCTCCAGCGGCTCTTGCGGTCGACTGATGCCTTGATCCCGGGGAGCTTGGGGCTCGGCACTATCCGGATGCCGGGGACTGTGCCGGAGAACAGCTTGTTGTCGTCGACGTAGGCCTCGCCGATCAGTTCGTCTGCATCCGCCGGACCCGTGACAGTTGCTGCACCTACCAGCGCGATTCCAGCGTCGTCGCGAATGAGCGGCACGGTGTGGACTGTGCCTTTCAAGGCCGTGCGCGCAGCTCGTGCACCGGTCGCGAGTTTGTACGCGTCGGTTGCGTCGGACCTGTTCTCGGTGACGTAGGCGAGTTCGACGTTGAGTCGCTCCAATCGCATCAACCGCGTCAATGCCGCGGCAAACGCGCCGTCGTTACCCACGACGATCAAGCGAGGCTCCGTCACGACCTGCAGTTGGGACAGTGCCTCGTCGAAGTCTTGCTTCTCCGGAAGTTCAGGGACAGTGAACGACGTGAGTTCACCCAGGGGGAGTGGAACCGGCGAATCGCCACATTTGAGCACCACAGGGGTCAAAGCCACTCCTAGCTCGATCAAGACTTCTTCTCGGGTAGTGGGACCTCGCCACCCTTCCCCGAAATGGCCGTCCGAATCACTGCCGACGATCTTAGTGCGAGTCTCTGTGTCGACTCGCAATCGTGATGGTCACCGGCCAAATTCTGGACCGTCAGGTCTGGTCTGGTGCTCTGGGCTAGACTGCTCCTTCGGTCACTGCAACAGTTCGGCGCTGCATCATGTGCGCGGAAGCCAGGCAGTACCAATGCGGCGGGACAACTGCTGCACGTCGACCGTAGGAGACAACGTCATGCCGGCAATCGTCCTGATCGGCGCCCAGTGGGGCGACGAAGGTAAGGGCAAAGCTACAGATCTACTGGGCGAGCAGCTTCAGTGGGTCGTGCGATACCAGGGCGGTAACAACGCCGGACACACCGTGGTTCTGCCGAACGGTGACAAGTTCGCACTGCACCTCATCCCGTCCGGAATCCTCACCCCCGCCGTCAACAACGTCATCGGTAACGGTGTCGTCGTCGACCCGGGTGTGTTGTTGACCGAATTGGCAGGCCTGGAAGAGCGCGGCGTGGACACGTCCCGCCTGCTGCTTTCTGCTGATGCGCACCTGATCATGCCGTACCACGTGGCCATCGACAAGGTCACCGAACGCTTCCTGGGAGCGAAGAAGATCGGCACGACCGGCCGCGGTATCGGCCCGTGCTACCAGGACAAGATCGCCCGTGTCGGTGTCCGTGCCGCGGACGTCCTTGACGAGAAGATCCTGACCCAGAAGGTCGAAGCAGCACTCGAGTTCAAGAACCAGGTGCTGGTCAAGATCTACAACCGCAAGGCACTCGACCCGCAGCAGGTCGTCGAAGAGGTACTGACGCAGGCCGAGGGTTTCAAGCACCGCATCTCGGACACGCGCCTGGAGCTCAACCTCGCCCTCGAGCGCGGCGAGACCGTTCTGCTCGAAGGTTCGCAGGGCACTCTGCTGGACGTCGACCACGGCACGTACCCGTACGTGACCTCGTCCAACCCCACTTCGGGTGGTGCGGCGGTCGGTTCGGGAATCGGTCCCACCAAGATCACCACCGTGCTCGGCATCCTGAAGGCGTACACGACGCGTGTCGGTTCCGGTCCGTTCCCGACGGAGCTGTTCGACGATCACGGCGCATACCTGGCGAAGCAGGGCGGCGAGGTCGGTGTCACCACCGGACGCGCTCGTCGTACGGGATGGTTCGACGCTGTCATCGCGCGCTACGCGACGCGCGTCAACGGCATCACCGACTACTTCCTCACCAAGCTGGACGTGCTGAGCAGCCTCGACACCGTGCCGATCTGTGTCGCGTACGAGGTGGATGGTGTCCGCCACGACGAAATGCCGATGTCACAGAGCGACATTCACCACGCCAAGCCCATCTACGAAGAGATGCCCGGCTGGTGGGAAGACATCTCGGAGGCTCGCACCTTCGAGGAACTGCCGCAGAATGCGCAGAACTACGTGCTTAGGCTCGAAGAGCTTTCGGGTGCGTTCATCTCCTGCATCGGTGTCGGCCCCGGCCGCGACGAGACGATCGTCCGGCGCGAGATCGTCCGCTAGTTCGTTCCCTCGAAATCCCCGCTCATGCAAGCATGAGCGGGGATTTCGAGTTTCAAGCCAGCTTCGACAAGTGCGCGGTGACGGTCATCCAGTCGGGAAACTTGGTGCTGCCGAACTTGATCCACTCGCCCTCGAATCGATCTGCTCCGTTTGCTCCGCGGTCGTCGACGAGGTAGTCGCCCCGATTGAGGTGTTTGTGGTGCGAGAGGATCAGACGTTTGTACGCGACGCTGCCTTCCTCCATTCCGAGGTGCTCTTGTACCCACAGAACCTTGTCGTGCCAGGCTGTGGCGTTCTTCCACGGCGCTGTCGAGAGGATGTAGGTGTCGAACTGCTGTGCCAGTTGGTGGTAGGCGTCGATAGCGCCGTCGAGAGGATCCATGCGAGAGAAGATGTGCGGCGCTTCGTCGAGGTCGTTCTTGTACTTCTCTCGGACGCCGTCGGTCAGGCGATCGATGCCCGACTGGAAGTTGACCAAGGTGTTGTCGAGATCGACGTAGAGAATCTTTTTGGAAGCCGGCATGGGAACCCTCTCTGGAGACTTTCTGAGTGCGAAAGAGTCCAGTTTTACGCAACTGGACTGAGATCAGTGAATTCTTCCCCCTGATCACAATCGCACGGGGGTCTGACAGCGTCGTTCTCGCGGTCTGAAGTCTTGTCGTGGAAGATGCCGCCGAGGGGTGCTGCCAGGCGAAACTGCTCCAAACGAATGTATGTACCTTCACCTTCGGCGGGCGCGAAGAAGTAGACGAGTGCCACGAAGAGTCCGATGCCGATCAGGGTTGCGAAGGTAGTCATGGACATATGATCAACTCGACTGGTATTGAATTACATAGCCAAGTTGTCGATACTGGACTGCATGATGACTCGAGTTCTCGGTGCCCGTTCGCTTGCTCGCGATCTGGGATCCTGGCAGGAAGAGTCCGGACGCAGGCCCGCGTACCGTGCGCTTGCCGACGGTATCCGCCTGCTTGTGCACGACGGTCGCGTTCCGCTGGGGGTCGCACTGCCGAGTGAGCGTGAACTTGCGGCGGTACTCGAACTCAGTCGAACCACGATCACGTCGTCGTACTCGGTGCTGCGAGACGAGGGGTACCTGATCAGCAGGCAGGGGTCGCGAAGCACCGTGGCATTGCCTGCCGGCGCGCGGCCGAACGGGTTGATGTTCCGCTCCCATCAACCCGGGCCGAGTGGACCCGTCGTCGACCTCAGTTACGCGGCGATGGCAGCTCCCGCCGCTCAGGTCGAACTGGCGTATGCGTCTGCGCTGCAGGAACTTCCGAACTTCCTTCCCACACACGGGATGGAACCGGTCGGGATCGCCGACTTGCGTGACGTGATCGCGCAGCGCTACACGGCGCGGGGTCTTCCCACCACCGCCGAACAGATCATGGTGACCTCGGGTGCGCAGCACGCGCTTCGATTGTTGCTGTCGGTGCTCACCTCACCCGGCGAGCGAGTGCTGGTCGATCATCCGACGTATCCCAATGCGCTGGAAGCTATTCGGCGAAACGGCGCTCGGCCCGTGCCGGTTCCGGTCCGACCGGAGTTCGCGGCAGCCGGAGCCTGGGATCTCGACGGGATTCGAAGTGCAGCAAGGCAAACCGCTGCCAGAATGGCATACCTGATCCCCGACTTTCACAACCCGACCGGCCTCTGCATGGACTCTTCCGGCCGCGCCGAGCTTGCGAAGATTGCGCACGAAACGCGAATGACTCTGGTCGTCGACGAGACGATGGTGGATCTGTGGCTCGACGCACCACCGCCGGCGCCGGTCGCCTCACATGGGCGAGGCGCAGCGAAAACCGAAGTGGTGACGCTCGGTTCGACCGCGAAGTCGCTGTGGGGCGGGCTACGTGTCGGTTGGATTCGCGCCGATGCCGCGCTCATCACCCAGTTGGTGGGGGCGCGTGCCGCGGTCGACCTCGGTACTCCCGTCATGGATCAGTTGGCAGCCGCCTACTTGCTCGCCGACGACCGCTCGTTGCTCGAACAGCGTCGCGAAGTTCTGCGAGAACAGCGTGCGGTACTCCTCGGTGCGGTGGCCGAGCATCTGCCGGACTGGCGTCCCACCATCGGTTCCGGCGGAATGTCGGTCTGGATGCGAATGTCCGCGCCCGTCTCGACGGCGTTGGCGGCGGTGGCACCCAACTTCGGCGTACTCCTTGCCGCCGGCCCCCGTTTCGGCGTCGAAGGTGCGTTCGAACGATTCATCCGCGTGCCGTACGCACGTTCTCCCGAGGACCTCATTCGCGGCGTTGCGTCCATCGCCGCTGCGTACGACACTCTTGCGACGGATCGCGACACGGCAGACCAACGAATGGTCGTCGTCTGAGAACTGGGTACACACCGTGAAAGTGGTGTGAAACCAGGAGGTAGGGCATGACGGCGGTAGACGGTACAGGCGCAGCGGGAACCAGTGCGGCGGAAGCGCTCGCAGAACGATTGTTCGCGGCCACGCTCGGGGCATCGGAGCTGCAGGCCGTGTATCTGGGCGACCGGTTGGGCTGGTACCGCGCGCTGAGCGATCACGGCCCGCTCACGTCGACGGAGCTGGCGGACCGGACAGGGACCGTCGAAAGATATGCGCGGGAGTGGCTCGAGCAGCAGGCCGTCGCCGGTTATGTGGACGTCAATTCGGATGCCGATCGCCGGTACAGCCTGCCGCAGGCCCACGCCGATGTTCTGGTCGACGACGAGAACCTTCTTTTCCTGGCGCCGCTGGCGAGGCTGTTCGTCGCGACGACGTCGTCGATGCCACGTCTACTCGACGCTTATCGTCACGGTGGGGGAGTCACGTGGGAATCGATGGGCCCCGATGCTCGCGAGGGTCAGGCGCTACTGAATCGGCCGATGTATCTCCATCAGCTCTGTCAGCAGTTTCTGCCGGTGGTCACCGACCTGCACGCCACACTTTCGGACGGCGGGCAGGTCGCTGATCTCGGGATGGGGGAGGGCTGGTCGTCGATCGCGCTCGCCCTCGGATACAGGAAGATCGAAGTGCACGGCTTCGACGTCGACGCGGCGTCGGTGAATGCTGCCCGTCGTAACGCTCATGATCGGGGGGTGGACGACCGCGTGCATTTCTCGTTGGTCGACGTCGCCGGACAGGCTCCTGAGGCCGGGCGAGCCGATGCCGGGACCTACGATGCCGTCTTCGCTTTCGAGTGCCTTCACGACGTTCCGGATCCGGTGGGTTTTCTTTCCACGGCTCGGGCGATTGCCCAGCCGGGCGCTCCGGTGATCGTGATGGACGAACGAACGGCGGATGAGTTCGATCCCGAGGCGGGCCCGATCGAGCAATTGCTGTACGGATTTTCGCTGACCTGCTGCTTACCGGACAGTCTTTCGCATCCGGGGAGCATTGCCACCGGGACGGTGATGAGGCACTCGACACTCGAAAGCTATGCCAAGGCGGCAGGTTTCGAGCGGGTGGACGTGCTGCCGATCGAGCACGAGATGTTCAGGTTCTACAGGTTGGGCTGACGCCCCGTGCGCCTTTTTGGTTGCAGTAACTACCAAAAAGGCGCACAGGGGCCGAAGGCCCTAGGTCCAGACCGTATCGATATCCGTCGCCTCACGCGCCGGCGCAGCAGGCGTCGTGGTGGGCGTGCGCGAGAAGCGCGGTGCGGGAGCATGCTGGGTGACGCCGTCCAGTTCGATGAGCGAACCGCGAGCCGCGATGTGTTCGTTGGACGGAGCCTCGGCGAAAGTCAGGACAGGGGAGACGCAGGCGTCGGTGCCGAGGAAGATCTTGGCCCACTCGTCGCGAGTCTTGGACAGGAACTTTTCGGTGAAGAGCTTCTTCATGTCGTCCCACTTGGACGTGTCCATCTGGTGAGGGAGCGTCGCGGGATCGAGTTCGAGGCCCTCGAGCAGCAATGCGTAGAACTGCGGTTCGATGGATCCGACGGCCATGTACTTGCCGTCGGAGGTCTCGTAGGTGTCGTAGAACGGAGCGCCGGTGTCGAGGAGATTGACGCCGCGCTCGTCGGACCAGACGCCGCGACCGCGGAATGCCCACATCATGTGGGAGAGCGCGAGGGTTCCGTCGACCATTGCCGCGTCGACGACCTGGCCCTTACCGGACGTCGAGCGCTCGACGAGAGCCGACAGAATGCCGAAGATCAGGAACATGGAACCGCCGCCGAAATCGCCGACCATGTTGAGCGGCGGGACGGGACGTTCACCCTTGCGTCCGATGGCGTTGAGGACACCGGTCAGTGAGATGTAATTGATGTCGTGACCGGCGGCGTTGGCGAGCGGTCCTTCCTGTCCCCAGCCCGTCATACGGGCGTAGACGAGGCGCGGATTGCGCTCCGAGACCACGTCGGGTCCGAGTCCCATGCGTTCCATGACGCCGGGGCGGAAACCCTCGATGAGGACGTCGGCGCGGCCCAGGAGATCGAGCACTTTCGCGACGTCGGCCGGGTCCTTCAGGTTGGCCTCGACGATGCGGCGGCCGCGCTTGATCTGGTCGGTTGCGTTCGAGTCCTGCGGAATCTGCCCTGCGCGCTGCACGATGACGATGTCGGCGCCCATGTCCGCCAACAGCGTCGCGGCGTGCGGGCCCGGTCCCAATCCAGCGAATTCCACGATCCGAATGCCCGCGAGCGGGCCCTTCTTCTCCACAGCTTCTGCAGACACACGCACTCCCAATTCAGACGGTGACAACACTTCTGACCCGACGGTAACGTGTCGAATCGATCAGGTGCGCTCCGGGGCACTGTGTCCACCGAGGGAGGCGCCGATCACTAGACGGCGGCACCCTCGAACTGAGCGTTGTAGAGACGGAAGTACGCGCCCGCCGCTGCGATGAGTTCGTCGTGTGTGCCCTGCTCGACGATCTTGCCCGCCTCCATCACGACGATTAGATCGGCGTTACGGATGGTGGAGAGCCGGTGCGCGATGATGAAGCTGGTCCGCCCGACGCGCAACGCGGACATTGCTTGCTGCACAAGCTGTTCCGTACGTGTGTCGACCGAGCTCGTCGCCTCGTCGAGAATCAGCAGCGACGGCTCCGACAGGAATGCACGAGCGATCGTGATGAGCTGCTTCTCGCCGGAGCTGATGTTCGACGCCTCCTCGTCCAGCACGGTGTCGTACCCGTCCGGGAGGGTGTGGATGAAGCGGTCGACGAAGGCAGCGCGTGCGGCTTCGTGAATCTCGTATTCGCTGGCGTCGAGTCGGCCGTATGCGATGTTGTCGCGGATCGTGCCGCCGAAGAGCCAGGTGTCCTGCAGAACCATGCCGACGTGCTTGCGCAAGTCGGAGCGGCGCATCTGCGAGATGTCGACGTCGTCGAGAGTGATTCGGCCGGAGTCGACTTCGTAGAAGCGCATGAGCAGGTTGACCAAGGTGGTCTTGCCGGCACCGGTGGGCCCGACGATGGCGACCATCTGCCCGGGCCGGGCCGTGAGGTACACGTTCTCGATCAACGGCTTGTCCGGCTCGTACCGGAACGAGACGTTCTCGAACTCGATGTGACCGACGTTGCGATGACGTCCGGCGGGCTCGGGGAGAAGCGGCACGTCGATGTCGGGCGACTGCTCGGGTTCGTCGAGAAGCTCGAAGACCCGCTCCGCCGACGCGGCTCCGGACTGCAGGCTGGTCGACATGGACGCGATCTGCGTCAGTGGCTGGCTGAACTGGCGCGAATAGACGATGAAGGCCTGAACGTCACCGAGTGACATGTTGCCGCTGGCGACCTTGAGAGCGCCGACCACAGCGAGCAGCACGTAGGTGATGTTTCCGACGAAGTTCATGACCGGCATGATCAGGCTGGAGAGGAACTGTGCGCCGAAGGACGCGTCGAGGAGCTTCTTGTTCTGCTCGGCGAATTCACGCTCGGCTTCGGCCTGATGCCCGTACACGCGTACCAGGTCGCGACCGCTGTAGTTCTCCTCGATCTGCGCGTTGATCTTGCCCGTCTCGGTCCACTGAGCCTTGTACAACACCTGTGCTCGCTTGGCGACCCTGGCAACGAGGAGCACCGATACCGGCACCGCGATCAGTGCGATCAGGGCGAGCATCGGAGAGATGACGAACATCATCGTCAGGACGCCGAGGACGGTGAGCACCGACGTCAGGAGCGAGGTCAACGTCGACGACAGCGTCGACGAGATGTTGTCGATGTCGTTGGTGACGCGGCTGAGGATCTCGCCGCGCGGTGTCTTGTCGAAATACGGAAGGGGGAGACGGTGAAGCTTCGCCTCCACCGAGGCACGCAGGTTGTAGATGGTCTTCTGGACGATGATGTTGAGGAGGAATGCTTCCAACCAGGCAAGCAGCGACGAGAGCAAGTACACGCCGATCGCGAGCATGACGACCTTGCCGATGGCGTCGAAGTTCAGACCCACACCGGGAACGACGTCGGTCGAGTTGGCGACAAGATCGGCGAACGTCGAATTCCCTGATGCCCGGATGGCGTCTGCGGCCTGCTCGCGGGTCAGTCCGGCGGGCAGGCTCTTGCCGATGAACCCGGCGAAGATGAGGTCTGTCGCGTGACCGAGGATTTTCGGCACTGCGACCGACAGCGCGATGCTGGCGATCGTCGCAACGACGACACAGAAGACCGCAAACTTGTGCGGCTGCAGAAGCGAGAGAAGCCGCTTCATCGTCGCCTTGAAGTGGCGAGGTTTGGTGTCCGTCGCGGTCAGCGCGGGCTTCGGCTCTTTGTCGGGGGTCTCGGGGTTACTCGACTTCGCATCCCCGTCCGCGGATTCAGGTTCGCTCGGGATCTTGGCGAACACCACCGTCGGGGCATCGTCGAAGTACTGGCTGTTGGGGCCGCCCCATGTCGGGTCCTGCGGGCTGGTCATGCGCTCATCTCCGCGGGAATCTGTGAAGCCACGATCTCTTGGTACGTCGGACAGTTGGCCAGAAGGAACTGATGGTCGCCGAGGCCGACCGGCGCACCGTCTTCGAGGACCATGATCTGGTCGGCATCGATGATGGATGCGACGCGCTGAGCCACGATGATGACCGTCGAATGAGTCGAAACCGTCCGGAGTTCGCGTCGGACCGCGGCGTCCGTATGCATGTCGAGAGCGGAGAACGAATCGTCGAAGACGAAGATCCGGGGTCTGCGGACCACCGCTCTGGCGATGGCGAGACGTTGTTTTTGTCCGCCCGAGAGATTGCCGCCGCCCTGGGCGATCGGTGACTCGAGACCGTCGGACAGCTCCCGGACGAAGTCGTCTGCCTGGGCGATGGTGAGGGCTGCCCAGATGTCGTCGTCGGTGGCGGTCGGGTTTCCGTAGCGGATATTGCTCGCGATCGTGCCGGCGAACAGATAGGCCTTCTGGGGCACGTATCCGAAGTTGGCGAAGAGTTCGTCCTGATCCCAGCCACGGACGTCCAAGCCGTCGACCAGGACGGCGCCGGCTGTGACGTCGAAGAGTCGGGGGATGAGTGATACGAGGGTCGATTTGCCACTACCGGTACTGCCCACGATCGCGGTGACCGTGCCTGGCATGCATCGCATCGAAACATTCGACAGAACCGGCGTTTCTGCTCCCGGATACGTGAATCCGGCTCCACCGAACTCGACCACGCCGTATGGGCTGGTCGGGCGAAGGGGCTGGGCCGGCGCGGGCACGGTCGCCTCGGTGTCGAGTACTTCGGTGATGCGGTCGGCGCACACGGCGGCGCGGGGGATCACGACGGCCAACATGGTCGCCATGACCACCGACATCAGGATCTGCATGACGTAGGCGAGGAAGGCGCTGATCTGTCCGATCTGCATGTCCCCGGTGTCGACCAGATGCGCGCCGAACCACAGGACCGCCACGCTCGACAGGTTGGCGATCAACATGACGGTGGGCAGCAGAACCGCCTGGTACCGGCCGATGAGGAGCGAAGTGTCGGTCAGTTCCTTATTGGCCTTGTCGAAGCGGATCGTTTCGTCGGGTTCGCGAACGAAGGCGCGAATGACACGCATACCGGTGAGCTGTTCGCGCAGTGATCGATTGATGTTGTCGATCCGCGTCTGCATCGTCCGGAAATGCGGGATCAGCTTGGCCACCACGACCGAGACGGTGATGCCGAGCAGTGGTACCGAAATCGTCAGGAGCCAGGACATCTGCAGGTTCTCGCGCAGAGCCATGATGATGCCGCCGATGCACATAAGTGGGGCGCTGACGAGCATCGAGGACGTCAGCATGACCAGGGCCTGGATCTGCAGGACGTCGTTGGTGTTGCGTGTGATCAGCGTCGGCGCACCGAAACTGTTGAATTCGCGATCCGAGAAACTGCCGACTGCCTTGTAAAAGGCGCCTCGAACGTCGTGGCCGAAGCCCATCGACGATTTTGCAGCCAGATAGGTCGATGCGACCGACGCGATGATCGACGCAAGCGAGACCAGGAGCATGATCCCGCCGGTGGACATGATGAATCCGGTGTCGCCTCGGGCGACGCCGTCGTCGATGATCCGCGCGTTGAGTGTGGGGAGGACCAACGACGCGATGGCCCCGAAGAGTTGCAGTGCGAGGACCCCGGCAAGCAACCAGCGGTACGGCGGCAGGTACGTCTTGAGGAGTTTTGCTAGCACGACGGTTCCCGGTGAGTTGCCTCGGTTGCCGCTCGTTCGCGATTGATCACACGCACACGGTATGACAGATCGCGGTCGAGGTTGGCACCGACTCTGACGATTGCATCCTTTTGTCCTAATTGACTGTGATCTCGAACACACTCGAATTCGAGATTGGATTCAGGTCACAGCACCTGAACTGCAGGTTTACATATTCATCCAATGTGTCACGTTTTCGCTTGGACAGAAACAAACTGGACGTACGTATTTAGCTTGGCTACAAAGACGTGGAGCGAACAAAACGTGCGCCGCGTCATAGATATTCATGCAAGGAGTCACATATGGGATCCCTCGGAAACCTCCTCAAGGCCAACGGTATGGGCTGGGGCATTCTCCAGCTTCTGCCCCTGGTCAACATGCTCAAAACCCTTCAGGGGCTGGACACCGCGAGCTCGAACTCCTGACGTCGACCTCGAGAAATCTTCCGAAACAACACAGGAGTAGTCGCATGACCTCGATTCAGAATCTCGACGCCTTCCTCAAGAGCGTTCTTGCATACGTGACCAAGTTGAACGCGGGATCGGCAGACGGCTCGGGTTCGGCCGGTTCGGCCGCCGAGTAGTTCTCGGTCCTCACTTCATCTCAACTGCATTCCGACAAAAGGAGGCCCGACATGGGTTCATTCGAAGACTTCAGCGGCGTCGTCAAGACGTTCATTCCGGTGCTCAAGGACCTGTTCACGGCACTCGGTGGTGGCTCTCTCACCCCTGGGACGGGATCGGCGGCCGATAAGTAAGTCCAGTTTGTCCGAAAGTGTGGCTCGCAGTTGTCTGCGGGTCACACTTTTCGGCTCTTCACTGTGAGCTAAATCACATTATGGGACATTCTAGAGGGTGAATTTGCGCTTTGAACTGCAATTATCCGTAAAGGTGTGACCGAAAGTCCGCATTGATAGCTATTAGGTAGCTAGACAAGTGTGGAAAGCCGGTCTATAAATGCAGGCAGCGCCAAGTAAGTGCGCTACATCACAGCTCGGGATGTTGTTCGGGGGGCGGTTCAGCCATCCGTGCGGCAGAAGTTCCCGAACCATCTCGGCCACCGCCTGCGGCCGGAATGGCGCTGGAACATCACATCACCTCACATACAGGAGAACCTCCTATGTTCGGATCACTCAGCACCCTCGGACCCCTGCTCACCGCGCTCGGAGCTTTCCTCAAGTCCGTTCCCACCGAATCGCTGTCCGGAGAGGGCGAGGGCTCGTCCACCGGTTCACTCTCGGGTCTGTCCAGCGGATCTGCCGAGTAGTCATCCCTTCCGGCAGATCAATTCGGCTCTGCCGATCGGATTGCATGCAGGTGCCCTCTGTCCACTGTCGTGGCCGGAGGGCATCCGCGTTTGCGGAGATGTTCGCAGTTGCCGTTTGGCATGTGAACACAGAACTGCGAGTGGCAGCACCTGCGTACGATAGTTCGACGACATCGGCATACGGTCACCGCGACGTCCGGTGCTCCCGAATTCAGAGGTAGCCGACCGCGAGGTGACGCATGGTAGGGACGAGTCGCTTTCTGCGCCTTCTCCTAGTGCTGGCCGTCGTACTTGCGGCATCGTTGATCGGCATCCTCACGCGCCCACCAGGTTTGCTCGCGACTTTCTGGTGCGCCAACGCCATTCTGCTGGGAATGATGGTCAGATGGCCGGTCCTGATCGAATGGCGGACGTGGATCGCCGCGGCCGTCGGATACGTCTGCGCTGACCTGATTACGGGCAACTCGCTGTCGCTTGCCCTGCAGCTGAACGGGGCCAACCTCGCCGGAGTGACGCTCGGTGTTCTCGTTCTGTACTACTTGAAGCGCACACCGTTCCGATTGGTCGATTCGCAGTCGCTGGTATGGATGGTCTTCGTCTCGTTCGTCGCGGCGACTGGTACCGCGGCCACGGCCGGCGCCTTGGACCGGCTCTTACGCGGTCAGTCCTTTGCCGACACGTTTTTCCACTGGGGTGCCACCGAGGTCATGGCGTACCTGCTGGTCCTTCCTCTCATTCTCACTCTCACCATCCCGTCGAGCCTTGCCGAGTTCCGCAGGAAACTGACCGCCAGAACTGTCGCCGCTCTGAGCGTTCCGCTACTCGCCACTGCAGCCTGCGTGCCGATCGCCCTCAGTATCGAAGGGCCGATTGCGCTGGTCTTGCCGATTCCAGCTCTCCTCTGGTGTGCCACTCGCATCTCGGTTCCGAGCACGGCGTTCGTTTCCGTGGTCTGGTCGGTGTGGTCGCTGATGATGGCGGGCAGCGGTCGACTCGACATCGGCGACCAAGCCACCTCGAGCTGGAACGAGGACGTCATCACGTCCATTGCGGTCACCTTGATCGCGTTGGGGCCGATCGCGGTGGCCTGCGCGACCGAGGAACGTCGTGCTGCCGAGCGCGAACTATTTCTCGCGGTCGAATTCGACCATTTGACCGGGGTGCTCTCGCGGGGTGCCTTTCTCGGACATGCGGAATCGGAACTTGCCGATGCGGCCCGCACACAGTCTCCGGTCGGCCTGCTGATGCTTGACCTGGACCACTTCAAGAGCATCAACGACACTCACGGACATATGACCGGCGACAGCGTTCTCGCGAACTTCGCCGAACGGGCCGCTGCCCGATTGTCCGACGGAGATCTGATCGGAAGGCTCGGCGGCGAGGAGTTCGCCATTCTGCTTCCGAACTGCAGCTTCACGCGAGCAGTCAACGTCGCCGAGGCCGTCCGCGGCGCGCAAGTCGAGTACTCGGCCGAATCAGACGTGACGAGCACCGTCAGTGTCGGAGTCGCGTGGGTCGATCATGCGACGCCGGCGCTGTCGACCCTCATGAGCGTCGCGGACGAGGCTCTGTACGACGCCAAGCGTGGCGGGCGCAACCTCGTGAAAGTGCGCCAGGTCGGCAACGACGCGTTGCCGCAACAGAATTCCGGGCCGGACACGGTCACCCGCACCTATCGCAAACCTGCCGTACCTCGAACGATCAGGCAAGGTTTTCACCGCGAAGGTGTGGCGGACGGCCGATAACCGCGCTGACCTGCAGCGGGATTGGCATATAGTCGCACCCATGCAGCTTGATTCGACGCCTTCGCCCCTGCCGACGCTTCCGCTCCGATTCGGAACCCCACTCACCGAGAACTCCATCCGCGTGATGATGTTGGGATCAGGCGAGTTGGGTAAGGAAGTTGTCATCGCGCTGCAGCGTCTGGGTGTCGAAGTGATTGCGGTGGATCGGTATCCCGATGCCCCTGGGCACCAGGTGGCTCATCGTGCTCATGCCGTCGACATGACCGATCCGGAAGCACTGCTTGCCGTCATCGAGTTGGAAAAGCCTCACTTCGTGGTTCCCGAGATCGAGGCCATCGCGACGGATGCGCTTGCACTCGTCGAAGAACGCAGGGGTGCGGTGGTCATTCCGACCGCCCGAGCCACCCAGCTCACGATGAACCGTGAGGGAATCCGTCGACTCGCGGCCGAGGAGTTGGGCCTGCCCACTTCGCCGTACGCCTTCGCGGACTCGCTTGCCGAAGTACAGGCAGCGACAGACCGAATCGGTTTCCCGTGCGTCATCAAGCCAGTCATGTCCTCGTCGGGCAAGGGGCAGTCGACGGTTGGATCCGCCGAAGATCTCGACGCCGCATGGGACTACGCGATGGCCGGAGGTCGTGTGAATCACGGCCGGGTGATCGTCGAGGGCTTTGTCGATTTCGATTACGAGATAACGCAATTGACAGTTCGAGCCGTCGGTGAGAGCGGTCAGGTCGAGACGTCGTTCTGCGAACCGATCGGGCACCTGCAGGAGGCCGGAGACTACATCGAATCGTGGCAGCCGCAGCAGATGTCCGCGGTTGCCCTCGCCTCGGCCCGAGACGTCGCCGAGAAGGTGACCACGGCTCTGGGAGGGCGAGGCATCTTCGGCGTCGAGCTATTCGTGAAGGGCGACGACGTCTTCTTCTCCGAAGTGAGCCCACGGCCGCACGACACCGGTTTGGTGACTCTGCGGACGCAGCGACTTTCGGAGTTCGAACTGCATGCCCGCGCGATCCTGGGCTTGCCGGTCGACACGACGCTCACGTCTCCCGGAGCGTCGGCAGTGATCTACGGCGGAGTGGAGGCAAAGGGGATCGGATTCGACGGCGTCGCCGAGGCGCTCGCGGTTCCCGAGACGGACCTGCGACTCTTCGGCAAGCCGGAGAGCTTCAGGCGTCGTCGCATGGGTGTTGCAGTGTCGACGGCCGCCGATGTGCCTACTGCACGCGACCGTGCTCGCGAGGCTGCGTCGAAGGTGCGTCCCGTCGGATGAGTCCAGCGGCCGAGGTCCTCGTCGGGCTGGTGATCCTGGTCGGTCTGATCGGTGTCGTCGTTCCGATTCTCCCGGGGACGCTTCTCGTTTTCGGTGCAATTCTGGTGTGGGCGATCATGACCGGTGGTGCCACGGCGTGGACGGTGTTCGCGCTGTCCACGCTGGCACTGGTGGTCACCGGGATCGTGAAGTACACGTGGCCGGGCAAGCGGATGAAGTCCGGGGGAGTGCCCAACCTGTCGGTGGTGGTCGGCGGCGTCGTCGGCATCATCGGGTTCTTCGTGATTCCGGTCGTGGGGTTGTTCCTGGGATTCATCGTCGGAACGTATTTCGCGGAACTAGCGCGGCTGCGCCGTTACGACATCGCTTGGTCGTCGACGCTTCACGCGGTGAAGGCAGTCGGATTGTCCATGCTGGTGGAACTGTTCGGAGCGCTGATCGCGGCGGGGCTGTGGCTGGGAGCCGTTGCGTTCACCTGAGCGCAGCGGTACCAGGAGCGGGCGTTGTCGCACATGACCGCGGGCAGGTCGTCGCCGACAGCGTCGGCGATCACGTCCAGGTCGTGGACCTCGAACGCTCGACGTGCCCGTGTACCGGGTAGATCGGTGCCGAACATCAGCGCAGCGGGATTGACCGCGTGGATCTGGCGCAGCACATCGCTGACGTCGGAGATGGTGGTACGGCCGAACCCGGTGGCTTTGACGCGCACTCCGCGGTCGACGAGGTTGAGGAGATACGGCAGTCCGCGGGTGGACATTCCCAAATGGTCGATGCTCACCGCGGGCAATTTGGCGAAGACCGGTTCCAACGACAGCAACAGCGTGGCATCGACGTAGAACTCGGCGTGCCAGCCGACCAGATCGAAAGCGCGGTTGGCGAGATCGGCGAGCAGACGCAGGTCGGTGGCGCCGCGGCGCAGGTTGAACCGGACGGCACGTACTCCCAGTGCGTCCAGGGCAACGATGTCTTCATCCGTCGCATCGAGCGGCAAAGCAGTGACGCCCACCCAGCCTTCGCCGAGTTCGGACAAGGCAGCTTTCAGGTATTCCTGGTCATTGCCCTGGTACGAAGCGGTCACCACCGCGCCGCCGTCAACGCTGAGGCCCTTCAGCGAGGCAATCCGGGCGCGGTAATCGGCCACGGTGAAGGGCTCAGGCAGGTACCCGTGATTCTCGACCAGCGGGAAGCGCGGGTCGATGATATGCACATGGGCGTCAAACACGGGGTCTATTTTGCCCTGTTGCCCTGGGTCCCTGCACACACCACCGGCCCGATGTGAGCTGGGTCGCGTCGGGCCGGTGGAGGGCTTCTGTTCAGTTACTTCCGCGCACTCAGTTCGCGCGGTCGGGCTCGGATGCCTTCAGCATGTCGTGACGCTCGACGACCTTGATGCGCTCACGGCCCTCGGGCTCGCCCAGGCTGCGCTCGTGCGCGTCGAGGCGGTACCAGCCCTGCCAGGTCGTGTACGGAACCTGCTTGCCTTCGAGGAACTCGATGACGGCGTTCTCGTCGGGGTTCGCGGCGCCCGCGAAGTCGACGGAGTCCTCGAGAAGATTCGCGACTGTTTCGTTGGCGTCACCCTTGGTGTGGCCGATGAGGCCGACGGGGCCGCGCTTGATCCAGCCGGTGACGTAGGTGGCCGGCATGAACCGGGCTGCGCCCTCGGCGTTGTCGTCGGCGACGACGCGTCCGGCATCGTTGGGGACGGTGCCGGCCTGGTCGTCGAACGGCAGCTGCGTGATGTTCTGCGAGAGGTAACCGACGGCGCGGTACACGGCCTGGACATCCCAGTCCTTGTACGTGCCGGTGCCCTTGACGTTGCCGGTGCCGTCGAGCTGAGTGCGCTCGGTGCGCAGGCCGACGACTTTGCCGTCTTCACCGAGGATCTCCGTGGGAGATTCGAAGAAGTGCAGGAACAGCTTGTGGGGACGGGCTCCGACGTCGCGAATTGCCCAGTCCTGCAGCGTATTCGCAACCATGTCGACCTGCTTGGAGTTGCGGCGAGCCTGCTCGGAACCCTCGTCGTAGTCGATGTCCTCGGGGTCGACGATGACCTCGATGGTCGGCGAGTGGTCGAGTTCGCGCAGTTCGAGAGGGGTGAACTTGGCCTGGGCCGGGCCGCGGCGTCCGAAGACGTGAACCTCGACGGCCTTGTTGTTCTTGAGGCCCTCGTAGACGTTGGCGGGGATCTCGGTCGGCAGCAGTTCGTCGCCGGTCTTGGCGAGAACGCGGGCGATGTCGAGGGCAACGTTGCCGACGCCGAGGACGGCGACCTTCTCGGCTTCGAGCGGCCACGTACGCGGTACGTCGGGGTGGCCGTCGTACCAGGAGACGAAGTCGGCCGCGCCGTAGCTGCCGTCGAGTTCGATGCCCGGGATGCCGAGCGCACGGTCGGCGTTGGCGCCGGTGGAGAAGATGACCGCGTCGTAGAACGACTGCAGGTCGTCGAGGGTGATGTCGGTGCCGTAGTCGATGTTGCCGAGCAGGCGTACCTGAGGCTTGTCGAGCACCTTGTGCAGGGCGGTGATGATGCCCTTGATGCGCGGATGATCAGGCGCGACGCCGTAACGAATCAGGCCGAAGGGCGCGGGCATGCGCTCGAAGAGGTCGATGCTGACGCCGCGGCCGGAAACTGCGGTGTCGGATTTCATGAGGGCGTCGGCGGCGTAGATGCCGGCGGGGCCGGCGCCGACGATCGCGACCCGGAGTGGGCGGTTGGAGTCAGTCATCGTGAGGACAGCTACCTTCTTCGAAGTTCGGACAACATATCGACAAGTATCCAATTTAGCCGAACCTAAGCACAGTGCCTCGGTTGCGGCCGAACGGATCCACACTCTCACTCGATCGGTTGTGGGTAAACCTATTCTTTCCTCCCATTCTCCTGTTGTCTCGGGTATCCGGGGTAGGGGCCTGATCCTTGACGGGCCACAATTTCAAGTTGTGGGGGACTATTGGCGTTATGAGTGACGAGCTGCGCGAATCCGACAACATCGATGGCAAGAAGGCGTCTGCGGGGCCGTTCCTCTTGGCTGTCGCCATCGTCGCCTTGATCCTGGGTGGAATCTTCGTCGCATCGTGGATCTCGCCGGCCGAGGAGAACGTCACCGAGTCGGACCGCGTGAGCCGCTCCGTCACCGACTACGTCGATGCCGAGAATCGGAATGACGCGGCGACGATCAAGACCCTGACCTGCGCGAGCTTCAATTCGAGCAACGGTCCGATGGCCGGCGTCGACGGGACGGTCGAGCTGAAGGGTGTGGACGGGGTCGCGGTCAACGGCGATCGCGCCCGGGCCGACGTGACGATCACCGGTGGCGGAGCGGGCGAGCGAGTCTCGACCTGGGCCCTGACCCGTGACGGCAACCGTTGGGTCGTCTGCAACTGACGGCCCGCTCAGGCGCTCACGGCAGTCTTGTGAAAACATGGACTACGTGAGTTACGCAGGCGATCTGACGCCGGAGCAAGCCTGGGAGCTGCTCCGCGAAAACCCCGACGCCGTGCTGGTCGACGTGCGGACCGATGCGGAGTGGAAGTACGTCGGTGTCCCCGATGTGTCCTCCCTCGGCAAGCAGGCCGCACTGATCGAATGGGTGAGCCACCCGACTGGCGCGCGCAATGACAACTTCGTCGACCAGTTGAAGGAAGCCGGCATCACTGCTGATTCCTCCGGGTCGGAGCGTCCGGTGATTTTCCTGTGTCGATCCGGACAACGTTCCATCGGTGCGGCGGAAGCTGCGACTGCGGCGGGCATCGGCCCGTCGTACAACGTGCTCGACGGGTTCGAAGGCGCATTGGGTGCCGACGGACATCGCGGACTTGTAGGTTGGCGGGCCATCGGCTTGCCGTGGAGGCAGCAGTGAGCGGAATTCCCCAGGGTGGCGCATTTCAACGGGCGCTGCCGGACGACGTCGGTCTCGGCACTCTCGGTGTTCGCGGCGGACTGATGCGTACCGGGTTCGAGGAGACTTCCGAAGCGCTGTTCCTCAACTCCGGATTCGTCTACGAGAGTGCAGAAGCCGCCGAACAAGCCTTCACCGGCGAGGTGGATCATTTTGTCTACTCCCGCTACGGCAACCCGACGGTCAAGATGTTCGAAGAGCGCCTGCGTCTCATCGAAGGTGCAGAAGCCTGCTTTGCGACTGCCAGCGGAATGTCGGCAGTCTTCACGGCGTTGGGCGCACTGTTGGCCAACGGCGACCGATTGGTGGCTGCGCGCAGCCTCTTCGGATCCTGCTTCGTCGTGTGCAACGAGATTCTTCCGCGCTGGGGAGTCGAGGTCGTCTTCGTCGACGGTGAAGACAACGCGCAGTGGGAAGAGGCGCTGTCCGTGCCTACCACGGCAGTGTTCTTCGAGACGCCGTCCAACCCGATGCAATCTCTCGTCGACGTTCGACGGGTGTCGGAGCTTGCTCATGCAGGCGGTGCAAAGGTAGTGCTGGACAACGTCTTCGCGACGCCGCTTCTGCAGCGCAGCCTCGATCTGGGCGCCGACGTCGTTGTGTACTCCGGCACCAAGCACATCGACGGTCAGGGCCGCGTGCTTGGTGGCGCGATCCTCGGTACCGAAGAATACATCAGCGGTCCCGTTCGAGAACTGATGCGGCACACCGGTCCTGCGCTCAGTCCATTCAATGCGTGGACTCTGCTCAAGGGCCTGGAGACGATGCCGGTCCGTATTCGGCACTCCGTGGCTTCGGCACTCGAGATCGCCGAATTCCTCGAAGGACACTCCGGCGTCAAGTGGGTCAAGTATCCGTACCTGACGTCGCATCCGCAGCACGAGCTCGCGAAGTCTCAGATGAGCGGTGGCGGAACGGTTGTCACGTTCGAGCTCGATGCGCCTGACGGAGAGGGCAAGAAGCGGGCGTTCGAGGTTCTCAACGGTCTGCGCGTCATCGACATCTCCAACAACTTGGGAGATTCCAAGTCGTTGATCACTCACCCCGCCACGACGACGCACCGGGCCATGGGTCCGGAAGGCCGTGCAGCAGTGGGTCTTACAGACGGCGTTGTCCGTCTGTCCGTCGGTCTCGAAGACACGGCTGATCTGTTGGCTGATCTGAAGCGAGCACTCGGCTGAATCGCTGGAGCGCCTTGCCTCGAACTTCCGACGGCAAGGCGTTCTACGGTGCGGGCGTGAGACCCAGTTGTTTGACGTCGATCGTCAACGCCGTCGTATTCAGTGTGAGACCTGAGCTTGTCGTGTCGGTGGGGTAGATCGTGAACAACACCTGCGCCGTCAGATTGGTGTTGTTCAGGGCCGACGTGACCGCGATGAGGTTCGGCGTCGGTGCTGTGCTGTCGTACAGCAGATTGTTGCTCTGATCCGTGACGTACGTGCGAAGGTCGATGTTGGCGGCCGCGAGCCCGCCGCTCAACTTGGTCTTGTCGACTGTCA
The DNA here is from genome assembly GCF_029269915.1 of Rhodococcus sp. C3V. NCBI lineage: Bacteria > Bacillati > Actinomycetota > Actinomycetes > Mycobacteriales > Nocardiaceae > Rhodococcus > Rhodococcus sp. C3V. The sequence goes on from NZ_JARJBE010000009.1 coordinate 257,005, forward strand.
CGTTCGCTTTCAGACGTGGGCCGGTGGCCATCACCTTCGAATCGCAGAAATACGTGTAGTTGAATCCGGGCTTGAGCCGGTAGGTAGTGATGTCCGGGATATATACGAGTGGATTCGGATTGGTGGGCGCGTTGACGTAGACCTGCGAATACCAGCCCCCGCCGCTCGTGGTCACGCACGCTCCCAGATCCAGGGTCCCGGACTGGACAGCGGCGCTTGTCAGGGTCGCACTGTCGGTCCACTTCGCCAATGTGCCCGAACCGCCGAGCAATACGGCTCCGGCCGCGGCAACTGCCATGGCAGCTTTCGTTGTCTTTCTCATCACGGCACCAGCGCCTTGATCTCGTCCGGCAGTTCGCTCGGGGCAGGAGATTCGGCCCAGACTCCCGTTGACGTGTCGATGACGGTGACTCCGGAAGGGGTGATTACGTATAGCTGATCGGTACCGGTGAGCCAATGCAGGACAGCGTCGCTGTCGACGGTACCTCGATAGACTTCAGTACCTGATGAATTCGACACGGACACAACGGTTCCAGTGGAAGTCGAGAGCTTCTGTGCACTGTGACCGGTAGTGGTCACCGGGGCGTCGACGGGAACCTCGCTCGGAGTGGTCGTGGCTGGTGGCACCGTTGTCGTTGTCGTTGTGGGCGGCGGCGAAGTTGTAGTCTGTGACGAGGTGGTTGTCGACGGTGCAGTTGTGCTGGTGGTTGTCGCAGCCGGCGCCAATGTCGTGGTGGGCGTGGTGGATGAGGCGGTCGTGGAAGTGACGGCCGTGGAAGTGACGGCCGTGGTAGGAGTGCTCGGAGCGTCTGCCGCCAGTGCCGGCGCTGCCGATCGACTGAGAGCAGATGTCCCGCTGATCGGACCGCCACACGAGTAGAGCAGGCCGACGAGAATGCTGAATTGGTAGCCGGAGTACGACGGCGTGACCGACGTGCCGCTCAGTCCATGGATTTCGATGTTGTAGGTGCCGACGATGAGCGGGAACGCGACTGTTGTACCGCCCGAGCCGTATCTCATGGAGCCTGTAGTAGACGTTGCGGTGTAGTCATTCGATCCCAACAAGGATCCGTTGCTATCGCGGGCAATGAGACGGTATGAGCTTCCGACAGTCGCGGGCCAGGTGATCGTTACTGCGACCGGAACAACGACCGCAAAATTCACTGCGCAACTGGCTGTGCTTGGAGACGTGGGAAAGGTTGCAGCAGTGCCGAACTGAATGCTTGTTGCCGTGGCTTCGTCGGTGTACCCCGCCTTGGTGCCACCGATCTGGGACGCACCGACAACAGTGAGGCCGACCGTTGCCAATGCGACGATTGCCTTGAAGGCGTGGGAATCGCCGTGCGCGTCCTGACGATCCAGGCTGGGTTCCCCTTCATCCGGTCTTTTTCGTGGGCGAAATGCGATGTACAGCAGTCCTCCGACGGCAATCGCACCAAGCACAAGCCCACTCGGTCCGGACAGCCAGACTGCCACGTAGCCGAGGCGGTTGATGCTGAAGAAGACGCGATCGGCTTCGGTGATGACGTAGGGATCGGGATCGGCGATCGGATTTGCATCACCACGCAGTTGTGCGACGGCAAGGTTGTTGCCCTGCTGATCTATTGATTCCACACGATGGGTGATGCGCGTGTTTTGGCTGTCGGAGACGCTGACGATGTCACCGACCAGCACTTCCGAAGCAGGCACGGTGCGCGCGAATGCGAGAGCACCGGTATCGATCGTGGGTGACATCGATCCACTCCGAAAGATCAGCGGGGTGATACCGAAAGCCAGACCGGCGATGAAAATGATGATGGATACCAAGCCTGCGAGGGCTCCCAGACTGAGTAGGACTTCCCGTACCCGGTTCGGCATCGAGGCCTTTGCATGTTTTTTCGTGTGTCGGGCCATTGCCATCACACCTTTGCCGCGAAGGTCAGGACGATGTTCGACGTGCTGTTCGTCGGCGGTGTCGGTGTTGTCGGAAGCTGCACCGAGACACATAAATTCTCGGTAGCCCCGACCGCCAGTGGGCGGTCGGGGCTACCGATGGCTTGATTCGCGGTGAGTGTCAGCGCGAGCGAGGACACAACGTTGGCGCCGTCAGTGCACTTGTTGGCAACAGTTCCGTTGGAGGAAACCGTCATTCGTAGAGAGGTCGTCAACGCACCACTACTCGTAGACGTGATCGTGTACTTCAGCGGGACAGTTGTCCCTGTGCCCAGGTTGTTGACCTTGATCAGAGCGGTATTCGAATCGCCGGGAATCATTCCGGACTTGCCAAGCTCACTGAAATTCAGAGACCTGGTCAGAATGGGCTGGGCAATGCTGTTCAACTGCAGATTGATGGAACCCGTCGTGATGTTGCCCGAGGTTGCCGTGGCGGAAGACGTCCAGGCCGCGAGCGTGGTCACACCGCCGACGCCAAGCACCATCCCCAGTGCGAGCAGCGCGCGAAAACGCGTGCTGGTCAACAGGTGACGAATCCGGTGGGCCGGACGGTCAGGGCGCGAGGGCATCGTGCTGGCCTTTCTCGATCTGGGCGGAGTCTGCGGGCTCGAAAGGTGCAGGGTCAGGAGCGAATCGGGCTCGAGCTCGCTCCTTCCGGCCGTCACGGATGCCGCTGATCATCATGTACGACGCGTACAGCAGTAGAGCGGTCACTACGATCACCACGATCACGGTGCGCTGCTCTCCCGTCAGCCAGGTGTTCACGTAACCGAGATAAGGCAGGCTGTACCAGACCTTTCCCCGGATCTGCACCGGCCGTACTTCCTTCTCGTCAGGCTCACCGTTCGCATCGCCCTGGGTGATGAAAGTTCTTTCACCCTTCTGGTTTTCACTTGTGGCGATGATCCGGTGCGTGACGACGGTCGGCTGACCCGATTCCAGCTGGTACGTAATAGGTGTACCGATCCCCAGTTCGGACGGATCGACAGGTTTGACGACTACCAGTGATCCAGGGTTGTACGTCGGGCGCATCGAACCGGTCAGAATCGTGAAGCGCTGTGCTCCGGCAAAGAAGGGAACGACAATGGTTGCGACGATGACTGCCGAAATTGCCAGCAGCAGTGTCCAACTGACGATAGAGGTGATCCACCAGAGTGGGCCGGTGCGATCGGTGCGATCGGTGCGCTTCGTGGAGTGTTTTGTCATACCGGACCTGCCTGGAAGGTCAAGGTCGTGGTGCTTGTTGCACCTGAGACCGCCCCGACGCCTACCGTGAGTCGCAAGCACAGAATGTACGTACCGCCTGAGACCAGCGGACTCGGCATGTACGCCGGTGAAACCGGGTACTGCAGCGATGCATTCATCGATCCGGACGTCAGTGGGGTCACTGCCGGAGCCGCGGTGTTGACGCCGGCAGGGCAGGCGCCTTCGTTGGCGACTCCGTACGTGGTCAACGTGAATCCCGTAAATGCGGTCGTCGACTGCATTCGCCATTGCAGAGGATCAGCCCCCGAATTCTTGACGGTGAGCGGTGCTTGCACCGTGTTTCCCGGGACAACGGGCGTCGCGGCCGTCGTCAAGTTCGCCAGGGTGTACGCCGCACTGGTTCCGGCAGATGTACCAACCGTGAGGTTGACGCTGGCGGCTGTCGCCGTACCGCCATTCGCGCTCGCCGAATCGGACCACAGCGCGAGCGACTGCTGCGACGATGCGAACACCGCTACAGCAGCCACCGCGACTGCGATCGCTCCCCAGACCTTTATCCTCATGAAATTACGGGGCCGGTGTCAGTGCTGTCTGAGTGACGACCAACTTCATCGCCGACAAGTTCAGCGACTGGTTCTGCGCGACCTGATTGGCCACCTCGTTGAAGTTCAGCCGGACTCCGACGTGGACGATCGTTCCGTTCTGGGCTTTGGTGATCTGCGAAATCGGGTTGCCACCAGTGTCCTTGATTGTCGTCACGGGCACGACAGCAGCGGCAAGCTCGGCGCTGTTCGCACCCGGAACGATTCCGGCCGTATCAGCGGTCAGAACAGCCGCGAGACGATCGCCCACTGCGGTCACAGTGACGTCGCAGGTGTATTCGATGCTCTCGGTGGTGACTATTCGGTAAGCCGAGATGTTGGTGATCGCGGTCTTCGTCGGGTTGAGGGAGTTCCACCCGCCACCGACCGGTGCGCAAGAGCTCAGGTCGAGGGCGCCGGACGTGACGGGCCCGCCGCCACTGACGTCGGCCGAATCGCTCCAGACTGCGAGCGAGCCGGCACCGCCGAGGAGGAGGGCACCGGCCGCCGCAGCAGCGATCGCACCCTTGGTCTGCTTCTTCATGAAAATCTCATTTCATGTCTGGGACCCGAAATGGGGCCATTCAGACATGAGTATCAGACACGGCAAACGATTCGTTACCACTTTTCGAAAAATCAATTTTACGACTGGAGTCCAACTGTCACTCGGTGTCGAAATGATCTTTGACCTGCGTCTAACTACTCGTTTGTAAGTTTGGTGCGAATAAAACCGTTGGTTTGTTCAGTTGGACAAAGCGGACGAGTCGGAACTTGGCAAATCTGCTGTTTTTTACCAGTTAATTACCGAGTTTCGGTTTTGTTTTGCAATTTGAATCAATTGTTTGTGTTGCTACGGAATGGATCGGTTGTTGTTCCCACAAGATCGGCGACCGACTCGAGGACGATGGTCGGGCGGTAGGGATAGAGCTCTACCGACGCGCGGGTCGAGATCCCGGTCATCACCAGAATCGTCTGCAGTCCGGCTTCGAGGCCACAGACGATGTCGGTGTCCATGCGGTCGCCGATCATCAACGTATTGGCGGAATGAGCGCCGATGGACCGCAGGGCTGAGCGCATCATCAAGGCGTTGGGCTTGCCGACGTAGTAGGGATCGCGTCCGGTTGCCTTGGTGATGAGTGCCGCGACCGAGCCGGTGGCCGGCAGCGAGCCGTCACGCGACGGCCCGGTGGCGTCCGGGTTGGTGGCGATGAACCGCGATCCACGCTCGACCAGGCGAATGGCGGTGGTGATTGCCTCGAAGGAGTACGTTCGCGTCTCGCCGAGGACGACGTAGTCGGGGTCGCTGTCCGTCAGGACGTAACCGATGTCGTGCAGGGCAGTGGTCAGGCCCGATTCGCCGACCACGTAGGCGCTGCCGCCTGGCCGCTGGTTGGCCAGGAACGTCGCGGTTGCGAGCGCTGACGTCCAGATCGACTTCTCCGGGATGTCGAGTCCCGAATTGAGCAGGCGTGCTCGCAGGTCACGCGGGGTGCGGATGGAGTTGTTGGTGAGCACCATGTACGGGATGTCGTTCGACGCCAGCTCTGCCAGGAACGTGTCCGCTCCAGGTATCAAGTGCTCCTCGTGGACGAGAACCCCGTCCATGTCCATGAGGTAGGTCCAACCGGTCTGATCTTCTGTACTGGTCATTACTCCAGTATGTGCGGGTGGCGCCCGATGTGGGCGGTCAAGCGAGAAGGCGCCACAGGCCGATCAGGCCGACGACGACAATCGTGTAGCGCAATGCAGTGGGGGACAGGCGCCGTCCGTAGCGGGCGCCGAGGACGCCACCACCGAGTGAGCCGACGGCGATCAAACCGGCTGCTGCCCAATTGATCTGATCGAATGCCAGAGTGATGTACATCCCTGCTGCAACGATGTTGACGAGCAGCGACAGCAGGTTCTTCGCGCCGTTCATGCGCTGGAGGGTTTCCGGGAGGATGGCACCCATCACACCGATGAGAAGGATGCCCTGCGCGGCAGTGAAGTATCCGCCGTAGATGCCGACTGCAAAAGTGCCGGCGGTCAGGAGCATCAGCCTCTTGGTGGACAGCGTCGTTTCTTCGGTGGAACGCTTCTTGGCCCACGCCTGGATGCGTGGTTGGAGGAGGACGAGCGCGAGAGCGAGGACCAAGAGCACCGGAACGATGGTCTCGAACAGTTTCTCGGGTAGGTGCATGAGCAACCACGAACCGAGTAGTGCTCCGGCGAGGGACGCCGGAATCTGCCACTTCAGTCGGTCCCACTGTCCGGACAGCTCACGTCGGTAGCCCCAGGTACCCGAAACTCCGCCGGCGACGAGCCCGACCGCGTTGGACATGGTTGCGGTCACGGGCGGCATGCCGAAGGCGACCAGGGTGGGAAACGTGATCAGCGTTCCACTGCCGACCACGGCGTTGATCGCGCCCGCGCCGATACCGGCCAACAAGATGAAGAAAGCGTCGAGTCCACTCACTCCGCAGACGGTACGGCAGAGGAAAAGTCAGTCCGGACGGCGGTCCCGGTCTTCATTCGAACGCTCCATTCAACACGCCGAACGCGGCTTCGGACACCGTTGGAATCAATGCGATTTCAACATCGTGGACCCTTCATTTCCCTTGCAGTGCAGGGAAATACAACATTTGACGACTCGACATTTCGCGTCTAGTCTTTGCTCACCATCCAGAGCGACCGAGAGACCTGGCTCGTCGACGTCGCAGCAACCCCCCGAGTGATCGGGAGCGGGTGCTACCGCCAGGACCGATGGAAGGCATCACATGGGTACCACTTCGCACGCTGCGCACAAGCGACGTCACATCGATCTGTGCCGCACCGCTTCGTGTCACTGTCGCTGACCGAACTCTCGTCGTCTTCGCAACTCGAGCGCACCAACTCGAGGACACAGCTGCGTTCCCATTTCCCCGAAAGGTCTATTCGTGATGTCCACTCCGTCAGGTAGCGCGCCGTGAGCGCGCCCACCGATGTCCGCCCCGAAAAGTCGGTGTCCGAGTCGCAACTTCCCGACTCGGAGCTTGTCGTCGCTCGCACCTGGCACCCGCTGCGCTGGGTGATCAGTGCGGTCGTGCTGGTCCTGCTTGCTCAGTTCATCCACGGGCTCGTCGTCAACCCCGGCTGGGACTGGCCGACGTTCGCGCAGTACTTCACCGCGAAATCAGTGCTCGCCGCGCTGTGGATGACGATCAAACTGACCTTGTGGGGGACGATCCTCGGTTTCGGTCTCGGTGTCTTCCTGGCGCTCGGTCGGTTGTCGAAGAATCCGGTCCTGCAGGTGATCGCCTGGACCTACATCTGGGCCTTCCGCTCGATTCCACTCATCGTGCAGCTGCTCTTCTGGTTCAACATCACATACCTGTACCAGACGCTTTCTCTCGGAATACCTTTCGGTCCCGAGTTCTTCACCTTCCAGGTCAGCGGTGTGATCGGCGGATTCACCGCAGCAGTCATCGGTTTGGCGCTGCACCAGGCTGCATACTCGGCCGAGATCATTCGCTCCGGAATCATCTCGGTGGATCACGGTCAGATCGAAGCTGCTCACTCGCTCGGTATTCCGCGCAGTCGCCAGTTCTTCAAGATCGTTCTCCCGCAGGCAATGCGGGCGATCCTCCCCAACGCCGCCAACGAGGTCATCGGACTCTTCAAGGGAACGTCGATCGTCTCCACCATGGCAATCGCCGAACTGTTCTACCAGGTGCAGGTCATCTTCGGCCGCAACGGACGAGTCGTGCCCCTGCTGATGGTCGCCACGATCTGGTACATCATCCTCACGACGTTGCTCTCGATCGGTCAGTACTACGTGGAGCGCCACTATGCACGAGGATCCGCTCGTGCTCTTCCGTTGACTCCGGTACAGAAGGCGCGCAAGAAGTTCGAAGAGATTCGCGATGCGCGTCTCGATATTCCGAGAGGTGCTACCCGATGACCGCAGAACTGGCCGAAGATACGGTGTATGCCGTCGAAGCACGCGGAATTCACAAGTCTTTCGGTGCCTTGGAAGTACTTGCCGGCGTTGATCTCCTGGTTCGCAAGGGCGAAGTGACCGTCATTCTCGGTCCGTCGGGTTCCGGTAAGTCCACCTTGCTGCGCACCCTCAATCACCTCGAGAAGGTCGACCGCGGGACCGTACGGATCGACGGAGAACTGATCGGGTACCGGCGCAAGGGAAATCGGCTCCACGAACTGCGTGACCGCGAGATCCTGAAACAGCGTTCGCACATCGGATTCGTGTTCCAGAACTTCAACCTGTTTCCGCACCTGACCGCGTTGGAAAACGTGGTGGAAGCGCCGCTCTCGGCCCAGAAGCGTGATCGTGACGAGGTGTACCGCGAGGCCCGCGCACTGCTCGAGCGAGTGGGAGTGGGGGACAAGGCGGACGAGTATCCCCGCCAACTCTCCGGTGGCCAGCAACAGCGCGTCGCGATAGCGCGAGCGCTGGCACTGCGGCCGGCGGTCATTCTCTTCGACGAGCCGACGTCGGCGCTCGACCCGGAACTGGTGGGCGAGGTTCTCGAAGTCCTGGCTCAGCTGGCCCGTGACGGCGCCACCTTGGTGATCGTCACACACGAGGTCGGATTTGCTCGGGAAGTGGCGGACACTGCGGTCTTCATGGACGGCGGCGTCATCGTCGAACAGGGCCCGCCTTCGCAGGTGATCGACAATCCGGTCCACGAACGGACCAAAGCCTTTCTCTCCCGCGTCCTCTGACGCGACCCAGACTCATTCCCGGAAGGAAAAATTGATGTTCTCCACATCCCGTCGCGCGACTTTTCTGATCTCGGCGCTTGCCACCGTCGGATTGCTCAGCGCTGCATGCAGCAGCGCGGACGCCGAGTCCGACGGCGCCCAGGTCACCGCTGCTGCGGGTTACAACCTCACGGCCGATCAGAACCGCATCACCACCGACAAGGTGGATTCAATCGCCGCCGAGCTACCTCAGGACATCCGCGATCGTGGCACGCTGCGCGTCACCGGTAGTGCCGGTTCCGCTCCGCCGCTCCGTTTCTACGCCGACGACGACACCACCCTCATCGGTTCCGAGACCGACTTCGCCTATCTGATCGGTGACGTTCTCGGCTTGAAGGTCGACCTGCAGACAGCAGATTGGGCACAGAACTTCGTCCGGATCGACTCCGGTGAGGCCGACGCCTTCCTCTCCAATGTGACTGTCACAGAGGAGCGTAAGGAGAAGTACGACTTCGCGACCTACCGTCTCGACACCCTCGCCTTCGAAGCCAAGAAGGGTGCCGGAATCTCCATCAAGGAACCCAAGGACGTCGCGGGCAAGAAGATCGCCGTCTCCTCGGGCACCAATCAGGAAGCGCTGCTGGTCAAGTGGAGTGAGCAGAACGTCGCGGCCGGCCTGGCGCCTACCGACATCTCCTACTACCAGAACACCACCGACTACTACCTCCCGCTGCAGTCCGGCCGGATCGACGCCTACTTCGGCCCGAACCCGTCGTCGCAGTTCCACGCCAAGCAGTCGGGGGAGACCGAGGTTGTCGGTGAGTTCTCCGGGGCCGGCGACACCCTGCAGGGGCAGATCGCGGTGCTGGTGAAGAAGGACAACGGCCTGATCAAGGCGATCAACGACGCGATCAACCACACGATCGAGAACGGCACGTACCAGCAGATCCTCGAGCGCTGGAACATCACCAGCGAAGCCGTCGACACGTCCCTGATCAACCCGCCCGGCCTTCCGAAGACCAAGTGAGCTCTCGTCCATGAGTGAGATTCTCGATGTGATCGTCATCGGCGGAGGACTCGTCGGGTCCTCCGCCGCATGGCGGCTCGCGGCACGCGGACGTAGCGTCATTCAGTTGGAACAGTTCGGGCCGAGTCACAAGCACGGTGCGTCGCACGGTACTTCGCGTATCTACCGGCAGGCCTACGACAATCACCTGTACACAGGTTTGGCGGCCGGCGCGCTGCCGCTGTGGCGGGAGTTGGAGACCACGACGGACATCGGGTTCGTGGAACTCACCGGTGCCGTTGATCACGGCCTGCCGCAGGCAGTGCAGTCCAAGGCGAAGATACTTCGCGAGGCGGGCATCAAGGGTGAGATCCTCACCCCTGCCGAGGCGTCCGCCCGTTGGCCGGGGCTGCGATTCGACACCACGGTGCTCCATCACCCCGACGCAGGCCGGCTGCACGCGGACCGCGCAGTGACCGCTCTGAAGGCAGGAGCGGTGTTTGCCGGTGCCGAGGTCCGTCACGATGTTCGGGTGTTGGCACTCGCGCGAGCGTCCTACGGCGTGGACGTGGTGACGGACAGTGGAACGCTCGCAGCTCGTCAGGTCGTGATCGCGGCCGGTGCGTGGACTGCAGATCTGATCGCAGACAGCGGTCTCGGCTCCGAGATCGTACTGCCGACGCTGCGCACGACACAGGAACAACCGGCACACTTCGCACCGCTCGATCCCGGAGTCGAGTGGCCGAGTTTCGTCCACCACACCGGCGCAGAATTGGAGACCGCGGGGATCTACGGGCTCGGTTCCGAGGACGGGATCAAGATCGGCGAACACGCGACCGGGCCGGTGGTGACTCCGCAGACCCGTGACTACACCCCTGATGTCGACGGAGAGCAGCGATTGGCCCAGTACGCCGAGTCGTGGTTGCCCGGCGTCGATTCCACCCGTGTCGAGTCGATCACGTGCCTGTACACGAGCACGCCGGACAGTAACTTCGTCATCGACCGAGTCGGCGCCGTCACAGTGGCGGCGGGGTTCTCGGGGCATGGGTTCAAGTTCGGTCCGGCCTTGGGAGAACTTGTGGCGGACCTCGTCGACGGAACCACCCTCGCTCCGGAAGTTTTCAGGCTGGGGGAGCGTTGACCAGATTCATGGAGGAAAGTGTTGTGGCACTGGAGCTCGGAACTCGACAGCTCGAGGGTGTCGGAGCGGTAGAGGTCTATTCGGTATCGCAGGACGATCCCTTGGCAGCTCCACTGATCGCGGAGTTGGCACTCGAATACAGTTCGCGTTACGGCGGTACTCACGAAGCGATGCTCGAGGATCTCACGACGTATCCGGCAGAAGAATTTGCCTACCCGCAGGGTGCGCTTCTGGTGCTCACCCACGACGGTCTGCCGATCGCCGGCGGTGCGTTTCGTCAATTCGATTCCACCACTGCCGAACTGAAGAGAATCTGGACATCGGTCGACCATCGGAAGCGCGGCCTCGGCAAGGCCGTCGTTCGCGAGTTGGAACGAGAGATCGAACTTCGCGGATACAGTCGGGTGTTCCTCACGACAGGGCCTCGGCAACCGGAGGCCGTCGCGCTGTATCTGTCCAGTGGATACACACCGCTTTACGACGCTTCGCTCTCGCCCGAAGAAGTGGGCGTCCACCCGTTCGAGAAGCAGCTTCGGGTGCTCGAAAATGTGACTCGAGCAGCAATTCCTACCGACCGGGTTGACAACACCCGGGTTTGACCTCGTACACTTGCGGACGACCATCCAGAGCGACCGAGAGACCTGGCTCATTGAAGTCGCAGCAACCCCCCGAGTGATCGGGTGCGGGTGCTACCGCCAGGACCGATGGAGGAACACGAAATGAAGGCAGTCGAAGGCGGTTTCGATACCGCCTGGTCGCGTCGTCACGTAGACCTGTGCCGCACCGCGGGATCTTTCTGTACCAACTGACCTCGGTCAGTCATTCACACTCAGGCGAGTCGTCGACAAGTCTGTTTTCTCCTCTCTCACAAGTGATTCGTGCTCGATCGCCTTTTTGGTCTCAGGCGACGGGTGCGCTCTTCGGCATGCCTCTTTAGGAGTTCTTGGTGTCTTCGCCCTCATTCGGTGCCCGCAAACGCGCGACCGTAATCGCCGGTATCGGTGCTGTCTCGGTTCTCGGCACCGTCCTCGCCGGCTGCAGCAGCGGGAGTGACAGTGCTGCCGACGCAGGCCCCGCCCAGTCCGGCGGAACCCTTCGCTACGGTCTGTCGCAGGCGCCGACGTGCGCCGATCCGGCCCAGGCCGGCAGTAACCAGACCGTGTATGTCACTCGGACAGTGGTGGATTCGCTTACCGATCAAAATCCCGACACCGGAGAGATCACGCCGTGGCTCGCCAAGAGCTGGGAGATCAGCCCCGACGCCGCTAGCTTCACGTTCGTCCTTCGCGACGACGCCACCTTCAGTGACGGCACACCGGTGACGGCGGATTCGGTGAAGAAGACCTTCGACTCGGTCAAGAACCTGGGACCGAACGCGTCGTTGGCGAAGAGTTACCTGTCCTCGTACACCGGTACCGACGTCGTAGATGCTCACACGGCGAAGATCAATTTCTCCGGACCCAATGTTCAGTTCCTGCAAGCAACTTCGACGCCACAGCTCGGAATCCTCGCCGATTCCACCACCGCGCTGGCATCCGAGCAGCGCTGCCCCGGTGCAGCGGTGATCGCCTCCGGACCGTTCGTGTACACCGACTGGCAGCAGGACAAGAGCGTCAAGATCGCCAAGCGTGCGGGATACAACTGGGCGTCGGATGCGGTCGCGCATCAGGGCGAGGCGTACCTCGACGGCGTCGACTTCACGGTGGTTCCCGAATCCGGTGTGCGGGCGGGCAGCGTGGCCTCCGGCCAGCTCGATGCGGTCAGCGATGCGCTTCCGCAGGATGCGCCGCAAATCGAGGGCGCGGGTGGACGAATCCTCACAAGGCCGAACCCGGGTGTGAGCTTCTTCTTCCAGCCCAACGTCAGTCGCGGCGTTCTCGCTGATCAGGCTGTTCGTCAGGCCATCATTCCCGCGATCAACCGCCAAGAACTCGTCGACACCGTTCTGGATCCGTCGTTCTTCCCGGCCACGAGCCCGCTGGCTCACACCACTCCGCTCTACAGCGACGAATCCAGTGTCGTGACGTACGACGCCGACAAGTCGGCGAAACTCCTCGACGCGGCTGGTTGGAAGACCGGCAGCGACGGTATCCGCGAGAAGGACGGGCAGAAGCTCACTTTCAGCGTCACCTTCAGTCCGGTGTTCTCGGGTAACCAGGCCATCCTCGAGCTCGTGCAGCAGCAGCTCAAGAAGGTCGGCGTCGACCTGCAGCTCAACCTGGTCTCGAACGGTGAATGGACCGAGAAGGGAGTATCGGGTGATTACGATTCGCTGTATTACAACAGCACTCGCGCGGACGCCGACATCTTGCGGGCATCGTTCAGCACCGAAGGCCGCAACCTGAACCGTCGCGGCGCAGATCCGGAGCTCGACAAGGTACTCACAGACCAGCTTGCAGCCACGGACAACGGCCAACGCGGCGAACTGGTTTCCACCGCACAGGAATTGATCCTCGACCGTGGACTCTCCATCCCCACCATCGAGCTCTCGCAGGCCATCGGCGCCGGATCGAGTGTGCAGGACCTGAACTTCGAAGCCTCCTCGCGCCTGCAGTTCTACGACGCATGGTTGTCGGGTAAGTAATCATGACTCGATACGTACTCACCCGACTGGGCCAGGCCGCAGTGGTTCTGTGGGCCGCCTTCACCATCTCGTTCGTGATTCTGTTCCTCCTGCCGAGTGATCCCGTCAGCATGGCTGCCGACTCGTCCGGTCAGGGTGTTGCAGTGGATCAGGCTGCGCTCGATCAGCTTCGGGCACGGTACGGCTTGGACCAGTCGGTGTGGGTGCAGTACTGGACGTCGCTGACGAATGCTCTTCGCGGCGATTTCGGTACGTCCATCTCCACCGGTCAGTCGGTGACGGATGCCATCTTCTCGGCGCTGCCGAGCACTCTGGTCTTGGCAACCACCGCTTTGGTTCTGGCCGTGTTGTTCGGAGTGGCGATCGCGTTCTTCGCTACCTACACCCGCAAGCGGTGGCTCGCGAATCTGTTGTTCTCGCTGCCGCCGCTGGGTGTGGCAGTGCCCACTTTCTGGGTGGGCCTGATTCTTCTGCAACTCTTCTCGTTCCGTCTGCACATCTTCCCGGCATTCGGAGACAAGGGATTCGCAACGGTGATTCTTCCGGCGATCACCTTGGCGATCCCGACCGGCGCGGTGATCGCGCAGGTGCTCACGACCAGCCTGCAGTCGACGCTACGTTCGCCGCACGTGGAGACTGCGTACGCCAAGGGCGCAAGCCGTTGGCGCGTGCAGACCCGTCACGCGTTGCGACTGGCGAGCATTCCGGCATTCACCATTGCCGGTGTGCTGGTCGGCACGCTGCTGGCGGGCTCGGTGGTTGTGGAAACGGTGTTCTCCCGCGCGGGCGTCGGCCGTCTGACACAGACGTCGGTGATGGCGCAGGACATCCCGGTGGTGCAGGGAGTCGTTGTGTTCGCCTCTCTCGTGTTCGTGCTCGTCAACCTCGCGGTCGACCTCTTCTACCCCTTGATAGATCCACGGATCATCCAGACGAAGAAGAGTCACACCGAAAAGTCGAATACCGAAAGCTCGACCGATCTGGAGCCGGCTCATGTCTGACACATTGATCGAACCCCTACTCCTCGATCCGAGCGTCGAGGCGAAGGCACCTGTTGTTTCGCGCCGAAAGTCCACGGCCATCGGCTGGATCCGAAAGCCAGGCTTGGTGATTCCGGTGTTGATCGTGTTGCTTGCCATCGGCTTTGCCGTCGCACCCGGATTCTTTGCCAGCGGCGATCCGTTGTCCGGTGTCCCGGCGGACAAACTGCAGGGCCCGAGCCTGGCTCACTGGTTCGGAACCGACAATCTCGGTCGTGACCTGTACACACGGTTCGTGCACGGCGCCGCGCTGTCCCTGACCGCAACCTTGGTGGCGGTCGGAATCGCATTGGTGGCGGGATCGATAATCGGTTTGCTCGCGGGCTTTGTCGGTGGCGTCGTCGACGCCGTGCTGATGCGCATCGTCGACGTGCTGCTGTCCATTCCGGCGCTGCTGCTCTCGTTGGCACTGGTGACCGCACTCGGCTTCGGCACCATCAACGTCGCCATTGCTGTCGGCGTCAGTATGGTCGCCAATTTCGCGCGAGTGATGCGTGCCGAAGTGATGCGGGTGCGCGGAGCTCAGTACGTCGAGGCCGCGTTCAGTTCGGGTGTGCAGTGGCTCGGTGTCCTGCGTCGGCACGTGCTTCCCAACTCCTACGCGCCGGTGGTCGCGCTGTCCGCTGTCGAGTTCGGGCAGGCAGTACTGGCGGTGTCGGCTCTGAGCTTCTTGGGATTCGGCGCCGTTCCGCCTACCCCGGAATGGGGATCGCTGGTATCCGAGGGACGTAATTTCCTCGCCAATGCCTGGTGGATGACCACACTTCCCGGTCTCGCGATTGTCGCCGTGGTCATCTCGGCACACCGTATCGGCCACGAGATCGAAAGGAACAACCGGCGATGAGCACGACCGAGGAACAGTTGCTTTCCGTCACCGACTTACAGATCGCCTACGGCGCCGAGCCCGCGGTATCCGGCGTGAGCTTCACCGTCGGTCGGGGCGAAGTAGTTGCGGTGGTCGGGGAATCGGGTTCCGGTAAGTCGACCACGGCCCACGCGATATTGGGTCTGCTCGCCGGCAGTGGCCACGTCACCGGCGGGACCGTCGAGTTCGAGGGTGAACAGATCGACTCGTATTCCGACCGTGCGTGGCAGCGAATCCGCGGCGCGCGTATCGGTTTGGTGCCGCAGGATCCGACGACCTCGCTCAACCCGGTGACGAGGATCGGCGACCAGGTTGCAGAAGTCCTCCGGATCCACGGCCTCGCAGACCGTCGCAAAGCCCGGTTGGACGCCGTCGAGGTGCTCGAGCGCGCGGGTATCGACCGGCCGGAAATCCGAGCACGCCAGTACCCGCACGAGCTCTCCGGCGGTATGCGGCAACGCGTTCTGATCGGTATCGCGCTTGTCGCGAACCCGGCCCTCGTAATCGCCGACGAGCCGACCAGTGCTCTGGACGTCACGGTTCAACGGCGCATTCTCGACCATCTCGACGAGCGGATTGCCGAATCCGGTGCCGCCGTGCTCCTGATCACGCACGACCTGGGTGTGGCCGCAGACCGCGCGGACCGGATCCTGGTGATGCAGGGCGGCAGGATCGTCGAATCCGGCCGCACCGCAGATATTCTGGACAACCCGCGAGACGAGTACACGAAGAAACTTCTGAGCTCTGCGCCGAGCCTGTCCTCGGGACCAGTCGTTCGCCCGGTCCGCCAGGACACCAGCCCGCTGCTGACCCTGACGGGAATCACCAAGCACTTCAACGTCGGACGCGGGAGTTCGATCACCGCGGTGAACGAAGTGTCGCTGACTGTTCCGAGGGGTCAGACGGTGTCGCTGGTGGGGGAGTCGGGCTCCGGCAAGTCGACCACGGCGCGCATCGCCGTGCGGTTGGAGCAGGCGGATGCCGGCACCATCTCCTTCGACGGACACGACATCACGAAGGTCAAGGGCAGCGATCTGCGCGAGCTGCGCCGAAAGATCCAGCTCGTGTACCAGAACCCCTATGCATCACTAGACCCGAAATTGTCCGTCCAGGACATCGTTGCGGAGCCGCTGCGGGCCTTCAAGGTTGGTGGACGCAGCCAGCAGCAGACTCGTGCGGCAGAGTTGCTCGATCAGGTTGCACTTCCCGAGCAGTTTCTGAGCCGCAAACCGGCCGAACTCTCGGGCGGCCAGCGTCAACGGGTGGCGATCGCTCGTGCGCTCGCGTTGAAGCCGGACCTGCTCGTTCTCGACGAACCTGTGTCCGCTCTCGACGTCTCGGTGCAAGCGCAGATTCTGGCGCTACTCGACGAGTTGCAGCGCGAACTGGGCCTGACCTATCTCTTCATCTCCCACGATCTTGCGGTTGTTCGCCAGATCAGCGACGTCGTCGGCGTCATGCAGGCCGGGCGATTGCTCGAAATCGGCACTACCACCGAGATTTTCGACAATCCCCGAAACGAGTACACACGCACACTTCTCGACGCGATCCCCGGGCGGGATCATTCGACACGAAAGGCCGAACATGTCCGAGCGTAGTTCCGGAGCATTCCTGGTCGGCCTCGAATTCGAGGGAACCGGAGCTCATCCGTACTCCTGGCGACGCGAGGATTCGCGCGCCGAAGATCTGTTCACGCCCTCGTACTGGGTGGACCTGGTGACCGCCGCGGATCGGGGTGGGGTGGATCTGGCGTTCCTCCCTGACTCGTTCGGACTGCAATCCGAAGGCCGGCACGCAGTGCGCGGGAGATTGGAGGCGGTGGCAACTGCGGCGCGGCTGAGTGCCGTGACCTCGCGCATCGGTCTGATCCCCACTGCGACAGTCACGCACACCGAGCCGTTCCACATTTCCAAGGCCGTCGCGAGTATCGACTACTCGTCTGCTGGGCGGGCCGGTTGGCAGGTCGCGGTGTCCGACACCGCCGAGCAGGCGGCGTTGTTCGGCCGAAAGACAGTGCAGGGTCCTGAGTCCGCGTGGGAGGAAGCGTCCGAGGCTGTCGAGGTGGTCAGTCGGCTGTGGGACAGCTGGGAGGACGACGCCGAGATACGGGACGCTGCGAGCGGACGATTCATCGATCGGGACAAGCTGCACTACATCGACTTCGAGGGAAAGAACTTTTCCGTCAAGGGCCCGTCCATCACGCCGCGCTCCCCGCAGGGGCAGCCGCTGATCGCCGTCGACGCGAGCAGGCCGGAGGCACGCGAACTCGCGGTTGCGCGCGGAGATCTGATTCGGATCTCGGCAACCGATCTCGCCGAGGCCAAAACTACGGCCAAGCTGGTCCACGCGAGTGCCGCCGCCCTCGGGCGCAGCGTCAGGGTTCTCCTCGACGTCGACGTGCTCCTCGGCGCCGATCGCGGAGCCGCCGACGACGCTCTGGCGGAACTCGAGGAATGGGCGGGAGCGCCGTACGCCCCGCACTCGCTGTTCTATCGCGGTGACAGTGCCGGCCTGACTGTCCTCCTTCGCGAGATCGGTGGGCTGGCCGGGGTCGACGGTGTTGTCCTGCGTCCCTTGGCTTTGGCTGCCGCAGTGGAGAAGATCGCGGCGGACGTGGTGCCGACTCTCAATCCGCGACCGACTACCGGCCCGACGCTGCGCGAGCGGTTGGGTTTCGAGTTGCCCGTCAATCAGTTCGCGTAGCGCGAGCAAAGAACAGGAACACCGATGACACAGAACAGGATTCGCAAGCAAGTTCACCTGGGTGCTCACTTCCCCGGCGTGAACAACACCACGGTGTGGACCGATCCGGCGTCCAAGAGCCAGATCGAGTTCAGCTCGTTCGAGCATCTCGCCCGCAGTGCCGAACGCGGATTGTTCGACTTCTTCTTCCTCGCAGAAGGGTTGCGCCTGCGCGAGCATCAGGGCAAGATTCACGACCTCGACGTGGTCGGCCGCCCGGATACGTTCAGTATTCTCAACGCGGTTGCCGGTGTGACAACGCATCTCGGCCTGGCCGGGACGATCAACACCACGTTCAACGAGCCGTACGAGTTGGCCAAGCAGTTCTCGACGCTCGATCATCTCTCCGACGGCCGCGCCGCCTGGAACCTGGTCACCTCCTCGGACGCCTTCACCGGCGAGAACTTCCGCCGCGGTGGCTATCTGGAGCATTCCGAGCGGTACGCACGCGCAAACGAGTTGGTCGACGCAGTACGGACGCTGTGGGACAGTTGGAGCATCGATCGTCCGATCGTCGACCGTGAGCGCGGCGTTTTTGCCACCGACCAGCAGGTCGGTCAGTTCCACCACGCCGGTAAGCAGTTCGATATCACCGGACGCTTCGAAGTTCCTCGGAGTCCCCAAGGGCACCCAGTTCTGTTGCAGGCAGGTGATTCCGACGAAGGACGCGAGTTCGGCGCCGCCAAGGCGGACGCGATCTTCACCGGGCACGGAACGCTCGAAGCAGGCAAGGCGTTCTACGCCGACGTGAAGGGACGCCTGGCCAAGTACGGACGCACGCACGCAGACCTCAAGATTCTCCCCGCCGCCACCTTCGTCCTCGGTGACAACGCCGCGGACGCACAGGAGAAGGCATATCACATCCGGCGGCAGCAGGTCGGACCCCAGACTGCCATCGCTTTTCTCGAACAGGTCTGGGGCAGAGACCTTTCGCAGTACGATGCCGACGGCCCGTTGCCGAAGGAAGATCCGTCGGACGACGTCAACATCACCCGTGGACGCGTCCGCCACGTCAAGGATCCACGAGCGGTCGCAGATCAGTGGCGTGCCAAGGCCGAGGCCGAAAACCTCAGCATCCGTGAACTCATCATCGAAGTGACTGCCCGCCAACAGTTCGTGGGTAGCGCCGCCGAAGTCGCTGCCGAGATCGACAGCTACGTCCAGGGCGACGCGAGCGACGGATTCATCCTCGTTCCCCACATCACCCCCGCGGGCCTCGACGAATTCATCGACACCGTCGTACCGGAACTTCAGGACCGCGGCAGTTTCCGGACCGAGTACTCAGGAACCACCCTGCGCAGCCATCTCGGGCTGCGCCACCCGCACGAGCAGGCTGAAGGAGTCCGCGCATCATGACCGTTACCGACACTTCCACCAGCACCTTCACCGGCGATTGGAATGCCTGGCACGCCTCGCGCGACGCCACCTTCGGCGAACCCCTCGGCTGGCTGAGCCTGACTGCGTTGCATTGGCTGGTGGACACCGATTCCACCTTCGCCGACCTGCCCGGTGCATGGCGCGCCGACGCGAAGGCCGTTGTCGTCACCGCGACGCCCGCAGACGACTTGTCGATCGACGGCGTCGCAGTGGACGGTTCGGCCACTCTGAATCCGATCGAGGGGGCGCCGGGACTGATCGTCAAGCAGGGCGCGCGGTTGGTCGAGGTCATCCGCCGCACCGGCGAGGTGGCTCTGCGGATCCACGATTCGTCGGCCCCGGCTTTGGCGCAGTTCAGTGGTATCCCGACCTTCGAGCCGAACCCGCAGTGGCGCATCGAGGGTGTCTTCACAGCTTTCGAGGAGGCTCGCACGGTGACGACGGGCGCGGTCGTCGAGCGCCTCGAGCATCATCACGACGCCCGAGGAACCATCAGCTTCGAACACGACGGTGCAACGTATACGCTGATTGCGTTCGCGGGCAAGGACAACGGCTTTCACATCCTGTTCACCGACGCGACCAGTGGTGTGTCCACCTACCCGGCCGCACGCTCGCTGCACGTGAGCGCACCTGAACCCGGTGGCGCGGTAGTCCTCGATTTCAATCGGGCGTCGAATCTTCCCTGCGCGTTCACCGATTACGCGACGTGCCCGGTGGCCCCCGCCGAGAACCGCCTGGCGTTCGCGGTGGAAGCCGGCGAGAAGACACCGGACACCCGCTCCGAAAGCGGACCGAGGTGAGCGCGCCGCTGTCCGTACTCGACCTCTCGCCGATCAGTGAGGGCGGAACGGCCCGCCAGGCTTTGCGGAACTCGCTGGACCTCGCTCGTTCTGCCGAAGCGTGGGGATACAAGCGTTACTGGGTCGCCGAACACCACTTCGTCGGTGTTGCGTCTTCGTCGCCAGCAGTGCTTGTCGGGCTGATCGCGGCCGCCACCAACACCATTCGCGTCGGCTCGGCCGCCGTGCTGCTGGGCAACAACACGGCGGCTCAGGTGGTCGAGGCCTTCGGTACCGTCGAAGCGTTGTATCCGGGTCGTATCGATCTCGGCATCGGGCGCAGCGGACAGCGTCGGGTGGAGGCACTTCGCGCGGTCGCTGCCGGAACGCCTGCGCCGGCAGAATCGAAGCGAGAGAACGTCGTACGCGACGGCGTCGTGATCCCGGCGCCCTTCGATCCAACCGGTCTTCTCACGTCACCGAGATTGCAGGCGTCGTTCGAGGCATTGGCGTTTCCGGGCGCGCAGGCGCCCGATTTCGAGCAGCAGGTCGACGACATACGCTCGCTCCTGAACGGTACCTACAGAACCCGCGACGGCATCGAATTGCACGCCAGTCCCGGCGAGAATGCCGACGTCGAACTGTGGGTGTTCGGAAGCAGTGCGGGCCCCAGTGCCGAGCTCGCCGGACGACTCGGAGTGCCGTTCGGTGCGAATTACCATGTGGCGCCCTCGAGTACGCTCGATGCCGTCGAGGCATACCGTGCAGCATTCCGACCGTCGGCAGTTCTGTCGGAGCCGTATGTCGTCGTCTCCGCGGATGTTGTTGCTGCGGAAGACGATGCGACGGCGAGGGAGTTGGCGTCGACCTTCGCGCACTGGACGCACAGCATTCGCAGCGGACACGGCGCCATCCCGTACCCCGATCCGGCCACAGCGCTCCCACTTTCCGACGCCGACAAAGCAGTGGTGGAGGATCGGCTGATCACGCAGTTCGTCGGTTCACCGTCTACCGTCGCCGACAGGCTCGACAGTTTGCAGAAGCTCACCGGAGCGGACGAATTGGTGATCACCGGGGTGACCCATCGGCACGAGGATCGTCTGCGCTCGTACGAGCTGCTTGCCAAGGAATGGGGACTACCCGCACTACTGGCAGCGTGAGTTTGCCTTGGTCCATTAGTGTCGAGTGATGTTTTCACCTCGAGATGCCCTTGCGGTTGCTCTTGACGTAGCGCGTGAGGGCATGGAGCTCGGGGAGATGCCGATCGGCGCAGTCGTGTTCGACGACGACCGTGTGCTCGGGCGGGCGTATACGCAAGAACGGGCACTCGGCCGACGGGTAGTCCATGCGGACCTTCAAGCGCTCTTGCAGGCCGACGAGACTCTCGGATTCACTCGAGCGTCCGGTGAATTGACATTGGCGGTCAATCTCGAACCATGTCTCATGTGTATGGGTGCCGCGATCACGCTCGGTGTGACCCGGGTGTGGTTCGCTCTCGAATCCCCGAACGACGGTGCGGCGGAACTCGTGCAGCTGTGGGGGCCGCCTGTGGAACTTCCGTTTTTCCGTAAGCCGCGTGAAGTCCTCGGCGGCATCCGCCGTGACGAAGCGCGAAATCTGTTCGCTGAATACGCCACCGGCACTGGCCCCGCCGGGATGCGGGACTGGGCGCGCAGTCTCACCTGACGCCATGGCTTGTAAAGAGGGCCGTGAGGCTCACGCCCCGATAGCGCCCGCGATCATCGGCCACGACGCGCGCATGTCGGCTTCGAAGAGCCCCCAGGTGTGGGTGCCTTCGGGTCGGAAGCTGAACGTCGCGGGAATGCCGAGCTGACCGAATCGCCCCTGCAGGGCAGCGGTGCACATGTTGGTGATGCCTTCGAGGACCGCGCCGGGAACGACGCCGGCGGCCATCGCCAGCGAGTTGATTCCGTCCACCGGGCCGGGGAGGCCGTTGCCGGTCGAGATGAACAGCGCTGTGCCACGCAGTTTCTCGGCGTTGATCAACGGGTCGTGCGCCGCCCACTGCGGGCTACCCCACGGCCCCCACATGTTGGCCGCGTTGCCGCCGCCGAGTATCTCGACCATCGAGCGCACCGCTGCCTGGCCGAGCGGGTCGCCGGCGCGCGGACAGCCGCTGTACGAGCCGACTGCGCGGTAGGTGCCCGGCGACTGGATCGCGAGGTCCAGAACCGGTCCGCCTGCCATAGACACACCGCCGAGTGCGTTGACACCGGTCGTGTTGTACCGAGCGTTGACCGCCGCCGGTAGTTCCTTGGTGAGGTACGTCTGCCACTTGTTACGGCCCAGCACCGGATCGTCGGCGTTCCAGTCGGTGTACATGCTGAACTTGCCGCCGACCGGCATGACCACGTTGACGTGTTTGTCGTCGAAGAAGTCACGAACTCCGGTGTTGTTGAACCACGAGATCCCGTCCTCGCCGCCGCCGACACCGGTCAACAGATAGAAGGTCGGGGCCGGGCCTCCTCCGGCCGGCGAAATCACGTCGTTGGCGATCCAGCGGTCCATCGAGGGGGAGTAGACGTCGATGCGACTGACCACGGAATCCGCGCTCGCGGTCGGCGCGCTGAGGCCGAGAAAGCCGGCGGCCATGGCCACCGCCATCGTCAGCCGAACCGTGAAACGACGTGTCTTCATATTTCCCCCCAGGCGCAAGCCGGACAGCGTATTTGTGCCTTCCAACAGTGGCACAATGCGAAGAGGAGTGACGAATGTCCGGGTAACAGTCGTATAAGAAGATGGAGACAATTGCGTGGGATCGCAGTCGCACCACCCCGAATCCGACGTGATTCGGCTGGCCTTCGGGCTGGCCGCGATCACGGCTGGTGCGGCGCGCAGAACCGCTGGTCTCGCACTTGATTCCGTGCAGCGGATCCCTGTCGTCGGTGACGCACTCGACGGCGCGATCACCCAGGTCACCACTCGCGGCACGGAAGCGATGCACTCGACAGTGGAGTTCGCCGACTCGACCTTGCGGACGGTGATCAAAGCTGTCGTCGACGCTGCTCTGTCCGAAGTCGACATCACCAAGATCGTCGTCGACCACGTGGACATCGACAAGATCGCCGAGAACATCGACGTGGACAAGATTGCCGAACGGGTCTCGCTCGAACCGATCATCGACCGGGTCGACGTGGACGAGATCGCAAGCCGCCTCGACGTCAAAGCGGTGATCGATCGCCTCGATCTCGACGGGATAGTCGACACGGTCGACCTCGAACGCCAGGTCAACCGCATCGACCTCGTCAAGATCGCCGACCAGGTCATCGAGGGCGTCGACCTGCCCCAGATGATTCGTGAATCGACCGGTTCACTCTCCACGGAAGCCGTGCACGGAGCTCGAGTGCAGGGCATGCAGGCGGACGACGCTGTCGCCGGCTTCGTCGGGCGACTCTTCGGCCGCGACAACGCACCGTCATCAGATAAACCGTCATCAGATAAACCGTCGACAGAGACCGATCCGAAGACGAACGCAGGCGAACGCTAGTGGCCCAGGAGAGTTCCGGCCCAGCCGGCATCGTCACCCGTGGACTCGCCGGACTGATCGACCTGGGCGTCGTCCTGCTCCTGATGGGTTCCGTGTACGTGGGCTTCGCCTTCGTCCGACTGCTCTTCTCGCCACAGAGTTTCACTTTCTCGGAACCGGGAATCTTCCTGTCCACGACGGCATTTCTCGGTGTCTCGGTGGCGTATCTGACCGCCTGCTGGGCGACCACCGGTCGGACTGTCGGGTCCCTCGTGATGGGGCTGCGGGTGATCACGTCCGGGCATCGCCTCGTGCGCTGGCCGTTGGCCTTCATCCGTGCGGTGCTCTGCGTGCTCTTCGCCTTCGGATTGCTGTGGTCGGCGGTCGATCGACGACGACGTTCGTTGCAGGACATCGTTCTGCGCACCGAGGTCGTCTACGACTGGCGTCAGGACCCGGATCTGGTGGCACCGCACGGAGGTGAGCACGCATGAGTGAACCGAACCGCCCGGACGAGCGCTTCACCCTTGCCAGCGAGCGCACCTTCCTCGCCTGGATGCGTAGCTCACTCGCCCTGCTGGCCGGAGGCATCGCCGTCGTCCAGTTGGTACCGGAATGGAGTACCGGGTGGGTTCGCACGACTCTCGGTCTGACCCTTATCGCACTCGCGGCGGCAGCCGCACTGGTAGGTATGCGACGCTGGCTACAGGTGAAGAAGGCGCTCGAGGACGGAGCGGCGATGCCGGAACCGCACGCATTGTGGCTGTTTGCACTGGCACTGGCCGGGGTTGCCGTCGCAGCCGGCGTGGCAACGGTGGTCACCAGCCTCGCTCGCTGAGATACGCAGAGAAGTCCCAGCGGTGTCTGGATAGTCTGCAAAGAACGTGAAGCATGTCAGAGAAGTAAACGAAACAGACGACAAGGGAGTGCACGGTGGCGCAGGAACTCAAGCTCGGATACAAGGCATCGGCTGAGCAATTCGGCCCTCGCGAACTGGTAGAGCTGGCAGTTCTGGCAGAGCAGCACGGCATGGATTCCGTTGCGGTGAGCGATCATTTCCAGCCGTGGCGCCACAACGGTGGCCACGCACCGTTCTCGCTCGCCTGGATGACCGCCGTCGGTGAGCGCACCGAGCGCGTGCAGATCGGCACGTCCGTGATGACGCCGACGTTCCGCTACAACCCGGCAGTCATCGCTCAGGCGTTCGCGACGATGGGATGTCTCTACCCGGGACGCATCATGCTCGGCGTCGGCAGCGGTGAGGCTCTCAACGAGATCGCCACCGGCTTCCAGGGCGAGTGGCCCGAGTTCAAGGAACGCTTCGCGCGGCTGCGTGAGTCCGTGCGGTTGATGCGTGAGCTGTGGCTGGGCGATCGTGTCGACTTCGAAGGCGAGTACTTCACCACTCGTGGCGCGTCGATCTACGACGTTCCCGAGGGTGGCATTCCCGTGTACATCGCGGCCGGCGGACCCGTTGTCGCCCGGTACGCGGGACGTGCCGGTGACGGCTTCATCTGCACCTCCGGAAAGGGCATGGAGCTCTACACCGAGAAGCTGCTTCCAGCCGTTACCGAGGGCGCAGCCAAGGCCGAGCGCGACGTCGCCGACATCGACAAGATGATCGAGATCAAGATCAGCTACGACACCGATCCGGAGGCTGCACTCGAGAACACCCGCTTCTGGGCTCCGCTGTCCCTGACGCCGGAGCAGAAGCACAGCATCGAGGATCCGATCGAAATGGAAGCCGCTGCCGACGCTCTGCCCATCGAGCAGGTGGCCAAGCGCTGGATCGTCGCTTCCGATCCGGACGACGCCGTCGAGCAGGTCAAGGCCTACGTCGATGCCGGTCTCAATCACCTGGTGTTCCACGCACCGGGCCATGATCAGCGCCGGTTCCTCGAACTGTTCGAGCGTGACCTCGCGCCTCGCTTGCGTGCTCTGGGCTGATCCTCGAGATCAACTGAACGGTGTCTGCCACTCGACGTGTGGCAGGCACCGTTCGTCTTTCTCGTAGCCGCCGGTTGTCGGCACGAGCGTGAGCGTGACCACGATCAGTGGCAAGGTGGGCGGCGGCCCACACTAGGCTGTTGGGCATGCCAGAAGCGCCCGCTGCCGTGTCGAGTGTCTACGTCGCCTCTCCTGAAGGTGATACCGGAAAATCCACCATCGCGCTTGGCGTGCTACAGATGCTGTGCGCGACCGTCGCCCGGGTCGGTGTCTTCCGCCCGATCGCCCGCTCTACCGAGGAAACCGACTACATCCTCGAACTGCTGCTCGAGCACACCACCGCCGATCTCTCCTACGCCGACGCACTCGGCGTCACCTACGAGCAGGTTCACGCCGATCCTGAAGCCGCGCTGGCCGACATCGTCGCGAAGTACCACACCGTGGCCGAGCAGTGCGACGCCGTCGTCATCATCGGAAGTGACTACACCGACGTAGCAAGCCCGAGCGAGCTGAGCTTCAACGCCCGCATCGCCG
Source organism: Rhodococcus sp. C3V (assembly GCF_029269915.1). NCBI lineage: Bacteria > Bacillati > Actinomycetota > Actinomycetes > Mycobacteriales > Nocardiaceae > Rhodococcus > Rhodococcus sp. C3V. Next base: position 282,906 of record NZ_JARJBE010000009.1, read on the forward strand.
TGAACCTCGGCGCGCCGGTTCTGCTGGCGGTACGCGGCGCTCGGCGCAGTGTCGAGGAGGTCGCCCAGCTCGCGCATCTATGCGCCGCCGAGTTGGCCGCCAACCACGCTCATCTGCTCGCGGTCGTCGCCAATCGTTGCGATCCCGACAAGCTCGACGAGGTCACCGCAGCGCTGTCCGACATCGGTGTTCCGACGTGGAGCCTGCCGGAGATTCCGTTGCTCGTCTCGCCCACGATGGCCGAGTTGATGGAGGCCACCGGCGGCGAGTTGTATTCGGGTGACCCGGAACTGCTGCACCGCGAAGCGCTCAAGGTGATGGTGGGCGGCATGACCGCCGAGCACATCCTCGAGCGTCTGGTCGAGGGCATGGTCGTCATCGCACCGGGCGATCGCTCGGACGTACTGCTCGCGTTGCTCAATGCGCATGAGGCGGAGGGATTTCCGTCGCTCGCGGGCATCATCATGAATGGCGGGATCACGCCGCACCCGGCCATCGCGGCGTTGATGGCCGGCCTCAAACAGCGTCTTCCGATCCTGACGACAACCCTCGGTACCTTCGACACCGCAAGCGCCGCAGCCCAAACCCGCGGACGCGTGGCAGTCGGTTCGCAGCGCAAGGTCGACACCGCGTTGAGCTTGATGGAACAGCGCGTCGACGCCGACGTCCTGATGGACCGACTGGCACTGCCGATCCCGTCCGTCGTGACCCCACAGATGTTCGAGTACAAGCTGATCGACCGCGCTCGACGCGATCGCAAGCACATCGTCCTGCCTGAGGGTGACGACGACCGGATCCTCCGCGCGGCCGGCCGGTTGCTGCAGCGCCAGGTTGCCGACCTGACGATCCTCGGTGACGAACCCAGTGTGCGTCGACGCGCCGCGGAACTCGGCGTCGACATCAGTGGCGCGCAGGTACTCGCACCCGCGCAGTCCGAGTACACCGAGCGCTTCGCACAGGAATACACCGCGCTGCGTGCGCACAAGGGCATGACCATCGAGCGGGCCCGCGAGGTGATCGCCGACATCTCGTACTTCGGAACGATGATGGTGCACTTGGGAATTGCCGACGGCATGGTGTCCGGCGCTGCACACACCACCGCTCACACGATTCGACCCTCGTTCGAGATCATCAAGACCGCCCCCGGTGTCTCGACGGTCTCGAGCATCTTCCTGATGTGCCTGGCCGACCGCGTTCTCTCCTACGGTGACTGCGCCGTGGTTCCGGACCCGACGTCGGAGCAGTTGGCGGACATCGCGATCTCGTCCGCACAGACGGCGTCGCAGTTCGGGATCGATCCGCGCATCGCGATGCTCTCGTACTCCACCGGGGATTCGGGCAGCGGAGCCGACGTCGACAAGGTTCGCACCGCGACCGCTTTGGTGCGCGAGCGTCGACCGGATCTGTTGGTGGAAGGGCCCATTCAGTACGACGCCGCCGTCGAGCAGAGTGTCGCCGACAAGAAGATGCCGGATTCGCTGGTGGCGGGCAAAGCAACGGTGTTCGTGTTCCCGGACCTGAACACCGGCAACAACACGTACAAGGCAGTGCAGCGTAGCGCCGGTGCTATCGCCGTCGGGCCGGTTCTGCAGGGACTGAACAAGCCGGTCAACGACCTCTCGCGTGGAGCGTTGGTCCAGGACATCGTCAACACCGTGGCTATCACGGCAATACAGGCACAGGGAGCGCAAGCGTGAGCGACGGCACCGTACTGGTCATCAATTCCGGCTCGTCATCCATCAAATTTCAACTCGTGCATCCGGATACGGCGGAATCGGTGGCACACGGTCTCATCGAGCGCATCGGTGAGCCCGACGGCCACATCGTCTACAACCACCGCACCGGAGTCGAAGACCGGAGCCTTCCGATCGCCGATCACCGCGCAGGTCTGAAGATGGTGCTCGACATCGTCGCCGAGGTCGGGCGGCCGCTGAGTGAGGCCGGAATCATCGCAGTCGGTCACCGAGTCGTGCACGGTGGTGACATCTTCTATTCGCCGACTCTCATCGACGACGGCGTCGTGAAAGCCATCGCGGATTTGTCGAACCTTGCGCCGCTGCACAATCCAGCCAACGTGATCGGTATCGAGGTGGCGCGCGAAGAACTGCCAGACGTTCCGCACGTCGCAGTGTTCGACACCGCCTTCTTTCACACACTGCCCGCGGCGGCGTCCACCTATGCGATCGATCGGGATGTGGCCAAGGCCAACCAGATTCGCCGGTACGGCTTCCACGGGACCTCACACGAATACGTGTCTGGACGGGTCGCGGAGTTCCTCGGCAAGGATCCGGCCGAGCTGAATCAGATAGTCCTGCACCTCGGAAACGGCGCTTCGGCCTCGGCAATCAAGGGCGGCAAGGCCATCGACACCACGATGGGCCTCACCCCGCTCGAGGGTCTTGTCATGGGCACCCGCAGCGGCGACATCGATCCAGGCATCATCTTGCACCTCAACCGCAACTCGGGAATGAAGGTCGACGAGATCGACGACCTCCTCAACCGGCGCTCCGGTTTGAAGGGACTGTCGGGAGTCAACGATTTCCGTGCCCTGCTCGCACTGATCGAGGGCGGCGACCAAGACGCACAACTTGCGTACGACGTTTACGTACACATGCTCCGTAAGTACATCGGTGCCTTCATCGTTCAACTCGGTGGCGTCGACGTCATCACCTTCACCGGTGGCGTCGGGGAGAACAACATCGACGTACGACGCGACAGCCTGGCCGGGCTTTCCCGTCTCGGTATCGAGGTCGATCCGGCTCTCAACGAGGCGAAGAATCGCGACGAGCGTCGTATCTCCGCATCCTCGTCGGCCGTCGAGGTGCTGGTGGTCCCCACCAACGAGGAGTTGGGGATCGCCCGCGCGGCGAAGGCTTTGGTGGCCGCACTGTAGGTTTCTGCAGCACTGTAAACCTCGGGGCGTCCGTCAGAAATTGCTGCGCGGACGCACCGCATTCGCCCGGTCCACGAGGGCGTAGCGGTGCGTGCGGGAGGTCGTGGCGCGAGCGAGGGCGCGAAGGCAGGCTTCGGCTCCGGTGCGCAGACCTTGCTCGGTGAAGGGCAGGTCGAGGATGGGTTCGAGTTCGGTGTGCGAGCGATTGCCGTAGCGAATCCAATCGAGTGCCGTGCCCAACACCAGGGTTCGCATCTGCAGGCTTCGGCTCTCTTCAGCAGGTAGCGCCCGAACACGACGGGCGGCTTCCCGCAGAGTCGATTCGTCGAGTTCGGCGATCGGAACGCCGGACAGCATCGTCAGAGCGCTGGACATCCGTGCGACGTTGTAGTGCCGGGAAGACGTGGGTACTTCGTCGAGGGCGGCGATGGCTGCCTTCTTGTTGCCGTGATCGGCGAGTTGTCGGGCGAGCCCGAATGCTGCGCTCACGTAGTTTCGTTCGGTCCGCCAGACGGTGCGGTAGTACTTCTCGGAGAAGCGGCACCATTGGTCCGGGTCGTCGCTCTCCCAGTGCTGGAGAATCAGTTCTGCCGTCGCTGCCAACGCCAGCTTGGGGGCAGCCTCGCCGGGCAGTGCGGTGAGAACTGCCTCGAAGTGACTGAAAGCGGGCTCGAATCGGTCCAGTTGTAACGCCGCAAGTCCTCGATACCACTCGATCTTCCAGTGGTCCCCGATGTTCTGCTGGAGTTCGCCCAGAACTGTCAGTGCGGTTTCCGGATCACCGAGATCGAGATGAGCCTTGGCCTCGGCCAGTCGAACTTCGCCCGAGACGGCGGCCGCCGGTGTGCCCGATGTTCGGTCGATTCCGTTCTCGCGGGCGTGTTTCAACGCATCGAGGGTCTGCGACGGTTCGCTGTGCACCGCTGCCGCCAGCAACGGCGCGCTGGGATCGGTGGGGTCGACCAACGGAATGGGAAGTGCGTGCGCAACTTCGCGCGGATCGAGAGCGGCGTCGTGGCTGACACCGTCCACGTACACATCGGTTTGCCCGACCAATTCATCGGTGCCGAAAGACGTTCGCTGCCTGCTGAACACGAGCGAGAGTCCGGGATTCTCCTGCCCGGTCTGCTCGGCGAGGATTTCTCGCAGAACGCCGGTGAGTTGTCCCGCGATTTCCTCGGCGGACTGGAATCGCTTCTTCGGATCCGGGTCGGTGGCGCGTAGCAGTAGACGGTGAAAGAACTCGTGGTCGCGCAGTAGTGGCTCGTCCTCCGGTTCGGGAAGGCCGTCGAGGTACCGTCCGTGCTTCGAGGGCATGTCGAGGGTGAGAACCGCGAGTGTTCTTCCGACGGTGAAGATGTCGGAGGCGATGGTCGGACCGGTCTCGATGATCTCGGGTGCTTGATAGCCGGCGGTACCGTACAGGTACCCGTAGTCTTCGATTCCGGACACGGCGCCGAGATCGATCAGCTTCAACTGATCCTCGGTGACCATCACGTTCTCGGGTTTGAGGTCGTTGTAGGCCAGGCCGGTAGAATGCAGATAGCTCAGCGCCGGAAGGATTTCCAGTACGTAGCCGATTGCCTGCTCGATCGGCATGTGCTTGCCGTCCGGGAATTCGGCCAGCACCTCGCGCAATGATCGCCCACCCACGTACTCCATGACGATGTACCCCATGGGTGTGCCGTCCGGGCGCGGATGCTCGACGAAGTTGAAGATCTTGACGATGCTGGGGTTGGCGACCTCGGCGAGGAACTGACGCTCGGCCACCGCAACGGCTTGCGCTTCGGAATCACCGAAATGCAAGAGCCCCTTGAGAACTACCCACCTGTCGCTGACATTGCGATCGATCGCGAGGTAGATCCATCCCAGGCCGCCGTGCGCGATGGGCCCTTGAACCTCGTACTGACCGGACACCAATTCGCCCTCTTCGAGGAGTGGACGGAAGTCGAAAGTGGAACCGCACTTGGGGCAGGTGCCGTGCTGAGTTGCCTTGGTGCTTGCGCTCTTACGACCGACTGGTTCGTTGCATTTCCAACAGAACCGTTTCCGCTCGGGGACGGTCGGGTCACTCATCACCGCAGATGCGGGGTCGATCTGCGGGACGGGGGGAACCTCGACCAGGCCGCCGCCGAGACGTAGCTTTCGCCCCGACCGGCTGCGGCGGGATCGAGTGGAGCGGCCGGTCGGGGAGGAGGATGCGGAGGGCGTGGTACCCCGTATCCGCGCTGAAGTCGGCTCGAGACGCTCGTAGGCGCCGGTGGCTTCGGGCTCGGGCCGCTCGTAGGCGCCGGTGGCTTCGGGTTCGGGACGCATGGAAGCCTGCGTGGCGTCGGGCTCGGGGCCGGTTTCTTCGGTCATGTCAGCCTCAATCCCGGTAGACGGCCGGCGGGGGACCGGGCGAAGGACCGAGGACGCTGAGCCAGCGGTCGTAGATACGGTTCCAGGTCCCGTCGCTCCGGATCCGATCCAGTGTTCCGTTGACGAATCGGACCAAGTCGGGGTTGTCCTTGTTCACTCCGATTCCGTACGGTTCGACGCCCAGTGAGCCACCGACCATCATCAGATACGGGTCTTGCGAGGCGAGGCCCGCGAGGATCGTGTCGTCGGTGCTGATCGCGTCCACCTGCCCCTGCTGGAGGACGACGAGGCAGTCGGACCACATCGGGACGGTGACGACGGTGGCTTCGGGTTGGAGTTGCTGGATTCGAGTCGCCGAGGTCGTTCCCCGGGCAGCGCAGACCCGCTTGCCTGCGAGGTCGTCGATGCCGCGGACGGATGACCCCTGCAAGACCTGAATTCGTTGTTCAGCGGAGAAGTACTGCGTCGAGAAGTCGACCTTCTCGCGCCGCTCGCACGTGATGGTCATGGTCTTGACGACCACGTCGACCATCGATTCCTGGAGTGCGGCGATCCGATCGTCCGACGTCAGGATTCGGTACTCGATCTTCTCCGGGTCACCGAGCAGATCTCGGGCGATTTCGCGGGCGATGTCCACGTCGAAACCCTCGAGGCGCCCGGTGGCCGGATCGCGAAAGCTCATGAGGTTGGAACCGGTGTCCAGGCCCACGATCAGCCGCCCGCGGGCGCGGATGGCGTCGAGGCTCGGCGTGGGTGGCTGCGGAGATGCGTCTGCGGGGGTGGGCCGCAGGCTCGCGGTGAGGTTGGTGCACGACGCGGTAGTCGTCGGTGTCGGGCTGGGAGCGATGGTGGCCTCGGCCGGCAGCGGCGGTTCCGTGTACGACGTGGCGCCTGCGTTGTCCAAGTCTTCGGCTCGATCCGCACCGCAACCGGCGAGCATCAGCATGGCCGCTGCCAGAACCGCGACACATACGGCCGGGCTCTTCCTCCGCATCACCGGTACTCCCGTCACTGATACTCCCGCAGTCGAGGCCAGAATCCGATGAAGATTCCGGCAACTCCGAGAACTGCCAATACAGACATGCCCGGTGCAGAGGCAGCCAACACCCGGGAGGCGTACGAGACGTCGGACCGAAGATTCGTGCGCGAATCCACGATTCCCTGCCAGAGTTCGTGATCGAGCTTTCCGTACTCCGCGGCCGAATCCTGTTCTCCGGCGCCGATGGTGATGGCTGCGGCGGACGTGAAGTCGCCGTTTCCGAGACGGTCGTACATGCGCGTGTGCGCAGCCACCCACTGCTGGCGCGAGTCGAGTGCGGCGGTCAGCACTTCGCTGTTCACTCGGGCGCGTTCGTCGCTTTGCAGGCCCTCGAGGATGTCCCGCAGAGCATCGACCTTGCGGGTGAACGTCACGTTGTCCTCGGCGGTCGAATCCCGCCTCGCCAGCGTGAGGGTTTCCACGGTGCGTGCTTGCTGCGCCATGATTCGTGCCTCGGTCAGTTCGTGCAGTGGCTCGGCCCCGGCGTCGAGCGCGCGCCCGGTGGCCAGTGCGGAGACCAGTCCGACCGTGAGCAGCCACAGCAGAGCTGCAGCGACCGCCAGCGAGGCAAGGATCAACCCGAGATTGAAGCGTCGGCGACTCTTGCGGGAGAAGTACATCTGTGTCGCCACCAGCGCGCACAGCACGAAGACGAACGCCACGATCGGCCACCACGGTGGAGTCTCGAAATCGCGCTGTACTTGGGAGACCAGCGTCTCCTGCGAGGCGTGCAGTTGCTGGGCCATCGGCAGCAGCGAGGTCTGCATCAACTGCGAGGCCTCGCTCAAATATGCTGCCCCGACCGGGTTTCCGACGCGATTGTTCGCCCGTGCAGTTTCGACCAGCCCGGTGTAGACGGAGAGGTCGGTCGAGATGGTGGTCAACGCGCTGTGACCGGCAAGATCGGTCGAGTCGAGACCGGCCGACGCCTGGACGATCTCCGCAGAGGCCTCACCGATCGACTGCGTGTATCGGTCGCGGACTTCGGCGGGTTCGAGGCCGCCGGAGATGAAGGCGGTGGCCGCGGCGGCGTCTGCCAAGGACAACGCACTGTAGAGATTCTGGGCCGAGTTGGCGAGAGGCTCGGTTTCGACGAGGAGGAGGTCGAGGTTCGCCTGGCGGTTCTCGATCGCTGCGGTGGCGAGGAGTCCGGCGATCAAAGTGATCGCGATCAGGATCAGTCCGACGACGGTCAACCGGCCAGGCGTCGAGGACATGAAGGCCTGCAGTTCGCGCCGCAGAAGTGCCTGCTCGTCCTCCGCCGACACTGATGTGGCCTCGGAGGGCGGCAGCGACCGGGGTTCGATGGACGGGACGACACGGTCGACCATCGAGCACCTCACTTCGCTGTAGGCGGGCTACCGAGAAATGATGCCGCCGAGAAATGATTCAGGGCATCTTCGCGAGCATATAAGCATCACCTACACCTGGAGCAGATTGAAACGGTTAGTGTGGGACAACGGCGAGAGCAGGCGGAGCGAGGTAGTCGATGCGTGGTGACGGTGACGGTTGGTCCATCGGATCGGACGGTACTCGGCATTGGGGTAAACACGGAGCCGCAGGACTGCTTCTGCGTGCCCCCGATTCGGACGGATCACCCATGGTCTTGCTGCAGCATCGTGCGGCGTGGAGCCATCAGGGCGGAACGTGGGCACTGCCCGGCGGAGCGCGGGACTCACACGAGAGCACGACGCACGCTGCCGTCCGGGAAGCACACGAAGAAGCAGGTATCGCCGAGGACGCCGTCCGTGTCCGCGGGGAAGTAGTGACGATGCGCGCCGAGAGCGGGTGGACTTACACCACCGTCGTGGCTGACGCGGCGCATCCACTGTCGACGGTTGCCAATGGTGAGAGCACCGAGTTGCGGTGGGTACGCGAAGCCGACGTCGACTCACTGCCGCTGCATCCGGGCTTCGGTTCCTCATGGCCCGACCTCCGGACCGAGCCTGTTGTGGCCGTGGACGGCGATCCGCACACCGTCGTGCTCGAGGACGGCGGATTCGGATGGTTGTCGGGTAGTTCCCACCAAGGCAGTGAGCAGTCAGGCAGTGACCAGAACCTGTCCGAGGCGTCGAGTACGCAGTCGTAGCACTCGAGTCTTCACAGTTCATACACAGCAGAAGGGCCGGACTCCGCGGGAGTCCGGCCCTTCGGTGTTTCGGTCGTCGACCGAAACGAGGCTCAGCTGAGCGAGTTCAGCGCCGTGATGAAGCTGACCGCGGTGATACCGAGCTTGAGCAGCTCGCTGATCTTGCCGAGGTTCAGGTCTTCGAGCGATTCGGTGCTGAGCGAGCCGGTGTCGAGGGATCCCATTTAGTGCTCCTAGGTTCAGTTAGTAACTGGAGGTAAACTACAACAAACCGAATGGGATGTGACACGCAATCGAAGCAACTGTGAGCAAGATCACTTAATCCGACTTTTCGGACATCCAATCGCACCTAGGAACTGGGAGTTTGTTGTCTGATCGGACAACTTCCGTTCACAATTCGAGTCAGGCGTGCTGACCCGTAACTGTGCGGAAATCGCCCGGCAAACACTTGACGAACGCCAGTTACCGGCTTTCAGCGCCCAGCGACGGCTGCGGCGAGGCGTTGCGCGGCCGCCTGGGGATCCGATGCTTGCGTGATTGCACGCACGACGACGATGCGCGTGGCGCCGGCATCGAGCAGCTCTGGCAGACGTTCCTCGTCGATGCCGCCGATCGCGAACCAGGGCCGCGGCGGTGCGGCGTCGGCGGTCGATCGAACCAGTTCCAAACCGGACGCACTTCGATTCGGTTTGGTCGGTGTCGCCCAGACCGGCCCGGTACAGAAGTAGTCGACGCCCTCTTCGATGGCGGCTAGACTCGCCTGCGCGCGACTGCTCGTCGAACGGCCGATGACTACGTCTTCACCGACAACGGTTCGCGCGTAGGGGACGGGAATGTCGTTCTGGCCGAGGTGGAGGATGTCGGCGCCGGAAGCCATCGCGAGATCCGCGCGATCGTTGACGGCCAACAATGCGCCGTGGCGTCGCGCTGCGGTCGCGAGAATGCCCAGCGCCACCAGTTCGTCCTTGGCCTCGAGCGGGCCGAACTCGCGCTCACCGGCAGAGCCTTTGTCACGCAATTGGATGATGTCGACTCCGCCGGACAATGCTGCCTCGGCGAACTGCGCGAGGTCGCCTTTCTCGCGGCGCGCGTCGGTGCACAGGTACAGCCGTGCTGCTGCCAGGCGCTCGCGCCGGTCGATGTCGTTACTGGGATGTGTGGGGTGCACGGAGCAAACGGTAGCCTCTAGGGAGCAAGGTTCGACACGGGAGTCCTGAAACGTCGTCGTCACTTTTTGTCGTGACTGCGAGGTTCGTAGGGCTGAGAGGGGATCGCGACCAGATCCCGACCGTCAGACCTGACCCGGATCATGCCGGCGCAGGAAGTGGAGGTGGAGTTTCGTGAGTACACACGCTCGTACGGTGTCGGTTGTCGGCGGCGGTGTCATCGGTCTCGCTATCGCGTGGCGAGCAGCCCGCGACGGGTGGGCCGTTCGGTTGTACGACCCGTCCATTGGATCAGGTGCTTCGTGGGTGGCGGGCGGAATGCTTGCCCCGCTTTCCGAAGGCTGGCCGGGTGAAGAAACCGCGTTGACAATCGGTGCAGCGTCCCTGGAACGGTGGCCGACGTTCGGTGAGGAGCTCGGAAAATTCGGGCAATCGGTCTTCACCGCGGACAGCTCGCTGACGGTTGCACTCGACGCTGCCGACGCGCAGGACCTGCAGACCATCGCCGAGTGGGTGAGCTCGCAGGGGCACGAACTCGAAGTTCTCGGTCGCGCGCGCATCCGTGAACTCGAACCGATGCTGGGCCGGGGCATCCGGTCGGGGTTGATGGCTGTCGGTGAGTCCGCCGTCGACAACAGACTTCTGCTGGCGGCGTTGCAGAAGGCCTGTGCGGAATCCGGCGTCGAATTGATCGCGCGGGCCGTCGACGACCTCGCCGAACTCGATACCGATCAGATAGTGCTCACCGCCGGTATCGCGTCACCCAAGCTGTGGCCCGGGCTACCGGTACGCCCGGTCAAGGGCGAAATCCTTCGCTTGCGCAGTAGGCCTGGAGTCACCCCGGCGCCCAGCCGCACCATCCGCGGAAGCGTCCACGGGCGGCCCGCCTACCTCGTCCCGCGCGGTGACGGAATCGTCGTCGGCGCAACACAATACGAGTCTGGTGAGGACACACAGGTCACGATGGCCGGAGTACGGGACCTGATCAACGACGCCGAGGCACTGATGCCGGCGATCGGCGAATACGAACTGTACGAGTGCGCGGCAGGTCTGCGTCCCATGACGCCGGACAACCTGCCGTTGATCGGGCGCGTGTCCGATCGTGTTGTCGTCTCCACCGGGCACGGCCGCAACGGAGTCCTGCTGACGCCCGTCACCGCCGATGCGACGGTCGCGTTGCTGAACGGCACATCTTTGGTCGAGGTAAAAGGAACCGAACCCGAGCGGTTCGCAGTAGCTAAGGAAAATTCATGAGTGAGCAGGTCCCGATCGGGATCACCGTCAACGGCGAAGATCTCGAGTTCGATCGAGCAGTCACGGTGACCGAACTTCTGACGCACCTCGAGTTGCCGAGCAAAGGCATCGCCGTCGCCGTCGACGGTGCGCTCTTTCCTCGCGGGCGTTGGGACGAATCCGTCGGACGTGGTTGGGAAATCGAGATCCTCACGGCGGTGCAGGGTGGCTGAGCAGGACCTTCTCACTATCGCGGGCCGCAGTTTCGGTTCCCGGCTCATCACGGGGACAGGCGGCGCCGCCAACCTTGCGGTGCTCGAGGAAGCGCTTGTCGCCTCCGGTACCGAACTGACCACCGTCGCGATGCGGCGAGTCGACGCGGCAGGCGGCACCGGCGTTCTGGACCTGCTTCGTCGCCTCGGAATCGAACCGTTGCCGAACACCGCCGGGTGTCGGGGCGCCGCCGAAGCGGTCCTGACGGCGCAGTTGGCACGCGAAGCGCTCGAGACGAACTGGGTCAAACTCGAAGTCATCGCCGACGAGCGGACTCTGCTGCCCGACGCAATCGAACTCGTCTCCGCCGCAGAACAATTGGTGGACGACGGATTCACCGTCCTGCCGTACACGACGGACGATCCGGTGCTGGCGCTTCGCCTCGAAGAGGTCGGCTGCGCGGCAGTCATGCCGCTCGGTTCACCCATCGGGACAGGGCTGGGTATCGCGAATCCGCACAACATCGAGATGATCGTCGAGCGCGCCGGTGTGCCCGTCATCCTCGACGCCGGAATCGGAACGGCCAGCGACGCCACCCTTGCCATGGAGTTGGGCTGCGACGCCGTCCTGCTTGCGACAGCGGTGACGCGGGCCAAGAATCCCGCGTTGATGGCGTCGGCGATGCGGCACGCAGTGGTAGCAGGTTTCGAAGCGCGTCACGCCGGCCGGATTCCCAAGCGGTTCTGGGCCCAAGCATCGTCCTGACGGACCATTTCCGGGTGTTTTCTCAGGGTTATGCCCGGATTGTCCGGCTTCGTGTCCTACCTGAGTACCACTCGGAACTAGACCTGTGGCCGATGTGCTGGTCATTGCCGGTAGGGCAAAGTTCTCCTCATGATTGAACTGAGGGGATTGACCAAGGTTTACGGACCGACGAAA
>NZ_JARJBE010000067.1:0-704 GCF_029269915.1 Rhodococcus sp. C3V
ACAATGATTCTGCTACTTGGAAGAATGGGTTAATGTTCCTACCCTTCAAAAACGTAGTGCGTCTAATAGGGTTTTTAAACTCAATCATAACAGGTCTAATTTCCTTGATTCTCTTACCCCTAGGTGCTAGGACATCCCCTTCTTTGATAACAGTTGATAAGATGTCCATATACAATTGTGTTGGCTTGCTACCCGAGAATTCACTGGCCGTCGTTTTACAACGTCGTGACTGGGAAAACCCTGGCGTTACCCAACTTAATCGCCTTGCAGCACATCCTCTAGACGCCAGCTGGCGTAATAGCGAAGAGGCCCGCACCGATCGCCCTTCCCAACAGTTGCGCAGCCTGAATGGCGAATGGCGCCTGATGCGGTATTTTCTCCTTACGCATCTGTGCGGTATTTCACACCGCATATGGTGCACTCTCAGTACAATCTGCTCTGATGCCGCATAGTTAAGCCAGCCCCGACACCCGCCAACACCCGCTGACGCGCCCTGACGGGCTTGTCTGCTCCCGGCATCCGCTTACAGACAAGCTGTGACCGTCTCCGGGAGCTGCATGTGTCAGAGGTTTTCACCGTCATCACCGAAACGCGCGAGACGAAAGGGCCTCGTGATACGCCTATTTTTATAGGTTAATGTCATGATAATAATGGTTTCTTAGACGTCAGGTGGCACTTTTCGGGGAAATGTGCGCGGAACCCCT